>NZ_JBBOZY010000001.1:350000-927500 GCF_038008845.1 Aeribacillus sp. FSL M8-0254 | reverse complement strand
AATAAACGAATTTCGGCTAGAATCGGGCAAACTTTTTATACATTTTAACTAAAACCTATCCTTTTAAAATTTTTGCATAATATGTCCGGTTTCTAGGTCCGTCAAACTCGCAAAAATAAATGCCTTGCCATGTCCCAAGCAACAAATTTCCTTCCAAGATGATAACGTGCTGGGATGCTCCGACAGTACTTGCTTTCATATGAGCAGCAGTATTCCCTTCAAAATGCCGGTCAAGCGGATTCTCCCATGGGTACAGCTCATCGAAACGGCGAATCATATCCCGCTTTACGTCAGGATCAGCATTTTCATTGATCGTAATGCCTGCTGTCGTGTGCGGACAGTATACCACAACTATCCCTTCTGAAACGGCTGATTCATGTACAAACTGTTGAATTGACATTGTAATGTCAATCATTTCATCACGCCGGCTCGTCTGTAATATAAATTTTTTTAACATGATAAACACCGCCTCTTAGCCTTGCGCTTTTTCTAAAATGACAAGGGGCCTATTATACGAATAAGCCCCTTTTCCAACTTTTATTCTTCTTGAGATTGGAAGAAAATCATCACGAATTTCAGAAGTTCAAATAGAGATATTAAAGCTGCCGCAACATACGTTAAAGCCGCTGCATTTAATACTTTATTGACTCCGTGCTCTTCTTCGTTTCGGATAAAGCCGTCGCTTACTAAAATAGCTTTTGCTCTAGAGCTCGCATTAAACTCAACAGGCAATGTGATCAACTGAAATGCAACTGCAGCGGAGAAAAAGATAATCCCAAGCCCTAACAAGTTTAAACTTTGTAATAAAAACCCGGCAATAAGCAAAATCGGAGCAATTCCCGATGTAAGATTGACAACTGGAAACATTTTATGTCTTAACACAAGAGCACCATACCGTTCTTTATGTTGAATTGCGTGTCCGCACTCATGCGCCGCAACGGAGACGGCCGCAATCGAATTTCCGTAATAAACCGGCTCTGATAACCGCACAACCCGATGAATTGGATCGTAGTGGTCTGTCAGCTGCCCGTGAACAGGCTCGACTGGAACGTCATAAAGTCCGTTTTGATCCAAAATTCTCCGCGCAACTTCTGCCCCTGTTAAATGACTCGAAGCGATCACATCGGAATACTTAGCAAAGTTCCCTTTCACACGGAATTGCGCCCAAATAGATATTCCGAAGGCAATGAACACCAGAATGTCCATCGGATGAAAAAGCATTTTGAAAAACCTCCCGTTCTATTTTTTATAGTTAACAATAATATAACAATTTTTGAAGGAATTTGTACAGAGTTTTGTATCAATGTAAAAGAACTGACACATGTCTTTACTATTCTACGATGACATGAACCATTTCATTCAGCTTTACTGTAAAATCACCCCATAATTATGAATTCAGCTGTCCAACATATTCATACGCATTTGTATACGAAAAGTTTCATTTTCAAAAAAGAATTTGCACATACTAATACAGGGGTGTTGAGATGAAACTTAATAATGAAGAGAAAAAACAACTGAGTACCGCAATTGATAACATGAACGATGCGTTAGATGTTTTTATCGAGCTGTACAATGAATCAGAAGAAGATGTAAGCATTATAGAATTTGAAGATCAAACCATCAAGGCGATTAAACGCGCGGTCGATGCATACGGAAAAGAGGCCGTTTCCAAAAAAATCAATACAATTATTACAGAAATTTTCTCTTTTCTTGCCGAAACGAAAGGAAGTAAATCATGAAATCGACAAAGCTTTGGATTCAATATTTAAGGTGGCCGGTTTTTATCCGAATGTCTGTTATTGTGTTAATGATTTTAATTTTGTTTGGCACGATGATTTCTTACATAGAACCGAAGGAGTTTCCTACACCTTTTGAAGGCATATGGTGGGCTCTTGTAACAATGTCTACAACCGGTTATGGCGATTTCGTTCCAAAAACTTTTTTGGGACGTACATTCGGAATGATACTAATTTTGACCGGAGTAGCATTTTTAACATCCTATTTTACGAATTTATCAGCTGCTGCTGTAAAAAGGCAAAATGCCTATATTGACGGGGAAATTCCTTTCAAAGGGAAAAACCATTTTTTATTAATTGGCTGGAATGAAAAAACAAAGGAGATTATTGAAACACTGCGTATTATAAAATTTTACTGCCCTATTGTTCTTATCGACCAAACATTATCTGAGGCACCTTATATTGATGAAAACATACACTTTATTAAAGGAAATCCTGCCGATGATCAAATTTTAAATAAAGCAAACATTAAAGAGGCAAAAGCTGTCTTCATAACAGCTGATCAACATAGAAACGAATTGGAAGCAGACATGCTCACGATTTTAGTATTAATTACGGTAAAAGCGTCAAATCCGTCCGTGTACACCATTTGCGAAATGATGACAAAAACACAAACATTGAATGCCAAACGGGCGGGAGCTGATGAGATTATTCAATCTTTCCAGGTGGTTGGTCAAGTCTTTTTAAACAGCTTCTTATTTCAGAATGGATTTTCGAATGTTATATTAGAGCTCGGGAAAGCATACGGCGCCCGCTTAACAATTGAATCTCCAACAGACCAGGACATCGGGAAAAATTTTCAGCAATTGCATAATGACCTGTTTTCCAATGGCATCATTCTTTTTGGCATCAAAAGAGGGGAAGAGATTTTTCTAAACCCTCCCCACAATTTTACAGTCGTTCAACACGATTGTTTAATAGCTTTAAAAAGCTAATTTAATCTTCTTTCAAGCTCTTGAATTAGTGTCTCTCCTAATTGAACATAAGGCTCTAAAACATCGGCATCTTTTTCCGCCGGTTCGGAAAACTGATTAAAGGAGGCTTGGAAGTTTCCAATTGCCGCATGATCGTCAAGTCCCTCTTTATATTTGTGGGTTAAAATAAAAGGCCGGCCGAGACTTACCGTTGCATTATGTGCATCCAATTGCCCGTCGACAGCACGAAACGGTATTCTTAAAAAGTGGTATCCGTCGTCATCATCCATCAGATAATCAAAATAACCGTGATCATAATCCCAATTCCCTCCAATTGTGTATCCTAACTGTTTTAATTCCAGTTCTAAATCGTATAAAGGATATTGTTTTCCTTCCAAAGATGAAGAAATTTCAATCATAACTTAAACACCTTCCTGCTCATTTTTTATTATGTTTACCCAATGGTGAAAAAGTAGTCATGAAAGATGCTCTTCAAGCTTTATGGAAAATGGCGATTTTTGCATTCGGCAAATATTCGAGCGAATTGTTCGTTTGATGGAAAGTCATTATTTTAAGTTAAAAAATTGGTTTTTTATTTCGAATTTTGCTCTAACTATGCGGATCCCTCTTCCCAATAATATTCTCCACGCTCTTACAGCGGACAGATAAAAGTTAAAGGGCTTCTGTTAATGGAAGGGATATAACGTGACAGTCAAAAATATTGCGATGAAGAGCAAATTGTGTATTTATTTTTCTAAATAAAGGCAGTAGCATTGCATTAAGTTAATTTTAATTTGTCAAGCCCAATTTTATGTTAAATTTCATCTTTTTGGATATAAAAAAACTCCTTATAATTAGGATTGGCAGTCCTATCCAAATCCTAAGAATAAGGAGAAACCATTATGGATAAGAATACCACAGAATCCACAATAAATGAACTATTTAAAGAGATCGATCCAATAACTTTTTCAAAACTAATTAATGTGATTGACGTTGACAAATACATTAAAAAATTAACGGTGTATAAGTTTTTACAACTTTGTATCATCGCTCAGATAAATGAATTGGAAAGCTTAACAAAATTGGCCAAACATTTGAAAGACAAGGAAGAGTTGCAGACATATCTGGAATTTGATGCAATTAGTACTTCGCAACTTTCTCGCAAATTAGGCCAATTATCCCCTCAACTGTTTGAAAAAGTATTTAAATATCTGGTCTTAAAGATCCAAGGGCAAATGAAAAATGCCCCGATCATCCGAAACATTGGTCGTCTTCTGGTCATTGATTCTACCACGATGAGCATGAGTTTGAGCCAATATCCATGGGCAACTTTTCGTAAGACAAAGGCTGGTGTTCGACTCCATTTAAAGGTTGTTGTAACGAAGGATATCACTGTTCCGGATCAAGGGATTATCTTACCCGCGAAACATGCCGATCGCACACAGATGGACGAACTCATTGAAATCGATCCAAATGCGATTTACTTGTTTGATCGAGGGTATGTCGATTACAAACAGTTCGACCGCTTATGCCGAGAAGGGGTGCGATTCATTACCCGGCTTAAAAAGAACGCAGAGATTGAAGTTTTATCGGAACGGATTCCCAATCCAGAACGTTTGATTTATAGGGATCAGATTGTCATTTTAGGAAATGACCGTAATCATACCAAAATGACTCATCCTCTCCGATTGATCGAAACGGTCGACAGCGAAGGGAATCCCGTGATCATCATAACCAATTGCTTTGATCTTTCTGCGGAAGAGATTGCAGATTTATACCGATATCGCTGGAAGATAGAGACCTTCTTTAAATGGATGAAACAGCACCTTAAGATAAAAAGATTTTATGGAAAAAGTCAAAATGCCGTTTACAATCAAATTTGGATCGCCCTAATCACCTATTGCTTACAGGCCATGCTCCAATTAAAAGTGAATCACGATGGTCCTTTATTAGAGATCAAGCGAACTTTACAGAATCTGCTTTTTAAAGGTTTTGACTGTTTTGTTCGCTCCCTTTTTAAAAAGCCAATTCGAACGTCCAACGGTCGGAAAAAATACGATTGGGAAAAAGATTTTGAAACCATCGTGTACCAATTTGAAGAAGGGGAGGTGGAACACCTAGACGATTTAGTTTATGATCCAATGTTCCTGTAATATATTACCAAATTGTGGAAATGGACTGCCGATTAAGACGTCATTGTCCTTTTAAGCTTGCTTAGAAAGATTGTATGTCTGAATATTCAGTTACATGAAATAACTGGAATTTTTATTGAGCTTGACAAACATTAAATTTTTTTATGCAACGCTACTGAAATAAAGGAATAAAAGAGCAACATTGCATTCCAATTGTCGGAAGCGGGCAGCAGATAGACAAAAATAAAACAGCTGTAGCTAGAAATAGCTACAGCTGCTGCTTAATCAAATTCTGTCTGCTTGGCAAAGGAAAATTCAGCAATTGCCGTTCTTTTTTACATGATTCCCTTTTATTTCAAGCGTTTTTCAAGCTCAGCTTTTTTCTCTTCAAAGCCCGGTTTGCCTAAAAGAGCGAACATGTTGATTTTGTATGCTTCTACGCCTGGCTGGTCAAACGGGTTAACGCCAAGTAAATAACCGCTCATTGCACAAGCTTTTTCAAAGAAATAAACGAGATATCCGAATGTATAAGCGTTTAATTCAGGAATGGAAACAATGAGGTTCGGTACGCCCCCGTCAGTATGAGCTAAGAGAGTCCCTTCAAATGCTTTTTTATTGACAAAATCAACAGATTTTCCGGCTAAATAATTTAATCCGTCTAGGTTGCTTTCATCTTCTTCAATCGTTATGTCATGCCGTACCTTCTCTACATGTAAGATCGTTTCAAATATGTCCCGGCGCCCTTCTTGCACATATTGTCCTAACGAATGCAGATCTGTCGAAAAGTTGGCTGAAGCAGGGAAAATACCTTTCAAATCTTTTCCTTCACTTTCCCCGAAAAGCTGCTTCCACCATTCCGCAAAATATTGAAGAGCCGGCTCATAATTGATGAGCATTTCAATTGTTTTCCCTTTATTATAAAGAATATTGCGCGCAACGGCATACTGGTAAGCTGGATTCTCCATTAGCTCGGAAGAAGAAAAATCTCTTCTTGCATCTTGAGCGCCCTTCATAATCTCTTCAATATCCACTCCGCTTACCGCAATCGGAAGAAGCCCGACAGCAGTTAGAACAGAATATCGGCCACCGACATCATCCGGAATAATAAATGATTCATATCCTTCTTCATTTGCGAGTGTTTTGAGGGCTCCGCGCGCTTTATCTGTCGTAGCATAAATACGTTTTTTCGCTTCTTCTCTTCCATATTTATCCTCTAATAATTTACGGAAAATTCGGAACGCTATCGCTGGTTCTGTCGTTGTTCCAGATTTAGAAATGACATTAATGGAAAAATCTTTTTCTTTTATAAAATCAATAACATCTTGGATATATGTAGAACTTATATTGTTTCCGACAAAAATAATTTGCGGCGCTTTTCTTTGGCTTTTTGAAAGAGCATTAAAAAATGAATGGTTCAACATTTCAATTGCAGCTCGAGCACCTAAATAAGAACCTCCGATTCCGATGACAAGCAATACATCAGAATCCGAACGGATTTTTTCGGCACATTGTTGAATCCGTGCAAATTCCTCCTTGTCATAATCTTGCGGCAAATCGATCCAGCCTAAAAAATCACTTCCTTGACCTGATTTTTCATGCAAGGAATGATGGGCAACCTTTACAAAATCTTGATAATATGTAAATTCTTGCTCACTAAAAAAAGATAAAGCTTTAGAGTAATCAAAACGTACATGTGCCATAAGCCAATTCCTCCATCTCTAAAAATTTATCTGCCATGTCTTCCACTTTATCGAAAATATTTGTCGAAATCAAGAAAACAATAAACAGAACAGGCTCATTATTCCTGCTATTAGATGTATAAATTTTTCATTTTGATACAAGTTAATAAGGAAAAATTCAACTTAAAGGAGGTAGCAACATGAGCACTTTACAGCGGATTGCACTGCTTTTTACAATAATCGGAGCCCTGAACTGGGGTCTTATCGGATTTTTTCAATTTGATCTTGTGGCAGCTATTTTTGGCGGCCAAAATGCTGCTTTATCTAGAATCATTTATGGTATAGTCGGTATTGCCGGTCTCATTAATCTTGCTCTCTTATTTAAACCTGATGCAGAATTTGCCCGTAATGAGCCTAAGACGGAAACAAGATAAAGACAACAAGCATTTCAATGAGATCAAAATTCGGAGCTTAAAAAATCGACATAATTTTCTGTAAAAAAATCTTCTATAATTTTTTTCTAAAATCGACAGAACCGAAAAGTAAGGTTCAAATAAACCGGCATAATTGCCGGTTTTTTTCATTAGCGCAGCTTGAAGGATTGCCGCTTTTCGAACTTCTATAACCGAAATGACATTCGATAAATCTTTAAAAGAATGTCCGGGCAAAGTTCGATAGCAGTCTTTGTAACACGAATAAGTATTAAAAAGCAAATTCGTGTTCTACAATAACGTTTCCGTAAAATTCCGCCATGACCATGATGCGTATGTCTTTATTTTTTTATAATATTTTCGTGTTTTGATTGTTCAATCCATTCCTGCAGCTTTTCGCGCAATGTGTTAAAGCCTCTTGACGCTTCGCTTTCTGTTTTTTGTTTAGCAATTGGTTTTGATTTTTCTTCCACTGCCTTAATGGATAAGCTGATCTTTCCCGATTCATGATCAACCGAAAGAATTTTTACATTTACTTCATCGCCGATCTTTAAGTAATCCCGGACATCTTTTACATATCCGTGGGCAATTTCCGAAATATGCACTAGACCTTGCGTTTCTTCATCCAATGCTACAAATGCACCGTACGGCTGGATTCCTGTCACTTTACCAACTAAAACAGCCCCAATAGGATATTGATTAGCCATTTAAACACTCCTAATTCATAATTTCTGCTTAAAACGAATATGCGGTGATCAATTATAACACAATGTACTCATTTGAGCAAAAATAAATAAAAAAACCTGGCCTCATATTAGGCCAGGCAATAAAAACATTATAAAGATTGTACAAATCGTTTGATCCTTTTCATCGCTTCTTGAAGCTGCTCCATAGATGATGCGTATGAACAACGAATATATCCTTCTCCGCTTTGGCCAAAAACATTGCCGGGGACTACTGCTACTTTTTCTTCTAAAAGCAATCTCTCCGCAAATTCCTCGGAAGACAATCCGGTGCTTTTAATGCTTGGAAAAGCATAAAAGGCACCGCCCGGCATATGACAAAATAAACCGGCTTCATTTAACGACTGAACAATGTAGTTTCTTCTTCTTTGATAGCTTTTCCGCATATATAAAACATCTTCATCATTTTCCAATGCTTCTAATGCAGCGTATTGGGCCATTGTCGGCGCGCACATGATCGAATATTGATGAACCTTCAACATTGCACGCGCAAAAACTCGGTCAGCAGCTATATACCCAAGCCGCCATCCTGTCATGGCAAAGCCTTTAGAAAAGCCGGAAATAAGAATTGTCCGTTCCTTCATACCTTCAATACTCGGCATGCTTACATATTCATCTTCATAACAGAGCTCAGCATAAATCTCATCAGCCACTACCAGCAAGTCATATCGCTTAGCAATTTGTGCAACTGCTTCCAGCTCTTTCTTCGATAAAACCGTTCCTGTCGGGTTGTTTGGCGTACAAATCATAATGGCTTTTGTCTTACTTGTAATATATTTTTCCAAAATTTCCGGATTGACTTTAAATTCTTCTTCTCCAAAGGTAGATACGCTGACAGGCTTCCCTCCCGCGAGAGTAACCAGAGGCGCATATGAAACAAAGCAAGGTTCTATTATTAATACTTCATCCCCGCTATTAATAATAGACCGGAAAGCTATATCGATCGCTTGACTCGCACCAACTGTTACAATAATTTCTTCAGCCGGATCGTACTGTAAATCAAAACGTTTGAACAAATACTCGCTGATTTTTTCGCGAAGCTCATACAATCCAGCGTTTGCTGTATAAGACGTAAATCCTTGTTCCAAGGAAAGAATGCAGGCTTCGCGTACATTCCATGGAGTGACAAAATCAGGCTCTCCTACACCAAGTGAAATAACGCCTTCCATATTGGCAGCTAGGTCAAAAAACTTGCGGATGCCTGATGGCTTCATATTTATGACAGTTTCTGACAAATATGAATGTAACGTCTTCATTTTCATGGTGACACCACGATTCTTTTATCTTTATCTTCGTGATCAAAAATGATTCCGTCATGTTTATATTTTTTCAAAATAAAATGTGTTGTTGTAGATAAAACGGATTCAAGCGTTGACAGCTTCTCCGATACAAAACGGGCTATATCATTCATTGTTTTTCCTTCAATCACGACAGAAAGATCATAAGCGCCTGACATTAAATAAACCGATTTAACCTCGTTAAATCGATAAATGCGTTCGGCAATTTCATCAAACCCTACGCCTCTTTTTGGAGCCACCTTTACATCGATCATGGCTGTTACGCCTTCATGTCCGTCTACCTTTTTCCAATCAATGGTTGTCGCATAATTCACGATGATTTTTTTCTCTTCTAAACCTGAAATCAATTTCTTTGTCTCTTCCTCAGAAAGTCCAATCATTTTCGCAATTGTTTCAGGTGTTAATCGGCTGTCTTCCTCCAAAATTTCTAAAATTTCTGTTTCCTTTTCAGTCAATTTCATTTTTGTAAATCCCCCTAAAATGGAATCTTCAGATAATTATATCACGTTCCAGAATTTTTACATCACTATGCCAGAAAATTTTTTAAATTGATGGATAAACTAACGGTACAAAATTACTGAAAGGAGAAATAAGCATTGCTAAAGGAAATCCATCACAAAATGAAAATATTAGGAACAAATATATATTACGAATATTATCATCATCCACAACAAACAGATACGATCGTGCTGATTCATGGATTTTTATCCTCCACCTTCAGCTACAGAAAATTAATCCCTTTATTAAAAAAGCACTTTTCCATTATAGCCATTGATCTTCCCCCATTTGGGAAATCCGAAAAAGCAACGAAGTTTTTCTATTCCTATCACAACATGGCAAAAGCGGTTATAGAGCTTTTAGAACGTTTGCAAATCAAACAGGCTGTAATTGTCGGCCATTCCATGGGCGGACAAATTTCTTTATATGCAGCTAAGCAAAAACCTGATTTGTTTAAAAAAATTGTGCTCATTTGCAGCTCTGGTTATATGCAAAAGATGCCTTCCTCTCTCATATTTTGTTCATATCTCCCGTATTTTTACCTTTACGTTAAAAGACAATTTATCAGGCAAGGCGTATGGAAAAGCTTATGCAGCGTCGTGCACGACCAATCGCTCATTAACGAAGACATGATATACGGATATAGCGAACCGTTTTATGACGATAAAATTTTCAGAGCATTGACCCGAATGATTCGTGAACGTGAAGGAGATCTTTCCTCACAAGACTTAAAAACGATTGAAATTCCATGCTTATTAGTATGGGGGGAAGAAGATAAAATCGTTCCAATCGAAGTCGGATACCAGCTTCAGAAAGATTTGCCCATCTCTCGTTTTGTCTCCTTCAAACAAACAGGCCATTTAGTGCCTGAAGAGCGGCCATATCATGTTAGTAATCACATTTTTGATTTTTGTTTCGGCTAAATAGGTAAGCGTTTTTACAATAATTGGCATGACACATTTTTTTAATCGCCAATAGTTTTTTGGCGATTTTTTCACATTCCTTTAAAGGTATAACCTCTTCAAAAGAGAATTCGTAAATTGACTGAATCTTCCTAGCCAACTGTAAAGGGTGATCAATTGTATGAACGGCTTGAATGCAATCAACTATTTCCAGTTCGTAAGCATCATTGCCCAGTTGGAGCGGATCCCATTCACTTAACAGTTCAATCATAAATAAATTTGCCTCTTTTTGTTCCATATCGCTTCCCCCAAATTGGTACAAAATGTTTGCAATTGTATTTTAGCACATATACATTGGTATTGAGGTGAGAAGATGAGTGATTTTGATCAAGTAATAAAAAGAAAAGGAACACAATCTTACAAATGGGATTTCACAAAAGAATTGTTCGGACATGAAGATGTTTTGCCAATGTGGGTAGCTGATATGGATTTCAAATCTCCAGATGCGGTCATAGCGGCTTTGAAAGAACGAGTCGAACACGGTGTGTACGGCTATACTGGCGTCGGCTCCAAAACAAAAAAATCGGTTCAAAATTGGCTAAAAACAAGACATGGATGGGAAATTTCAGCCGATTCACTTGATTTTTGTTCAGGCGTAGTGGAAGCAATGAGCATAGCCATCCAAGCATTAACGGAAGAGGGGGATCGGATTGTGATTCAGCCCCCGGTATACAAGCCTTTTTTTGACATGGTGAAGTATAATAAACGCATTGTTGTGGAGAATGAATTAGTTTTAAAAGACGGGCGTTATTCTATCGATTTTGAAGATTTGGCGGAAAAGCTGGCAGATCCATCCGTCAAAATGCTGATTCTTTGCAACCCGCAAAACCCGAGCGGAAGAGTATGGACAAAAGAGGAGCTTGCAAAAATCGGCGAATTGTGCTTAGAAAACGGCGTGTTTGTTTTTTCAGATGAAATTCATTCAGATATTTTGCTGTTCGGCAATAAGCACACTCCTTTTGCTTCCATCAGTGAATCATTTGCTCAAAATTCCATTACAGCTATTGCCCCAAGCAAAACATTTAATCTTGCCGGCCTTCAAGCTTCAGCAGTGATCATTCCTGATAGGAAAATATTAGGTAAATTTAAACAAGTGAAAAGAAACCAGGGGCATTTTTCTTTAAATATTTTTGGCATTACGGCAATGGAAGCAGCCTACAATAACGGACATGAATGGCTGGATTCACTTCTCCTTTACCTTGAAGAAAACGTAAAACTTGTCGAACAATATATTGGGGAGCATTTAAAAAGTATAAACGTAATCCATCCTGATTCTACGTATTTAATTTGGCTTGATTGCCGTTCATTAAATATGACTGAACAACAATTAAAAAAACAGCTGCTTGAAAAAGGAAAATTAGCATTGGAACTGGGCAGTAAATACGGCAAGGCTGGAGAAGGTTTTGTGCGGATGAATATCGGCTGTCCGCGGCAGATGGTCCTAGATGGATTAAAGAGACTAAAAACGGCTCTTTCTTAACATTCGTTGGGAGGCATCGCCTCCCGGTTTCAGCTTCTTTTTTTCTCATTTTCTGAAAGCTTTTTCAGCAGCTCATTCGCTTTTTCTTCTTCCTTGCGGGATATTTTTTTAAAAAAAATGATCGCAACTACAGCTAAAATGATAAACGGAACCATTTGCAAAAAACCATATAAATATTCAATTTTATTTTCCGGAAAATATAGAATAAAATTTAGAAGCCATTCCATGATCATCACGACCTTTCAAATCCATTCTATCTTTTACTATAGCAAAATTTTGCTTTATCATGCCATCTGCTCTGAAAATAAAAGTGTACAATAGGTGAAAACATTACAATTGCTGGAGGGGAAAACTTTGGACATAAAAGTCGGGGATATCGTTACAGGCATTTATAAAACCGGTAAATATATCGGGGAAGTTACCGAAATTCGGGAGAATCATTATTTAGTAAGAGTAAAAGCGGTTTTAAAACATCCGATGCAAGGGGATTTGCACCAGCCGAAACAAGCAGATGTTCCGTTCTTTCATGAACGCAAAGCACTTTCCTTCAATGAACAAGCAAATATTCCAAAAAAAATGGTTCACCATTATAACGGGGAAATTCCTGATTACGAAACTTCTCTGAAAGAAGCTTCCGCTGCTTTAAAGAAGGAGCTTGAGGAAGATGCAAGCGATTGGGCATTGCGTTCTCTTGAAAACTTGAATCGATTAGAGAGAGAATATTTTAAAGCATTATGAAAAGGCCACTACAAATTGCAGCTGGCCTTTTCATGTCGCTTGCTTTTGCCATAATTTTGTTAAATCTATTCGTTCACCAATTGTCAGCGGCTTTGGTTTCAAAAGATATTGCTTATCTTTTTCAATCAGCTTAAAAATATTAAAAGTTGTTAACGCATCGTCAAGTGCACGATGATGCTTGCCGATTCCTTTTTTGCCGTATTCCTCCACAGCTTTCCACAATCCTGTTTGATTGCGGTCGCCAAAAAATTTTTTATATTCCATTGATAAATCGATCTCCGTACCTGCTATTGGAAATGGCAGTCCATGCTCTTTGCAATTATGGCGAAGAACTTTCATGTCCATGTTGCCCCATGTCACGATCATTGTTTCTTCCCCAAAAGAAAGCTTGCGAAGAAGATGAACCAATTCGGAAAACGATAGACCGTTATCAACTTGTTCTTGGGTAATTTCCAAAAAACGCTTACATCGTTCTGTTAATTTTGGAAAAAATCTAGGTTTTACAAATGTGGAAAACGTCTCTTTAATTTTTCCCCTTTCTACCTTTACGACACCCGCTTCGATAATTTCCGGAAAAAAGCCTTCCGGATTCATTTTGTTCTCAGCCATTGTAAATTCAAAATCAATAAATAACTGCTTCTTGGCCTCCACGTTCATCCTCCCTCCTTATGCAATCACTGCTCCTAAAACACCGTTACTTCATTATATCATTTAACAAGAATAAATATCTTCCATTTCGGAAAATAAAAAATTTTTTATGAATTTTTTATTATAAAATAGAAGAAAGGAGTGAATATCGATGAAGCCAAAAAAAATCATTCTTTTCGACGGCATGTGCAATTTTTGCGATTCGACCGTAAATTTCATCATTTCGCACGATCCAGATGAAATTTTTATATTCGCACCGCTGCAATCAAGCAAGGGAAAGGAATTATTACAGCAATTCGGCCTTTCGACTGAATCTTTTGATTCGCTCGTATTATCGGATGGGAATCACTGTTATACAAAATCCACTGCTGCTTTACATATCGCCAAACACTTAAGCGGTTTTTTGAAAATATTTTACGGATTCATCATCATCCCGAAACCAATTCGCGATTTTTTTTATCAGATCATTGCTAAAAACCGATATAAATGGTTCGGTCAAAAAAACAAATGCAGTCTTCCTAGTGAAAACATAAAAAAACGTTTTTTACAATAATCCGAGGAAATTTTAAAACTTCCTGTTCATCTCATAAATTTTTCTTTCTGTAAAGAAAGAAAGAAACTGGACAATCGCCAATTTCTTTTAAAAAACTCGATTTTACTTGTATTTGCTTAAATATTTTTGCATTTCATTCTTAGTAATTGATAACACGAATGTATTCTCTTGGTGCAAATTTTTCTTCCTTCATATTTTTGGAAAAAGTATTGATTGGCGTCCACTCATATGATGGATGTACATACGTCTGTTTCGTTTGTTCATGCAAATACCATGAAATGCTGAATAATAAGATAAAAATTAAAACGGCTGTCATTACCTTTTTTGTCATCATATCACCTCATTTTCAAGGTGGGAAATTTCACAAAAAAATATACATTTTATGATTTTTTTGATACGATATTTGTGGTCATATGAACTTGAAATTTAAAAAGCTATATATGCAAAAAATATTGAGAACAATAAAATACAGCTAGTCCAAAACATTCGGTGAGGAGGGTTTACATGACATTTCTGCATTGGGCTATATTATTTCCATTTCTATTTGCTTTCATGGTACCATTCCTATATAAGACATTTCGGAAAATACATACTGGATGGTTTGTGCTTCCCCTTCCTATATGTTTATTCATATTTTTTCTTCAATTTTTGCCGGAAGTTAAGTATAAAGAAGGTATCGTACAAACTGTTAAATGGATTCCATCATTAGGAATTGATTTTGCTGTTTATGTGGACGGACTCAGCCTTCTGTTTGCTTTGCTCATTACCGGTATCGGCTCTCTCGTTGTTCTTTATTCGATCTACTATTTGTCGAAGGAAAAAGAACAGCTGAATGCGTTTTACGTTTATTTGTTGATGTTTATGGGGTCAATGCTTGGAGTAGTCTTAACTGATAATACTATTGTTTTATATACTTTTTGGGAAATTACCAGCTTTTCTTCTTTTCTATTAATTGGCTATTGGCATTATCGGGAAAGATCACGTTACGGGGCGCTAAAATCGATGCTTATTACTGTTTTCGGCGGGCTTTCCATGCTTGGCGGATTTATCTTGCTCTACATCATGACTGGAACATTCAGCATTCGTGAAACAATTGCCCAAAGCAACAGTATCGCCGACAATGGATTATTTATCCCAGCCCTTATTCTGCTCTTATTGGGAGCATTTACTAAATCTGCCCAATTTCCTTTTTACATTTGGCTGCCTGATGCGATGGAAGCGCCAACGCCAGTCAGTGCGTATCTCCACTCAGCAACGATGGTGAAAGCAGGCATTTATTTAGTTGCTCGATTCACACCTGTATTTGCAGGAAGTGCCGAATGGTTTTGGATCGTTTCACTTTTCGGAATTTTCACCTTATTCTGGGGATCCTTCCATGCGGTGAAACAAACAGATTTAAAAGCGATGTTAGCCTTTTCAACTGTCAGCCAGCTCGGCATGATTATGTCCCTTTTAGGTGTCGGCTCCGCCGCCCTCTTGTTTGATCATTTTGAATTTTATTCAGTTGCGATTTTAGCAGCGATTTTCCATTTGATTAACCATGCGACATTTAAAGGCAGCCTATTTATGGTTGCAGGCATTGTTGATCATGAGACAGG
The DNA here is from genome assembly GCF_038008845.1 of Aeribacillus sp. FSL M8-0254. Lineage (NCBI taxonomy): Bacteria > Bacillati > Bacillota > Bacilli > Caryophanales > Bacillaceae > Aeribacillus > Aeribacillus sp. FSL M8-0254. The sequence continues at coordinate 912,030 of NZ_JBBOZY010000001.1, read as the reverse complement.
CACTCGAGATATTAGAAAGCTTGGCGGACTCATGTCCCTTATGCCCATTACCTTTACGATCGGTTTAATCGGCGCGTTTTCTATGGCAGGTCTTCCACCATTTAATGGATTTTTAAGCAAGGAAATGTTTTTTACCGGTATGATTCGAGTATTGAACATGGATGTATTTCAAACAGAAACATGGGGGTTTTTACTTCCAGTGCTCGCATGGATCGGCAGTGTTTTTACATTTATTTACAGCATGATGTTTGTTTTTAAAACATTTGCTGGAAAATTACAGCTGGAAAATCTGCCTAAAAAACCCCACGAGGCGCCGATCGGAATGCTGATTCCGCCTATTGTGCTGGCATCCCTTGTTGTTATTTTTGGATTTTTTCCAAACTTGCTTGCTTACAGCTTAATCGAACCGGCAATGAAATCTGTCATGCCTAGCGTGTTGAAGGATGGGGAACATTTTAACATCCATATTTCACATTGGCACGGCTTTACTGCAGAATTTTGGATGACAGTTGGCGTAGTGATACTTGGAATATTCCTATACTTGACAGCGTCAAAATGGAAAAGAGTTTACGATCTGCAGCCGAAATGGATGACGCTCAATCAATTATATGATCATTCTTTAAAAACGGCAGGCAAAACTTCCAACCGGCTGACAAGCTTTTATATGACTGGATTTATTCGCGACTATCTCATCTATATTTTTGCATTTATGATCATGGCAGTTGGAGCGACAATGATCATCAAGCAATCGATCTCTTTTGCTGCGGATGATGCTGCACCTGTCGGAATTTATGAATTGATCCTGTCGATTGTTATGATCGCCGGTTCTATCACAGCTGTTTTGGCAAGATCCAGATTGACAGCCATTATTGCGCTTAGCTCCGTCGGGTATTCACTCGCACTGTTTTTCGTTCTATTTAGAGCGCCGGATTTAGCTTTAACGCAGCTAGTTATTGAAACGGTATCAACAGCCTTGTTTTTGCTTGCTTTTTATTTCTTACCTGAGCTGCAGAAAAAAAATAAAACTCGAAGATTCCGCCTGGTGAATTTTATAATTTCAGCAGGCGTCGGGGGGATTGTAACGCTGCTGGCCATTTCCGCAAGCAGCGAACGCACTGGAAAAACGATCGCGGAATACTTTCTGGAAACGAGCTATAGCTTGGGCGGCGGATACAATGTCGTCAACGTTATACTAGTCGATTTCCGCGGCTTTGACACGCTGTTTGAAATAACTGTTTTGGCAATCGCAGCGCTTGCTGTCTACAGTATGATTCGCCTTCGCACAGGAGGGAAAGACGTTGAAGAAAACGGGTTTAAAAACGAATGATCTTATTTTGCAAACAATTACAAAAATCGTACTTTTTATCGTGATCATTTTTTCGTTCCATTTATTTTTCGCTGGCCATAATGCCCCTGGAGGCGGGTTTATCGGCGGGCTCATCACATCAGGAGCAATCGTTTTATTATTGATCGCTTTTGATATCAAAACCGTGAAAGCGATTTTGCCCATTAATTATGTTAAAGTGGCGGCGTTCGGATTATTGATTGCGATTTTATCGGGGATCGGCTCCTTTCTTTTCGGAGTTCCGTTCCTTTCCCATACACATGGCTACGTTCACATACCGGTTTTAGGCGATACACATCTTGCGACTGCTGTCATTTTTGATCTCGGTGTATATTTTGTTGTTGTTGGTGTGACAATGACGATTATTCAAACGATTGGAGAGACGGAATAATGGAGATCGTAACTTCCATTGTTGCAGGAATTTTGTTTATGACAGCTACATATTTAATGCTTTCAAAAAGTTTATTGCGGATCATTATTGGAACAGGTCTATTGAGTCACGGAGCTCATCTCCTCATTTTAACGATGGGGGGACTGAAAAAAGGAACTGTTCCGCTGTTAGATGAACACGCAGCTTCTTATGTAGACCCTTTGCCGCAAGCACTTATATTAACTGCAATTGTCATTAGCTTTGGAGTAACAGCCTTCTTTTTAGTGTTAGCCTACAGATCTTATCAAGAACTTGGAACAGACGATATGGATCAAATGAGGGGAAATGATCAGAAATGAATAACAATATCATAATTTTACCGATTATTATTCCTATGATAACTGCAGTATTGCTTATTTTTTTCAATAAACAAGAAAAAGTGCAAAAATATTTAAGCGCTGTTTCTTCCGTTATAAATATCGGCATTTCCGTTTTCCTTGTTCACTATGTTCATACAAACGGAATCATTTCCCTTGAAGTCGGGGATTGGAAAGCGCCGTTTGGGATTGTTCTTGTAGCCGATATGTACGCGATTCTGCTTGTTTTAACGGCAAACATTATTGTTTTTGCCTGTTTGCTATTTTCCTACAAAATAGTAGATTATAATCGAAGCAAATTTTTCTACTATTCCGGCGTCATGTTTTTATTGACCGGAGTGTCCGGTGCTTTTCTGACAGGAGATCTTTTCAATCTGTTTGTGTTTTATGAAGTTATGCTCATGTCTTCTTATTTTTTAATTGTTCACGGAAATTCAAAGCCGCAATTAAGAGAAACTATTAAATACATTTTAGTAAATGTTATTTCATCCGCTTTATTTGTCATATCCGTTGCATTTCTATATGCTGTAACAGGTACATTAAACATGGCTGACTTGAGCCTGCGAGTCGCAGAATTAGGCTCATCCGGCATCATCGCGGCCATCTCCATCATGTATTTAATTGTATTCGGATTGAAAGGAGCCATTTTCCCGCTTTTTTTCTGGATGCCCGGCTCCTATCAGGCTCCGCCAGCAGCTGTTACGGCCCTGTTTGGTGCTCTTTTGACAAAAGTTGGAGTCTATTCGATCACAAGAGTGTTTACGCTTATATTTTTGCAGGACATTGCATTTACTCATACGTTTATCGCATGGCTGGCGGTGCTTACGATCATATTTGGCGTTATTGGCGCCATTAGCTTCTCGGATATTAAACAGATCGTGATATACAACATTTTGACAGGCGTTGGTGTCATTTTATTTGGAGTGTCCACAATGACCAAATCAGGTTTAGAAGGATCTGTTTATTACATGATCCATGATATGATTATTAAAGGGTTGCTGTTCCTTTTGGTCGGAATCGTCTTTTCGATCACTGGAACAACAAACCTTGAAAAATTCAGTGGACTAATAAAAAAATACCCAACACTTGGGTGGATGTTTTTTATCGCCGCATTAGCTTTAGCTGGCATTCCACCATTAAGCGGTTTTATCGGGAAACTAAAAATAGTCCAAGGGGGATTTGAGCAAGGTGAATTTGTATTAGCTTTCGTAGTCTTGCTTTCAAGCCTTTTAGTCCTATATTCTGTGATGAAAATATTTATTAACGGTTTTTGGGGAGAGGAAAAAATTCCGCAAGTTCGGGAAACCAGTCAAGTAAAAAGTCTTTACGTTCCAGCTGCTTTCTTACTTGCTCTCTCATTATTTTACGGGCTTGGCACAGAATTTATCTCTTCATACATCAAACAGGCGGAACAGGTTCTTCTTTCTCCTGATCTTTATATTGAAGCCGTATTAAAGGAGTAGATCACATGGCCTTTCAAATACTGTTAAATTTTATGATTGCCATTACATGGATGCTTTTGCAGGATGACTACTCATTCATCACATTTTTTATCGGATATCTTTTAGGTATTATCATTCTTTTCGCGCTACGCCGTTTTTTTCCAAGACGATTTTATCTGTACAATATTGCCGCCGTCATAAAGCTCATGTTCATCTTTTTGAAGGAGCTTGTCCTTGCAAATATTGCTGTTTTAAAAATCGTTTTGTCGCCAAAATTGAAAATGGAGCCTGGAATTTTTGCCTTTGAAACAGAATTGGAAAAAGATTGGGAAATTACGATTCTATCCAATCTCATTACTTTAACACCAGGAACATTTGTTATTGATATTTCCGATGATAATAAAACGCTTTATATCCATTCTGTGGATATAGCGAATGTCGAACAAGCAAGAAAAGATATAAAAAGCAGTTTTGAGAAAGCTATTAAGGAGGTGAGCCGTTAATGTTTGAATTTATTATTTGGATTTCTTTGGCTCTTATCGCTGCTTCCTCTCTCTTATTGATGATTCGGCTCATCAAAGGCCCATCCGTTCCAGACCGCGCCATATCATTAGATGCGATCGGCATCAACTTAGTCGGGATCACAGCGATCATGTCGATTGTTTTAGATACAAGCGCTTTTTTGGACATTATTTTATTAATTGGAATTTTAGCTTTTATCGGCACGGTATCGATTGCTAAATTCTTGGAGAAAGGAGAAATTATCGAAAATGATCGAAACAATCAGTAAGTTTGTGATCGGATATCTCATTCTCCAAGGAGCCTTTTTCAGCCTAATTTCCGCCATTGGTGTGTTGAGGCTACCAGATGTATATACGAGAAACCATGCGGCTTCCAAAAGCGCGACATTAGGTGTGCTCTCTATTTTACTAGGGGTGTTCTTATATTTTTGGGTGCTTGAAGACCATATGAATGGAAGAGTTTTGCTGGGAATCCTGTTTATATTTTTAACATCGCCTGTAGCAGGACATTTAATCAGCCGCGCAGCTTACCATACAAAAGTGAAACTATGGGAAAACAGCAAAATTGATGAGTTAAAAGAAAAAAAGAAAGCAAAGGATAAGGTTCATTCATGAGCCTTATCTTTTATAGCAATCAAATTGGACGGGACTTCTTAATTTAAAGAATGCCTTCTGACTTCGCAATTAATACGGCTTCTGTCCGAGAGCTGACGTGCAGCTTATTAAAAATGGAAGTGAGACTATATTCAATCGATCTTTTGCTTAAATGCAGCTTATCTGCTATTTCTTGATTTGTTAACCCTCTTTCGACTTCCATTAAAATCATTTTTTCCCGATCCGTTAAAGGCTCATTTGCTTCTTTCATAGATGGCGACTTGAATGTCTGTCGTTCAATCAATTTTTTTACGTAATCAAATGATAGAATAATCTCACCAAGCAACGCATGGCGAATGTGAGATAATATTTTCTCTTTTGACTCCGTCTTGCTGATCACTCCATGAATGCCTAAGGAAATCGCTTCTTCCATATAATCATTGACATCATATCCAGTATAAAGAAGGACTTTGCATTGGTGTTCTTGGGATGTTATTTGCTTTGCCAGTTCAATCCCGTTGACGTCACCTAAATTCATATCCATAAGAACTGCATCATATTGCAAAAAATCGATTTTCTCCATAAGTTCAGCCGTATAAGGAGGCTCCAGACAATCCACTTCAACTTCAGAATCCGTTTCCAATATCGCTTTTGTCCCTTCTCTCACAGCAGGATGATCGTCAATCACTAAAATACGAATCATGCTTTCCACCTCTTTAGACAAAATCTACAGTAAAATGACTTGGCAAAAGCCAAGTCAAGAATGTGATTAAATTTCAATTAAGACCCGAAATCCATTTCCCGGAGAAGTCTCAATCTTCATTTCACCATCCAAAGCTTTTACCCTCTCTCTAATTCCGGACAATCCCATGCTTTCTGTTTTCGCATACAACAGTTCTTCATCGATGCCTACGCCATCATCTTCATAGTGCAATACAATTTTTTCTCTTATATTGACGAGCATAATTAATATTTGCTTCGCATTCGAATGCTTGCGCGCATTTGATAAAAGCTCCTGAATGATCCGATACAAATTAAGCTGCATGTTTATATCAAGCTGCTTGTTAAAATTCCCCGTATTAAAGCGGATTTGAAAATTACACTGTTCTTCGTATTGCGCTACTAGCTTTGATACCGCCTTGACGAGTCCCAAGTCATATAAAATTTGCGGACGCAGCTCTTGACACGTTTCCCTCGTCATATGAATGATATCAAGAATGTTTTGATTCATGCTCTGAATTTTTTCGATCGTAGCAGCAGGATATTGTCCAGATTCCTCCAGAACCAATTCGCATTGCCTTTTTAACGAAATCAAATCTTGCAGCACAGAATCATGCAAATCTTTCGCCAAATTGGAGCGCTGCTTCTCTTCAATTGCAAACAGCAGTTTTTTGAGCCATGCAGGATTGCTGTTTCCCTCTTCCACTTTTTCAAGTCTTTCCATCAATTCTTCTATTTTCAAAAAGTTTTCTACAGTTACATTCGTATAAAAAGCAAGGGAATTCAGCCAAGAAATTTCATCACGGGTCAGTTTAGGCGTTTTAATGACAGAAAGGCAAATAATAACATATTTCCGTCTATTCGTTTCACCGACAGTTAACACAAACCCTTTATCAAATTCTACAATTTTCCCTATTTCTGTTACAGCATTTAAAATATCTTTTTCGTATGGGGCAATTTCTAAAAGACCGCCGTCCCCATCATCATCAACCATTTCGATCCGTCCACTCTCATGAACAACAAGGCAGTATGCACGGCTGACCTTCAAAACCTCTAAAATGGTCGATTTTAACTCAGCCATCATCTGTTTTAAACTGCCTGCTTTCCGGATCCTTAACGTATACTTCAAAATGCTGTCCTGATAATTATATTTTTCCGAAAACCGCTTAAACCGGAAGCGGAAGTCAATTATTTCTTTAAAATAAAAAACAAATATCAATAATATATATATAATAATTGAAAGTTGAATAGGGTAAATTTTGGGATTATGTTCTTTTAGCAGTATGATAAAAGCCACTAAAAAGATAGTCGGCAAAATGGAAAGGAGAGCATAATATTTGACTCTGCCTAAAATAAACTCAATATCATATATCTTTGATGATAGAAACTGATACACAAGGGAAAAAGGTACTAATAACAAAAATGACGCTAAAAGGGCAGGCGAAAAAATTGCTTGTTCCAAAAACAAATAAGGGATGACATATAGAACAATAAACGGTGAAAAAGCAATAACGTTTGTAACGATTAGTACTTTGACCGGATATTCAATTTCAGAAAATTTAACTTTACTTAAACCAACAATTTTGGTAACAAAGCTTATAAAAAAGACAACTAAAAAAGAAAATAAACTAAAAAATTTTGTGAATAAACTTAAATGATTATAAAAATCTTCAATGATTCTCGCAACTATATTGAGGAAAACGATAATATACCCTGCATATATCAGTTTTTTGTTGAACAATACGTTTCCAAATTCAAGAAAATAACAATATAAAAAATGTAAATAAATGACTGGAACACTAATAAAAAATAAGAGTACTAAGTATTGTGAAACATGATCACCACGTGCCGAAGCACTGCCGCTTAAATAAGCTAAAGAAATAAACAGTAAAAAAATGTTTAAAAAATATGGAGAAATACTATTTATTTTTTCATTTGATTTATATATAAAATAGCTGCAAAACAAACAAAGAAAATAAATAATTAATGGAATAATGAGCATGTACAAGGAATGCTCAGAAAAAATTAAATTTTCTACTTTTAATACTTTAATTCCATCTTGAGATTTAATCTTCAAAATACTGTCTTGTTGAAGTTGAATATTTATACCTTGAATTCTTTCTCCATTAAGTTCTAATAATATATCCCCCTTTTTTATCCCCGCTTTGCTCGCCCAAGCAGCAGGATCTAAATCAACGATTTCAACTTGACCTTTCTCATTTAATTTAAGATTAGCTCCAATATATGGAGCTTTAAAAAATACATATAATGAATGAGAAACAATGAAAACGCTAATGATGACTAATGATTTATAAAATCGATCCATTATTTTAAACTTTTCAATCAACACTACCCACCGCTTAACGTTTTAAAATTATGATAACCAATAGCTGTAATTTGCAGAAAGCGTATCTACAAACCCATCAATTATACCCAATAATTCTTCCAATTCAACTCCAATCAAACTAGCTTGTCCATTCACGACTTTCTCCAAAACATCAGGGTTTTCGATTAAGAAATTTACGATTTCTTGCATATTGATCTCTCCCTCTATAAATGTTGATATATCAACGGTTGTAGCCGTTTCAGGGGTGTCAAAAAAATATTTTTCGACAAAGTTTCTAACATTATTTCTTAAATATGTGTATATCTTACATTGACTGGGTACGCTTCGCGGCCACTACTGGTTAAATTTGGTTGTAGTGGGGGGAAGCGTATGGGATGCACCGTGGATCTCTGCATCGCTGATGATGACGAACCCTCCCATGTCTCTTGGCATCCTTGTGCCTACATTCCTTCGTTCGGTCTAGTCATCAGGCAGAGGCCGGCTAAGCTCCTTTAGGGACTCAAGGTCGAATGGATGATATCGCGCCAGCTTCTCCGTGTCATCCTTGTTGTCTAGAGAATCGAGACTATAGGCATCAAGCAGCCGTTTCGAGGCCAAAGATGTCCTGCATCATTCGCTTCGCATCGAACGCCTGGTGCTTCGTACACACAGCGTGCAGTACCTTCAGTAATTTCCCGCATAACACCACAATGGATTGCTTCTTGCGCAACGGATTATCGGGCCGTGTCGTGTAATATTCATGTAACTGTCGAAACGCTTCGTTGTGGCGGATCATCGGCATCATCACGCGGAAGAGGAGGGCGCGCAACCGCCTTCTTCCACGCTTCGAGATCCGTTTTTGCCCTTTGTGTTGGCCGGAGGAATGTTCCCGCAGCGTCAGGCCCGCTAATTTGATAAGCTGCCGCGGATCCTGATAATGGGAGAAACTCCCGATCTCTGATAACAGTTCTACGATGGTTGCATCGCCTAAGCCCGGAACCGTTTTGAGCCATTCGTATTCCACGGATGTTTGCACAAGTTCCGTTAGTTGCTGGGTCAGTGCCTCGATTTCCTCCTCCAATTGGCGGTACCGGCGGACAAGTGTGGCGATTTCGATACGGGCCATCTGTTGTCCTTCCGTTACGCCAATGGAATGTTGGGCCAGTTCCATCAGCTTCTTCGCTTTCGGCTTTTGTGGCGATTGTAATCCCTCACTTTGCCGGTAAAGGGCCAGCACCTCTTCTAGTTCTTTTCCTGCCAGATCACTCGGAAATGGCGTATATTCCAGCACCGCGAGCGCCATTTTCCCAAATGACGGGAAGACTTGGGAAAACTCCGGAAAATATCGATCAAGCCAGCGAATCATTTGATTTCGAATCGCTCCCTGTTCTTCCACCAATTTGGAGCGAAATGTCGCTCCCACGCGCAGTTCGGCCTCCATCCCTTTCAGAATGCGCGGATAGCTGAATCGGCCGTCTTTCACTAACCGGGCAATGACGAGCGCGTCTTTCGCATCATGCTTGGTTGGAAGATTGTCATCCAGCTCTTTGGAGCGCTTCACGTGCATCGGGTTTGTCATGACGAGAGGAATGCCCTTCTCGTCAAGAAAGTAAGCGAGATTGAGCCAATAATGTCCCGTTGGCTCGATGCCAACGATCACTTCCGTTTTTTCAAATTCCTCCATCGCTTTCACGATGCATTGGTACAACCATTCCAACCCTTCTCTCGATTGCAGAACGGGAAACGGCTTTTTTAACACCCTCCCTCGCTCATCCACAAAGCAGGCATAATGCTTCTTTTTCGCGATATCCATGCCAACGACGAGCGTTTGATCGGTGACTTGATTAATCTTCTTGTTTGAGATAGAATTCATGTATAGTCCTCCTTGGTATCCAAATTAGGGGTCAATTCGTGCGATTGACACCCCCGAATCATACCAAGAGGGCTTTTTTTATTCAAGTCCCCGAAAAAACTTCTAACAGGAATGCTCCTTTTTTATTTTTTGATTAAATTTGTTAATAGTTCATCCAATTTCTCAGCAGACAGCGGAAGTTTTTTTATATAAGTTTCAGCCTTCTTAAGCGCGATGTGTTTCATCACATTTAAATATTGGGTGACTCCCGCTTCCAACAGCTTTTCTTTAAAAGCTACAATGCTTCCAAAGTATTCGTCGAAGTCTTTTCCGCTGTGCACATATTGTAAAATATCCACGCTTGTTTGATTAAATTTCCTTTGCAAATAAAGTAATGCCAGTGACGGCTTCAAAAACTTCCTGTCCTGTTTATGCGGAGTAAACAATCCTTTATAATCATTCTCAATCTGGCCGGCAATCCCTACTTGGTGCCCGTATTCCTTAACTTCCTCGTATCTTTTCCCGCATGCAAACATGACACCCGCTTCAGCTGCAAGAGCTGTAAGGGAACCTGATTTCCATCTCATCATTTGCAAACATTCTTTTTCTGTCTTCACGGCATTTGCCAAATCAATATGCTGGCCTTTCATAGCCTGCAAAGCATATTCAAGAAACAGACCAAGGATCTCAGAACGATAAGGTGATGACAGCGAATGGATATGCGATAAACTTAACGTATAAAGAAAGGATGAGCTGTTAATCGCTTCCCCTCTATCAATATCCATCCACGGTTCTGTAAAGTTGTCCAGATCCTCCAAATCATCAAACATATCAAAAGCTAGGACGAGCAATTCAACAGCTGCCATAAGCTTGTACAATTCTTCTTCATCATTTTCGCTGTTGAATACGTTCGCATGCAAATAACAAAGCTCTGCAAAAGGAAATGTTTGTTTAGATTCGATAAAACGATGCAAAAGATTCCGCAAATAAAGCCAGTCTACAGACCTGTCGACCGCATCCTTCATAAACATTGCCACTTGAACTTTGTTTAATAATAACTCACTTTTTAATGCCATCCCCTCCATTTGATCTGATTTATATTCAGCTTGAAATCTATGGATGTTTTGCAATTATTATACTATAAATTATATATTATCATAAAAAAGGCGACCAAATTTGGTCGTCGCCTCATTATACAATTTTCGTATATTGATATTTATCGTATTTGTCAATGCTCTTATTGATATTATTAAGCGCCTTTTTCGTTTCGTCTAACTCCCTTTCAAGCATTAAGAAGATCTTGTTGATTTTTTCAATTTCTTGATGATTCAAAGTATCACACTCCCTTGAAAAGATCTTTTTCGATCTTTCACATTTATTTTATAGAATTTTCGATCATTTTTCACCGAAAAACTAATTTGAAGTTTTATGCGTGATGCCGAAAAACACGCAATGTGATTGTATGTGTCTTTTTGCGATGTATGGCAAACTTATTATAAAGATTGCATGATCATGATTTTTATAACAGAAGGACTCCTTCTTTCCCCCATTTGTTAAATTCATATAAAAAAGAAGGAAAATTTTGATAAAAGAGGGTTGAATGAACGAAAGAACATTGATAGAATATTTTCTAAATCCCGAGAAGATATGACAAATAAGGGTGAACATAGTGGAAAAAAAAGAATATGTTATACATATTAAATTGGACAATTTATTGAAACAAAAAAGAATGACCAAACGAGAACTTGCCCGTCAAGCTGATATTCGCCATACGCTTGTATGGGAAATGTGCCACAACAAAACGAAGCGCCTTCCTCTAGATAAGCTTGCAAAAATTTGCTCCGTATTACAAGTCGACATACATGATGTCATAGAATTAGTAGAGAGAAAAGAAAGCAATCTAATGTAACCTCCGTCTGACAGCAGAGGTTACATATTTCTCAAATTCTCTTAAAAGCTTACATTTCTTGTATCCATTGAGTAATTTTCGAACAAAGTGAAATGGCAATGTTCTCATTCGATCTTTTTGCAATAGAATTTTGTAAATGTTCTCTTGTTTTGTCATTGATTTCTTCATATTTAATGATCTTGGACCATTCAAGCTGCGGTACAGCAACTAATATATACTCCTCTTTTTTGTTTTCATAAATATAGACGTTTCTGATCTCTTCACCGTTATGTATTATATTTGCTTTTCGTACTTTCATTGTTTCACTCCTTTTTTCCCTCTATATAAAAAAATACCTGAGTTGAAAGAAAAATCAATCTCAGGTTTTGCAAAATATTTTACCTATTCCCTATTATCGGTTGATCAAAGAAACTTTTCGAATGTTCATTCGTTTTGCTGCGAACGTCAAATGTTTTTACATAGTCTCCAACATTTAAAGCTCCTGAACCAAGCGCAGATTTTAAACTCGCCTTAGGAGAAATAGAAAAGCTGTCACCCACTTTTATGATTCCTGAGTCGACTTCATTAATCTCAATTGGACCTACAAAAGAAGGCAAACGAAACCACCACTTCCATTGTTTGTTTATAGTATTGTATGATCAAACGTCTAAATTGTTCGCTTATACAATGGATTTTAACTGAGAATAGTACTTTTCAACTTTTTTATCTAGAGTCCTAATTTTCTTTAAAGCCAGCTTTTCGTCAATTTGACGGTAATGATGCATTCCGCCTGGTTCTTCATCCAATTCATCAGCAAGCCGAACTATGCGCTGAAGAGGATTTTGCTTTAAATTACCATCAGGCAAATACGAATCCGTATGAAGGAGAATAGCTAAAGCAATTTGCTTGGCTGCTTCAGGCTTTTCCCCAAGCCTTATCAGCAGTTTATGCGCTCTGTTCGCTCCTTTTATTGCATGAATATCATTTTTTCGATATTTTTCATAATCCCATTTACCGTCCGTGTACCATTCATAATGGCCAATATCATGCAACAGCGCCGCCTTTGTCGCAAGATCGGGATTTACATTGAATGCTATCGCAAGACGAAAAGCGTGATCAGCCGTTTTAATCGCGTGAGCAATGCCAGATCGTTTTAAATATTTTTGTGTAATTGGATGAGTGAAGACTTCCATTAAAGTGACCCTTTTCACAGCTCATCCCTCCTAAATATTTCTGTATAAGATACCATATGTTCGAAATTTTCGCAACGGAAGTGGATTTTATACAGCTATGAGGAGTAAATTTATCAATTTTCGGTAGTATTATGCAATTACGACTTATCCACAGTTGGTAAAATTTTCCAGTTAAATTTATTTACAAAAAGGGTCAAAAAGAACCAATTTTGCTTATTTTTTTAAAAAATGTGGATAACTTATTTTTGTTTGTTGTGGATAACTTTTTTTCTTTGCCAAACATCACATCCTTTGGTACAATTAATTCGCTAGGTAAACCTAATTTGCATAGGTTTTCCCAGTTGTGCGATATCCTCGTCTGTTAGTGTTTGCCCACGGAAGGCTTCTAACAATCGCGAGGATATTTCTTTTATCGTTTTCTTCATGCTTCTCAATATTTTTGACCCATGCTCATGTAACACCATGATAATCTCTGTAATTTGGGTTAATAGGTAGTGATTTTTCATGGCATTGTAATCTTGGCTGCTTGCGTGTTCAATGTGGTAGCGCAGGTTTTTTTGTCTGTTAAACCCCTCATTCTCTATTCTCCAGCGGCTTCTGCCAGCGTTCATCAGTTTCTTTGCATTGTTTTTTGTGATTTTTATATCTGTGATAAAGGTAAATTTTTGTTTTCTTTTTTCATCTTCTAATTCGCATTCGAAAACATTCACCCCAAAGCCTCTGTAATCAATATCGTTCACCCAGGTGATTTCCCCTCGCTGTTCGCTTTCACGTATCTTTACCACATTGGCTTTCTTGCCTTCCTCCTCTTCCATATTTTTTAACGCTTGAAACTCATCGGTGATGCTTTTAATACGATCTTCCTTAAAACGGAATAAGTAGTTCCAATTATTCGCCTTGCATTGTTTAAATACATTTTCGCAGGCATAAAGACTATCGGCAATCAGACAGATAGGCAGTTTTTTAAAGGTGTCTTTCAGTCTAGCAGTCAGTCGATAAAAAGCATTCAACTCACAATCTTGCTTTTCCACGTCCTCTGATTCATTTTCAATAAACTCGGAGGCCACACTTAGTACCATATTTCCCACAATTAACTTGGCTTCCAAGACATGATGCATGTAGATGGTCTTTATTTTTTCTTCACCCGTTTCCTTGTCTATGTATTTGCGCTCCCGTTTCAGGCAGTGTTCACAATGTTTTTTGTCAAAAGTAAAAATACCGGTCCCATCTATGGCAATACCCCAGTATTTCCCATTGATACGATAGGATTCAAAACACCTCTTTTTGAATAATTTCTTGATCATATCGATTCGGATCCTTTCAAGTTCTGCCGGGTTCACTCGTGCCAAAAAATCATTGATTGTGTCATAATGGGGCAGTTCTTCCAAATCTTCATTCCCCAACAATTTCCCCAAATTTTTAATGCACTCTTCCTTATTAAATTCGTTTGTCATTTCGCGCATACTTTTTAAGTTGCATGCATTTTTCAAAATAACCATCATCAAAAGGACTTCCGTGTCATAGGTAATATAGCTTTGGTGCCTTGGATCATCAATAGTTTTGAGCAATTTGTTTAAATTTTTAAAAAAGTGATTTTGTGTTTTTAGCAACTCGAATAAATAATTTACCTCTTTTTCCTTTTCACGCTTTTCCTTCCTCGTTACCATAAAAAAATCCCCCCCAAATGCCAATATATTAGGTTTTTTACATACCCTTATTATCACATATTTGGCAAAGTTTAGGTGGAATTATCTCGAAGAATTTTTACTCTTCAGGGCTGGATTTTATAAATTTATGCAAATATACTGGCGGTTTCGCTGAAAGCTGCAGACAAACATACACCGATTGGCATATGATATAAAAACAAAAAATTCAATGAATGATTGCCAGCAGGAAAAGAAACAATAAAATGGACAGGTACATGAAAATTCCGATTCATTGTTGGTACATATGGAATATTAAAACGAAATTATACTATACAGGAGGGACTGCAATGATAATTGGTGTACCGCGGGAAATTAAAAATAACGAAAATCGTGTAGCCATTACACCAGCTGGAGTTGTTTCATTAGTCAAGGCAGGTCACCGTGTACTCGTAGAAGAAAGTGCAGGTCTTGGAAGCGGAATTCATGATGAAGAATATATTCAAGCAGGCGCCGAAATTCTTCATGATACAAGTAAGGTTTGGGAAGCAGATATGGTGTTGAAGGTCAAGGAGCCGCTTCAAGAAGAATATAAATATTTCCGTGATGGTCTTATTCTGTTTACTTACCTGCACCTTGCAGCTAATCCTGAGCTGACAAAAGAGTTGAAGGAATCCGGTGTGATTGCGGTCGCTTACGAAACAGTTTCTGACGGTCATTCGTTACCCCTGTTAACACCGATGAGCGAAGTGGCCGGTCGTATGGCAACACTGGTTGGAACGCAATTTTTACAAAAACCGTACGGCGGAAAAGGTATTCTATTATCCGGTGTTCCAGGCGTTGAACGCGGCAAGGTCGTCATCATCGGCGGCGGGGTAGTCGGTACAAATGCTGCAAAAATGGCTATCGGTTTAGGAGCTCATGTAACGATCCTTGACGTAAGTCCTAAGCGTCTTCGGGAATTAGATGATCTTTTTGGCAACGACATTCAAACGCTCATGTCTAACTCCTATAATATTTTCGAAGCAGTAAAAGAAGCGGATTTAGTCATCGGTGCTGTCTTAATCCCCGGTGCAAAAGCGCCAAAGCTTGTGACTGAAGAAATGGTAAAATCGATGAAACCTGGTTCAGTCATCGTTGATGTTGCCATTGACCAGGGCGGGATTTTTGAAACGAGCGATCATGTCACCACTCATGACAATCCGACATATGTAAAGCACGGAGTCCTTCATTACGCAGTTGCGAATATGCCGGGAGCAGTTCCGAGAACATCTACGTTCGCCCTTACTAATTCGACCATTCCATATGCATTGCAAATAGCCAACAAAGGGTTAGTAGAAGTAATCGCCAAAAACGAAGCGATCAAATTAGGTGTCAACGTTGCCAACAAAGAAATAACGTATGAGGCAGTCGCCCGCAATCTTGGGTACAATTATGTTCCTGTAGAAAAAGTTTTTGAAAAAGAGTTCGCAAATATGAATTCTGCCACATAATACACATATATTTTCGACTTACCTTACAAGAAGGAAAACAGTTCTCCGCGAATCTATTATCAAAAATGCAAAAAAGCCTTCGCTCTCTTTTGAAAAGCAATAAAAAATGCGCACTTATAGACATGTTAAGTACTGGGCTAATCGTGCACAATACAGACCAAATCAGGATAAATGTGCAGCAATTTGTTAAGTCAGAATGTGCCGACACATTATCCTAATTTGGTGTTGCTTCCGACAACATACATATCAGAAAGAAATCAATCCACGATTTTCAAGCATACTGAATGGGTCATCTTTTTTACAAAATAGATTCCGTCTCTTCTCCTTTATATTGAATTGCGGCTCCTGCTGAAAAATTGAAACAAGCAATAATATTTCTGACATAAAGCCTAATCTGCAATAGTTCAACCGAATGATGGATGATTTCATTATGATTTAATCGGCACGAATTTTTCCACAAAGGCCGCCAATGTTCGAGTCATCACACCAGTTGCTCCTTCAGGTCCTAGAGGGCCTTTCTTAGCAGTAGTGGATGTCCCGGCAATGTCTAAATGAACCCACGGCGTATCTTCAGCAAATTCTGCTAAAAAAGCACCACCCATTATCGCATGTCCTTCCCGGCCAGGGGAATTATTCAAATCCGCCATTTTACTGTTTTTTACCCGCTCACGGTCATCTTCAAAAATTGGCAATCTCCATATTCTTTCATTACATTCAACAGACGCTTTCAAAAGCTGATCATACAGTTTTTCGTTGTTCGTCATCGCACCTGTTGTGTGCTTTCCGAGAGCAACAATAACTCCACCGGTTAAAGTGGCAACATCGATAATGTATTTCGCTCCATGCTGCTTTGCATAAGTAATGCCATCTGCAAGAGCTAAACGCCCTTCAGCATCTGTATTTAAAATTTCAATTGTTTTCCCGCTTAATGACACGATGACATCATCCGGTTTCATCGCTCCGCTGCCAATCATGTTGTCAGTAGCCGGAATAACGGCTACAACATTTTGTTTCGGTTTTATTTCACCGATAATTTCCATCGCTCCTAAAACGGCTGCTGCTCCTGCCATATCAGTCTTCATGTTTACTAACCCATCTCTAGGTTTTAACGAGTAGCCCCCAGTATCGTAAGTAATTCCCTTGCCGACTAAACCAATCGCATCGTCCCAAATCTTTTTTCCTTGGTATTTCAACACAATCATTTTAGGGGGTTCACTGGATCCTTTATTTACCGCCAATATCCCCCCCATACCCATTTCCTCCATATCCTTTTTTTCAAGGATTTCGATCTCAAAAGAATATTTTTTGGCCAGTTCGATGGAATAATTCGCGAGTTCTGTCGCAGTTAATAAATTTGAAGGCATGTTCACAAGAGTTCTTGCCGAATTTGTTCCTCTTCCATAAACATAACCGGCAGTTAAGGCTGCGTTTATTTTCGCTTTATCTGCATCTGTCAAAACATGAACAGCTTTAATGCTTGATTCGCTGCTGTTTGATCGTTGTTTATAGTTTTTTATTTTGTATGTAGAAAGGGCAAACGCTTCCGCTAGTGCATGAGCTGCATCTATCTCTTCCACATCTCCTCCAATAAAGGTAGAAAGCTGTACGCTTACGATCTTCTTTTGATCTTGTTGAACAGCTTGAAACGCATGCCCAAAAGCTTCCATTGCCTTTTGGAACGTGAATTCTTTTTCTTTCCCAAGCCCGACAAAATAAATTCGTTTTACGTTTTCGGCATCGAATGTATATAGTTTTGCGACACTGTTTTTCGCAGAAGAAATTTCACCTGATTTTATAAGCTTGGTGAGTTGATTGTTCAATTTTTTATCCAGCTCCTGCAAAGCTTTTGACAAATTTCCGTTTTGCTTAAAAAGGCCAACAATTAAACTTTCCCCTTCTAAACCGTCTAGTACTTTAAACATTTTTCCACCTCCTTCAATTATTATACGAGGTCGAGTAGAACTTTGCTTTATTTTCAAACCAAAAAATAAAGCCCATCCCTGTGGGATAAGCTACCGTTGTCTAAAAACTTCCATCGTTTTATTTTCGTTTAATTTTTTTAATTCCTCTTCTGTTAACGTTCCGTTTCCTTTTTTAACTAAATAAACATCCACTTTTTTCTTTCCCCACTGATTGTAAACATCTTCTACTGTTTCATAATACAAATCAAGCCGATTGCCTTTAATCGCAGCACCTTTATCTGCAACAACTCCGTAGCCATATCCGGGTACATAAAGTATCGTTCCGATCGGAAAAACGTTTAAATCTGCTGCTATAGTGGAAAAATGATCCCTTTTTACTTTAACACCTGAATAAGTAATTCCATATTCAGGGTGACCAGGATGTTTTCCTGTCGACTCATATCCGGCTGTATATCCGGTAGCCACAACTGTTTTTTTTGGATACTTTGATAAATCAATGGATTTTTCCATCGTCTGTCCTTGATTTGCATGATTAATATTTTTTGCAACGGCTTGTTGGGAATTTTCTCTTTGATTATATTGTTTGATCACCCATTTTGTCAGTTCATCTGCTTTCACACCTGAAATGGTTTCAAAAGTTGTTAAAAACGCCCCAATAAACAACAGACTCATCATAATTCTTCTAGTCCACATTTTTATACTCTTCATTTTTTCTAATTTCACTCCTCTCACCGTCTATTTGTTTCCAAATCGCAAACAAAATATACGTTGGAGGAGCTTTTGAAAGGAGTGTATTTTTCAATACGTTCCGATATGTATAAATTTTCCAATAAATTAAAAATAAAATGTAGACACTCAAATAACATTGTTAAAAAAAAAAGCCTTCCGATTATACGGAAAAGCTTAAAACATTTGATATCCTCTTGCTCGAAGCATTCGAATGACAATCCCTGATAGGATCGCACCTACCATCCCGCTTCCTAAAATGAGAATGTCTGCTACGGCAAGAGAGGCGATTTTTTCCCCCAACAGAGAAAATGAGCGGCTAGGTGATTTGAAATAATCAAAAAAATTCACTTCATCAATTAAAAAAATACATACTAACGGATAAAGTATCGCCATTATCCATGACATTCTTAAAAGCATATTTAATAAAAAACCGATTCCAAAAAATAAAACTAAGAACAGCAGCATGGAAATCAACAGCACCGGTATGTTCATCATCGTGTCCTCACCCTCAGAAAACTGTCGTATTATTATTAAAAGTTTTTATGTGGTTTAATAAGGAAAAAACTTGACCAGCCTTTGTTAATTTGCCAGATCTTCTTACATGTGCCAAATCTTTAAAGCAGCAAATCGATAAATTGTTACCTTAATTATTAACCTATTTATTCCAATATATCAAGTACAAGATTTCATTTAATGGCATAAATCGGCAAAGCAAGTTTGACATGCACACAAAAAGGTTCTCAGTAGGCTCTCCAACCTTTGAGCAGTTCAAAATTTATACAAAAAAAACTGGAAGTTTCCCCAAATGTTTTAAAATGCCAAAAATCACCTTTAAGAAAGATTGTCCTATTGTACAGTGCTTTGTCTGTTTTTTACTCATGTGAGAAGCTTTTGTGCTAGTACCATAAAGAGGGATTTGGCTTCAACATTTAAGAGAGAACTTTCATTCCTTCAAGCACAAAAAAGACGGTGTAAACAAACAAAAGAAGCACAAGAACTTGAGAATAAAACGAAGAACTTTGAAGGAAATATCGGGTATAGCTGTCCGACAGACCAAATACATCAGGCTACTATATAATTGCAGATCTGCATGGCGATTTTATGGTGAATCGAACCCTCTAATCGCAATCAGCATAGCGAGCTCTTTAATTTAATTTGTTTAAAAGCTTATTACTACGAAAATTCAATAAATACAGAGCGGCTCCTTCTCCAAACATTTTACTTTCCTGCTTTAAAAGAAATTACAAAAGCTGTTCATGTTTATAAAACATTATTTTAAAAGAGCAAAAGCCCTTAAAGCCTTTGCTCTTTTCTTCAGCTTAAAAAAATTTGAATTTTCCTTTTTTCAACACGAGACCTGCTCCGCCAACCATATATAACGCGCGGTTATCAATCATTTTCTTCATGAAGGATGCTTTTGTACCGACCATTTTTTTGCCTAACGCAATACCTACTGCATCATCTTCTCCTAGAGAAGCAACAGTTCCTTTAATATCTGGCTTAAATGGTTCGAGTTCTTTTTTACCGCGAATTAATGCAGCTAAATTTCTCGCGCAAACTTCTCCCTGCTGCATTGCAATTTGCGCTGTCGGCGGATATGGACGATTGATTTCCTCATTAATAATTAATGAACAGTCTCCAATAATAAACACATCATCATGTCCTGGTGCGCGCAAGTCTTTCTCTACTTTTACGCGGCCCCGCATTGCCTCAAAACCAGATTCTTCAATTACACTGTTTCCGCGCACACCAGCCGCCCAAATAACAGTGCCTGCTTTTATTTCTTCCGTTTGATCGTCTTTCCCAACAATAATTCCTTGTTCAGTACATTCTTTTATCGCTGTGCCGATTCTAAACTCAACACCTTTGCGCTGCAGTTGATTAACTGCGTACTCCACAAGTTCAGGATCGAAACCTGGAAGTGCTGTCGGTGCTGCTTCCACACAAATAATACGGACTTTTTTAGGGTCAATATCATACTCTCGGCAAAGCTCAGGAACACGGTTGGCAAGTTCGCCTAAAAACTCAATTCCAGTGAATCCTGCACCTCCGACTACAATGGTTAGACGTGTATCATCTTTTTCTTCTTCTGTATTGTATGTAGCAAATTGATATTCAATATGCTCTCTAATTTGTCTAGCAGAATTAATGTTCGAAATCGTGAAAGCGTATTCTTTTAACCCTTGGATTCCAAACGTTTCCGGATGAGCCCCAAGAGCGACTACTAAGTAATCATAGTTAAGCTCGCCATTTTCAAGAATGACTTTTTTCTCATCTGTTTTAATTAATTTTACAGAATCTTGCACAAAGTTTACTTTGTTTGTGTCAATTACATCTTTAATTGGATAGCGGCATCGGTCATGATGAAGGGTGCCTGCAGATGCTTCATGCAGCCATGTTGTTTCATAATGATAATCATGCTTATTGACAAGTGTAATATCAGCCTCGTTCACACTCACCATTTTTTGTAGACGTGTTACGGTCATTAATCCTCCATAACCGGCACCTAAAATAACAACTTTAGGATTTCTCACAAGACACACCAACCTTTTCCGTAATTTTTAAAGCGGTCAATTCTAGACTCACTTTTCACATAATTTGTGAAAATATTCACGTTCTTGGACAAAAAATTATAAGGGCAAAATTGTCAATAAAATTTAACATCTTTTTACCTATAGTCATGATATCCGTTTGTGTCCAACTTTTCAAGTTTATTTTTAAGCTAAATGATCAACTTTATAAATCTTTAAATGACAGAATTTTTGTATTTTTACAATCTTTTTTTTATGATATGATTAATAAAGATTAACAAGAGGGGGAATCGTCTGTGAAAGAGGACAGCAAAGTCTATGATATAACGATTATTGGCGGGGGACCTGTCGGGATGTTCACAGCTTTTTACGGAGGAATGAGGCAGGCTTCCGTTAAAATTATTGAAAGCCTTCCACAATTAGGAGGGCAATTGACAGCGCTTTATCCTGAAAAATACATATATGATGTAGCGGGGTTTCCAAAAATTAGAGCTCAAGAATTAGTCAATAATTTAAAAGAACAAATTGCCTTATTCAATCCAACCGTCTGCCTTGAACAGGAAGTTCAGGAAGTTGAAAAACAAAGTGACGGGACATTTAAGTTAACGACAAATTCAGAAATTCATTATTCAAAAACGATTATCATCACTGCCGGAAACGGCGCATTTCAACCACGTAAACTTCAGCTGGAAAATGCTGAGCAATTTGAAGGGAAAAACCTGCACTATTTTGTAGAAGATTTAAACTATTTTGCAGGCAAAAAGGTCGTCCTGTTTGGAGGCGGCGACTCAGCTGTTGACTGGGCGTTAATGCTTGAGCCTATTGCAGAAAAAGTAACGGTTGTCCATCGAAGAGATAAATTTCGCGCGCACGAGCATAGCGTAAATCAATTAAAAAATTCTAAAGCAAATATATTAACACCTTTTGTTCCTGTTGAGCTTATCGGCAAGGATCGAATTGAACAAGTCGTAGTCGAAGAAGCAAAAGGAGATCGGAAAGAGATTATTGATGTAGATGAAGTAATTGTCAATTTTGGCTTCGTTTCCTCTTTAGGCCCTATCAAAAACTGGGGGCTGGAAATTGAGAAAAATTCGATTGTTGTTAACTCAAAAATGGAAACAAATATTCCGGGAATTTATGCTGCCGGAGACATCTGTACTTATGAAGGAAAAATAAAATTAATTGCGACTGGGTTTGGCGAAGGTCCAACAGCTGTAAACAATGCCAAAGCTTATATTGACCCAAGCGCAAAAGTTCAGCCAATGCACAGCACAAGTATGTTTAATTGATGAAAAAGATGTGGGTGTCTAATAAGTCGTTTTTTCGGCTTTTTGACACCCTCTTTCATGTTTTAGAAACGTTGAAATACCAGGACTTATGATTTTTTGTTTTTCAATGGGGATCTGCCTTTCTGAACAGCCCCCTTACAGCGGGAATAATAAGCAAAAGTAAATTTTATTGGAAAGAATAAAGGCTGTCTCGTAAAAGGTCATTTTTTATGACCTTTTGAGACAGCCTTTTTGTCAAGTACTTTTCTAAAGAAACCAGACTGCATCAAGAAGAAGGGGCTTATCGGACAGACCATTTTTCCTTTGTTTATATCCTTCAGAAGTTTTATAAATGACTTTTCTTATGCTCTCTTTCTTCATTAAGTTCTTCAAAAGTTTTATGACGGACATTCAGCACATACAATTGCTTCTTGTTGGACTTCATTGCCTCTATGAAGGACATTTACAAACTTGATTCCTTTATTTTTGTCCTTTACAGTAGCTCCAAAATCCTTCATTTTAGAAACTCATCGGACAGCCCTATCTTTTTTCAACTTTCATCGGTAATTCATATAGTCTTTCGCACAGTCTTCCATGATGAAAATCTGTGATCTGTAAATATCCTCATTTAATTCTCTATCACTTTTAATAAGTTGCATTTAGCCGTTTTTCCCATAAAAATATCCTAATAAAGCAGACTTTTTTTGGATTCCACTTTATTAGGATATATTTTATTGTGAGTATAGAAAAAGTTAAGGAATAAAGCGATCATTATGCTTGGGTTCAGGAAAGAATCTTTTTTAGCACTCTTCCGGTGTTCCAGCGTGTGTTGCAGTTCTAAAGGAGGCGCCGCAGCCGCAAGACGCAATCGCATTAGGGTTGTCTATCGTGAATCCTCCACCAAGCATCGATTGTTTATAATCAATCTTTGTTCCCTTTAATATAGGGGCGCTGTCTTTATCCACTAAAATCCGAATGCCGAATTGTTCAAATTCGTGATCATCTTCTTGTTTTTCTTGTTCAAACCCGATGCCGTATGAAAGTCCAGTGCAGCCGCCGCCTTTCACACCAATACGCAAATAGGCGCCTTCTTCTTCATTTTCTCTCATCATATCTTTTATTTGAAAAGCTGCCGCTTCGGTAAGCATAACAATTTCAGACATGACCCATCCTCCTTTTCATTAATTTTTGAGTCACTTTTAGTATACCTTTTCAGAAAAAAACTCTCAAATTTCTGAACCGGCTTCATAATAATAGGTCCCCGTGCAAACCGTTTCAGCAGGTCCTTTCATCAAAATGTTCCCCTCGTCAGTCCATTTAATAAATAAATCGCCGCCGGCAAGATGGACAACTGTTTCTTTGCCTCTTGTTGTTTGCTCGTTTAATACGGATGCGACCACTGCCGCACATGCTCCGGTGCCGCAAGCTTGTGTGACACCTGAACCTCTTTCCCATACTCGAAAATGAAGCTCATGGTCATTGACGATTTCGACAAATTCTACATTTACCCCTTCTGGAAATCTTGCATCTTTTTCGACAACCGGCCCCAATGTTGTTAATGGAGCTTTCTCAATATCGTCCACAAAAAAGATGATGTGTGGATTTCCCATCGAAACCGCTGTGACTTCATATTTCGAGCCGTTAAATTCCATGATTTCACCAATAGCTGTTTCATCTCCGTTTCCGGCCATCGGTATTTCCTTTTTTAACAGCTTAGGGTGACCCATATCAATTGTGACGCATGATACTCGTCCATTTTCTTCATGGACTTCGGCTTCAACCAAGCCAGAAAGTGTTTCGATCAAAAACTTTTTCTCTTTTACTATGTTATGCTCATAAACATATTTTGCGACACAGCGCAAACCGTTTCCGCAGTTTTTTCCTTCTGAACCGTCACTGTTGAAAATTCTCATTTTCACATTCGCACGTTCAGATGGAAGAATTAATATTAACCCATCTGAACCGATGCCGGTATGAACGTTCGCAACTTTTCGTGCAATATCTGGCAGGAGATGCTCCGGAAGCGTTTCTTCGAATCCATTTACATAAATATAACTGTTTCCTAATCCATGCATTTTTGTAAATTGAAAAGTTTCCATTTTTTCCTCCAAAACAACAAAAAATTTGTTTTTATAAGTATAAAACGTTCAAAATTTGTTGACAATAAAAATATCCCCCGTTTTCATATATAAATAAAAGCTCCTCGGGAAATATAAGAGGGGCTTTTATTTTTTATATCATCAGCCTGCCGCTTCAAACACATTGCTCATACGTAAAAAAAGACTCATCCGCAAAGGCAAGCGTCGTGCTGAAAAACAATATTGAGATTCATACTTGCATTTTATAATATGCTCTCATACCTCGAATGAAATATTCAGAGACAAGATCAAAATCAGGAGAATCAAAAGCTTGTCTCCCTTTTAATTTAATCACTCACTTTTATTTTTCTATTAAAACATTGGATTTTCTTCTAAAAATTGATAAATATTATTCACTAGCTCTTCTGCCGTTTCCCCTTCCACCACTTCTCCGTTTACAAGGGCGAAAAGCGATTCGTAGCATTGGCCGCAATATCCTAGGCAACTGTATTCAACAATATCGAAATTAGGATCTTTTTCTAATTGTTCTAATGCTTTTTGTGAACCGTTCGCTAAGTTGCTGACACAAAACTCTATAATGGGTTTCATGTGAATTGTCCTCCTTCTATACTCAGTAGCCTATCATAATGCTTTTTTTCTTCATTGTCAAAGCATTGAACTTCAAGGTTCATTTAACATTTTGCCATAACAATTGTGCTATTTTTCCTTAAGTATGTTGTGATTTATACATAAATTCGTTATACTTTTAGTGGCATTTGTTACGATTGTCACAGTTTTGGGGTAAACATTTGCAGGGAAAAGGGGAATCGCGATGAGAAAGTTACTGCTCCTCGGAGGCGGCTATGGCGGCATGAGAATTCTTCACAAGCTGCTTCCCAATAACTTGCCGGACGGTGTCGAAATAACATTAGTGGATAAAAACCCTTATCATTGTTTAAAAACGGAATACTATGCTTTGGCTGCGGGAACGATTTCAGATCAGCATGTGCGCGTGGCCTTTCCAGAACACCCGAAATTGAACGTTCATTACGGTGAAGTCACGGACATTGACCTTGAACAAAAGCTTGTACATTTAAAAGATCAATCTCCAATCACGTATGACGATCTTGTCATCGGATTAGGATGTGAAGACAAGTATCATAATGTTCCGGGTGCTGACAAATATACTTGCAGCATTCAAACAATCGATCAATCACGTGAAACGTATCAAAAGTTGAACAATTTAGGAGCAGGTGCAACAGTCTGCATAGTTGGAGCCGGATTGAGCGGCGTTGAATTGGCAAGCGAACTGCGTGAAAGCAGATCCGATTTAAAAATCAAGCTGTTTGACCGCGGAAAAGTGATCTTATCAAACTTCCCGGAACGATTAAGCAAATATGTCCAAACATGGTTTGAAGAGCACGGGGTTGAAGTAATCAACAGCGCCAATATTACAAAAGTTGAGCCAAATATGGTTTATAACCATGATGAACCGATTCCTTGTGATGTTGTCGTTTGGACCGCAGGAATTCAACCGAATTATGTCGTAAGGAAATTGAATGTTGAAAAAGACCGGCAAGGACGGGTTATTTTAACAAAATACCATCATCTTCCTCAAGATGAACATGTGTATGTTGTTGGAGACTGTGCAAGCCTTCCTTACGCACCAAGTGCTCAACTTGCCGAAGCGCAGGCTGAACAAATTGTACAAGTATTGCTCAAAAAATGGAACAACGAACCTCTTCCAGAGGAACTGCCGCCGTTCAAATTAAAAGGCGTTCTCGGTTCTCTCGGAAAAAAATCAGGTTTTGGGATGGTAGGAGATCGCGCACTCACTGGACGTGTGCCACGTCTTTTAAAATCAGGAATTCTTTGGATTTATAAATATCATAGTGGAGCATGAGAAAACCGGGCGTTCATTTGTACGTCCGGCTTCTCTTTTTCCGGAACTCTTTCACTGGAAAATATAAATCAAGAGAAATACAGTTGTCTATTATTTTGCATGTAAAAAAACGAAGCAGCGTTTTTTTTAGCGGATCTGTTCTTTTGGCTTGAAGAAATCGACAATGCACTTTTTCTTTCACAGTTCTGGATTGACGAGTAAACTCTTTCTTACACAGGCTGGTAACCATGTTTTTCCATCTCTTGAAAAATCCTTTTTAGCTTTGGATTACCTTCTCCTACTACCACTCCATTTATGACCACAAGGGGATAAAAATATTCTTCCTTCACGATTTGATCGGCTATTTTCTTTTTCTCTTCATCTTCCGGAGGACAATATATATCAATATATGTGATGTCAAATGGCTGATCTGGATATTTTCTAGTCAGTGCTGCTTCCAGCCATTCAAATGTATCTTTTGCTGAAGGCGAATTTACACAGCTTGGACATAAGGTTTCTGCACCATAAACACAAATTTCTACCGGTTTTCTCATGTTTATACCCATTCCTTTCGCTTCGCTCAAGGCACAAAACGTAATGAAACAATTGTGCCACCGGCGTTATTTTTATTATTCTAAAGTCATAGGGATAACAGTCAACTACAAATCACGCGGAGGTGAGTGGGCCACTCTGGTTGCAGGGTGACCGCATGTTTATATGTGTAGATTGCCTTTCCAAGCACAAATAAGTGTGACTTCGAGCACGCAGACTTATCTTTGTATAAACAACTACTCGTTTATTGCTGGGCAATCAGTCAATGCTGTCTATCCCTTTAATAACGTGAAAGGAGTTATCCCTATGGGATTAAAGATTGTTTATCCAATATGCTGTGGGATTGATGTCCACAAAACCTTTGTTGTTGCCTGTATTGCTTCTACCAACAAAGGTGTCACTACTTACAAACGCCATCGCTTTTCTACCTATACAAAAGGATTGAAAGAGCTGTCACAATGGCTTTGTGAAAATAACTGTAAGGATGTTTGTATGGAATCTACCGGGAAATACTGGATTCCCGTGTTTAATGTTCTAGAGGATTCCTGTAACATTACTCTTGCACATCCAAAATATGTTAAGGCTATCCGTGGTAAAAAAACTGATAAAAAAGATGCCAAATGGATTGCCGATTTATTTAAGCATGATCTAGTAGCTGGAAGCTTTATGCCACCGCTGGCTATCAGACAGCTTCGTGACCTTATGCGTTATCGTTTTAAATTGACTAATTTTATGTCGAGTGAGAAGAATCGTCTTCAGAACTGTTTAACTGTATCTAATATTCAACTTGGAAATGTTGTTTCGGATACCTTCGGTAAAAGCTCCATGAACATTATTGACAAGATTTTAGGGAATCCCTTGGATACCACTTTTGACATAGAACCTTTAATTCACGGTTCCATGAAGAAGAAACTTTCTGATTTGGAACTCGCCATAGACGGATATATTACACCGGAACAGGCTGATAAATTAAAGGTCATTAAACAGCACTATGAAGATCTTCAATCTCGTAAAGCAGATCTTGAAAAAATTATCCTTTCTCTTGCCGAGTCCTACACAGAAGAAATCAACTTAATCTTAACTGTTCCGTCCTTTAAGAACATTTTTTCCGCCATTGCCGTGGTTTCGGAAATAGGTGTTAATATGGACGTGTTTCCGACAGCTAAGCATTTATGTTCCTGGGCAGGACTAACACCCACGAATAACGAGAGTGCCGGCAAGAAAAAGTCAGTAAGAATTTCGAGAGCTGGCTGCTACATCAAGCCTCTTTTGGTACAGTGTGCAACTGCTGTGGTCAAAAGTGAAAAGCATCCCGAAATTCGAAACCGCTACTTAAAACTTAAAAAACGTCGTGGTCACAAACGAGCAATTATTGCCATTGCACGTATGCTGTTAACAGCTATATACAACATTCTCAAAAAGAAAGAGCCGTATAATCCAGAATTATATAAAAAATCAGACGTTCTTCCAGTAAACCGTGAGATCACGGTAGAACAAGCGATTTTATTAGCTAAAAGTCAAGGTTTTCGAGTGACGGCAGTTACAACTTGATGATCAATCAACCAAATATTTCCAATAAAGTCATCGATGGATGGCTTGTTTTGCTATGCCTATTTTTATTACTTGGAACCCAAAGTATTTATTTCAGACTTGTTCTCTCCTATATAATAAAATGATGATCTCCTAGATTATCCATATTAGATTTAAAAAAAATGTGATACAATGAATTTGAAACTTACAAATAGATTTTATCGCTCATTTTGAATATAATGATGGATAAGAAAGGAGTCGATAGTATGTCAGATGTTCAAATAAAAGAACAAGTACAGGAAGTTTTAGATAAGCTGCGCCCGTTTTTGCTTCGTGACGGCGGAGACTGCGAATTAGTTGATGTTGAAGAGGGCATTGTGAAATTGCGCCTTTTAGGTGCGTGCGGGAGCTGCCCAAGTTCTACCATTACTTTGAAAGCAGGTATTGAGCGGGCTCTGCTGGAAGAAGTTCCAGGCATCGTAGAAGTAGAACAAGTATTTTAATGAAACAAACCGGCTTTTCGCCGGTTTGTTTCTTTATATCAAGCTTTCAATATGAGTAAACCAAGACTTTGTCCCTTCATAATCAATTTCTAGCTGTGTTACTTCACAATGAGGAAAAGCCTCTTTTAGTTTAGGACGCAATGAGTGTCTCATGCCTTTTGGAGCAAAACACAATATCGTTGGACCTGCACCGCTCAATACAGTCCCGTACACACCGTGCTCTTTTCCGATCTTTCGAACAGCTGACAGTTCAGGAACTAGACTTTCCCTATACGGTTGATGGAATATGTCCATTTCCATCATTTGGCCTGCCAATTCCCAATTATTATTCATGATGCTCCCAACAAGCACATTGCTGATCGCACTGGCTTTCACCGACTGCTGAAATTCAAATGTCTTCGGCAAAACGCCTCTAGAATCCTTCGTATATAAATAATATGGCGGAATAACCGCGATAATATCCACATCCAGATTATCCACTTTTACAAAATATGTGTGGTCATCTGTTAAATAGCCGACCACTAGACCGCCTACTATAGAAGCTCCGGCATTATCCGGATGTCCCTCAAACTTGCTGGCAAAATGAATTTTTTCTTCATCGCTCAAATTCAGTTTACAAACACGATCGCAAAGCTCAATCCCTGCTGCAATGGCGGCCGCGCTGCTTCCGAGTCCTCTTGTCATCGGAATATCACTTGAAATTTCCACATAACATGCAGGAAGATTAACACTATGTTTTTCTGCTAGCTTGGAAGCGACTTTATAAATTAAATTCTCTTTCCCTTCCGGTACGTTTGCTACTTCTTCACTTACCGGCTTAAATGTCCAATTTTCCGCAAATGTAACGGCTAGTGTTAAATAGCGGTTTAAAGCGAGCCCTACAGAATCAAAACCGGGGCCAAGGTTGGCTGTACTTCCGGGAACTTGAATTTTTAACATGTCTCCTTCTTTCATACATGCCCATCTCCCTTGAGATGGTCCATCACAGCTTTCTTTTCATTAGGCAGCACGATCGGCTGGATGGATGACACATCGATCGCAGTATTCGGATCTTTTAATCCGTTCCCGGTCAATACTGCTACAACTGTGCTTCCTTTCGGGATTTTCCCCGAATTTACATCTTTCATCACTCCTGCAATAGATGCACTTGAAGCAGGTTCAGCAAAAACGCCTTCCGTTCTTGCAATTAATTGATAAGCATCCAAAATTTCTTCATCTGTTACCATATCGATCTTTCCGCCTGATTCATTGGCAGCATTGACAGCAAATTCCCAGCTTGCTGGGTTTCCAATTCGAATGGCAGTTGCCACTGTTTCCGGATTTTCAATCACTTGATTTTTTACAATGGCTGCAGCGCCTTCCGCTTCAAAACCGTGCATTTTTGGAAGCCCTGTTTGGTGCCGCTCATTAAACTCTTTAAATCCTTTCCAATATGCTGTAATGTTTCCAGCATTTCCAACCGGAATCGCCAAATAATCCGGAGCTTTTCCCAGCTGTTCACAAATTTCAAACGCCGCTGTTTTTTGCCCTTCAATTCGGTAAGGATTTACAGAATTGACAAGAGTAATTGGCAGCTCTTCACAAATTTCACGAACCATTTTTAAGGCATCATCGAAGTTTCCTTCAATTGCAAAAATTTCTGCGCCGTACATAACTGCTTGGGCAAGCTTTCCAAAAGCGATTTTTCCGTTCGGTATAACAACAATGGAACGCAATCCTGCACGTGCCGCATATGCGGAAGCAGCTGCAGACGTATTTCCAGTTGAAGCGCACATTATAGTTGTGCTTCCTTCTTCCACCGCTTTTGCAACTGCCATCACCATACCGCGGTCTTTAAATGAACCGGTAGGATTCGCTCCTTCTGTTTTCACATACAGCTCAACGCCTAATTTTTCAGATAATTTTTCTAAATGAATGAGAGGAGTATTCCCTTCGTTCAATGTCAGCATCGGTGTTTTGTCCGTTACTGGCAAAAATTCTTTATATTTTGCAATTAGTCCATTCCATTTCATAATAAGCCGTTCCCTTCTACTCGATACGTACTTTTAACTTCCTTAACAACTTGCAAATCTCGGAGTTCCATTAAAATTTCCTCAAAATCTTTTTTCGATGCTTTATGGGTAACGATGACAATTTCCGCTAAATCTTTATTCTTCAGAGGTAATTGGAGAATTTTCTCAAAGCTTACACCTCTGTCTGAAAAGAGGGATGTAATTTTTGAAAAAGCTCCAACTTGATCTTCTACGTGAATTCGTAAAAAGTATTGGGCAAAAATTTCTTCAGGTGCCTTCAATTGTTTCTGATATTGCGGGGCTACGGCGCTTCTTCCATTTACACCTAGACGCATGTTTTTCAATACGCCTACTAAATCCGAAACAACAGCGGTTGCAGTTGGCAAGCTTCCTGCGCCAGGACCGTAAAACATTGTTTCCCCTACTGCTTCGCCGTACACATAAACCGCATTATATTCATCTTGGACGGAAGCTAACGGATGATGATCGGGCAGCAGTGCAGGCTGTACACTAACTTCAATTTTATCACCGCTTCGATGGGCGATGCCGATTAATTTCATCGTATAGCCGAGCCGTTTACTGTAATCAATATCCTCTTGTGTAATATCCGTTATCCCTTTTACTTCCACATCTTCTAAATCTACTTCCATAGAAAATCCAAGTCTTGCCAAAATCGCCATCTTTCTCGCTGCATCCAAGCCTTCTACATCAGAAGTCGGATCAGCTTCTGCATATCCTAATCTTTGCGCTTCCTTCAGCACTTCTTCATAAGGGGTTCCGTATTTTGACATTTTCGTTAAAATAAAGTTTGTCGTTCCGTTAACAATCCCCATCATTTTTGTAATCCGGTCTGACGCCAATCCATCTACCAATGTACGCAAAATCGGGATGCCGCCTGCGACACTTGCTTCATAAAAAAGATCGCAGCCGTTATCCGTCGCTTTTTTGAGCAACTCAGTTCCGTACACGGCCATCAAATCTTTATTTGCCGTCACAACATGCTTCTTCCGATTTAATGCTTCAAGCAAATATTCCCGTGTTTGCTCAATTCCCCCCATGACCTCAATAATGACGTCAATATCCGGATCTTCTATTACCTCATGAACATTTGTCGTTAATTGGGAAGGTTCTACATGAACGTCTCTTTTTTTATTTGTATTTTGAACAAGAATTTTTTTTACTTTCACCGGGCACCCGATTAAATGAATGAGCTTATCCTGGTGGTCTTCAATGATTTTTACTACTCCGCTACCAACGGTGCCTAAACCGAGCAGTCCTACTGAGATTGATTCCAACCAATTCATCTCCCTTATGTTTATTTATAATAGACAATTGTCTGCCGTAAAAAGACATTAACTGTTTTATAAGACATTATAAATTTCAATGACTGATTTTACAAGAGAAATTTTCATCATCCGCATATGTAAACGCTTTTTGGGCGTTTAAACAACGGCTGTTTTCGGTTTCTCGCCCGTTAACACACGTTGAATATTTTCGACGCAAAGTTCGATCATTTTTATGCGTGTTTCCCGACTCGCGCTGCCGATATGCGGAAGTGCTACAACTTGTTTCAATGATAAAAGCGGATGATTGGAATCAATCGGTTCTTCTTTAAACACGTCCAATCCACAACCAGCGATTTCACCAGTTTTTAGAGCATTATACAAAGCGTTTTCATCAACAGATGCTCCTCTGCCAGCATTAACAAATATTGCACTTGTTTTCATTTTTTTAAAGGCTTCCTCGTCAAACAAGTTTTTCGTTTCATTTGTTAATGGTGTTAAATTAACGACAAAATCGGCTTTCTCTAGCAATTCATCAAATGTGCAGTATTTCGCTCCAAGCTCTTTTTCCACTTCCGGTTTCTTTGAACGATTATGATACAAAATTTCCATATCAAATCCTTTTGCCCGTCTCGCAACAGCTTCTCCAATTTTCCCCATGCCAACGATCCCAATCGTTTTATGATGGATATCGTTTCCTGCCAACAAAAATGGAGACCACCCTGTCCATTTTCCTTCTTTTACATAATCCGCAGCTTCAACCAATCTTCTTGCCGCTGCCATTAACAAAGCAAAGGTTAAATCGGCAGTCGTATCTGTTAGTACATCCGGTGTATTAGATACAGTCACGCCGTACTTTTTCGACGCTTCGAGATCGATATTGTCATAC
Source organism: Aeribacillus sp. FSL M8-0254 (assembly GCF_038008845.1). Classification (NCBI taxonomy): domain Bacteria; kingdom Bacillati; phylum Bacillota; class Bacilli; order Caryophanales; family Bacillaceae; genus Aeribacillus; species Aeribacillus sp. FSL M8-0254. Next base: position 879,087 of record NZ_JBBOZY010000001.1, on the reverse strand, counting down.
CCGACTGCTAAATTAGCAACGATTTTTAAATTTTTGGCTTTTTGAAGCAGTTCTTCATCCACCCGGTCTGACAGCATTGTAAGCAGAGCATCAGCTTTTTTTGCCTTTTCCAATAATACAGACCTCGGACATGGAGAATCCTGCTCCCACATGTCGACAACTCCGATGGAACGAAGAGGATCCAATAGGTTTTCTGGCAGTTTTCTTGTTACAAAAATATATTGGGTCACTGATTCATCTTCTCCTTCTTCTAATAAATAGCTATTGTTTTGAATTGATATGACAAAATCGATGCTTTGTTCGAAACAGCTGCAAGATTTTAGCTGCTTTCTTTTTTATGATACCACAACAAAATGCGACTGAACCTTTTATAACCATGTCAAAGCCGGCAATACAATTTGCTTTTTCCTCAAATATATCATAGATGAAAACGAAGATAAAAATTGCTCATATTGCGAAGATGTTTGCAAAATTTTTTCTATTTGAAATTGCAGAGAATCCCTTTCTTCTTCCTCTGCAAGATAATAGTTTTCAACACATTCAAAATAATGAACAGGAAACAAAAGCCTGCTAAAAACTAACCGCCAAAAAAAAGAGGATAACGGAGACGCTCGGTCGTATTCTGCCAAAAAAAGCTCATCAATTGTTTGCCTTCCTGTCAGAAAATCATACCTTAAACATTCAGCAATATCTCTTCCTCCATGATCAAAAACGAAATCAACAGGCAATGAAAATGCGTTTTCCCATGTTTCTCTCGTAAAACGTTGATGACATATGGTGCCGGAATCAACCGGCAATGGTCGATCATCAAGCTCAGTATCCGCTAAATATTGGATGGCATTTTCGCCTAAGCCTAAATAATATGGAAAGGATTCAATAAATAGCTTGTCAAAGGCGTGATGAGGCTTTGAAGCAATTTGAATACTCCAAAATTGCTCCATTTGATCGATCCGCCTTGCCCATAAATTTCTCCATTGCCCCATTCGATTCGAATGAACGGGAGTAAAAGGCAGCCTTCTGCCAACTTCGTGAAAAAATGACAGCTCTTTTCCGAGAGAAGTTATATTAAGCCGCTTTGTTTGTTGAGGTATTTGAAACACAGCGTAGCGCGTTCCATTATGTTCTGCCGTAAGATCCCCATTTACAGTTAATAAAAACGAAGCAGCTTTTCTCTCGTTAGTCATAAGGAGATAACGACTCATTTCATACAGTTCATAAAGCTCCTTATGGTCAATATGTGAAACAGCAGCAATAAAACCGATATTTCTTTTTGTTTTAAACCCCTGCCATTGCCCAATTGAAAAAAAGTCGAGTACATCTATTCCATAATGCTTTTTTAAAAGCTCTTTCATTCCTAATTTCCCCTATAAATCCATTTTTCAAAAAAACACCCCAATATAAATAATGAAAAAATGCCATAAACTATAACATGTAGAAAAGCTTTTGTGTATACAATATAAAAAAGATGTTGATGCTTTTTGAAAATTTAAGCAAGAATTTATTGAAATCGGCGTCACAGCCGATTTCAGCACTTTCATATACTTGTAAAAGATAGGGTGAACGACATGGATAAAATAGAGCAAACTGCAAGAAAATGGCTGAAAGATAGAGGAGTTACACCGGATGACATCGCAGAGCTCGTCTATTTTTTACAGCAGCAATATTATCCAAACTTAACAAAAGAAGACTGTTTGCAAAACGTGGAAAGAGTTCTTTCGAAAAGAGAGGTTCAAAATGCCATTTTAACCGGAATTCAATTAGATGTTCTAGCAGAAAAGGGGCATTTACAGGAGCCTCTTCAATCGATCATCCAATCGGATGAAGGATTATATGGAATTGATGAAATTCTTGCATTTTCCATTGTGAATATTTACGGATCAATCGGGTTTACGAACTATGGCTATATCGATAAACAAAAGCCTGGTATACTTGCTCATTTAAACGATAAAAGCACAGGTAAGTGTCATACTTTTTTAGATGATATTGTCGGAGCCATTGCAGCGGCAGCTTCAAGCCGGCTCGCCCATCGATCCACTGATTCACAGTAGGGGCAGCGGAGCACCTATTGTGAAATCAGCTGGAAAAGAATAAGGCTTCATCATAGCACATGCCATTCCGAAAGGTTATTCACTGTATAAGTCGGTTGTATTTCTTTGTGTTTTAAGTGTTCTTTCGTTGTTACGCCTGTATGCACAAGAAGGGTGTCCATCCCTGATTGGATACCTGCCTTAATATCCGTCTCGTAATTATCTCCGACAAGAAGCGTTTCTTCTTTTTTCGTTTTCAGCATTTTCAGCCCTTGCTCTACAATAATTTTTTCAGGTTTTCCGATAAAAATCGGCTGAACATTTGTAGATACTGAAATGACCGATGTAATGGCGCCATTGCCTGGAAGCAGTCCTCGCTCAGTCGGCAGAGCAGTATCCCCGTTTGTTGAAATAAATGTTGCACCTGCGCGAACCGCTAAACAGGCCTTGGCAAGCTTTTCATAATTGATGTTTCGATCAATACCCACAACGACAAAATCCGGATTTTCATCGACGAAGCGAAAACCTTTTTCCTCCAAGGCCTTTCGCAGCCCCTCTTCACCGATTACATATATAGAAGCATTTTGTTTTCTTTCCCAAATAAAATTGGCTGTGGCAATGCTTGAAGTTAAAATTTGATGCTCTTCCGCCGGAATGCCGAGACTGATTAGTTTTTCCGCTACTTGCTTCGGGGTTTTAGAAGAATTGTTTGTCATAAATAAGTACGAAATTCCTTTTTCCTTCAGTTTTTTAACAAATTCTTCAGCTTCTTCAATTTTTTCTGTACCCCGATACATGGTGCCGTCTAAATCGATGAAATATCCTTTATATTTCTTCAATTTTTTTTCACTCCTTCAATCAATCCATTACGGCTTAAAAGCTGTAACTGGTCCAAGTTCATCTTCCAAGTAGGTTCGAACACGATGGCAAAAATTTCTCAAAACTTGTAAATGGGTTGATACTGAATCATACAGTTCTTCATGCCGTATGTTTAAATAATCTTGAACGAGCATTTTTCTGTAGGAAATTAATTTTTTTAATCCTTCCGCATCCCTGCTGTCAACGACAGATTCATCTTCTAAAATGTCAATAATGTCTTCATAGCTGCCCGGGTCCCGCATAATAAAACCGTCAATAATTCCGTTTCCGATATCTAAAATCGCCTCAATCAACAATTGGGCAACCCGCTCCAACGCTTTTTTTTCAACATCAGACTCCCACTGTTGATGGCCTTCAAACATGGATACAAGATCTTCTACAAATTTTACAGTATCTTCAATCTTTTTTCTGTCCACAAAATACATATGATTTCTCCCTCTAGAAATGTTGATATATCAAGGCTTTTCGGCCTCTCAGGGGTGTCAAAAAAATATTTTTCGACAAAATCCCTTACATCCTTTTTCAGTTTTGTGGATATCTTACAGAGCCAGGGTGCGCTTCGCGGCCACGTCTGGATACATTTTCCTGACGTGGGGGGAAGCGTATTCGATGCACCCTTGGATCTCCGCATCGCTGATGAGGACGAACCCTCCCATGTCTCCGGGCGTCTTTGCGCCAACATTCCCTCGTTCGGTCTCGTCATCAGGCGGAGGCCGGCCAAGCTTTCTTAGGGACTCGAGGTCGCATGGAGGAGATCACGCCAGCTTCTCCGGTGTCATCCTGTTGTCAAACATTTTTTCTGTTCGTGGGGGAGGCCTTATGCCACCCGGTGTTGAACTTGGGACAAGACGTCCTGCATCATTCGCTCTGCGTCAAAGGCTTGTTTCTTCGTACAAATCGCAAACAGCACATTCAGCAGTTTTCGGCATAACACCACGATAGACTGTTTTCCGGTCAGCGGGTTGACGGATCGGGTCGTGTAATACTCATGCAGCTCGCGAAACGCCTCGTTGTGCCGGATCAGCGGAATCATCGCCCGAAACAACACCGATCGCAGCCGTTTTCGTCCCCGTTTGGAGATCCGCTTTTGCCCTTTGCGCTGGCCGGAGGAGTTCTCCTTGAGCGTCAGGCCCGCTAATTTCACCAATTGACGCGGGTCCCGATAGTGGGAGAAACTGCCGATCTCCGCCAGCAGGTCAATGATCGTGGCATCCCCCAACCCGTCGACCGTTTTCAGCCATTGATACTCCATCGTCGTTTGAACCAACGCCTTCAACTCCGCGTCCAGCGCCGCGATCTCGGCTTCTAATTGGCGGTATTGGCGGACGAGCGCGGCGATCTCAAACCGGGCCATCGTCGTCCCTTCCGTCACCCCAATGGAGTCCTTCGCGGCGTCGATCAACGCCTGAATTTTGGCCTTCTGCGGGCATTTCAGCCCTTCGCTTTGCCGGTACACCTCGATGAGCTCCTCGGCGGTCCGACCCACCATATCGGCCGGAAACGGCGTCCACTCCAACACCGAAAGCGCCGTTTTCCCCAGATCGCGAAACACCGTCCAAAACTCCGGAAAATACCGATCGGTCCAACGAATGATCGCATTTTTCACCGCCGTCTGTTCCTTGCGGAGCTTTTCTTTGAGGGTGCTCCCGACGCGCAAATCCGCTTCGATCTCGTGCAACAGCCGGGGGACGAGGAATCGTCCGTCTTTCGCCAGTCTGGCGATGACCAGGGCGTCTTTGGCGTCGTGTTTCGTCGGCAGGTTGTCATCGAGTTCTTTCGACCGGCACACATGCGCTGGGTTGACCATGACCAGCGGGATCCCGTTTTCCTCGAGAAAGTAGGCCAGGTTCAACCAGTAGTGCCCGGTCGGTTCCACGGCGACGATCACCTGTGACTTCCCGAACGCTTGCATCGCCTCCTGAATCGCTTCATTCAGCTGCCGAAATCCCTTCTTCGACTGGAGGAACGGGAAGGATTTTCGAAGCACACGCCCCCGGTCATCCACGAAGCAGGCGTAGTGGGTTCGTTTCGCGATATCGATTCCCACGACAAGCGTTTGTTCGGTGACTTGATTGATTTTATGATTTTGTGTACAATTCATCTGAAGTCCTCCTTGGCATGATGGTAGGTGTTGTTTGACACCCCTGCATCATACCAAGAGGGCTTTTTTTGATCAAGTCCCCGGAAAAGCTCCTAACAGGAATGCTTTCTTAAGGTTTTTGTATCCGTTTTTTATTTTACCATACTCGACCATTTGAACTACCTACTACTTTACACACTTTTGAGTTTTTTAAAGCAGAGCACTAAAATCCTCTCGTTAGACGGATCGATTTTGGCAAACAGAGCTGATGTTTCTAAAATTTGGATTTCGTGATTGAGCAGGCGCAAGCTTTCCGCGGTTTGATACATCTTGCATGCCGGGTAGGATCCGCTTAGATTTTTTCAATTTAATAAAGAAATTCCTAAACGCGCACAAAAAATTGCTTTTACAGATGACGATTTTTCATGACAAGCAGAGGAGGATTTTGAATATGACTTTCGTGCCGATTCATGATATGTTTCTCCAATTAACTTCCCATTCGATACAGAAATCATGGCTGATTGGCAGCAGATGTGCGAGCTGATAAAAAAATTGTGTTATTTTGCTTCTATTTCAACAGAAAAATCGCTATGCGAATCGAAGCAGAGGTAACTTTTCTCACAAATTTGCGATAAATCGTTGTGAATGCATCATCTTATGCTACAATGCAATTATAAGAAACGGAGGTAATGAACCATGGCCGAACGCTTTTTTTTGTATGATGAAACCGTCGAGACAAAAACAAGATTTGTTAGCTTTATGGGAGAAAATCAACGCTTTGATTTAGCCATTATTCAATCGGACCGCTATTACGGAAAATATCTTGTACTAAATTTGCAAAGCAACCGGTTTGCGATCATTGGGGAAGATGATCTTAAAGAACCGGGGTATTTAGAAGATGTTTATCAATTAAATGATGAAGACGCAAAAGAGCTTCGGGAGTTTTTATATGAGATCGTCTAATGAATAAATTGCCTTCCATGAGGAACGATAATGGTAAAATCATGGACAGGTGAACAAAATGGACAAACAAAATGAATATACTGATTTTTCAGTAGTGGAAACAATGCGAAACTATATTATCCCGGAGGATATGCCGGAAGGCGCCTACGGAGCTCCGCGGGGAAAGGATGAACCTGTGGAGAATAAAAGCACACCTTGGGAAGAAGGTCAGCGTCCATACAGCAGTTTTAACTATGAATTCAAATCCTTGCATCAGAATTTGCCGAGACAATTTCCGGGCAGTCATCCTCCTCATGATGAACCTGATAAAAATGAAGAAGACCCGTATGAAATAAAGTAATCAGGACGGCTGTATAGCGTCCTGATTACTTTTTCACACCCAGATGTTTTTGCATCTGGCGTTTATTTTTTTATTTTCTTTAATACAAAATAAGCACAGCCGAAATTGCAATATTCATACAAATATTCATCTAATGAGCTGATTTTCGTATCATGTGTTGCTTTTTGGTTTTGATCATCAAAAAATCCTCTCAGCCGCAATTGGCTATATCCCCAATCGCCGACAATATAATCATATTTGTTTAAAATTTCACTGTACCTTGCTTTAAAAGCCTCTTCATTAAAACCATTTTTAAAATCTTTTATAAGCTCGTATGTTTGATTAAAAATTGTGATCATTTACAAATTCACCCTCTTCCATATGTTTATCATAAACAAATGATTTCCCTCCATCAATTGCCTGACAACAATTTTTTAAAAGCGGCAATCCTAAAATTATAAGGAGGTGCTGAAATGAAAAAAAGGCTTTTTACTCCTTTTATCATAGCTGCGCTTGCAGCCAGCGGGTGCCAATATGATCAAGAAGGAAAAGGTCTATATAATGAAAACGGGAATACGGTAAACGTGGCAGAAAGAAATGATAATTATAACAGCAATAAAGATTCAGACAGCTTTGGATATGTCCGGCATCAAAAAAGTCCAACAGCCGGAATAGAGAAAGCCACAGTAAAAACTCCTGTCATCAATCGGGAACAATTAGCAGACGTAATCGGAAGGCTTGCCGTCCAGCTTCCAAATGTTCATGATGCTGCTACGCTCGTAACAGATGAAGAAGTTCTTATAGCGTATAAAACAGATTCAAACAACAAATTTGAAACAGCTGACCAAGTGAAAAAGACAGCTGCATCCATTGTTCCGCGTTATTTTCATATTTATGTAACCGATAATCCTAATCTGTTTAATGAAATCGAATCATACAGCACTCTTGATGGAGAGTCTCCAAATATTAACCGCAATTTAAACCAGACCATTCAGCGCATGTTAAAGTCTCCCCAAGGAAGAAAATTGAATGCTGGTGAAAATGCAAATGGCGAAGGATTCGGAGAAATGAACGAAAGTATTGATCACGACATAAAAGATCAATGAAATAAACGTTGATGCATCGGTGAATTTTTTAGAGGTTATTTACCTATTTTTATTAAAACGGGCCGTCAAGAAATTCTTGACGGCTCTGTGGCTTTAAGCTTTTGCCTGCCGCTGTTTGGCTGCCTCATTTACTTGTTCATCAGCATGATAAGACGAACGGACTAACGGACCTGCCTCGCAATGGCTGAATCCTTTTGACAAAGCAATTTCTTTTAATTCTGCAAATTCATCTGGATGGTAAAATTTTTGAACTTTTAAATGTTTTTTCGTAGGCTGCAAATATTGTCCGATTGTGATGATGTCAACATGATTTGCACGAAGGTCGTCCATCGCTTCGATAATTTCTTCTTTCGTTTCCCCAAGCCCGATCATAATGCTTGATTTTGTCGGAATATCCGGATTGATTTCTTTTGCTCTCCGCAAAAACTCCAAAGAACGTTCATAGGTTGCACGAGCGCGAACCCTTGGGGTTAAGCGCCGAATAGTTTCAATATTATGGTTTAAAATATCAGGTTTAGCATCCATTAATGTTTTTAAATTTTCGTACACTCCGCCCATGTCAGATGGAAGAACTTCTATTGTAGTAAATGGATTTTTTTTGCGCACAGCACGAACCGTTTCAGCAAAAACGGCTGCTCCGCCATCTTTCAAATCATCACGGGCAACTGCAGTGATGACAACATGCTTTAAGTTCATAATGCGGACGGAATCCGCTACACGCTCCGGCTCTTGCCAATCAAGCTCGGTTGGCAGTCCTGTTTTCACTGCACAGAAGCGGCATGCGCGTGTACAAACGCTTCCTAAAATCATAAATGTTGCCGTTCTTCTCACTGCCCAGCATTCATGAATATTGGGGCATTTCGCTTCTTCACAAACCGTATGAAGCTTTTGCTCGCGCATCAATTTTTTTAACCCTGTGTAATTCTCGTTTGTATTTAATTTTATTTTAAGCCATTCAGGTTTTCGTAAACTTTCTTCTTTTTGAGCCATTTTTCATCATCTCCAATATGTAATCATTAAAAAAATAAAGATGATACACTATAGTCAATTTAACATAAGGAAAGATATTGGACAAGAAAAAGGAATTTTATATTCCTTCAATTTCCAGCCATTGAAACTTTACTTTTTTCTTACACTAAGACATGACATGATGGAAAGGAGTTTATCAATTGTGGTTCTCAGAAAAATGTTATTATTGGCTGCACTTTTATCTTTATTTTCCAGTCATGCAAATGCGTCCAGTCAATTAACTGAACAACAAATAAATCATTTGCGAATGAGCCTGTATAAAAAGGTGGAAGCCATCACCCAGATTCCTTGGTATGTATTGGCTGCGTGCGACCAATACGAACGAAACGTCAGAAAAATAAAAAATGATATCCCAAAACAAAAAGGAGTTATTGGCATTTACATTCCTCCTGATAAATGGGCTGGGACAGCCAATCCGAATCTGAACGACCAAAATCCTGTTAGCATTCAGCTGTTCGGGGGAATCGGAATGGATGGAAACGGCGACGGCAAAGCGCAAATGGATCATGATGAAGATGTCTTATATAGTTTTGCACATTTTTTATCAAAATATGGTAATGATATAGAAAATTTAAAAATTGGTTTATGGTCTTATTATCACCGTGATAAAACGGTAGGAATTATTTTAGGTCATATGAAATTGTTCAAACATTTCGGGCATCTGCAATTAAACGAGCATGCTTTTCCTCTTCCCGTCAGAACTGATTACAGCTACCGTGACACATGGGGAGATGCGCGCGGATGGGGCGGCCGGAGAATTCATGAAGGCACAGATATATTTGCACATTATGGCGTACCGGTTCGTTCCACTTGTTACGGAATTGTCGAAATGAAAGGCTGGAATCGCTATGGGGGCTGGAGAATCGGTATTCGGGACATTCAGAATACGTACCATTATTTTGCACATTTAAACGGCTTTGCCAAAGACATTCACGTTGGACAAATCGTAAAACCGGGGCAAATCATCGGTTCTGTCGGAAGCAGCGGCTACGGCCCTCCAGGAACATCTGGCAAATTCCCGCCGCACTTGCATTACGGGATGTATAAAGACAACGGTAAAACCGAGTGGTCTTTTGACCCTTATCCGCATTTAAAACTATGGGAACGGCTTGAATGGCAAAAAGAAAAAAAATAAAGAGCCCGCACCAACTCAGGAACGGGCTCTTTATGAATCAATTTTATGTTTTTTACTCGACTGAATGGCAATTACTTGCGACTATATCGCTGATCAAATGATAGAAAATACTTTTTCATGTCTGTTGAAAAAAATCCATTAAGGAATACATCTTATTTAAATTCATAGATGGTACGTTTTGGAAACTTCTTTCATCTGTACACTATAGATGAGCAATAATCATTCTTTTATAAAAAGATAATGATTGTTTTTTATTTTTCTACCATTTTCAATAGTGCTTCTTTGCCTGTCATCCCTGCTTTAATGCCAATTGCCTCCGCTTCTGTTGTGACTGATTCCAATGGGGCTTCAAGAAGCTGCTCAATTGTCCTCACTCCGACAGCGCGGCCGGCAATAATTTTTCTCTCTTTTAATTTTTCATTCAATAAGGCTACATCAAGCGCACCGCACATAATATAACCTTTTTCGGCTGTAACAGCCATGAAATTCGTTTTTGGCAGCTGAATGGTAATGGCGGTAAATTGATGATCACCAATTTTAACCGGCGATACAGATACCATAAAATACCCTCCTTCCCTACTTCACTTTATGAAAGGAAAGGTGATGTTGACAAAAATTTATTGATGGATTTGCAGGAACTGTTTCGATAATTTCCAAGCAAGTACATCTCTTAGCAATTCAGGCATGAAGTATATTTTATTCTTTACACGGCTTAATTGCGGATATAATGGACCTAATGTAAACATATCAATAGTTGCCACTGCATACACATGATTTTGATCAAGATGTTTTCCATTTACAAAGATCTTTTTCACATGTTCCTTGCCATCTTCCAACGTTTCCATGACCGTTTCAATGCCGTCAAAAACCATACGCCCCATTACTTTGCCTCTGAAGCCTAATCCTTTAAGCTTCAATTGCTCCATTTCTTTTGTCCGTGCTTGTAAAATAACTTCTTTTAATTGATCGCCTTGAACCATGATTTTACAAGGATTAATCGGATGAGGACAAATCCGGTGCAAATCGCCTTTTGTGACGAGTCCTTTCGGAAGCGATTCAAGCAATACTCCGGCATTCACCATGGAAACTTCCCCATCGCACCATTCTTTTAAAGCGGAAGCCAACAGTTTTGCAAATGGTGAATCTGAAAACCAATCAATCCGTAATTCTTCTTTTAATTCCACAACAGCTTCGTTAAGTTTTTGAGCACTTTCAGCTTTTTTTTGATCAAGCCACTTTATAGTAAAAACATCTTCTTTTTCAATCGTTTTCGTTTCAATAATCTCCGCTTTTTTATTTACCAGCTTCTTTTGAGCAGAGTCGATCTTAAGTTCAATATGTCCAAGCCACTGTCCAAACTTTCCTGCTCCCGCCAAAAGCGTATTGCCTACAAGCTTTCCACGATCAAGCACATGATGTGTATGGGCTCCTAATATAACATCGATATCAGGAAATTGTTGAGCAATCCATTCATCATCGGATATTCCAAGGTGTGATAAAAGAATGATAACATCTGCTTTGCCCCGGATTTCCTCCAATGTTTCTTTTATATTTGCCATCGGTTCTGTTATCATCCACCCTAACTGACGGTAAAATTGCTCAAAGCAAACCGTTACGCCTAAAATACCGATTCGGACTCCATTTTGTAAATGTTTAATCACATAAGGCTTTGCCCATTTTGGTCTAGTACCGTCTAAGTAAAATAAATTAGACACAATGACAGGGAATTGTGCATGATTATACAGCCGATCCAATGCTTCAAAAGGAAGAGTAATTCCTTCATTATTTCCAATCGTTATTGCATCTGGAGTTAAATGATTCAGCAGCTCAACATTTGCGACTCCCCCGGTCGCTTCAGTAATTGGGTGAAAGCGATCGACGTGATCGCCGATATCGAATAAAAAAACAGTTTCGTTTTTACTTTTATGAATATGTTTTTTTGTTTTTAGATAATGAACGATTTTCGGCCAATTTTCAAAATGGCTGTGCAGATCATTCGTATGATATATATGAACCGTCTCAATCAAAGTCGCTCTCTCCTTCAGTCGGATACTTTTCAAAACACTCAAATAAATCAAGCTGCCTTGGCGCTAAATCATGATATGTAATTCCTAACTTTTTCATCAGTTCTTTTCCATTGTCCGCCGCGTCTTTGCCCGAGTTGTTGTTGAAAATGAGATAGAGATCTTTAGTTTGCTTTTTCAGCATTTTTATGTGTCCTTTCCATTCATCAAGCTCTTGTTCATTATATCTATATAAATATCGTACTTCACGCCAATTCCCTTCTTTTGGCCTCAGCCATCCATGAACATTTCGTCCATGAAATCTTACCAAGGTCTTTTCTCTATTCGTGCAATATAATACGGTCGGAACTGAATTTTCCCCTGCCTGCGGCTCATCACAAATGGTGTGAATCCACCCTTCCTTCTCCATGAATTGAAGCGTTTTTTCATAATATGTAGGAAGGAACCAGGAGCGGTGGCGAAATTCTAGTGCACAAGGGGCATCCTTCATTTGCTCTTTGCACCATCGCAAGAAATCAACATTTTCTCTTTTGCAGTGAAACCAAGGGGGAAATTGAAAAAGGACCATTGCCAATTTATTCGCTTCTTGAAAGGGCTGAATCATTTTATAAAAAGCAGCGAACATTTCTGAGCGGCTTTCGAAAGATCCTAAGCCTGTTTCGTGTCCAGTCATTCCTTTATACGCCTTTACAATGAATTGAAAATTTTGGGGCGTCTCGTTCACCCATTTTCGAACGTTTTTCTCAGGCTGTATCGAATAAAAAGTGGAATCGACCTCAACAACAGGAAAATGTCCTGCATAAATCGTTAATTTATCATTCGATGATGTCCCGGATGGATAGAGAGAATCATGATCTCCCCAACCTGTCAAGCCTATGTAAATCATTTCTGACTCCTATCAATGTAGTCTTTATATACTCATCATAATACAGCATCGAAAAAGATTCACGATTTAAGCACTTTTTTGTTATAAAAGGCTGGCAGTATTTTTGGACATTGTATTTATAACAACAATAAAAATAAAGAGTTTTGCAACAAAAAAGTTCAAATATCTCATCCTGTACATTTGCTGATCGAAGAAACAGGTAAAGTAAAGATGTTATAAGGATCTATGATCAGGAAATAATTCACAGATTCATCATTTACAACTTGAAAAAGCTGATGCTGCCAATTGGACTACTTCAGATAGAAAAATTACAGAAAATGGTATAATAAACATATAAGAGCACAGTTTGGCCAAATGATAAAATACACCGTATTCGACAATTTTAGTAACCTCATACAACTGTAAAAGGATTTCCATAGAAAGATTGTTAGTCCTTGCTGGATGAATGATAAAAGAGTGATAGCCACAACATGTCAGTACGAATCAATTGACTTTAGATGCTTTGAATAAAAGACTAGATGAAAAGAATATGCTGGTTGTTCAAAATGAAGAAGGATTTTTAGGAAAACTACAATTTCGTTTCAATCCCCCTGTAACAGATGAAGAAATCAAGAAGCTGCCTTTTAATATTCCTAGTGACTATGAAACCTTTCTGAAAATATGTAATGGTGCTACATTATTTGATGATCCTGAAAACGGAGGTGGACTGCAATTATTATCTGTCGAAGAGATACTAGAATATATTGATTATCCTCCAGATTGGTTTCCTATTGGATATGGCTACGTTGGCTGCGGCTCATTATAGCTTTAGCTCCCGAAAGAAAAGGATATCTTTATTGGCTTGACAACGGCAGAAGTTTGGACGATCCGTTTGGGTTTCTAAACCTGACTTTTGAAAAATGGTTTGATTACTTTATAGTAGCCCAAGGTAGTAAGTTTTGGGAATGGACATGGGATTTTAATAGGTAAATTATCGCTTAGGGCTAAATATATTTTGATCGTATAAATAAGTTTGCTTCTTCTTTATGAAAGGGTCTCATTAAAAAGGATGCGGCTTCAGAAAATGACGCGCAATACAAATGTATTAAGGTGGTTGTGTTGAAGATCGTGAAAGAAGCCGTGATTGTTTCTCTTGCACTCCATAATTATGTATTTTAGGAACAGTTATATTTGGCCAACATCTTATACTCCTAATATGATGAATTTTTATTAGGAGATGAAATTACTGCAAATAATATAGCATTTGGTTTTATCAATCCATTATTTTTCTTGTTATCTTTTATTCTCCTTACTGTAATTTGCGGCTCGGTTTTATTTTTGTATGAGAAGATGTTCAAGCCTCATAGAAAAACGTAAGCCATCATTTATGGTGTTCTAGAGGAGAGGGGCAAGGGAAATTTTAAAGCCTTCTGATTCTTCTTTCTCACAGCCACTATTGGCATTGGAGAAAAGCTGTTATGCAATGTAAACCTTTGAAATAGTCCGGTGAGTGACGTTTCCTGCTTGTGACAGCCTCAGAAGCGTGCAAACATGCAAACTCCCTGTTCTTTCTTTACATGATGCTCTCCTTTAGCTGGAGCGAAAGATTAAAATACTAAAGCATAAAAATAACCGCTGACACATATCTCCATGTGACCAAGAAAATTGAGGACGAGGCACTGGAGTTGTATTAACGGTATACAAACATGAATATTTAATTTTTGTGGGTGAATTGTGGGACTGTCCAGAAAGTCAAATCCCCATTGAAAACAAAAAATTATAAACACCGATATATCAACTTTTCTAAAACATTCATGGGGGCGTCAATAAGCCGTAAAAACGACTTATTAGACACCCCCTTAGTATTATAAGGATTATCCAATACTTCCTTCCATTTCAAACTTGATGAGGCGGTTCATTTCAACGGCGTATTCCATTGGCAGCTCTTTTGTGAATGGTTCAATGAATCCCATGACGATCATTTCGGTTGCTTCCTCTTCAGAAATGCCGCGGCTCATGAGATAAAACAGCTGCTCTTCAGATACTTTCGATACTTTTGCTTCATGTTCCAAAGATATATTATCGTTTAAGATTTCATTATATGGAATCGTGTCGGAAGTTGATTGGTTATCCATGATTAATGTGTCGCATTCAATATTTGCACGTGCTCCATCTGCTTTCCGACCAAAATGGACAATACCTCGGTACGTTACTTTTCCACCTTGTTTCGAGATCGATTTCGAAACAATCGTAGATGAAGTATTCGGAGCTAAATGAAGCATTTTCGCTCCTGCATCTTGATGTTGACCTTTACCGGCAAGGGCAATGGACAATGTCATGCCGCGTGCACCTTCACCTTTCAAAACGACTGCAGGATATTTCATAGTTAATTTCGAACCGATGTTTCCGTCAATCCATTCCATTGTTGCATTTTCTTCACAAACCGCACGTTTCGTTACTAAGTTATACACATTGTTTGCCCAGTTTTGAATTGTTGTATAGCGGCAATAGGCTCCCTTTTTCACAATGATTTCTACAACAGCACTGTGCAGCGAGTTAGTTGTGTAGACAGGCGCCGTACATCCTTCAACATAATGAACGTGGGCACCTTCATCAACTATAATTAATGTCCGTTCAAATTGTCCCATGTTTTCTGAATTAATTCGGAAATATGCTTGCAAAGGCGTATCAACTTTTACTCCAGGCGGAACATAAATAAATGAACCCCCTGACCAAACTGCAGAGTTTAAAGCGGCAAATTTGTTATCAGTCGGCGGAACGACCGTCGCCCAATATTTTTTAAAGATGTCCTCGTTTTCTTTTAAGGCGCTGTCTGTATCTTTAAAAATGATGCCCATTTTTTCAAGGTCTTCTTTCATATTGTGATACACAACTTCTGATTCGTATTGGGCAGAAACACCTGCTAAATATTTTTGTTCCGCTTCAGGAATTCCGAGCTTATCAAAAGTACGTTTAATTTCTTCTGGAACTTCATCCCAAGAACGTCCTGAGTGTTCAGAAGGTTTTACGTAATAAGTAATTTCATCGAAATCTAAAGCAGACAAATCGCCGCCCCATTGAGGCATTGGCATTTTATAAAAATGATCTAAAGCTTTCAAGCGGAATTGCAGCATCCACTCAGGCTCATTTTTCATTTTCGAAATTTGTTCAACAATTTCTCTTGTCAATCCGCGTTCTGCTCGGTAAATAGAAACGTCTTTATCGACAAAACCATACTTATAATCGCCTATTTCAGGCATTTTTTTCGCCATACTTTCTCACTCCAATCTAATTTAAATTTTATCACTCGACTTCAGATCGCACACCTTTTTCCATCGCTTTCCAGGCAAGCGTTGCACATTTGATTCGAGCTGGAAATTTTGAAACGCCTTGCAATGCTTCAATATCTCCTAAATCAATATCATCATCGTATTCCTTGCCTTGCATCATATCGGAGAAGATTTTAGAAAGCTTCAGAGCATTTTCAATCGTTTGTCCTTTGATCGCTTCGGTCATCATGGATGCCGATGACATCGAAATGGAGCAGCCTTCCCCTTCAAACTTCGCATCGATGACTTTTCCATCTTCAATTTTCATTGTCAAATGAATTCTATCACCGCAGGTTGGATTGTTCATGTCAACCGTAACGCTGTCTTGAAGAGAGCCTTTATTTCTAGGATTTTTATAGTGATCCATAATGACTTGACGATACAATGTGTCAAGATTATCAAATGACATTGCCGAAATACTCCTTTGTTTTTTGAATTGCGCGAATGAATAAATCAATTTCTTCTTCAGTATTATATAGATAAAAGCTCGCCCGTGCTGTCGCTGATACTTTTAAGCATTTCATCAATGGCTGGGCGCAATGGTGCCCGGCTCGGATCGCAATACCTTCCGCATCCAGAACAGTTGCCACATCGTGAGGATGAATGCCTTCGAGGTTGAAGGTAACGAGCCCAGCCCGTTCTTTCGGTCCGTAAATTGTCATGCCTTCAATATTTGAGCATTGTTCCAATGCATATTGGGCAAGTCTATGTTCATGATTGAAAATATTCTCAAGCCCAATTTCTTCTAAAAAGTCAATTGCTGCGGCTAATCCAACTGCTCCGGCAATAATTGGTGTACCAGCTTCAAATTTCCATGGGAGCTCCTTCCATGTAGATTCATATAAACCGACAAAATCAATCATCTCTCCGCCGGTTTCAACCGGCTCCATATTTTCGAGCAGCTCTTTTTTTCCGTATAGAACACCGATTCCTGTCGGAGCACACATTTTATGTCCAGAGAAAGCAAGAAAATCACAATTTAAATCTTGAACATCAATTTTCATATGTGGTGCTCCTTGAGCAGCATCTACGACAAGAACAGCTCCGTTTTGATGAGCAATTTCGCCTATTTCTTTTACTGGATTGATCGTGCCAAGAACATTGGATACGAGCGCAATCGAAACAATTTTCGTATTGGCTGTAATCGTATTTCGAACATCACTTAATGAGATAGTTCCGTCTTCTTTTAGTGGTATATATTTTAACGTAGCTCCTGTTTCTTTTGCAACTTGCTGCCATGGAATTAAATTGGCATGATGCTCCATGTACGTAATGACAATTTCATCGCCTTCATTTAAATTGGCCCTTCCATAGCTCTGTGCCACCATATTTAGTCCTGTTGTTGTTCCCCGTGTAAAAATAATTTCCTGGACGGATTTTGCGTTAATAAATTGACGAACTCTTTCCCGTGAACCTTCATAGGCATCTGTAGCTTTTGTACCAAGTGTATGAACACCGCGATGCACATTTGAATTGTACTCGCGGTAGTATTTTGTGATTGCATCAATGACGACATTTGGCTTTTGCGATGTTGCAGCATTATCCAAATAAACTAAATCGCGGCCGTTGACCTTTTGACTAAGGATCGGGAACTGTTTGCGAATTTCTTTAATATCCATTACCGAACTTTCCTTTCAATAACCTCTGTCAATTGGTTTTTTACACTTTCAATCGGCATTTGTCTTACAACAGGATCTAAAAATCCATGAATAATTAATCGCTCAGCCTCCGATTTTGAAATTCCTCTGCTCATTAAATAGTAGAGCTGAATCGGGTCAACACGTCCCACAGATGCGGCATGGCCGGCGACAACATCATCTTCATCAATGAGCAAAATCGGATTTGCGTCTCCTCTTGCCTTTTCACTTAACATTAAAACGCGGGATTCCTGCTCAGCATTTGATTTCGATGCACCGTGCTCAATTTTGCCGATGCCGTTAAAAATGGACGTCGCACTGTCTTTCATAACACCATGTTTTAAAATGTTGCCTTCGGTATGTTTGCCAAAGTGAACGACCTTCGTCGTAAAGTTTTGAATTTGGCTTCCTCTCCCAACAACAACTGTTTTTGTATCGCCTATAGAACCGTCTCCGACAAGATTTGTTGTGTTTTCAGAAATCGTATTGCCGTCATTCATTAATCCTAATGCCCAAAGAATTTTTGCATCGCGTCCAGCAACCCCGCGGCGGTTCACATATGTTGTGATGTTTTCAGTCAGATTGTCAACCGCACCGTAGGAAACTTTCGCATTAGTATTGGCGATAACTTCGGTAATTAAATTAAACACAGCACCCTCTGTTTCGGTGGTCGAGATGTAGTTTTCGACATACGTAACAGAACTATTATCATCCGCAACGATGATCACATGATTAAACAAATTGGCTTCAGGGTTTTCATGTATAAAAACCGCCTGAAGAGGCTTTTCCACTTCTACATTTTTCGGCACATACACAAAGACCCCGCCGTTTAAATAGGCTGCGTGCAAAGCTGTCAGCCGATGTTCATCAATTTTTACTCCATCTTTCATAAAATATTGCCGAAGCAAGTCTCCGTGTTCCTTCGCAGCCGTGTGAATGTCAGTAAAAATAACTCCTTTTTCTTTCAAATCTTCAGAGACTGTCAAAAAAGCAGGCGTATTGTCACGTTGTATATAGAGATTTTTATGTTCTTCATCTGCCTCAATAAGCGTTTTTACTTCTTCCGGCAGCTCATCAAGAGAAGATAGAGTGCTGCTGGAAACGACATGTTTAGAAAACTGAGAGAAATTCCATTTGTCGATTTTTGTTTTATCCGGCTTTGGCAATGGAAGCTCTTCAGCTTTTGCAAGAGCAAGCAAGCGAAGATCTTTCAGCCAGTCCGGTTCTCCTAACTGTTTGGAGAAATTTTCTATATATTTCTGGTCAAACGGTAGTTTCGTTTCTACAGTCATTTTGATCCTCCTAACGCTTACGCTTCTTGCCCTACTGTTTCGTCTTCGATGCCTAATTCCTTTTTAATCCAGTCATATCCTTCTGCTTCAAGACGCTGAGCTAGTTCTGCTCCACCGGATTTCACGATTCTTCCTTGCATCATAACATGAACAAAATCTGGTGTAATATAGTTTAACAGACGTTGATAGTGTGTAATAATCAAGCAGCCAAACTCAGGGCTCCGCATTTCGTTGATGCCTTTGGAAACAATTTTCAACGCATCAATATCTAAGCCTGAATCAATTTCGTCCAAGATGGCAATCTTAGGCTCAAGCATCATTAATTGAAGTATTTCATTCCGCTTTTTCTCACCGCCCGAGAATCCTTCATTTAAATATCGCTGCGCCATCCCTTGATCCATTTCAAGAAATTCCATTTTTTCATCCATTTTGCGAATAAATTTCATTAAAGAAATTTCGTTGCCTTCGCCTCGGCGGGCGTTGATAGCTGAACGCAAGAAATCAGCATTTGTGACTCCGCTGATCTCACTTGGATATTGCATGGCAAGAAAAAGTCCTGCACGCGCTCGCTCATCTACTTCCATCTCAAGCACATCTTGTCCGTCGAGAGTTATGGAGCCTTGTGTCACTTCATATTTTGGATGTCCCATGATCGCGGAGGAAAGAGTTGATTTTCCTGTTCCGTTCGGCCCCATAATCGCATGAATTTCTCCGCCTTTTATTTCAAGGTTCACGCCTTTTAAAATTTCTTTCCCTTCTACGGAAACATGCAAATCTTTAATCGTTAATGTAGATCCTGACATAACCAATACCTCCATTAATCTATAGGTCAAATATTAATATCATTCTCAATTTATTCTCATTATTATTTTATAACAAATTAAAAATGAATACAACCTTTTAATATCTCACAACATTATTCATATTACCAAATTTTTAGGAACAAAGTATATAGTCATCTTAGTATCATTCAAACAAACTTGTTGTATGTATTCAATAAAAAGAAAAACCAGTCTTTGCTGACTGGCTGATTTAGTTTAGCGTAGACAAAAACAATTTCCCTTTCAGATTAGCTGTTACAATTTGGCTGCTGCGGTAATTTCGTTCTCTTTTTCTTTCAACCTTCATTCGCTTCTTATGTGTTCTCCTATATTCGTTATATCCCATTCCGTGAAATTGATGCATGGCTTTTTCCATTTCAGACGTAAATTTAATGTCTATCATTTCTTGGTTTAAATAAATAATGAACCAATCCTTTCATTTTTTATACAATTTAATGTTAGCAATGATTACAGCTTGCAAGCAACCTGCTGTATCGCTGATTAAAACAGCTTAAAACCCATTTTAAGCCAATGAGAAAGGATTAAAGGTTCAATCTTACAAATACTAAAAAATACTGAAAATTACATCTTTATTTATTTTTCATGCAAAACATTCCGTTCTAAATGCGGCCGCTAAGCTCATCACAAGTCCTTCTTCGAAAGCTGGTGCAAATCCTGCTGCTTCATATATTTCCTTTCGGCTGCATTCCCGCTGGAGAGAAAAAATACAATATTCATCTTGCATTTGACACTGATCGATCATGCTATTGATAGCTCAACCTTTTTGAAGCAAGCAATTGTAAAATTATGTTGAGTAAATGCCCCATTCCCTTTCTTATGTTCTGCTGAAGCGCTTAATTGAAATGAACAGCACTTTCTATTTGCTTATTTGGCGGTATAAATTTCACCTAAGTTCGTACGATTTTTCTTAAATTTAAATGAAATTTTGTCCAAACAATACCAGCTCAGCTTGGTCCAAAAAAAGAAGCTGCGCGTAAATATGCACAGCTTCCCAATTGATTATTCAGCAGGAATAACGGAGCCTTGATAATTTGTTTGAATAAATTCTTTAATTTCATCTGATTGCAACACTTCTACAAGAGCTTTAATTTTTTCAGAGTCTTTATCTTCACTGCGGACAGCAATGACGTTTACATACGGATTGTCTTTTGGCGATTCAAGAGCAATGGCATCTTTTGATGGGTCAAGTCCTGCATCCAGAGCAAAGTTCCCGTTAATTAATACAGCGTCGCCTTCATTGTTTTCATAAGCTTTCGTCAACATTGGCGCTTCGATGTCTGTTTTGAATTTCAAATTCTTTTTGTTTTCAGCTATGTCATCAACTGTTGCTTTCGTTTTATCAATGCCATCTTTCAGCTTAATTAAACCTTTTTCCTCCAGCATTGACAGCATGCGTCCATGGTCAGCAACTGAGTTACTCATGATAATAGTAGCTCCATCCGGAAGCTCCTCTAAAGATTTATATTTTTTTGAATATACGCCAATTGGCTCAATATGAATTCCGCCGGCATTGACAAAATCATATCCATGTTCTTGTTTCTGTGCTTCAAGGTAAGGGATATGCTGGAAGTAGTTTGCATCAATATCCTTTTCCGCTAAAGCTTTATTCGGCAATACATAATCAGTGAATTCTTCAATTTCCAATTTATATCCTTTTTTCTCAAGAAGCGGTTTTGCTTCCTCTAAAATTTCTGCATGTGGAACAGGAGATGCGCCAACTTTAATTACTTCATTTTTCTCATTGTCAGAGCCGCCGGAGCTGCCTCCCTGATTACTTCCACCTCCGCAAGCAGAAGCAAATATCATCGTCGCACCTAAAACAGTCGCTAAAAGCCATTTTTTCATATTATTTTCCTCCTTCGTTTAACGCTTATCAATTGCTCTTGTAATCATATCGCCGATCAATTGGATGATAAATACAATAATCAATATGAGTACAGTCGCAACAAATGTTACATCACTATGATTACGCTGAAATCCTTCTAAATAGGCAAGGTTTCCAAGACCACCGGCACCAATGGCGCCTGCCATGGCTGTATAACCTACCAACGCAATTGCTGTGACAGTTATTCCTGAAACTAAAGCAGGCATCGATTCTGGAAGCAGTACTTTGAAAATAATTGTGCTCATTGTAGCTCCCATCGATTTTGCAGCTTCAATCACCCCCTTGTCAACTTCCCTCAGTGCAATTTCCACCATCCTTCCATAAAAAGGGGCAGCACCAATGATGAGTGCAGGAAGTGCAGCATTAGCACCTAAAATGGTACCAACGATTGCTTTTGTAAAAGGAAGCAGCAAAATGATCAAAATAATGAAGGGAATTGAACGGAATACATTGACAACTGCTGCAACAAAGGAGTGGATAAACCGATTTTCCCACATGTTCCCCTTTGACGTTAAAAACAATAAAAGGCCTAATATAATTCCGAGAAAAAATGTAGCAAATACAGAAACAGCTGTCATATAAACCGTTTCATAAGTTGCATCAATGACTTTGTCCCATTTTACATTTGGCAACAATGTCTCAAACATTCGCAATCACCTCCAGCTCCACTTGTTGATTGCGAATAAATTCAATGGCTTGTTCAACTGTAGTTTCATCTCCATCAAAATGGATGATTAACGTTCCGTAGGATCCACTTTGAGTTTGTGAAATTTTCCCTTGCAAAATATTAACCTCTACATCGAACTCTTTAATAATTTTTGAAATCATAGGCTGCTCCGCTCTGTCTCCTACAAAGGTAAGTTTGACAACCTTTCCATGCTTGTACTTTTCAAGCAGGTAATCAATCGTTTCCATTGTTTCATCAGGTTCTGTAACTTGTTTAACAAATCGTTTTGTAATGTTAGCCTTCGGATTTCGGAAAACCGTCAACACATCACCATGTTCAACAATCTTCCCGTTTTCCATCACAGCCACTCTATGACAAATTTTTCGAATTACATGCATTTCATGGGTGATCAAAACAATCGTTAAACCTAATCGCTTGTTAATATCTACAAGCAAATCTAGGATGGAATCAGTCGTTTGAGGATCTAAAGCAGAAGTCGCCTCATCGCACAAAAGAACTTTCGGATTGTTCGCAAGAGCTCTTGCAATGCCAACTCTCTGTTTTTGTCCTCCGCTCAATTGCGAGGGATATGCATCTTCTTTTCCTTCTAAACCTACTAGTTTAATAAGTTCATCAACTCTTTTGAGCCGATCGCTTTTCTTCATGCCAGCAATTTCTAATGGAAAAGCGATGTTCTCCCGCACTGTTCTTGACCACAATAGATTAAAATGCTGAAAGATCATACTTATCTCTTTTCTGGCGGATCTCAGTTCTTTTCCTTTAATTTGGTCTATTCTTTTTCCCGCCACTTCAACTGTCCCATTTGTCGGCTTTTCAAGACCATTTAACAAGCGTATTAATGTACTCTTCCCAGCACCGCTGTATCCGATGATCCCAAAAATTTCTCCGCTCTGGATTTGAAGATCAACTTGATCGACAGCTTTTACTTGGCTATGATTCGTATGATAAATTTTTGTAACACCGTTGAGAGAAATCATGTTTACACCTTCTTTCACACATGCAGCAGCTTCGGTTTAATACTAAAAGCCTTCCTGCACAGCTGCAGAAAGGCACGATTACATTCAATTGACCTTCCTTTTTTTCAACGCAATTGTAGACAAAGCTTTATTGTACATGTGCACCCGCTATTTTTCTATTAAAACATTATTTTAAACAATACAAACTAACTGGGAGAGATTGTACCATTCAACAAACATTGTGTCAATATATTCTTTTCCGATATATTTACTCTATTTTAACCTGTTAGACCAATAAAGACAAGACAGATTCTAATCTTAAAATATCCCGAAATCTCCCCTCAACTTTTACTGCTTTCAATTTCATTAGTTGTTGGAGCTTTAGCTGGCCTGTAATGAGCTCTTCCATTTGCTCTTCATTTCCTATAATTTTTACATCAATGGATTCGATATTTCCATCAACTCGTCTTAATCCTTCCAAATCCAATTGATAACAATAAATGCTTGGGCCAAACTCAAAAGCAATAAACATAGGACGTGCCGGAAATAAAGGCTTTAAAAAATGATGATCATTTGCCTTTTCTAATAAAAAATCAAACATTGACAACCCTCCAGCAAATATTTTATTTTACTCATTCTTTCTAGCTTTCCTTCTTCCTGCTGGGAGTTGTCGACGCTTTCTAAAAAAAACTGACATATTTCTCAGGAAATATAATTATATGGTAGAAAAACTTTTTAACTTTTGATATAAATAGTCAATAGAATGAAACGCATATATTTTTTCGGCAATTTGTCCTTTTTTAAAGATCAATAAACATGGAACACTTTCAATTTTCCATTTTTCAGCAAATTCAGGGATATAATTCAAATCTTTCGTATATATGTTTATGGAAGGAATGATTTTTTCTACAATTTCCAGCATGCTTTTAGCTAATTTACACGTCCCGCAAAAAGGTGTATATAAAAATATAATGGTTTGCTCTTCATCGCTAATCGTATCTAATTGCTCTTTTGTTATTTCAATCATTGAACACACTCCACATTTATGATAAATATCTTGCATGTACATCAATATTTGCTCTCAGCAAAACGGCGGCAATATGCTGTTCAGGTGCGGATGCAACTTGACGGTACATTTTGTCTATATATAGATGGTTGGCTTCCGGAAGCTCCCGCTTAATTTGTTTTCTCAATTTTTCTCCTGCTTCATCCGCATCGACTAAAATATAAACATCCTTGAAAAATAAGCTTTCCGCCAATTCATCGAGCTTGGACAAACTTAACGTGCCATTTGTACAAATAATCTCAGCAGGTTCATTAATAATTTTCTCTACTTTTTTCTTATCAGACTTTCCTTCAACAATGATAACTTTCTCAATTTCTATCAGTGCCATTGTTATCACCTGCTTATAGATGCTTTTTGATATATACTTATTCTAAATGAAGTGGTTGATTCCTTCACACAAAACACTTTGATTGTCCGCACTTTTCCATTTATAATCGAGTAGGAGAGAGCGATTAACTCCCGTCCTCTCACACCACCGTACGTACGGTTCCGTATACGGCGGTTCCATTAAGATAATTGACGCAAGTCTTTATAACTTCCGTGAATAGCTGTTCTCTTTATGCCAGTGGTCACTCCACCCTCCAAGAGATCTCCCACGGGATTCACCGCTTCCTCCCTCAAGTGAGGTACTACGTTTTCTGTGTTCATCATGACTCACTGAATGCCAAGGGCTATTCTCTCTTAATTGTTCGGTCCTTCTTAGTTGTTCTAGACCAACTAATACTATGACCTCTGCTGACTTCTGACTGTTCAGCTATCTATCACTAGATAGGTTACCAAGGTTACTTGGCGTGCCAGCCAGACCTCCCCGGGTAAGAGTGTAATCTTTCCTTCCATCCATCTGCTTCATTTACTCTGTATCACCTTCGGCAGAAAGGGCTTTGTTTTGTCTTGCAAACTCACCCAGTGATACCTAGCCTCATATGAAGTTCGTGTTCCGAGAGACCTTAAAGTTTGCCGCTCGCTTCCTTCAGATTCCGCGTCACCACGGACACCCTTTCGTTGAGCTAACCTCTACTTCTGCCTTCGCAGCTCTGGACTTTCACCCTATAGATTACACCCATGCCGGGCGCACAAGAAAAGGAAACCCCCTTCTCAAAGGGAGACGGGGGTTTCATATTAGTCTTCTTTTACCATTTCTTCATATTCTTCAGCTGTCATTAATTTTTCAACATCTTGAATGTCATTTGGTTCAACAACAATCATCCAAGCCTTTTCATAAGGAGATTCATTTACATATTCAGGATTGTCATCCAATTCCTCATTCACTTCAACAACTTTTCCGCTGATAGGGGCATAAAGCTCAGAAACTGTTTTCACTGATTCAACGCTACCGAAAGGTTCGTCAGCGACTATTCCATCTCCAACTTCTGGAAGTTCAACAAATACGATGTCACCGAGTTCAGACTGCGCAAAATCAGTGATTCCAATTCTTACTTTGTCACCTTCCACCTTTACCCATTCATGCTCTTCAGAATAACGCAATTCTTTTGGTGTATTCAATGTCATTCCCTCCAATTATCATTTTTATATGAGAATTCTATTTAAATAGAATCTTTTCTAAATTTAATTTCCCCAAATCTTCTCAAATTCCTCTTCTTTAAAGCCAACGGTCACCTTTTCCCCATCGGTAACAATCGGCCGCTTAATGAGCATACCGTCTGATGCGAGCAAATCAAAGAGCTCCTCATCTGTTGCTGTTTTTACTTTTTCTTTTAAACCTAATTGACGATATTTTTGACCGCTCGTGTTAAAAAACTTTTTTAACTCCAATCCGCTCTTTTCATAAAAGGATTTTAACTCTTCTTTAGAAGGAGGATTTTCCACGATATGTATTTCACGAAAATCAATTCCGTGATCTTCCAGCCATTTTTTCGCTTTTCTGCAAGTTCCGCACTTCGGATACCAGTACATTGTTAAAGCCATTCCTTCTCACCTCCTTCATACAACACCAATAATATTTTATCATATCCGAATTGGACAAACATAATAACTTGATCAATAAATTTTTCAAATCCCCATTGAAAACAAAAAATTATAAACACCAATATATCAACGTTTCTAAAACATTAAAGGGGGTGTCAATTAGCCGTAAAAACGACTTATTAGACACCCCTAAGTCCCGCAGCTATACTATATATTTTTCCTCTTCAATCACTCTAGCTGCAATTTGGCGTTTTTTCTTAATGACATTTACAGGGATTTGTCGCATCAATTTTTTTAAAGCAGAGAGAAGAATCCGCAAGTCATCTCCTTCCTCGATCGCAACAATCGTTTCTTTTGCATTCGCCTCTAATTCCTGAAACGCTTCTTGCACAAACACTTGTGTATAAAGGAGCTTCTGTTTATTCTTTTCTTCTCCTGAGTTCACAATGGCCTTTTCTGTGCGCAAAATAGCGGATTCCATCGCATAAACGTTATTTACCGCATCCGCGATATTTGCAAGAATCTCTTGTTCCTGCTGCAAGGATTGGCCAAATTTTTGAGCTGCAGCACCTGCCAGCAAAAGCGTCACTCTTTTCGCTTGTTTCAACAAATATTTTTCTTGCTCCAATACGCCATCGCCGATTTCTTCCGGCATCCATGTCAACAGTTCTTTTTGAAGGCTTTGTGCTTTTTGAAGAAGAGGAAGCTCCCCTTTCATTGCTTTTTTCAAAAACATTCCCGGAACAAGCAAGCGGTTGATTTCATTCGTTCCTTCAAAAATGCGGTTAATTCTGGAGTCGCGATAGGCCCTTTCCACTTCATATTCCGCCATGTATCCGTATCCGCCATGAATTTGAACTCCTTCATCCGCTATATAATCAAGCGTTTCAGAACCGAATACTTTGTTTAATGAGCATTCGATCGCATATTCAGCAATCGATTGGGCAACAGCATTTCCATCCTTTTGCTCTTCAGGTGTTAAATAACTCATCCGGTCATCAAACAATCCAACCGTTCGATAGACTGAGCTTTCCATTGCATAAAGCTTCAGCGCCATATTGGCCAACTTTTCTTGGATTAACGGAAATTGGGCTATCGGCCGTCCAAATTGTTTCCTTTGCACCGCATATTTGACCGACAATTCGATGATGCGCTTGCTGGCTCCGATTGCTCCGACGGCTAATTTGTATCGTCCGATATTTAAAATATTGAAGGCAATTTTATGCCCTTTGCCGATTTCCCCTAAAACATTTTCTTTTGGCACTAAAACGTTGTCTAAGATCAATGTCCTTGTTGAAGAGCTTTTGATCCCCATTTTCTTTTCCTCAGGACCTGTTGAAACACCCGGAAAATCTCTTTCAACAATAAATGCTGTGAAATGTTCGCCGTCCACCTTTGCATACACGATAAAAACATCTGCAAAAGCTGAATTTGTGATCCATTGTTTTTCTCCGTTTAAAATATAATGTGTTCCTGCCTCATTTAGCTTCGCTGTAGTTTTTGCACCAAGAGCATCTGATCCTGATCCTGGTTCCGTTAATGCATATGCAGCGATTTTTTCACCGACTGCAAGGCTGGGCAAATATTTTTTCTTCTGTTCTTCATTTCCAAACAATACAATTGGAAGCGAGCCAATGCCTACATGGGCTCCAAATGTAATTGAGAAGCCCCCTGCGCGGGAAAATTGTTCTGCAATAAGAGCAGAGCTTACTTTATCAAGACCTAGTCCGGAATATTCTTCTGGAATATCTGCGGCGAGCAGACCAAGTTCGCCAGCTTGCTTCAGCAATTTCACCGAAATATCAAATTCATGGTTTTCAAGACGGTCAATAAAAGGAACAACCTCGTTCAGGACAAAATCTTCAGCTGTTTTCGCAATTATTTTATGTTCTTCAGTACAATCTTCCGGCGTGAAGATTCGATCAAAAGGAATTTCTTCCATGATGAAGCTTCCGCCCTTTATATAGGCCTCTGTTTTGTTTACCATCCAATATTCCCCCTTTTGGATTCATAAATAAGTTCGAAGACTCCATGTCATTTTCCATCATGTTTAGAAAACCTAACCTTTTGGTTTTTTATAGAAGCTCGAAAACTCCCGCTGCACCCATTCCGCCGCCGATACACATCGTCACCAATCCAAATTGTTCATTTCTTCTTCTCATTTCGTGGATAAGAGTTAATGTCAATTTTGCACCTGTACATCCAAGAGGATGTCCAAGAGCTATGGCACCTCCGTTTACGTTTACTTTCTCTTCGTCTAATTTGAGTTCTCTAATTACTTGAATCGCTTGTGAAGCAAATGCTTCGTTTAATTCAATGAGTCCAATATCTGAAAGTTCAAGACCCGCTAATTCAAGCGCTTTTGGCACCGCAACGACAGGGCCTATTCCCATCACTTCAGGCGGCACTCCTCCTACAGCAAAAGAACGGAATTTGGCCAGCGGCTTTAGCTGAAGCTCTTCCGCTTTTTTTCGATCCATTACCATAACGGCAGCCGCTCCGTCGCTCATTTGCGAAGAATTTCCCGCCGTTACAGATCCGTTTACTGCAAATACCGGTTTTAAAGATGAAAGAACCTCTTTTGTTGTTTCTGGTCGAACCCCTTCATCTTGGCGAAATATTGTCTTTTTCTCCTGCAGCTTGTTATTAGCATCAACTGTTCGGATCGTGGTTTCTACAGGAACGATTTCTTCAGCAAATGCTTCGTTTTGAATTGCTAATGCTGCTTTTTGGTGGCTCCGCACAGCAAATTCATCTTGTTCCTCTCGACTGATATTGTATTTTTGTGCGACCTGCTCGGCTGTATGTCCCATGCTCATGTAATATTCAGGCGCTTCCTCGGCAAGCTTTGCATTTGGCCGAAATACATTTCCAGTCATTGGAACAAGACTCATTGATTCTGTTCCTCCTGCGATAATGACTTCCGCATGCCCAAGCATGATCCGTTCAGCTGCATAAGCAATAGCCTGCAGCCCTGAAGAACAAAACCTGTTAATGGTTATTCCCGGCACTGTATAGGGGAGCCCTGCCAGCGCCGCGATATTTCTTGCAATGTTTAAGCCTTGTTCTGCCTCAGGCATAGCACAACCAATAATGACATCATCAATATGTCCGTCATAGTTTCCGGCCCGCTTCAATGTTTCCTTTACTACTAATGCTCCTAAATCATCCGGTCGTATGTTGGCTAATGCCCCTTTTTTTGCTTTTCCAACCGGTGTCCTAGCACCAGTGACAATGACAGCTTCCCTCATTTTTCTAACTCCTTTCTGTCAGTTGCGCAGCGGTTTTCCTTTTAACAGCATGTGCTGCATCCTGGCTTGTGTTTTCGGTTCACCTATTAAACTTAAAAATGCTTCCCGTTCCAAATCGAGCAAATATTGTTCATCTACCTTTGTCCTGTATGGAAGCTTGCCTCCCGCAATCACATAGGCTAATTTTTTAGCAATCTTTACATCGTGCTCCGAAGCGTATCCCGATAAATAAAGATTTTGTGCCCCTAATATCATGGCGGCATATCCGGTCTCGCCAACTACCGGAATTTTTTTGCGGACAGGGGGACGGTATCCGCTTTCATATAAAAACAACGCTTTTTGCTTCGCATCATACAGCAGGTGATCTTTATTGATGGTTATGGCGTCTGTCGGTTGAAGAAACCCGTTTTGCTGCGCTTCCTGTGCGGATTTGGACACCTTAGCCATGGCGATCGTTTCAAATGTTTTATTTGCGACCTTTTGCAGATCAATTTCAATATCATGGCCGATTTGGTCAAGAATTTTTATATACAGTTCTTTGTTTCCTCCCCCGCCCGGGATCAGTCCAACACCTGTTTCAACTAGGCCAATGTAAGTTTCCATAGCTGCTTGAATGCTTGAGGCAGGCAAACATACTTCCGCGCCGCCTCCCAATGTCATATGAAAAGGGGCCGCTACAACCGGCTTCGGACTATATTTAATTTTCATCATCGCTTGCTGGAACTTTCTTATCATCAGCTCAATTTCAAAATAATTTTCATCCTGCGCCTCCATTAACATAAACGCAAGGTTTGCGCCTACACAAAAGTGTTTTCCTTCATTGCCGATGACTAGCCCTTTATAATTTTTATCAACTTCGTCGATGGCAAAATCGATCATTTGCACAATATCATAGCCGATCGCATTGTTTTTCGAATGAAACTCGAGCAGTGCGATATCATCGCCGATATCGATTAAGCTTGCCCCGTTATTTTCTTTAATGATTGATTTTTCATTTTTCAACGATTGCACATGAATTTGTTTCATATTTGTTTGCAGCAGTCTGTACTCGCCCCGATGATAAAAATAAGTAGCGCCTTCGCTTTGTTTATAAAACGTTTCATTTCCATCCTTCAGCATTTGCTTGACCCATGCTGGCACTGTTCCGCCCTGCTGTTCAATGATTTCAACCGATCGTTTTATCCCGATTGCATCCCACATTTCAAACGGTCCAAGCTCCCAGCCAAATCCCCACTTCATCGCTTGGTCAATGTCAACGATCGTTTCGGCAATGCTGCCCAGCTGTTCTGCGGAATAAAGGAGCGTTGGAATAAGAATTTTCCAAATAAGAGTGCCTGCACGGTCGTTCGAATAAACAACTGCTTTTAACTTCTCCCCGGTGCCTTTTTCACGTCTCGCTATTTCGATAGAATCGGCACGCAGTTTTTTTCTATTTTCATATTCCATCGTATTTACATTCAATTCCAAAATTTCTTTGCCCGTTTTTTTGTAGAATCCTTGCCCGGCTTTTGATCCAATCCAGCCGTTTTCATGCATTTTCTTCATAAAATCCGGGACACGAAAAATTTCTTTTTCTTCGCCATCTACTCTTTCATATACGTTGTTTACGACATGAAAAAACGTGTCTAAACCGACTACATCAAGTGTGTGAAATGTGGCGCTTTTTGGTCTGCCGATCAAAGGTCCTGTCACGGAATCAACTTCTCCGACAGAATAATTCCCTTTCAGCATTTCACGTACGGTTACAAGAAAACCATATGTTCCAATGCGGTTGGCAATGAAATTCGGTGTATCCTTTGCGCAAACAACCCCTTTGCCAAGAACATCTTCACCAAATCTCTTCATAAATGCTACAACTTGTTCGTCAGTATCTTTTGTTGGAATAATTTCGAGCAGCTTCAAATAGCGTGGCGGGTTAAAAAAGTGAGTGCCTAAAAAATGTTTACGGAAATCTTCTGAGCGGTTTTCTGACATCGAATGAACGGAAACTCCAGACGTGTTTGTGCTGATAATGCTGCCTGGCCGCCGCCATTTGTCCACTTTTTCAAAAACTTTCTGTTTAATATCGAGCCTTTCCACAACTGCTTCAATCACCCAATCAGCTTCAGCAATTTTCTCAATGTCATCATCAAAATTCCCGATCTCAATTCGCTCTATATTTTCTTTTGCAGTCAATGGAGCAGGAGTCTGCTTCTGCAGTCTTTGCACAGCCTTTTGAGCATAACGATTTCGAACGATTGGATCTTTCAGCGTCAATCCTTGCTGTTTTTCTTCTGCCGTTAGTTCTGTCGGTACAATATCCAGGAGTAATACATGAATCCCGACATTCGCTAAATGTGCTGCAATTTGGGATCCCATCACTCCTGATCCGAGTACTGCAGCTTTTTTTATTTGACGCACAATTTCAAATCCCCTTTCATTTGAATGAACATTCATTCATTTTTGTCTGTTTTACTAAAGTATAAAATATTTTAAATTTTTGTTCAATATTCTTGTTAAAAAATTTTTGCATAACTCTTTAAAAATTGTGGGATATTAAATTTGTACATTTTTGAAAAAGGGGGCTTTTATGATGAATCAAATGCCAACCAATATGCAAAATATGCAGCAAAATCAAGTTTATAACGAACCGCCGCAAATTATTTCTGTAAAAGATCAACTATATTTAACAGATATGATGTCATGGAATTTAATTGCGATGAAAAAAGCACATTTTTTTGCTTCACAATGCCAAATTCCTGAAATTAAAGCTGAGTTGGAAAAGGTAGGAGAAATGCATCATCGCCACTATCAGCAGATATTAAATCAATTAAATGGCAATCCACAAATGCAGTAGAAAGGAGATTTATTATGCAAGCCGAGCAATCAAACAACAGGAAAATCAGCAATCCGGAAACAACAGTTCAAAAAAGCCCGCAAATGAACGACCGCGACTTTATAAATGATTTGCTTGCAACTGAAAAATATATGACACAAGGTTATAGTACAGCTTTGAATGAGCTTAGCCACACCGTTTTATACGAAAATATTCAAATGATTTGCGACGAAACGCAAAAATGCCAGCGGCAGTTATTTAATGTCATGTTTAAAAATGGATGGTATTCCCTTGAGGCGTGCGACAATCAAAAAATACAACAAAGCTATCAGCAATATGCTAATTATTTGCAGCAGCAATCTCCTTACAATCAAAACATTCAATAAAAATGAACTTAAAAGTGTCTGACCCCATTCGAGCAGACAACAAATAAAGAGTTAAAGCAGCCTTATTCCGGTAAACAAGCGGAGTAAGGTTTTATTTCTTTACGGGTTGAAATGTTATTCCCAATCGATTACTGAATAGGCGATCGAATGCTCATTCCGTTCTATATGATCACTATTTATCTGCTATTTTTAAAGTAAGAAGCATTTTGCTTTAGCACAAAAAATTTTTAACCTTTATCAGCATTCCATTGTTTCGTCCAACGTCAATGCTATGAAACCTTAAAGTTATTTTGAATGATACTATTCTGTCCGCATAAAAAATCCCCCTGCTGCTTATAAGGAGGACAACTTCAAATTTAGATCAACGTTTTCTATTATTTCTATGCTGTTCATTTAATTCTTTTATTTCATTAATAATAGCTTTCATTTGTTCTTTTGCTTCTGGAAATTTTTCATTCCAATGTTTCACTAGCGGCGGCATCGATTTTGCCATGTACGTATACAACACCCAAATTTTCACTTTTTCTTTTAATTCAGGAGACGATTTTCCAAGCAAGAGTTCGGTATACTTTTCAACAAGCGCATCAACCTGAGCTTGAAACTGGTTATCCATGTTTAATCTCTCCAATTACTTTTTTATTATACATTCACTAACATTCGGGCATGTTCTGCATTTTTTCCCTTCATCGTCTGTCAAATAAAACAGGCAGCATGTTTTTCTTTTTCGAATATAATCATCATATTGATCAGAATATGTCTTAGGACCAAAAAATTTTTTTAATGGGTTCCGATTAAAATCCCCAAACAATTCACCTTTTGCTTCCTTCACGCAATAAATAAAATCTTCTTTTATTTTTTCATGTTTATCTTCATGCTGCTTTTCATTGAGCAATGTTTCATACATCCAAAATATATAGATCGCAACATTTTCCCAAAGAATCCATTTTGAAATTTTTGCCTCTATTGAGACAACCTGTAAAAGACGTGTGATGTTTTCTTTAAATAATAAGGTTAACATTTCATCCCGCCATTTTTTTCTTTCTTGGGGAGCGATTGTGACTTCGTTCGATTTGAAATAAAAGCCCGGCAGCCAAAGCGGATCTTCGTCATCAGTGATCAGGACAAGATTTTTTATATCCACTTTTAAAGCTTTATCAAACATTGTCATGGTATAAAGAGCTAAAGCGGCTAAAAAAGCATATCTTTTAATAAACATTGACCCGGCTACATAAAGAGGTGCATTAAATTTAGGCTGAATATTTTTTAAAAACAGCTGCAGTTTTTCCGGTTTTAGCAGTTCCTCCATGTCAATTGATGAATCGGTTGCACGTTTTGCTTCTGAATATCGAAATTTTGACAGCACCTTTATTTCATCGAACGTCAACTTTCCCATGCCTGCATCCCTACTTTATTAATATTTCTCCCTTTTCCGAACGGAATACATAGCGGTGTTCCAAAAATCGGATCGCGAATAATTTTGCAATCCATTTCAAAAACATCTTTGACCAGTTGTACATTCATTACATCTTCCGGTTTTCCTTGTTTATAAATGTTTTTATCCTTTAATACGACGATATGATGAGCATAACGACAGGCTAAATTTAAATCGTGAAGAACCATGATGATTGTTCTTTTCTCTTTCATATTCAATTCAAATAATAAATCGAGTATTTCAATTTGATGTGTTATATCTAAATAAGTTGTTGGCTCGTCGAAAAGAATAATATCTGTATTTTGCGCCAAAGTCATGGCGATCCATGCACGCTGTTTTTGTCCTCCTGATAAAGAGTCCACTGTTCGTTCTGCCAATTCACTCATTCTAGTTGCTTCAAGCGCTCGAAAAACTAATTCTTCATCTTCCTTGGACCATTGGTTCAGCCAATTTTGATAAGGATACCGTCCTTGTTTAACAAGCTGCAAAACAGTTAATCCTTCTGGGGCTTCAGGCCCTTGCGGAAGTATAGCCAGTTTTTTTGCCACTTCCTTTGTCGGTAGCTCGGCAATGTCCTTTCCTTCCAAGAGTACTGAACCGCCTGCTGGCTTTAAAATTCTTGCCAAAGATTTTAATAAGGTCGACTTTCCACAACCGTTGCTTCCAATTAATACAGTAATTTCTCCCGTTGGAATAGTAAGATTAAGATCTTCAATAATCATATTCTGTCCATAAGCAAAAGTTAACTCATGAGTATACAATCTATGCATGCCATCACCTCCTAAATATTTCTGTGCTTCATTAACAAGTAAATAAAATAAGGAGCCCCGATCGCTGAAGTAAACACACCAGCTGGAATTTCATGCGGCAAAAAGATTGTTTTTCCCAATAAATCAGAAAGCATAACAATGAGTGCCCCGACTAAGGCTGAAATCGGCAGCATCAAACCAAAGCTTGAACCGACAAGCTTTCTTGCAATGTGAGGAGCAATAAGACCTACAAACCCTATCCCTCCTCCAAAAGCGACAGCAACAGCAGTCAAAGCGGTTCCTAGAAATAAGAGGAAAAAGCGGGTTAATTGTACCCGGTTTCCCATCCCGATTGCGATCTCATCACCAAAACTTTGAATATTGATCGTTCTTACAGTAACAACCGTTATCAAGAGAAGAATGATAGTTGCTGGAAACAAAATCTTTACTTGAGACCAGTTTGCTGCATAAACTGAGCCGGTTATCCAAATATTTGCTTGGGATGCTTGGTAAATAGGCCCTTTTATCATTAACAAAGTCGTTAATGCTTTAGTTAAAAAGGAGATTCCAATGCCGACCAACACAAGCCTGATGGCAGTCACACCGTTTTTCCACGACAATAAATAAACACAAATGCCTGTAACGGCTGCTCCTATGAAAGCTGCCAAAGGCATCCAATGAATGCTTACAGTTAAAGAATGATTCTTATCGGAAAACAGCATTAAAAATAGTACAACCGCTGCCGAAGCACCGCCGGTAATTCCGATAATGTCAGGGGATGCTAAAGGGTTCCGAACTAAATTTTGCAAAATTCCGCCCGCAACAGCCAAACACATGCCGACCAAAAGGGAAATAAGAATTCTCGGAAGCCTAAATTGTTTAATAACAAGCTCGTTCGTTCCATCCCCTATTCCAAAAATTGTTTGAAAAACTTGGACAGGGCTGATCATCACTTCGCCTACACTTGCACTGACAAGGATTACGAAAAACGCCGCAAGAAAGAAAACGAACGAAAGGAAAAAGGCCTTTTTATCAATTAAAAATGAAATGACATTTCCGATCCGAAGCGAAACATATTTTTTCATGATGCACGAACCCCCTTCCTTGCAATATAAACAAAAAATGGGGTTCCAATTATCGCCGTCATGACCCCTACAGGGACTTCTTCAGGCATGACAATGAAACGGGCGCCAATATCTGCTGCAACTAGCAAAATCCCACCAAATACTGCACAGAACGGCAAAATCCATCTGTAATCATTTCCGGCCACATACTTTGCAATATGGGGCACGACTACGCCGATGAATGCAATAGGACCAGCCGCTGCAACTGCACCGCCCGCAAAAAATATGACAGCACAGGCTGCAAAAAACTTCACTGTTCCTACTTTTAGTCCTAAACTTTTCGCCACTTCTTCTCCCATTACTAAGACGTTTAATTTAGAGGCGATAAATGTACAAATAACTAATCCAATCAAAATATATGGAAGAACAGCTGTCATTACCTCCATTTTTCGGCCTTGCACAGATCCTGCAAGCCAAAATAATACTTGATCCAACGCTGCTTCATTTAAAACTAACAAACCTTGCGTAAGGGAAGAAAAAAGTGCCGCAACGGCCGCTCCTGCCAAAGTAAGCTTTACAGGCGTCAATCCATCACTGCCCAATGAGCTGATCATGTACACAAGCATGGCAGCAAAAGCTGCGCCTGCAAAAGCAATCCAAGTAAACGCTTGTAAGCTGTTTACAGAAAATAAGGAAAAAGCTAGAACAATAAAAAATCCTGCACCGGCATTGATGCCAAAAACGCTTGGCGATGCAAGAGGATTTTTCGTAATAGCTTGCATCAATGCACCGGATAAAGCAAGACAAGCGCCGACTACACTCGCTATGACGGACCGAGGAAGTCGAACATTTTGTATAATAATATGTTCATTGGAACCATTAAAATGAAAAAAAGCATCCCATGCCATCTTCCAGCTTGTATCCGTATATCCATATACAATACTTGCACACATGCTGAATAATAGAAGCAAAAAGGAAAGAAAAAGTAAGATTGCTTTACGATTACTAGATAATGACAACTTCACGTCTCTCCTAACAAGTCGAACTTCTGATCCAATTGTACCAAATCATTTTGAATGTGAAAATCATTTTCAATTAATTATTGACTTTTAATTTCTCACTGATTACTATTATTAAGGAATTGAAAATCATTTTCAACTACATTTTAGGGGGTTACATAATGAAAAAAATATCAAAATTATTATTTTCCATCGTTGCCATACTCATGCTGGCAGTAATTGCTGCTTGCGGCAACGGGGACAGTAAAGAAGCTTCAAAAGAAAAGAAAGAAAGCTCAACTGAAAGTCAATCATACAAAGTTGAGCATGCAATGGGAACAGCTGAAATTCCAAAAAAACCTGAACGTGTCGTCGTATTAACGAATGAAGGAACCGAAGCGCTTTTAGCAATGGGATTAAAACCAGTCGGAGCCGTTCAATCTTGGCTTGGCGATCCTTGGTACGATCATATTAAAGATGAAATGAAAGACGTTGAAGTCGTTGGTACAGAAAGTGAAGTCAATGTTGAAAAAATTGCAGCTCTTCAGCCTGACTTGATTATAGGCAATAAGCTTCGCCAAGAAGCAATCTACGACAAGCTCAATCAAATAGCGCCAACAGTTTTTTCGGAAACATTAAGAGGCGACTGGCAGGAAAACTTTAAGCTATATGCAAAAGCCATCGATCGTGAAGAAGAAGGACAAAAAGTATTAGATGATTTTAATAATCATGTAGAAGAAGTAAAACAAAAATTAGGAGATCAAGTGAATCAAGAAGTTTCAGTTGTTCGTTTCATGGCTGGTGTAACGAGAATATATTGGAAAGATTCATTTTCTGGTGTGATTTTCGATCAAATTGGATTTAAACGTCCTGCTCAGCAAGAAAAATTGTTTACAGATGCAAATAAATTAGGAGATTTGGCAGTTGAAGTCGGAAAAGAACAAATTCCGGAAATGGACGGTGACATCATCTTCTATTTCACCTATGCACCGCAAGGAGACAAAGAAGCTTTGCAAGCAGAAAAAGAGTGGACAAACGATCCACTTTGGAAAAACTTAAATGCTGTTAAAAACGGAAAAGCTTACAAAGTTGACGACGCTATTTGGAACACAGCCGGCGGTGTGCTTGCTGCAAACCATATGCTGGACGACTTAGAAAAATTGTTAACTCAATAAAATTGAGATGGTCGAAAAGATAATTTTTTCTTACCTTGAAAATCAGCAATATGAATAAAGCCAAAGCAACCTTACTTCAAAATTCATTGGAGTAGGGTTGTTCAGCTTTTATGCACTTTTGTTTCGTTTAACTAAATTTTCGCTTTATTTTGGTTTATAAGATCATGATGTTAGAGTGAGATGCAATGGACCAATCTTAATTCATTCGTAAACGGAAATAATTTCCGTATCCACAATCATTTGTTTAACATTCTTTGTCATTCGTCTCTTCTGGCTTAAAACGATTAACCTATTTCATGTAACATAGAACGTTCTAAATTTAAAAAGAAGCTTTTGAATCAATTCCTCATTTTAAATTTTAGCCTCTAGTTTTATGAGCTCCCTCAAAACTCTGTAGTTTTCAAATACTCCCTCGATTGTATCTATAATATTCCATCAAGGAATATCTATTTCTGTAAAGCTTGCACAAACACTCTTTGTCATCCTGTAAGAACATCTTCGCTTGGGTAACGAATCTTTTGTTGTTCTTTTGACGATAATATAAAAAGCAACGTGAGAGAGCCGACCTTTCCTAAGAACATCATAAAAATAATGATGATTTTTCCGATAAACGTCAATGAACCGGTTATTCCTGCCGATAAACCTGTCGTTCCGAAGGCGGAAACAACTTCAAATAAGATATGCAAAAACGGCTGTCTTTCCGTAATATTTAAAATTAAAACAGCTGCAATAATAAATACGATACTTGACATTGTAACTGCCAGAGCCCTTATAACAGTGCTTGCTCCAATCGAACGCTTCAACAAATTAATTTCTGTCCTCCCTTTTAAAAAAGCGAGAACGGAAAAAATGATCACAATCGCTGTCGATAATTTAATTCCCCCGCCCGTAGAGGCGCTTCCGGCTCCAATGAACATGAGGAGAGAAATGAAAAATAACGACGAATCTTCCATGGCGCCTATGTCGATCGAGTTAAATCCTGCTGTACGAGGTGACACCGCCTGAAAATAGGCGGCTAAAATTTTTTCTCCCCATGTCAAAGGCTCCAATGTTTTCGGATTGTGAAATTCAATTAATAAAATAAATACTGTCGCTGCCACGTTGACAATGAGCGTTCCGATGATCATGATCTTCGTGTGCAAAGATAATTTTTTAAAAGTTTTTTTTGTCCAAATGTCCACTAATACTGGAAAACCGATACCTCCTAAAATAAATAAAAACGATATTACTAAAATGACCACCGGATCCCCAACAAATTGCATTAAGTTATCCTTCCATAAGGCAAATCCAGCATTGTTATAAGCAGAAATGGCATGAAAAAAGCTGTAAAATAATCCTTTTTCCCAGCCAAATTGCGGAACCCATTTTATCGATAGAATAAGCATCGCAACAAATTCAATCAAAAATGAAAAAATAAACAAATATTTTACAAGCCTTATTACTCCGCCAATTGACGTTTGGTTCAATTGATGCTGTATAAGAATACGCTCTTTTATGCCGATTTTTTTCCCAAGCACCATAATAATTAGCACTGCAAAGGACATGATCCCTAAACCGCCTATCTGTATAAGAAAAGCAATCACAAGCTGGCCAAATGGTGTAAAAACTGTGCCTGGATCAACGGTAACGAGACCGGTGACTGTCATTGCACTGGTGGCTGTAAAAAGAGCATCAATCCAGCTTATCGGTTCCTTTGTCGAAAATGGCAGCTTTAAAAAAAATGTTCCAATGACAATTGAGAATAGAAACACAACAACAAGCAATTGGGGGGGACTTAATTGAATCTTTCCTCCGTTCTTCTTCTCCATATTTATGCACCTTTTTTAGAGACTAAATTATGCAACAATTCCTTCTTAAATTCTTTCCTACAAAAAACAATATCCGTTCTTTATTTTTGAACCGTTACCTTCTTCGTGACATGCTCATGTAGTCCTTCATCATTGTTGACATGAACTTGGATTTGATAAGTCCCTGGATCAGAAAATGTATATTTCGCTTCATAAGTACCTTTCTCGTCTCCTGCAGCATCTACCCAATCATGCTTTTCAGAACCGTCCTTCCAAATTTCATAACGGACATTTGCATTTAACAACGGAGCGTTTTCTGCTTGAATTTTTGTTTGAATCAATGTTTCCGCATTCGCCTTTACATTTTCCGGCAGCTCCAATTGGATGTCTACAGATCCTTGAGAATGTTCATGAGTATGATTTGCGGTTTCTTCGTTTTCGCCCGTTGAAGCTCCATCTTTATGTAGTTCACCAATCACAATTTGTTTTTTGGGCATATTATGCTGATTTTTCGCCGTAACGTGTGATTGAACAAAAAAAACTCCATTTTCATCAAATGTGTGTTCAATCGTATATTGGCCGTCTTTTTCATGTTTTGCTTCTATCATTTTACTTTCTTCTTTTTCTCCTTCTTTCCATATTTCAAATTTTACTTCATCAGCATCTTCAACCGCTTCTCCTCCGTAGCTCACTTCAGCAGTCAACGAAACTTTTTCATGTATATTCGCATGGTCCGGCACTTTCAAATTGACTTCGAGCGGATGAACTTCGGTACTTTCTCCGCTGTTCTCTTGTTTCGTTTCATTTTGACCGCAAGCTGCAAGAAGGAAAACGGCGGCAAGCAATATAATGATTTTTTTCACAATAAATCTCCTTTCCTCAATAAAAATTAATTGAGAACTATTAAATAAAGAATAAATTTAATACATACATATTGCAACATTGCAAAGGTGAATATTTTGTGTAGGATTCATGAAATTTTTATGTGGAGGATAATGGTTTTTGCACCTGGCAGCATTGAATATAAATAAGAAAACCGGACGCACAAATTGAACATATCCCGATCAAAGATCAAATAGACAGTATTAAAAATCCCCCCCTTCTTCAGCGGCTTACAGAATAGTTGTATAAGGAATCACTGTCAAGAAAATCACTTAACAGAACTCTCCCCATACAACTCAGTAGGTCTGTAAGCTGAAGAAAGAAGCACTGTCTTCACTGTCTTCGAAGATATTTTTTAACTGCTAAGAATTTAAACTCAACTGAATAGTTTATGAACTTTTGTCCTTTTCTTGCTCAAAAAAATCACCTCTTAAAGCAGTGTTGACCAAATAGGGATTTTTCAACATCTACTTTAAGGGTGCAGTTCATAGACAGTATAGGTTTTTTTCTTTCTATCTAGACAAGAGGGATCGTATCAAGTAGTGAGTATCGGTATATATTTTCATCTCCCAGCAAAAATTCAATGTTTTCTGTTACACCATTTTCTCCGGCTGGACAATGCGGTCAAATTCTTCGGCTGACAGAAGGTTCAGTTGAACAGCTGCCTCCTTTAAAGTCAATCGTTTTTCATATGCAAGCTTTGCAATTTTCGCTGCATTTTCGTATCCAATATGAGGATTTAAAGCAGTTACGAGCATGAGCGAGTCTTGTACATATTTATCAATCACTTCTTTGTTTGCTTCAATTCCCACAGCACAGCGGTCGTTGAAGGAAATTATACTATCCGATAAAAGCCGGATCGATTGTAAAAAGTTATAAATAATAACCGGTTTGAAAACATTTAATTCAAAATTTCCTTGGCTTGCGGCAAAACCGATCGCTGCATCATTTCCCATGACTTGGACTGCTACCATCGTTAATGCTTCGCTTTGCGTCGGATTCACTTTTCCCGGCATAATGGAGCTTCCGGGCTCATTTGCTGGTATCGTGATCTCGCCAATTCCGCATCTTGGACCGCTTGCCAGCCATCTAACATCATTTGCAATTTTCATAAGATCAGCTGCCAAGGCTTTTAACGCTCCGTGTGCATGAACGATTTCATCATGGCTAGTTAGCGCGTGGAATTTGTTTTCAGAGGAACGGAATGATTCATTCGTTTGCTTGCTTATTTCATCTGCTACAAGCTGTCCAAACTGAGGATCCGTATTAATTCCTGTTCCGACTGCTGTTCCGCCGATCGCCAAATCTCTCAAGTTATCCATTGCTTCGACAATCATTTTTCTGCTTTTTCTCAGCATATGTACCCATCCGCTGATTTCCTGTCCAAGCGTGAGCGGTGTTGCATCCTGCAAGTGGGTGCGGCCAATTTTC
This sequence comes from Aeribacillus sp. FSL M8-0254, assembly GCF_038008845.1. Lineage (NCBI taxonomy): Bacteria > Bacillati > Bacillota > Bacilli > Caryophanales > Bacillaceae > Aeribacillus > Aeribacillus sp. FSL M8-0254. Next base: position 837,069 of record NZ_JBBOZY010000001.1, on the reverse strand, counting down.
ACAAGATTCTCAAACTGCTTAGATTTCTTATCGAGTGTCTCTGTCAACAAATCAATTGCCGGCAACAGCTTGTTTTTTATCGCTATGACACCAGCAATATGCATTGCTGTAGGGAATGTGTCGTTTGAGCTTTGTCCCATATTCACATCATCATTTGGATGAATTTTTAATGATTCAAACCCATTTTCTTTCAAGTATTCATTTCCTTTAAACGAAATCACTTCATTGACATTCATGTTCGACTGCGTTCCGCTTCCGGTTTGCCATACTACGAGCGGGAAATGCTCATCAAGCTTCCCTTCTATAATTTCATCGCAAACATGAACGATCGCATCTTTTTTCTCTTTTGGCAGCTTTCCTAATTTTTCATTAACGATCGCTGCACCTCTTTTTAAAATGGCAAATGCACGAATGACTTCAATCGGCATCGTTTCAGTACCGATTTTAAAATTGTTTCTGCTCCGTTCCGTCTGTGCACCCCAGTAGCGGTCTTTGGGAACTTTTACTTCTCCCAGCGTATCTCTTTCTATACGATAGTCCATTTTCTTCTTCCTCCTTTTTAAATAATCATCTATTTTAAATATACCTCTAATATTTTGTTAAAAGCAAAAAAACTCTGATAATTTTTTATAAAAATGAAGAACTTTTTTAAATCAAAAAAAAAAGCGGTTCTAACCGCCCTGAACTATTGTTTTCTTATTTTGAAGTGTGCATTCAGCTGGCCTTGAATCATTTTTTTCTTATCTTCGAGCATTTTATCTCTTTCTTTTTTCAGCATTTCTTTTCTAATTTCAAACGTTTGAACGCCGTCTTCGATTTTATCTGCAATTTCCATTAATGTTTCAATATCTGAAAAGGAATATTTTCTCGTTCCTTGTTTCGTTCTTTCGGGAAAAATTAATTTTCTTTCTTCATAATATCGTATTTTTCTTGGTGATAGCCCTGTTAGTTCACTAACGATACCGATCGTAATGACTTTTTTATCCTTATATGATTCTGACATTGTTATACCTCCTTTTATAACGTTATTACGTTAAAATTTATAACATTTTCAGCCATTAACTTTATTATACAATTTTTTTTCGTATTTTTTAATTTTTATTGTAAGATTTTCTTACATTGAATACTTATAAATATTTTTTCCTTGTTCAAATTGACAAGAAAGCAAACTATTAGTATCCTTTGTACAGATCACATTTGGGTTGGAGGAAAGGTTTATGTTACATACGAAACAAACGAATCTTGAATCTTTTTTACATCAATATAAAGATCGCGCACGTCTTCTTATTACATGCAACGACCAGCCAGGAATTGTTGCAAAAATTTCTAAAGTTTTATATGAACACGGCGCCAATATCGTCCAATCAGATCAATATTCAACAGATCCTTCAGGCGGCACTTTTTTTATGCGCGTTGAATTTGAATTACCGGATATAGAACGTAAAAAAGGCGAGCTTGAAAAAGACTTTGAGCCGATCGGAAAAGAATTGCAAATGAAATGGCAATTTTCATATATGAACCAATTAAAGCGAATGGCGATTTTCGTATCGAAACAAGATCATTGCCTTCTCGATCTTCTTTGGCGTTATCAATCAGGCGATTTTTTTTGCGAAATACCTTTGGTAATCAGCAACCATCCAGATTTGCGTGAACCAGTTGAATCGCTTGGAATTCCGTATTATTACATACCGGTCAATAAAGACAATAAGCCGGAAGCGGAAAAGCAGCAGCTTGAACTGTTGAAGAAATATAATATTGATTTCGTCGTTCTCGCCCGTTATATGCAAATTTTATCTCCAGATTTCATCAAGCATTACCGGCATCGAATTATTAACATCCATCATTCGTTCTTGCCTGCATTTGTCGGTGCAAGACCGTATGAGCGCGCATATGAACGTGGAGTCAAAATTATTGGAGCCACTTCCCATTATGTGACGGAAGATTTGGACGAAGGACCAATTATTGAACAAGGGGTTAAAGAGGTCAGCCATCGGTACAATGTTGAAGATTTAAAAAGGGTCGGAAGAACGATTGAACGCGACGTTCTCGCCCGCGCTGTACAATTACATTTGGAAGACCGCATCATTGTTCACGGAAACAAAACGATTGTCTTTTAAATCGAGTAGGAGGGGGTGACTAACCCCCGACCTCTCACACCACCGTACGTACGGTTCCGTATACGGCGGTTCAATTAAGATCATTGACGCAAGTCTTTATAACTTCCGTGAATAGCTGTTCTCTTTATGCCAGTGGTCACTCCACCCTCCAAGAGGTCTCCCACGGGATTCACCGCTTCCTTCCTCAAGTGAGGTACTACGTTTTCTGTGTTCATCATGACTCACTGAATGCCAAGGGCTATTCTCTCTTAATTGTTCGGTCCTTCTTAGTTGTTCTAGACCAACTAATACTATGACCTCTGCTGACTTCTGACGGTTCAGCTACTTATCACTAAGTAGGTTATGAAGCGTATTTCACCTATCCGCCAGACCTCCCCGGGTAAGTACATGCACTTTCACACCATCTATCCGCCTCATTTACTCGATATGACCTTCGACAGAAAGAGCTTTGTTTTGTTTGGCAAACTCACCCAGTGATACCTAGCCTCATATGAAGTTCGTGTTCCGAGAGACCTTAAAGTTTGCCGCTCGCTTCCTTCAGATTCCGCGTCACCACGGACACCCTTGCGTTAAGCTAACTGCTACTTCTGCCTTCGCAGCTCGGGACTTTCACCCTATAGATTACACCCATGCCGGGCGCACATCAAAAAGCGCACTTGCTTTTCACAGCATGTGCGCTTTTTTTCAATAAGAGCTCTATTGATAAATTCAATTAACAAGGATGTGGCAAAAAAGAAAATGATCGTATACTTAAATACAAAAAATGCGGGATCATTTTTGAAAAAATATTTTGTTTTTATCATTCGTTTTCTATTGCTCTATACGGTATTTCAAATACTATCAGGTAATGTTTTAACTGCTTTTTACACGCCAGATTTTTCTGCAAAAACGGGCAGTCTTAGTCAAGAGGTAGTGTTCGGTGAGCCTTCTTCCATACCATTGCTTATATCATTGTTTATTGCTACAACAGCCTATTTTCTCACTCAAAAAGTGTTGAAAGCTGCAAAATAATAAGAAAAAAGGGCCTCAGCTTTGAACTGAAGCCCTTTCCTTTAGCAGAGGTAAATAAAAGAAACCGACATGTTTGCCGATTTCTTTTATTTCATTGTTAATTTTATAAAAATCACGGGAAACGTCTTTCTATAATGGAGACGGTGGGACGTGCTGATCCATGCTTTCGCAATGGCACTGACTATATCTTGAACCTAAACAGGTCCTCCGGCGTGTTATGCGAAATTTAGATTTGCCGTACGGCAGAATTTCGCATCCTAGTACTACCTTGAAGGCAGCCTATGAGTCGATACACGGCTGTTGGATTGCTCCACATACCGCTCGGTGTTGCCATATCGCAGAAACGACTTAGGTTTCACCGATTAAGCCGGATTTTCACTTGTGTGTTGCCACACAAGGCGACTATTTCCTAATCGAACCCACGTCCAGAGATATCGCCACTTAAGCATCTACGAGCGTATCCGACATATTTAACATTTCACTGTTCCTTAGCCTGTCGGCAGGCATCCGGACAGCTAGTCTGATTCGTCTCTTCCCTCTTCCTCAGACGGCGGAATCGGGCGTAGCCCACTTAAGTTGAACCCCTTTTCCTCCACATGGGCGATGGAAGAAAGGAGCCTTTAGCATTAAGCAGCTAAAGCGTAGTTGTTTTGTTTGCCAGTTATCTTTAGGCGACGTTGATGACGGAGACGATCCCTCCGGCTCGCAGCTTAAGCTCGATCTATCCCTGTCGAATCCAAAACGTCCCCGTTTTATTCGAGCTAGTGCTTGAGAAATATATTCAACTGGCAACGACATATATTATTATAACAAAAACAATATATTTTTCAATTGTCATTTATTGTTATCATTAATAGATCCCTTTTTGTTTTTGTTGAAATGCCCGTTCAATTTCTCTTTTCGCTTCTTTTCGTTTTAAATCCTCCCGCTTATCGTATTTCTTTTTCCCTTTTCCTAGCCCGATAAGCACTTTCGCAAATCCATTTTTAATGTAAAGCTTCAGCGGAACTAATGAATAGCCCTGTTCTTTTGTGGCCCCGATCAGCTTATTGATTTCTCTTCGATGCAAAAGAAGCTTTCTCGTTCTTAACGGCTCATGGTTGTATCGATTTCCCTGCTCATACGGGCTGATATGCATGTTATGAAGAAAAACTTCCCCTTTTTCCACTCTTGCGAACGCATCTTTTAAATTGGCGCGGCCGGCGCGAATCGATTTAATTTCCGTTCCCTGCAGGACGATCCCAGCTTCATACGTTTCTTCAATAAAATAGTCGTGGTGCGCCTTTTTATTTTGGGCAATCAGTTTCCCTTCTCCCTTTGACATTCTCTGTCACCCTTTCGTGAAAATTAGGGGTAAAGATTATTATAGCAAATGAACATTTTCGCCTCAATCAAGATTCTTTCTAAGTGAAATTTTGCTGTTTCAATGAGTTTGTTTTTTAGACATCTGGCCTCGCTTTAACGCTTTTTCTTCTTCCGCTTCTTTTTCGATACGTTTTTATAAAACTTTTTCTTTTTTGATTTCGGCGGTCTCGTTGACCATTCTTCCTCTTCTTCCTGATGTTTGCTCTTAATCACCTTCACCGTTTCAGGACGTGTTGATTTTTTTCGTTTTTTTCTCATACCGACAATTTCAAAATCGATGGATCGTTCCTCTTTATCAACATTCACAACGCGGACGGTAATTTCATCGCCGATGCGGTAAACATTTCCCGTTCTTTCGCCGATCATCGCATAATGACGTTCATCATAATGGTAGTAATCATCCGTCATATAGCTTACATGAACGAGACCTTCAACAGTATTCGGGAGCTCGACAAACATGCCGAAGTTTGTGACTGAACTGATGATTCCATCAAATTCTTCCCCAATCTTATCCAGCATAAATTCTGCTTTTTTCAAATCATCCGTTTCACGCTCCGCATCAACAGCCCGCCGTTCCATATTGGAAGAATGTTCTGCAATTTCCGGCAAAATTGATGCCCATTTCATCTGTGTCTTTTCGTCTATTTTCCCTTCAAGCAAATATTTGCGAATGAGTCGATGAACTATCAAATCAGGATAACGGCGAATCGGGGAAGTAAAATGGGTGTAAAATTCGGTCGACAATCCGAAATGCCCGACGCTTTCCGGATGATATTTCGCTTGCTTCATAGACCGAAGCATGACAGTTGAAATCACCATTTCTTCAGGTTTTCCCCGTACTTCATCTAAAATTTGCTGCAAAGCGCGCGGATGAATATTGTTTCCTGTTCCCTTCACGACATAACCGAAATTTGTAATAAATTCCAAGAAACGTCTTAGTTTTTCCTCATTCGGTTTTTCGTGAATTCGATATATAAACGGTACATTTAACCAGTGAAAATGTTCTGCTACTGTTTCATTTGCAAGCAGCATAAATTCTTCAATTAACCGTTCCGCTACAGATCGTTCCCGAATAATGACATCATACGGTTTGCCTTTCTCATCCACCAAAACTTTCGCTTCCTTAAAATCAAAATCGATCGCTCCGCGCAGCATTCTTTTTTTCCGTAAAATCGACGCAAGCTCAGCCATATCCTCAAGCATGGGGACAATTTCTTGATATTTTTCCCGAAGCTGTTCATCCTTTTCAATCAAAATTTTATTGACATTTGAATAAGTCATCCGCTCAGCGGAGCGAATAATACTTTGAAAAATATCATGCTGAACTACGTTCCCATATTCATCCACAATCATTTCGCACGATAATGTCAGACGATCCACCTTCGGATTCAGCGAACAAATTCCGTTTGATAAGCGATGCGGTATCATCGGAATGACGCGATCAACTAAATATACGCTTGTCCCGCGTGCAAATGCCTCTCTGTCAATCGGAGTTCCTTCTTTTACATAATAACTGACATCTGCGATATGCACGCCAAGCTTATAGCAGCCGTTATTTAACTTTGTTACTGTTACGGCATCATCCAAATCTTTTGCATCTTCACCATCAATAGTAATGATTAATTCGTTGCGAAGGTCTCGTCTGTTCTTGATTTCCTCGCTCTTAATCTCATCAGGTGTTTCGTTTGCTTGCTTTAATACATCATCCGGAAAGCTCAATGGCAGCTGATGCTTATGAATGATTGATAAAATATCGACGCCTGGATCATTTTTATGGCCTAAAATTTGTACGACTTCTCCTTCTGCACTCATTCGTCCTTCAGGATATGACGTGAGTCGGACAATTACTTTATGACCTTCAACCGCCCCATTTGATGCATTTTTCGGAATAAAAATGTCGTTGACAATCTTTTTGTCGTCAGGTATGACAAATCCGAAGTTTTTGCTTTCCGTATATGTTCCGACAATTTCCGTTATTCCTCTTTCCAAAATGCGTATGACCGTGCCTTCCTGTCTCGCCCCGCTTGTTTTCGGGCTTAGCCGCACAAGAACTTTGTCTCCATGCATCGCATGATTCAGCTCGCCGGGCGGAATGAACACGTCATCAAAACCTGGTTCATCCGGTTCAACGAAAGCAAATCCGCGGGCATGTCCGACCAGTGTTCCGCGGATCAAATTCATTTTTTCTGGAACACCGTATCGATTTGCTCTCGTTCGCACAATGAGGCCTTTTTCTTCCATCTTATTTAAAGTAATAATCAGCTTTTTAAATTCGTCTGCGTCCTCTAGCTGAAAAGCTTCTTCTAATTCCTCCACAGTCAAAGGTTTATAAGCCTCTTCCTTCATAAAAGAAAGAAGCCTTTCAGCTAATTGCATATCGGGTTCTGCCAATACAATAACCTCCTTTTACTCCTGCCAATCAAGGCTCTCTAAAAATTCATAGACGTCCTGATGCAGTTCATCTCGCTGCTTGTCAAGCGTAATAACATGCGACGATTCTTCATACCATTTGATTTTTTTTATATTTGAGCTTACTTCGTTATAAATAATATTTGCACTATCCGGATTGATCATTTCATCGTGCCGCGCCTGAACCACAAATGTCGGGGCATAAATCATATCGACATTTTCTCTCACATCAGAAATCAAACGCTGCAGAGCTTTCAACGTTTTCATTGGTGTTTTTTGAAACTCTTCCATTTCCGCCTCAATCTGTTCTTCCGGCTTTCCTTCAAATTGTTTATATTTGCGGGCATATTTTAAAATCCCTTTATACATCGTTTCTTCGCTTTTAATATACATCGGGGCGCACATTGGAATAATTCCTTTTACAGGTACAGTGTATCCCAGTTTTAAAGAAAAAACTCCTCCAAGAGACAAACCGGCAACTGCAATTTCTTTAAAACCTAAGTCTTTCAGATGTTCGTAGCCGCCCATCACATCTTGCCACCAGTCATCGGGACCGGTATGAACCAATTCTTCCGGAGGAACCCCATGGCCTTTATATTGAGGGGCATGACAAGTATACCCTTTATCTTGCAAAAAACGCCCAAGCATCCGCACATCTGCTGAATTTCCAGTAAAGCCGTGAAGCAGCAGTACAGCACGATTCCCACCTTCAAACGTAAAAGGTTTCGGCGGTAAAACTTTCATTTTAAAATCTCCTTCTCTTTTTAAATTCTTTATTTTTTACAATGAACTGTAGTATGAAAAAAGTTTGAATTCCATTATATACCAAAAACGTTGTTCATTCAACAGCTTTATTTTCCCATAGAAAAAAGGCCTGTTTGACAGACCTTTCTAGCTATTATAATCCAAACCATGAAACAGCAATCGCTAAAACAAAAAATAACACAGAAAGAACGATTGTAATACGATGTAAGATTAAATCTATTCCACGCGCTTTTTGCTTCCCAAAAAGCTGTTCAGCACCTCCGGAAATGGCTCCAGATAATCCAGCACTTTTTCCAGACTGCAGTATCACCACAGCGATCAGCGCAATAGATACAATAGCTAATAGTATGACAAGCAGAGTATGCATGTCCACTCCACCTCCTAAAAAAACGCACATTACAATAGTTTTAATGTATCATAAATTGGCTCATTACACAATAGCGTATCCATTCAGAAAATACGAAAGCGGATGTATTGAAGCAAGTCATCCAACTCTGTATTACCTTCCACGATGTTTTGCCTTCGCTTTTAAACGCTTTAACTCTCTTTTTCGCTTGATGAGAGCTTCGCGAAAGCTCCTTGCGCAAAACTTTTCTCTCTTTTTTACGATGCTCCAATTCTAGCTGAAGAGCTGTTTGGGCATATTGGGCATATGTGGAAAGCGGCCTTGTTTTCATTTCCTTTGCAGCTTCACGCTGCAGTCGCTTCGGATTTTTGCGCTTTTTCATTTCAAGCGGCACGGCGGTTGTTGTGCGGCACTTGTGCAGTAACGATAGCATCGGACCATTCGCAAATGCCAAAACTTCATCATCTTTTGGCTCTGGACGAAATACGTAGCGAACCGCTTTTAAAGCTTCACCTTCCTTTTGCTCAACCACACCGATCCAGAATTGTCCATCGTAAAAAAAAGTCAACTTCATGAAAGGCCCTCCTTGTAAAACGTAACGACAGCAATGGACATCCCAAGGAGGGGAAGGATACTGACACTCTTTCAGAGTGCGCCCGGACTACCAACCGGGACTGTGTTTTTATGCTGTCTATGTTTTTATTATAAGTTTGTTTATTGGCAATAAGAAAATATTTACACATCGTCTAGGCTATGATTTTGTGTGCTTTGAGCTTAATTAAAAAAGGTCTAACCAAATAACTCGGTTAGACCTTTTCATAGATAGTGTTATTTTTTCAAGTTATAGAAAGATTTAATTCCTTGGTAAATTGCAGTATCGCCAAGTTGATCTTCGATGCGAAGCAATTGATTGTATTTCGCAACGCGGTCCGTTCGGGAAGGTGCGCCTGTTTTAATTTGGCCTGCGTTTGTTGCCACAGCAATGTCTGCAATGGTGCTGTCTTCCGTCTCGCCTGAGCGATGGGAGATGACCGCTGTATAGCCGGCGCGTTTTGCCATTTCGATCGCATCAAACGTTTCTGTTAACGTTCCGATTTGGTTAACTTTAATCAGAATAGAGTTGCCGACTCCTTTTTCAATGCCTTCCGCTAATTTTTTTGTATTTGTTACAAATAAATCGTCTCCGACAAGCTGAACTTTTCCGCCTAAACGTTCTGTTAACAGTTTATGGCCTTCCCAGTCGTTCTCATCAAGTCCGTCTTCAATCGAAATGATCGGATATTTGGAGACAAGCTCTTCATACCATTGCACCATTTCTTCCGACGTTTTTACAACGCCTTCTCCTTCTAGGTGGTACTTGCCGTCTTCTTTATTAAACAGTTCAGAAGAAGCAACATCCATCGCAAGCTTAACTTGTTCGCCAGGTTTGTAGCCGGCTTTTTCAATTGCTTCGATAATAGTTTGCAAAGCTTCTTCATTTGATTGTAAATTTGGAGCGAATCCGCCTTCATCACCAACAGCTGTATTATATCCTTTTCCTTTTAATACAGATTTTAATGAATGGAAAATTTCCGCTCCCATCCGCAGTGCTTCCCGGAAGCTTTCCGCGCCGACCGGCATAATCATGAATTCTTGAATATCAACATTGTTGTCTGCATGAGCGCCGCCGTTTAAAATGTTCATCATCGGCACAGGAAGAGTTTTCGCATTGAAGCCGCCGAGATATTGATACAGCGGAACACCTAAATAATCAGCTGCAGCACGAGCAACGGCCATAGAAACACCTAAAATTGCGTTTGCTCCCAGCTTTCCTTTATTTTCTGTTCCGTCAAGTTCGATTAATAGTTGATCGATGGCATTTTGTTCCGTCACATCAAAGCCTAACAGTTCTGGGGCAATAATTTCGTTCACGTTTTTAACTGCTGTTAAAACCCCTTTTCCAAGGTAGCGTTCTTTATCACCGTCACGCAATTCAACAGCCTCGTACTCACCTGTGGATGCACCGCTAGGTACAAGCGCCCGTCCAAATGCACCTGATTCTGTATACACCTCTACTTCAACTGTCGGATTTCCTCTTGAATCAAGCACTTCACGTGCATAAACATCAGTAATAGCTGGCATATTGCTTCATCTCCTTTATTTATGATTTAATAAGACTTTTCCCTGTCATTTCTTTCGGTTTTTCCAGCCCGAGCAGCTCGAGCATCGTTGGTGCTAAATCGCCTAAAATTCCGTCTTCTCTCAATTCGATTCCTTTTTTCGTTATAATAACCGGCACTGGATTTGTCGTATGTGCGGTTTGCGGTTTTCCGTCAAGTGTAACGACTTCGTCCGCATTTCCGTGGTCAGCAGTTATAATAGCTGTTCCGCCTTTTTCGAGAATCAAATCCACCACTTTTCCGAGACATTCATCAACCGCTTCGACTGCCTTTATCGTTGGCTCAAGTTTGCCGGAGTGGCCGACCATGTCCGGATTGGCAAAATTCAATATGATCGCATCATGCTTGTCAGCCTCAATTTCTTTTAAAAGCGCCTCAGTTACTTCATATGCGCTCATTTCCGGTTTTAAATCATACGTGGCTACCTTCGGTGAATCAATTAAAATCCGTTCTTCGCCAGGAAACTTCTCTTCCCGGCCTCCGCTCATAAAGAACGTAACATGCGGATATTTTTCTGTTTCTGCTATGCGCAGCTGCCTCAATCCGGCTTGGGAAATGACTTCGCCAATTGTGTTGTCCAAGTTAACCGGCTTGAAGGCAACATATCCTTTCACCGTTTCGCTAAAATGCGTCAAACAAACGAAGAATAAACGTTTTGGATGTTTCGGTCCCCTATCAAAGGAACGGAAATCTTCATTTGTGAATGTATTCGAAATTTGAATGGCGCGATCCGGACGGAAATTATAGAAAATGACCGCGTCATCATCTTGAATGGTTGCAACAGGACTGCCGTCTTCTTTTGTCATAACAGAAGGGATGACAAACTCATCATAAATCCCGTGTGCATAAGAATCTTCAATACATTCGTATGCGTTTTTGTAAGCTGGCCCTTCGCCATACACCATCGCTCTGTATGCTTTTTCTACTCGATCCCATCTTTTATCTCTGTCCATCGAGTAATAGCGGCCTGAAATCGTTGCGATCTGTCCTACTCCGTATTCATTGATCTTTTCATTCAGCTGATCAATATATTGCTTCGCCGTTTGCGGACCAACATCGCGTCCGTCCAAAAATCCATGAATGAACACATTTTTCACTTGCTGATCTTTCGCCAATTTTAACAAGGCGAATAAGTGGTTAATGTGGCTGTGAACGCCGCCATCCGATAATAAGCCGAAAATGTGAAGGTTCGTTCCTTTTTCTTTCACGTGGTTCATAGCTGAAAGAAATGTTTCATTTTCAAAAAATTCGCCTTCACGAATCGCTATGTTAACGCGTGTTAAACTTTGGTATACAATTCTGCCTGCACCGATGTTTAAATGTCCAACTTCAGAATTTCCCATTTGACCTTCCGGCAAGCCGACAGCTTCTCCACATGCTTTTAACGTTGCATGCGGGTATGTATTCCAAAATCGATCAAAATTCGGCTTGTTCGCTTGAGCCACAGCATTTCCTTTCACTTCGTCACGCAGAGCAAAACCGTCTAATATAATTAACGCTACTGGCTTTTTACTCATTTTGGCCTTCCTCCAATAGCTGCAAGAAAGAGCGTGGTTCCAGGCTTGCGCCTCCGACTAATGCTCCGTCAATTTCCGGCTGGTTTAGAAAATCTTTAATATTTTCCGGTTTAACACTGCCGCCATATTGAATGCGAACTTCGTTTGCAACATCATCGGAATAAATATCGGCAATTACACCCCGAATATGGGCACATACTTCATTGGCATCCTCCGGAGAAGACGATTTTCCTGTGCCAATCGCCCAAATCGGCTCATAAGCAATCACGATGTTTTTCACAGCCGACGCATCGACTCCAGCCAACGCTTTTTTGACTTGATCGCCAACAATTTCATTCGTTTTTCCAGCTTCACGCTCAGCTAATGATTCGCCTACACATACGATCGGAGTTAATTCGTGTTTGAAAGCAGCCAATACTTTTTTATTCACGGTTTCGTCTGTTTCGGCAAACATTTCCCGGCGTTCGGAGTGTCCAATGATCACATAATCAACACCGATATCCGCCAATGCAACAGGGCTGATTTCCCCTGTATAAGCTCCGCTTTCTTCAAAATGCATATTTTGAGCGCCAATTTTTAGTTCAGAGCCTTCAGCCAATTCCACAAGCTGACCTAAAAATAAGGCAGGTGCACATATAACGGAATCAACTTTATCCTGTGGGGGAACGAGTGATTTAACTTCCTTTACAAAGCTTTTTGCTTCTTCCAGCGTCTTATGCATTTTCCAATTCCCTGCAATAATCGGCTTTCTCATCTTTACACCTTCCTTTTTACGGAAATGGTTGTGGTTATTTGTCTTCCAATATTTGAACTCCCGGAAGTTTCTTTCCTTCCATGAACTCTAAAGATGCTCCTCCTCCGGTTGAGATGTGGTTCATTTTATCCGCAAGACCGAATTTTTCTACTGCTGCAGCTGAATCACCGCCGCCGATGACCGTATAAGTATGTTCTGCTTTCGCCAAGCTTTCCGCTACAGCTTTTGTTCCCTTTGCAAAAGCATCCATTTCAAAAACGCCCATCGGTCCGTTCCAAACAACAAGCTTTGATTGTTGAATGACATCCGCATAAATTTCAGCCGTTTTAGGTCCAATGTCAAGTGCTTCCCAATCAGCCGGAATACTGTCAATATCCACTACTTTTGTATTGGCATCATTTGAAAAATCATCTGCTACCACAACATCTACAGGCATATAAAAGCGAACGCCCTTTTCTTTGGCACGTTCCATAAACGATTTTGCCAGTTCTATTTTATCTTCTTCAAGCAAAGACTTGCCGATTTCGTGACCCAGCGCTTTTACAAACGTATAAGCAAGTCCTCCGCCGATAATCAAATTATCTACACGTTCTAATAAATTTTCGATAACTCCGATTTTATCTTTTACTTTTGCACCCCCGATAATCGCTGTAAATGGGCGGTCAGGATTATCAAGCGCTTTAGATAAAACATTGATTTCTTTTTCCATTAAAAATCCTGCAACAGATGGTAAATATTCCGCAATGCCTGCGGTGGATGCATGTGCGCGGTGAGCAGCGCCAAAGGCATCGTTAACATATAGATCCGCCAATTCAGCAAAAGCTTTAGCAAGCTCAGGATCATTTTTTTCTTCGCCAGGATAAAAGCGTACATTTTCCAGAACGAGAATGTCGCCATTGTTTAACTTGTCTACTTCCGCTTTTACAGCCGCACCGTAAGCTTCATCTACTTTGACCACCTTTTTGCCTAACAGTTCTTCTAAACGCTTCGCTACAGGCGTCAATCGAAGCTCTTCCACAACCTGTCCTTTTGGTCTGCCAAGGTGGCTGGCAAGCAATACTTTCGCTCCTTGATCCGCCAAGTATTGGATCGTTGGGAGTGCAGCTCGAATGCGTGTATCATCGGTTATTTTGCCATCCTGCATCGGTACATTAAAGTCAACTCGGCAAAATACCGTTTTCCCTTTCACATCGACATCTTTTATCGTTTTCTTGTTCATGGCTCAAGCTCCTCCTTCACAATAACGATCAGGAAAAAATTCTTCCTACATGTTGAAAGGGAAAGGGGAATGTAAACGTCCCCTTCCCCTTCCCGCTTTTCATTATAGCTTTTTAAACAGGCAAGCTACAAGTCCGTATTTAAAGATTATAAACCTTGTTTTGCAATGTAAGCCGCCAAATCTACCACGCGGTTTGAGTATCCTGTTTCGTTATCGTACCAAGAAACAACTTTCACCATGCGGTTTTCAAGCACCATAGTAGAAAGCGCATCAATCGTAGAAGAATGAGTATCACCATTATAGTCTCTGGATACAAGCGGCTCCTCGCTGTACGCTAAAATACCTTTCAATTCTCCTTCAGCTGCTTCTTTAAGCGCCGCATTTACTTCTTCCACTGTTACGTCTTTTTCAAGCTCAGCCACTAAGTCAACGATGGACACATTTGGTGTCGGAACACGCATTGCCATACCGTTAAGTTTTCCTTTTAATTCAGGCAATACGAGCGCAACTGCTTTAGCCGCACCAGTTGTTGTCGGTATGATAGATTCTGCTGCAGCGCGAGCGCGGCGGTAATCTTTGTGTGGCAAGTCTAAAATTTGTTGGTCATTTGTATAAGCGTGCACAGTTGTCATCATGCCTCGAACAATGCCAAATTTTTCATGCAAAACTTTTGCAAACGGAGCTAAGCAGTTTGTTGTACATGAAGCGTTGGAAATGACATGATGATTGCTTGGATCATATTTGTCTTCGTTTACGCCCATAACAATTGTGATATCTTCTTCTTTAGCCGGCGCAGAAATGATTACTTTTTTCGCACCTGCTTCAAGGTGTTTTGCTGCATCTTGACGGTTCGTGAAGCGACCAGTAGATTCTACTACAATGTCAACGCCAAGGTCTCCCCAGCCTAATTGAGCTGGATCGCGCTCGGATAATACTTGAATTTCTTTTCCATCCACGACCAAGTTATTTCCGTTTACCCCGACTTCCACATCGAGTTTTCCATGAACAGAATCGTATTGTAAAAGATGTGCAAGCATGTTTGCATCTGTTAAATCATTTACTGCTACTACTTCTACTTCAGGATTTTTTAATGCTGCGCGGAATACATTGCGTCCAATACGACCAAAACCATTAATACCAATTTTCACTGCCATCTTTAAGTCCTCCTTCAATTTTAGGAATGATGTTTATATTGAGGGAGCTTTACAGTTCCCTTAATAACTCTTTAGCTGCCACTTCGTCAGTTACTAAAATCGTGGCTAATGATTGATTCATATACGCTTTGATCGCTTTTGCTTTAGAGGCTCCTCCAGCAACCGCGATCACATTTCGTATGTTTTTTAAGTCCTCCAGCTGCATTCCAACCGTTTGAACTTTATGGACGACTTCACCTTTTTGGTTGAAGTAATAACCGAAAGCTTCGCCTACTGCTTTTCCTTTTTTAATTTTTTCGAAATCTTCCTTCGGAGTCTTTCTTCGCTCCGCCATTGTTTGAGCATCCCCGATGCCATGAACAAGCATTTTCGCTGAACGTATAATTTTTAAAAGGTCTTTTATTTCCGGTTCTTCGATAATGGATTCATATGCTTCCTTGCTTAGCTGGTCAGGAACATGGAGCAGCCTGTATTTCCCATGTGCACGTTCAGCTATTTTGGCGCAAATCGTATTCGCCTGGTTTTCAACATTTTCCCCTAGTCCGCCTCTTGCAGGGACAAATAAAACATTTCGGCGATGACCTAACGGAATCATCATTTCAGCAACAGCTGCCAGCGTTGTGCCGCCTGCCACAGCAACAACCTCGTCATCCTGCAAATGATTCATAATGCATTGTGCACAAGCTCTTCCCATTTCTTTTTTCACGAGGGGCGAATGGTCGCTGTCACCTGAAACAACAATCACTTCATCTAAATGAAGCTTCTCTTTTAATGTAGTTTCCAAAAAAGTTAGACCTAAAACATCTTTCATCATTTCTTCCAATGATGAAAGAAGATCATCCCCTTCTTTCGTTAAGGTCATTCCCGAGGGGTGAATATGAATTAAATTTTGTTCCTTTAAAAATTGCACTTCTCCACGCAGAATTCTTTCACTGATGCCTAAATTGTTTGACAAGCTTCGTCTTCCTACAGGCTGCATCAGTCGAATGGACTGCAAAATTTGATAGCGCTTTTGCATAGTTTGGAGAAGATCAGGCAATAATTTTTTTTGAGCTTCAATTAATGATTGCATTTTCAAGACCCTTCAGCTCTTTCTTTCCGGGACTTTTTTTGTCCCTGTAAGACAAATTATGTCCCAATTATAGCAAAAAAATTCACCCCTTGCTACATATATTATTTTAGCAGGAGCGCAAATGTTAATCAACAGAAACAAGTTCCAGCAAACGTTTTCTTAAAGAATTTTCTTCAATTTTCCCAAAAATAACAATCTTTCCATTCACTTCAATGACTGGAATCATTAGTTGATATTTTTCCAGCAGCCGGTCATCTTGATAAATATCTTTTTCTTTCAGATCAAAGGGTATTTCAGCTTGCAGCTTATACAGCAATTCCTTTGCTTCATCACACAATGGACATGTTTGCTTCGTATAAAGAACCACTTGATTCACGAATCCAATTCCTTTCTAATTATATCTTTTTCGCAAATTGGACGAAGGGATATTGAGCTGATCGCGGTATTTGGCCACTGTTCTTCTCGAAACATTCATATTATAATTCTCTTTCAACAGGTTGGCAATTTTTTGATCTGAAAGCGGTCTTTGCTTATTTTCTTGATCAATTAATTGCTGAATGACCTGTTTAACATTCGCACTTGATGTATCTTCTTCTCCCACTTTGTTAGTGAAAAAATATTTCAACTCATATAAACCGAAAGGAGTTTGAACAAATTTATCATTGACCGCTCTGCTTACAGTCGACTCGTGAATGTTAAGAGAATCAGCGATATCTTTTAATGTTAGCGGTTTCAAAACGTTGTTTTTCAAATAGAAAAAGTCTTTCTGAAATCGTATAATTTCCTGCATAACTTTGACAAGCGTTTCCTTCCGCTGCTCAAGCGATTTTAACAGCCAGCGTCCTTGATGGAGTTTAGTCTGTACGTAAGATTTTACATCTTTTTCTGTTTGTACAATCGGTTCATAGTCCCGATTGATTTTAATTTGCGGCAAAAGATCTTCATTATAATATACAATCCAATCTCCATTTCGCTCTTCAATCATTAAATCAGGGGTGATATAATTCGGGGTTTCCTCATCAAATTGCAGACCAGGTCTTGGATTCAATGTTTGAACAAAATCGAAAATTTGCTGAAGAGCATTCAGCGACAGACCTGTCTTTTTGGAAAGATCCTTCCAAGCTTTTGTGGCAAACAGATGAAAATGCTCTTTTAACACGAACTCGGAGCCTTCAGGTTTTTCCTCGATTTCTTTAGCCTGCAAAAGCAAGCATTCTTGAAGCGAACGTGCCCCGACGCCAATTGGATCTAATGATTGCAGTACAGACAGCTGTTTTTCCAAAAGATCGATCGAAATTTGGAACTTTTCCGATAGGCGGGATAAGTCTTCTGACATATAACCATTTGAGTCCACTGCATCGATTAAAATATGAATAGCACGCCGTTCGTTTTCGGTAAAACGAAATTCTACGAGCTGATTTCGCAAATGATCTTTTAGCCCCATCCCTTTTTTCGGCATATTTTCGATCCAGCGGCCATCCTCCTTGTTTGCCCTCTGCTGCTTTCTTTGATTATGATAAAATATCGGTGGATGGGATTCTTCCAATTCCACAAAGGGGTTTTCAAGCGTAATTTCCCTCAAGTAAGATACTAAATCGATTGTAGAATATTGCAAAAGCCCTATGGCTTGCTTCAGCTCTTTCGTCATCGCCAATCTCAAGGATTGGTTTTGGACTAAGTCCATTTTTATATGCATCAGAACTCCCCCCCTTTAGTTCTATTTTACATGAAGAATTTAAAAAAAGAATCTAAAATTTTGGAGGAACGAACATGACACAGCTTTTTTCTGTTTCCTATTTTAAAGAAAACTTTAAACAGTACATTGAAATGAATAAAGAAAAATCTTCAAAGATTGATGCCATGAACAGCTACTACCGATCTGTCGTCTCAACTTTAATTTACGACCAGCTAACCAAAAATGCAGAAATATTGAAAAGACTGCAAAATCTTGATCAAGCATATAATCAAGTGAAAAACGAGGAATAAAAGAACTTTTAAATTTTAATGTATGGGAGCAGTTTTTGAAGTCGGCATATAAGCCGATTTCTTTTTTTGCAGTAAAGCTTTTGGTTAAAACAAAAAACTGAGCAAATATAAGCTGCCCAGCTTTTGTTTTCATTTTTATTTCGATTCATGTTTTGGCAAATATTCTGTCGTAAAAATTTCCTTTGCATCAAATGTTTTTTCTAATAAACCGAGATCGTGCAATTGTTTAATTAATGTTGCCCAGCGTTCTTCCGTCATATATCCGACTCCATGCTCTGCTCTATCTCCTCCATATACAAAATCCACTTGTGTTTCGGCTTCAAATTTTAATGATTCTAATTCCATATCAGCGTTGTCTTTCTGAATCACTTTATTAATCTCTTCGTAAGAATCTTTGTATAAATACCATCCTTCGACAAAAGCATCCACAAATGCTTTGACAGTTTCTTTATTTTTTTCTAAATAGTCTTTTGTAACATATAACACAACGTTATAAGGATTATAACCTGCATCAGATATGAGCTTCGTTTCTACATCTACTCCATCTTTTTTTAAGAAAAACGGCTCTGAAGTCACAAAGGCTTGGCTTACAGAATTGGGATCGCTAATAAAATTCGAATGCTGTCCTGTATAAGCCAATTCTTGTACATTACTTAAATTATATTTAGATTTCAAAAAGTCCCAATACGTAATACCAGGCTGTATATATACTTTTCTTCCATTTAATTCATCAAAATCGTCAATTCCCTTTCCTTTATGGAACATTAATGCCTGCGGGCTTCCTTGCATGGCAGCAGCTACAGCGACTAATTCAATTCCTTGATTTCTAGCAATAACCATTTGGTCAGCATGTGCAAGCCCAAAGTCAGCACTTCCAGATGCAACCATTTGAATAGACGAGACTTGCGGCCCGCCCGGTTCGATCGTGACTTTTAAACCGTTTTTTTCAAACAATCCGTTTTCTTGTGCTGCATACAAACCGCCATGCTGCGCCTTCGGAAACCAATTTAATACAATTTTTACATCTTTTAAGTCTTTTTTCTCTTCATTCGAAGCGCTGTCTCCCTCGTTTGTTGAGCTGCTCGACTCTTGTCCGCCGCAGGCGGTGAGGAAGAACATGAATATAATCCCGATTAATAGAAAACTCGCTTTGCGCCATGCTTTCAATTCTTTTTCCCCCTTTTTGCACTTTTTTTGAAACTCAATAAAGCTCGTTCCCTAACGCAGCAAACCATTTTTATGCAAAAAAAATTAGCAAATTAAATTCAGCTCTTGTAAGCAATAGTGATTATGTCAACTTAATTTTTGTTCAAATTTTTTATTTTTCTCCCTTCATCGCGGATTCGTGCCATGATCTCAGCATGAAATGAGAAAACAAACTTACGAGTAAGTAAAAGACAATCCCAAAAATAGCAGCGGCAATTCCGCAAGCAAATAAATATGGTGTTTTTAATTGAACGGCTGCTACCGTAATGGCATACCCTAAACCGCCTTTTCCTCCGCCAATTCCAGCTATATATTCACCCGTAATAGCTCCAACGATCGATAGCGTGCTGGATATTTTTAAGCCGGTCATCATGTAAGGCATAGCAGCCGGAATTCGGAGCTTCCACATTTTTTGCCATTTTGACGCATTATATAAAGTAAATAATTCGCTCATATTTTTATCGACTGAATTCAATCCCATTAACGTATTTGAAATGATCGGAAAAAATCCAATTAAAAATGAAATCATCACAATCGAATTGAAGCCCGAGCCGAACCAGATAACAACGATCGGTGCAATAGCTACAACCGGTATCGTTTGTAAAATAACCGCATACGGGTAAATGCTTATTTCTAAAATTTTTGAGCTTGCTAATAAAACCGCAAAGCCAATTCCAATGATGGCGCTTATTACAAATCCGATCACAGATTCAGCCACCGTTATTTGTATGGCTGGCCATAATAACTCCCAATCTTCAACCGCCGCTTGAAGGACGTCCGTCGGTTTTGGAAGTATAAACGGCTGCACGCCAACCATAATCGGTACAAACTGCCATAAAGAAAGAAAAACAACAAGCGCAGCAATCGGACCAATAATCTTCCATTTTGATTTGCTCCATATTTTCAGTTTGCCAGTATTATTTGATTGAGCGACAATTTCCTTCGTTTGAGTGGTTGCTGTTTGTACAGACATTTATACCAACTCCCTTCGGGTTGAACTATTCTCAAGACTTTGCGAGGAAATATCGACATATTCTGTAAACCGCTCATCTGTCCGCTCCCTCGGATAAGGAAGATCGACATCGATGATAGATGATAATCGTCCGGGCCGAGCTGACAACACTGCAATTCTAGTAGAAAGATAGACAGCTTCAAATACATTATGAGTAACGAACAAAATTGTCATTTTCTCCCTTTTCCATATTTCAAGCAGCTCCGTCTGCAAGGTCTGTCTTGTAATCTCGTCTAATGCAGCAAACGGTTCATCCATTAACAGCAATTTAGGTTTTGCAGCCAACGCTCGAGCTATAGACACCCTCATTCTCATTCCGCCTGACAACTGCCTAGGATATGACTTTATATAATCCTTTAGTCCAACCATCTCCAATACTTTGATCGCATCCTCTTTGCGGCTTTTTTTATCCGAACCCCTTAATTCTAAAGGCAGCATCACATTTTCCAGCACCGTTCTCCATGGAAGCAAGTTGGCATCTTGGAATACAAAAGCAACATCATTTGTATTTTTTATAACTTCTTTCGGGTTTTGCCCAAATACTTCTACCTTGCCCTCAGTAGCTTCGCCTAAACCTGCCACCATTCTTAATGCCGTTGATTTCCCGCAGCCAGACGGGCCGAGGAAGCTTATAAATTCCCCTTCTGTGATGGAAAAATGGAATTGGCTTAAAGCGACTGTGCCGGTATTGTAAATCTTACTAACATGATGAAATGCGACAATCTCGTTTCGAATTGCTTCCACTGCTTATCCCCCCTTATCTAAGTTAGAATAGCTGAGTTTCTTATTCTTGGTTTTTTATAATTGACTTTTGTATGCTCAAGAGCCGTTTCCAGCATTCTTTCAGCAGCTTTTTGCGCCCGCATGGCAAATGATTCTTCATCGATATTGACAAGACGCCCTTTATCTACGACAATCTGTCCGCCAACGATAGTCATATCGACTGTCGGTGTGCCCGCTAGAATCGGAAGTGCCGTATCGTTGAAAAGCGCACCGGCAAATTCTAATCGATTCGTATCAATCATAAACATATCAGCAGCCTTGCCGACTTCCAATGAACCAATGGCATCTTCCCAGCCAAGCACTTTAGCTGAGCCTCTCGTCGCAATCGACAAACAATCTTCAGCACTTAGCGCCATCGTTCCATGCTGAAGATTATGGAGCAGGTTCATAATTTTTAAATCTAATAATAGATTGGAAGAATCATTAGAAGCTGAACCATCAACACCAAATCCCACTTTTACCCCTGCATGCAGCATGTCCATAATTCGCATCGTTCCGGAAGCCATTTTCATATTGCTGCTCGGACAATGAGCAACTCCGCAGCCGCAAGCACCCAGCTTGGCAATTTCTTTGTCATCAAACCAGATTCCATGTGCATACCACACGTCTTCGCCGACCCAACCTGTTTCTTCCATTAGTTCGAAAGGACGCATGCCAAACTTTTCTCTGCAAAAATCCTCTTCATCGATCGTTTCCGCCAAATGGGTATGCATCCGAACGCCATAACTGCGTGCTAAATCCGCTGATTCACGCAGCAAGTCTTTGCTAACCGAAAATGGTGAACAAGGTGCAACACCTACCCGCAGCATCGAATATTTACTAGGATCATGATAGGTTTCAATAATTCTCATGGTATCTCGAAGAATTACATCCTCCGGCTGAACGATTTCATCTGGCGGCAATCCCCCTTTTGATCGGCCTAAACTCATAGAACCTCTAGTTGGGTAAAAACGAATTCCGATCTCACGTGCTGCCCGTATTTCCTCATCAATTAATTCACCGCTGACTCCATTCGGAAAAACATAAAAATGGTCAGCTGATGTCGTACAACCGCTTTTAAGCAACTCACCTAATCCGACAACAGCACTTAAATACACATCTTCCGGCCTTAGATGGCGCCAAATATCGTACAAAGCGATTAGCCAATCAAACAGCTCAACATTTTGCACCCAAGGGATATTGCGGGTGAAAGTCTGATACAAATGATGATGCGTATTGATTAACCCCGGATAAACAATTTTTCCGCGCGCATCAATGACAATATCCGCTGACTCACAAGGTAAATCATAGCCGATCGCTTTAATCTCTTGACCGACAACATACATGCTGCCGCCTGGGTATTCCGTTCGATTTTCATCCATCGTAATAATATTTTTGGCATTTTTTATGAACAACATCTTCATTCATTCACCCCTTTATAATACGATCAATCCCCTTTATGTTAATTTTTATAACATAATACGTAATGTATATTTATTATATATTCTTTTCAGCTGTTTAACATTAGCGGATATTCACAATTTTTAATGTGATTTTGTGTATTTTAACTAAAAATTTACGTATTTATGTTATATATTATGACATAAATGACGTTTTTTAAGAGAGTGGATGATCTTTCATATTTTTGAAATAAAAAGCCCAGTTTTTCAACTGAGCTAAATAAATATTTTTCGGCAACCGTTATATATAGGGACTTCCAAACGAACAGGCAATGTTGAATGAATCCGAATGTGACAGTAAAAGAGATGACCAGATTTAAATCTTGTACTCTTCATCCGTAGTGTAATCCCTTTTGCATGCCGGTTGAAATTTTGCAATGTGACTGGTTCATTCGGATGGCCGCCATCAGTAACCGGCTTTGCCTGAATTGTTTTGTCAGAAAAGATTTCCTCCTGCAAACTCGGCTTCCATCAGAACCGTTTCATCCGATCACATATAAGGGAGTACGCCAGGACGAATGATCAGCGCCGTAACAGTCACATACCCTTGTGTCTTCGTCGTAATCTTGTATGCGTTTTTCCCTTATACACATTACATCCTCTCTCAGGTAAAATAAAAAAGCACTCCTAAAAGGAGCGCCAATTTTTGAAAAATTAATAGAATTCAACATCATCTATCTTCCATGAAAAACGATCAGATCTTGTATCTTCATTTTGTTTTTCTTTTTGATCATCAACAAGTTTATTTTTATTAGTAACAACAGGTTCTTTACTATCCTCTTTCATTTTCTTGACCATCTCACATAAAAAATTGTGATCACTATAATCTGCTTTATTTTAAAAGTCGCTTCTTTATCCAAAAATATTTCTTCTTCGCCCTAATAAACTGATTTGGAAAAATTTTTTCTTCAACAATGCTATTAAACGGTATACATTCAATCTTTTCGCTTAATTCTTCATCATCAAATGCTGGGTATCGTAACGTACCTACAACCATACGGATTACCAGGAAGCCCTCCTGCAGGTGGATTATTTACTGTACAAAAAAACTTTCCATCTATTTGTCCATGATTTTCTTACTCTTTTATCGTGTGATATCGATTATTGTTTCAAATCTTATGGATAAGATAAAAAACGAAGAGTTGCTTCAGCTTTTCTTGCGGTCTGATACAGTTTCAATTCCTCATAGTTAAGATAAAAACAATGTCAAACAGAATGACTAGAGAACAACTTGGCGGTTTCAATTCCTCATAGTTAAGATAAAAACTCAATTGAAAATTTCAAAAGACAAATGTCCGAATTGCTAGTTTCAATTCCTCATAGTTAAGATAAAAACGTCACTTAGCAGGGCGCACACAGTCTGTTATCTTCGCTAGTTTCAATTCCTCATAGTTAAGATAAAAACCTGACCTATACATCCTCGATGATCTCGAAAGTCGCGAGTTTCAATTCCTCATAGTTAAGATAAAAACTTTTAAAGTATATCCTTTTGTTTTGCTTCTGTATTTTCGTTTCAATTCCTAATAGACCCCCATGCCGCAAAAGCGGCACCAGCAGATGATGAAAATAGTTCGTCCATGTATACTTAATCTTAGGCTGGCCAGCGAGGTCGTCTTACCTTGGTGCCATGAGCCCGTTAATTAGACAGACCCCGACGACCTGGTGCACCACAGACTGTTGCTCCCTGGGGAAGCACGCGGGATAGAATGACGTGTATGGTCGTTGCACCGCCAGCCTGTGTTTATTACATGTTAGGCATGGGGGAACGAACATGGACATTATCCATACTCATGTTTGTGGATTAGACGTTCATAAGAAGAACGTCGTCGCTTGTATTATTACTCCGGATCATCAAGAGATCCGCACGTTTTCTACCATGACTGAAGACTTGCTTATGCTTGTAGACTGGATCAAGGCGCATGGCGTCACTCACGTGGCCATGGAAAGTACAGGTTCCTACTGGAAGCCAATTTATAACCTGTTGGAGATGGAAGACATCAAGATTTTAGTGGTCAATGCCAAACATATCAAAAATGTGCCTGGTCGCAAAACAGATGTAAAGGATGCCGAGTGGATCGCTGGACTCTTACGCCATGGATTGCTACAAGGTAGTTACATCCCTGACCGCCAGCAACGGGAGTTGAGGGAACTCATCCGTTATCGTCGCAGCCTGATTGAAGAGCGGGCTCGCGAAATCAACCGCATCCAGAAGGTACTGGAAGGGGCTAACATCAAACTCTCCTCGGTGGCGACCAATGTGCTGGGCAAATCGGGTCGAGCCATGATCGAGGCTTTAATTAATGGTGAAACTGACCCCGATGTGCTATCCGAACTGGCTCAGCGCCGTCTCAAACGGAAGAAAGAGGAGTTGAAAAAGGCCCTGAAGGGCCTCATCGGCCCTCATCAACGCCTGATGCTTAAAACCCAGCTTGAGCATATTGATCACTTAGATGCCTTGATTGAAGAACTGGATGCTGAAATCAAGGAGCGGATGCGCCCTTTTGAAGATGACCTGGAGCGGTTAGATACGATCCCCGGCGTTGGTCGGCGCACAGCGGAGCATATTTTGGCTGAGATTGGCCCTGACATGACACAGTTTCCTTCGGCAGCTCACTTGTGTTCATGGGCAGGAGTCGCCCCAGGGAATAACGAAAGTGCCGGAAAACGAAAGTCAGGGAAAACCCGCAAGGGAAACCAGAAGCTTCGTAGCACCCTGGTGGAAGCCGCCCGTGCCGCTGCTAGGTCCAAACACACCTATCTATCCAGCCAGTACCACCGTATTGCTGCACGCCGGGGGGCCAATCGTGCAGCGGTTGCGGTCGCTCATAGCATCCTGACTATTGTCTACCATCTCCTCAAAAAGAAGCAGACTTACATCGAACTTGGTCCACATTACTACGAAGAACGCAAGCGCCATCAAGTCGCCAGACAAGCGATTCGGAAGTTGGAAACACTAGGGTTTAAGGTCATGGTAGAGCCGTCAAATCAAACAGCGTAGTTAACCGAAACAGTAACCATCAGGTGCATAAACATGACTTATTCCAGCAAATACCAATCTGCTGGTGTTAACACCCCCTGGATTTTTTGTGCTTTTTTCATGGACTTAAATTTTCGGGATAGTTAAGATAAAAACTCACGAGGCCAATATTACTGGGATGGAACAGACTAGTTTCAATTCCTCATAGTTAAGATAAAAACACATTTGCTATTGTTGATAGTCGAGGAGTTGAAACATTGTTTCAATTCCTCATAGTTAAGATAAAAACCTGACCTATACATCCTCGATGATCTCGAAAGTCGCGAGTTTCAATTCCTCATAGTTAAGATAAAAACCCAAAAGTTGTTGATATGACAAAGTTTTGATAATACTGGAAATTTTGTTATTTTCATTTTAACGTAAACAGGAATTTTTATCAATTCTTTGTTTTTCATTTATTTTCTGCAGTTTTTGTGTCGTTATTCAAAAAAATAAAGTGTCGTCGATCCCCCGGGATTTTTGCACGATTGGAGGTCGACGACAATTTTTAAGAGGTTCCGTTATAATTGCAAGTTTCCATCTCTTTCGTACATAGTTGAAAACAGTTTATAATATCATAAGTTTTCCCGTACTACTTGTCTAAATCAATTTCAATTCTTTTCCTTTTCTCAAATGTTGCTATTTTCTTAATGCCGATTGATTTTAACAATTCTCTCGCTTCATCTAATAAATTGCCTACATCATCTGGAAAATGAGCATCAGAAGACATAGTTATAGGTACTTCATATTGAGATAAAATTTTTAAAAATTCAGGACTTGGACACATCTCATTAATCGGATAGCGGTAAGCAAGTCCTGTATTGATTTCAGTTGCCGTATCATTTTCTTTTAAGCTTTGTGCAATACGGCGGTAATAGCCTTTCAGATCTTCTTCATTTGGCCGAAATCCATATACTTTTAAATTATCAAGGTGCCCTACAATATCAAACAGTTTTGAAGAAATGGCTTGTTCAATAACTTTAAAATGTTCCTCATAAAGAACATTTAAATCAAAATGGTGAAAATACTCTTTAGTATCTGGGTTATCAAATCCCCATCCTTTATAAAAATGAACAGAACCTATTACATAATCCCACTGATATTGAGATAATATCTCTACAAGGTCCTCTTCACACCCAGGAAAGAAATCTGCTTCAATCCCAAACTTTAATCGAACGCCCTCTGCTTCCCATTTTCGCTTTTCATTTTCTATCAACTTGGCAAACTGCTCGATTGAGACACATGAAACTATATCCAACCAATTATTTTGCAATGTGCCAAGTCGATCATTTTCTAAATAAATATATTTCTTATAAAAGGATTTCATTTCTTTAAATCGATATAGATGATCAACTATTCCCACTTCCTTTAACCCGATTTTTTTTGCTTGTTTTAAATAAAAATCTAGCCAAAATGAAGAAAATGCCCCTTGTTCCATTCGATAATTCATAATTCTCGCTGTTCCCATAAGCCATTCTTTAGAATGAGGATCATATGGGATTTTCCAAAACTGTTCAATCGCTCGAACAGTTCGATTCCACCAATTTAATGAATATGGTCCTTCTTCTAAATGAACGTGGTAGTCTACTTTCATCATAAAATCCTTTCAGATTTATTAGTCTGCAGTAATCCAGTTAATACCATTTGTTTTTTTATGATTTTTCCACCCTTTTGGGATAGGTTGATCACAAACAATCACATCTACTTTTTCAAGAGGACAAATTTTACAAAAAGCATCGACACCAACTTTTGAATGATCAACAAGTAAAATAATTTCTTTTGACACATGTATCATTTCTTGAGAGACAGACGTTTCTGTCAAATCATAGTCACTTACGCCGCCATCTATAGAAACTCCTCCTGCTGAAATGAAGGCCTTATCAATATGAAATTGACTTAACATTTTTTCAGTTAATCTTCCGCCTACTGACTGCTGCTTTGGATTTAGTTGGCCGCCTAATAACAATACTTCTCCAGAAAACATTTTTTGGTTTAATAGATCAGTTAAAACTGAGGAAACTGGCAAAGAATTTGTTAAGATTGTTATTTCTTTTTTATTTTCAATAGATCTTGCCAATTCTAATGCGGTTGTTCCAACATCGATCACAATTGTGTCGCCATCTGAAATAAGCATGGCCGCTGCTTTTCCAATTTTTATTTTCGCTTCTTGGTTCACTATTTTTCTCTGTACAAATGGAGGCTCTGTTCCTTGATAAGATTTTTTTACTGCCCCGCCATATACTCGCTTTAATAGTCCTTTTTCTTCTAAAATCATTAAATCCCGGCGGATTGTTTCTTGAGAAACTTGAAATTGCTCGGCAAAATCAATGACCTTTACTTTTCCGGTTCGATCTAATTCTTGAAGTATGGCATTTTTTCTTTCCTCTGGAAGTATGGACATTAACTAAAACTTCCTCCTTTAAAACACAATGCATTCCGATTTTGGAATGATTAGATGAAGATTTTCTCCTTGTTTAAAGAAATGTTCACGAGAATGGAGATAATCTACTTTCACTAAAACTCCATTGACGTTCATTTCGTACCTAATTACATTGCCTATCATCGAAACATCCTGAACTGTCCCTTGAACAATCCATTTTTCTTCAATATTTGACACATCTGCTGTTATCTCAACTAAATCGATAACTTCTGGCCGAATAGCCACTTCTTGTCCTTCAGTAGCAAGCTCTTCTGTTTGAATCATCTTCTGAAATTGATCCATTTGCAAAACATTATAATTTCCAATAAATTTAGCCACAAATGAATTAACTGGTGAGGTATAAATTTCACTTGGAATGCCAGATTGAACAATGCTTCCTTCGTTCATAATATAAATTGTATCGGACATTGTCATCGCTTCTTCCTGATCATGTGTCACAAATATAGTGGTAATCTGAAACTCCCTTTGAATTTTTTTTAATTCTAGCTGCAAATTTCTTCGAATTTTCGCATCTAATGCACTTAATGGTTCATCTAAAAGCAATACTTTCGGCTCTAAAATAAGACTTCGTGCAAGTGCAACTCGCTGCTGCTGTCCTCCAGAAAGCTGATGAGGGTAGGAATCTTCCTTACCGATTAAATCCATCATCTCAATCATACGTTGCACACGATTTTTAATGTTTTTCTTCTTTTTCATCTTTAAACCGAATGCAATATTGTCAAAAACGGTCATGTTAGGAAAAAGGGCATATGATTGAAAGACCATCCCAATTTCCCGATTACGCGGTTCCATATTTGTAATATTTTTTCCATCTACATGAATAGCTCCTTCATCAATATCGACCAATCCTGCTATAGATCTTAATAAAGTGCTTTTACCACAACCACTTTGTCCGAGTAAAGTAGCGAACTCTCCTTGTCTAAGCGATAAAGAAATTTTATTTAAAACCGTTTGCTGCTGATAACGCTTCGTCACCTGATCAATTATTAAGTAGCTCATTTATGTTCACCCTTTAAAAATCCTTTTGTTTTTTCACCAACTAAAATCAGCTGCTTCCGTTTTCCAAATACTGACTGAAATTGCATCGGCCGTTTTTTAAGTTTTAAAATAATCCATGTTAATAGTAAAATAATGACATAATATGTAATAACAATTGCACTTGCTGTATGCCCGCTTTTATTTAACTTTTGATAAAGATAAATTTGGATCGTTTCAAACCGTCCGCCAACAAGCAAGTTCGCTAATACAAATTCACCAAACAATAATGCAATGGAAAGCAAGGTCGAAACGAAAATTCCTGACAAGATGTTTGGCACTACAATTTTTTGAAATGCTTGAAACTTGGTCGCCCCCAACAATTCAGCTGCACTGACTAATTCTTGAGCATTAATTGTTTGTAAGCTGTTCCGAATACCTTGATACATGTACGGCATTGTAATCACGAAAT
The DNA here is from genome assembly GCF_038008845.1 of Aeribacillus sp. FSL M8-0254. NCBI lineage: Bacteria > Bacillati > Bacillota > Bacilli > Caryophanales > Bacillaceae > Aeribacillus > Aeribacillus sp. FSL M8-0254. The sequence continues at coordinate 807,852 of NZ_JBBOZY010000001.1, read as the reverse complement.
AAGCACCGACTAAAAGCCATGGTGTACCAGAGATTTGCAATGGACCGCTGGAATATACTTTAATCAATCCTACTGCTCCTACAATAGGCGGAATTCCGTACGGAAGCATCGCTACAGCTTGAAGAATTCTTTCAAATCTTCTAAAATAAACCGCAACAATAAATATTGTCGGGAGCATTATGATGTTGCTTATCGCCACTGTGACTAGTATGAGAAATAGGGATCGAAGCAAAGCCTGATAAAAACGTTCATCACTAAATAATTCTCCATACCACTTAAAAGTAATACTCTCCGGTAATAACGTATGATCCCACTTGCCTGCAATTGAAAATATCAAAGTAGCTGCAAGCGGCAGGAGCAAATAAATAACTAAAACAACAAGAACAGTTTTATGGAAAATTTTATTGAATTTCAAGATAAATCTCTCCTTATCCGCCGCATCATGCGGTTATTAATCCACATTGCAGCAAGCATTGTTACCGCTAAAAGAACACCAAGCGCGCTGCCTAACTGCGGCTTTAATGCAACATCACTTGCAACAAGTGATGCAATTTGCAGCGACAGTAAATTATAATTGTTTCCCACAAGAGCATAAGCTGTTGCATAGGCTCCCATAGCATTGGCAAACAAAATGCTTAATGTCCCAACAATACTAGGCAGCAAATAAGGAATGCCGATATGGAGCCAAAAGCGGACATTTGTTGCGCCTAACAAAGATGCTGCCTCCATCCATTGTTTTTGTATCCCTTTATAAGCGGGATATAATAACATAATTGCTAATGGAATTTGGAAATAAATATAGACAAGTATGAGACCTGACCATGAGTATAAGTTAAAATCGGCAAATAAATCTAAACCAAGTTCAGCAAAAAGAAGTGTAAATAACCCGTTAGTCCCTAGTAAAATAATGTAGGAAAAAGCAAGCGGAATACCTTCGAAATTTGATGTCATATTTGTAATCATCAGCATGCGATCTTGAATTTTTTTCGAAAAACGGGTAATGGAATAGGCCGTTATAATTGCAATGATAATGGAGACAACTGATGAAAATAACGAAATCAAAACACTGTTTTGAACGGCTTGTAAATAATAAGAGCTATGAAACACTGTAAAATATTGAATCATTGAAGGTGTTTTACCATCATCCGCCAAAAAACTGTTATGAATCATAGCAAATAATGGCCAAAACTCAAAACTGATGACAAGCAAAACAAATGGAAAAAGCAAAACCAACAAAAATAATTTTTGTTTTTTAAATTTTCTCAAGGATTTTCGCTCCTTTAATTTGTTCCGCCTTTAAATTCGATCTAGCAGTAAAGCTAGATCGATTTTATTTGATGAACTAAATGCAAAAGCTGTCGGATTAATTGAAAACTTTTTTATTTTTTAGTCCTGGCATTTGATATGAAATCATTTCTTCTGAAGGTTCAATCCCCAGCAATTGACAAACAATCGGTGCAAAAGCTAGTTGTGGAATCACTTCATCATACACACCAGCTTCTATTTTCTCGCTTATGACAAATAGCGGTACATCCCTCTCACAGGATGTTGTGCCACCATGATTTCCTGTTTCACTCATTCCATGATCAGATGTAATTAAAATTTGATACCCTTCCTGTCGCCAAATCGGTACAGTTTGAGCTAGCAAACTGCCTACTTTTAAAATTTGTTCCCGATATTCTTTAGATTCCGCTCCAAATTGTTCACCTTTTAAATCAACACCCATAGGATGAATGTATAAAAAATCGGGCATATATTTTCTTCTTAAGTATTCTGCATCAGCCATTAAATGAGAATCAGGATATTCATCTTCCCAATAAAAAATTCCATATTGAATAGGTTTTGTTTCATCCATTTGGAAACGATCTTCCACAAAATCAAACGGTGCTCGATTATAAAGCTCGCTTACCCAATAGTAAGCCGCTGCGGCATTACGAAGACCTTGTTCTTTTGTTAAGTGAAACAGACTTTTTTGCTTCGATAAGCGAACTGTCTGGTTAGTTGTTATACCGTTTGTAGAAGCAGGTGTCCCAGTCAATAAAACTTCATATAATGGCCGAGATAAACTTGGCAGTTCCGATTTCATTTTATATAATGCTGCTTGTTTTATTTCAACGAGGTGCTGTAAATATCCGAGTGCATCATATGCTTTGTCATACCGCATTCCATCTACAACGACGACGATTACTTTATTTGACATGTACTTGCACCTCTTCTTGCCATATTTGCGGCAATTTTTTTGCTGTTTCTTCCCACACTTTATGGTCTTCAACTGGTTTTGCATTTTTGTACTGTTCTTCTGGTATCATTTTTTCAGCTACTTCTGAAGGCAGTTCGACTTTACGAATTGGTCGAGCATATCCTTTTGCTAAATTAATTTGACCTTCATCACTTAATATATACTCTCTTGTCAGCATTGCGGCATGAGGGTGCTTTGCATATTTATTAATAATCGTTGCATATCCACTGACAACAGAACCTTCTTCTGGAATGGTAATTTCAAATTGTTCACGGTTAATTTGATCAGCATAATTAAGAGCATTAAAGTCCCAAAGAATCGCTACTTCCACTTCCCCTTTTTCAATCATGGCCGGGGAAGGGTCCGTTAAACTAAGACGACCTTGTTTTGCAAGTTTCGCGAAGAAATCAATACCAGGTTGAATGTTCGATTCATTACCACCAAGTGCCATTGCCGCTGCCAAAATGGACATTTGCGCTTGTGTGGCCCTCTGAACATCACCGACTGTTACTTTGTAATCACCTTCTAATAGATCATTCCAAGATTTTGGAGGATTTTTTACAAGCTCTTTATTTGTTAAAAAAGCAATGGTACCTTGATAACCAACAACCCAATCACCATTGTCATCCTTCGCCCAATCAGGTATTTCATCCCAATAGGAAGTTTTATAAGGAAGTGTTAATTCTTTCTCCTCTGCTACAGGCCCAAATGAGATGCCAACATCACCAATATCTGCTGTCGCATTATCTTTTTCTGCTTCAAATTTAGCTATTTCTTCAGCACTGGACATATCTGTATCTGTATGCTTTAACCCATACTCCTCTGAAAGTTCTTGCCATGTTTCTTTCCAGTTTGCCCAAGTATCCGGCATTCCGACACTATTCACTTCACCTTCCTGTTTAGCTTTTTCAACAATTTCATCAAGAGTAAGTGATTCAGTATCGATTTCTTTGGAAGAAGATTCACTTCCGCCGCCTCCACAAGCTGTCAAACCTAATAAACTTAACCCTAAAATACAGACTTGTAATGACTTGCCGGCTTTCCCAAAATGATTTTTCCCCATCATTCACTTCTCCTTTTAATGTGAATTGTTTTTGTTTTTTGTTGATTGTTTATGATTTCAGTATAAAAATAGAATGTAAATCACATATAAATTCAACATTAATATTTTGTTAACTTATACAAGTTTCTAAATGAAACAAGAAGAAACCCGTGGTGCTAGTTGAGCGCTAGCGCTCAACTAGCCCGAGTGTTACAAGCGAATACACCAACAAGATGCCATCTAGTGCCACTTCAAATCCTGAAATCGTATTCGCACGAATGTCTGTCATACGATACTGGTCAATAAGGACGGAGAACACCGTTTCGATTACTTTCCGTTTTTGTTTGAGCCATGTCTCCCATGACTCCGATGGGCGGTGTTTCTGGTTTTTGCGAGATGGAGTCCAAAAAGCGATTTGGTACGCCTCATACAACTTTTTTTGCAATTCACTACTGATGAATCCTTTGTCACCCAAGTTATAGGGGTGAGGAATTTGAGTCATGACGGTTTCAGCTGCAGTTCGATCGTGACAGGACGCCTCGGTTACCACGTATCCCATAGGTAGCCCTTGGTCTGTCACTTGAAGATGAAACTTAAACCCATAGTACCACTGCTTTTTCGATGCACAAAATCCAATGTCAGCGATGCCTTGAAATCGTTTGACACGGTACATTCTTGCGGCATGGCACAACTCGATTGGCATGCTATCTACGACCGCATAGGCATGGTGTTGCCCACGTTTCGCCAGTTCATGACGAATCCATTTGATCGCAAAGCGCAGCGCTCGGCAACGGCGATTGTATCGAGAACGTTCGAGAAAACGTCCATCCGTGAACAAGTTCCCAGTAACAAAGCGATGCCATGCACGTTCGGAAGAGAAGCCAAGCAACTTTCCTAACAGATGAATGGCAATGATCACTGCGTCTTCTTGTTTCGCCAAATGACGATTGCGGCGTTGAAGATAGCATTGAATGTGTGACAGCTGGGCAGAAACAAAAAAGAAAATGGCTGCATATTGTTTTTGAATTTTCGCTTTGTCTGTTGTAAAATGAAAGTGCTCTTGCATGGGGATTCTCCTTTCGAATGTTTGGTCGCACTTTCATTCTACAGGAGATCCGCAGGCAAGGGCTATTTTATGCTTACTCGATTTTATCTAGCACCACGGGTAAGAAGAAATTTTTTAATTCATATTACTACCAAACGAGAGTTGAACTAAGAATCTTGATGAAAGTTTTTCCAACTTTCGAAAATAAAAATTTTATCTATACAAGAAAAATCAATTTCATAAATCTCTTTTAAACTTCCATTGCAGTACAATTTCATGAAAAAAATTTCTAAGCATAAAAAACAATCATGAATTTTCATTCACAACCCTGGCATGAAAATGGATATTTCTTTCCCATAATGTAGATAACACAAACAGTTAACAATACGTAGGCTTTTATGGTGGATGATACCCTGAATAAAAAACTGTTTGAGTGGATTTGGTGAACAACCCATTGTTAGCTCATTCCTTTAGAATGATGACTACGTACAGAAAAATGCTTATATTTCAAATTCACTCGCTGTTTGTGAATCTACTTTATGGGAGGGATTATATTGGATGTACTGATGACACGTTGTGCAGGATTAGATGTACATGCTGAAACAATTGTTGCTTGTGTCATGATTGGCGAACAGGACGATGAATTATTCATTGAAACAGAAACTTTCCCCACTTTAACAAAGGATCTCTTTCGTTTACTAAAGTGGTTGGAAAACCATGGCATTACGCACATTGCGATGGAGAGTACTGGAGTTTATTGGAAACCTGTTTATAACATTTTGGAGGATTACTTTGATATTACATTAGCGAATGCTCAAAGAATCAAGAATGTCCCTGGAAGAAAAACAGATGTTTCGGATGCAGAGTGGATTGCGAAGTTATTGCGTTATGGACTGATTGAAAAAAGTTTTGTTCCACCAGAAGATATACGAAACCTTCGTGATTTAACTCGGCTTCGTAAAAAATGGATCGGCCATTTGACTTCAGAAAAAAATAGGATTCTGAAAGTATTAGAATGCTCAAATGTTAAACTAAATTCAGTTATTTCAGATGTGTTTGGTGTTTCTGGAAGAAAACTTCTATCCAAATTAATTCAAAATGGATATGTTGATTCCATTGATGTAGAAAATAGTATTCACGGAAGAATGAAGCACAAAAAACAAATGATTACAGACTCTTTATTCGGTACTTTAAACGATCATCAAATCTTTCTAATCAAACAATCTTGGCAACACATCGTTTATTTAGAATCATTAATCAGCCAAATCGAGGAAAGAATAGATGAAATTCTGAAGAATTATAAAGAAGAAGTGGAGTTATTACTAACGATTCCGGGTATTAAAAAGGATTCCGCAGCAATTATTATTGCAGAGATTGGGGTGAACATGGAACAATTTCCTACCTCTCAACACTTAGCGTCTTGGGCCGGAGTTGCTCCAGGAAATCATGAAAGTGCAGGAAAACGAAAGTCAACTAAAACGACTAAAGGGAATCCTCATATCAAAACTGTACTGTGCGAAGTAGCATGGGCAATCTCTAAAAGTAGGAATCGTTGGTTAGCTGCTAAATATTGGTCGATTGCTGCAAGAAGAGGAAAGAAAAAAGCACTCGTTGCCATATCGCATCGAATGCTTCGAATCATTTACTCTATGCTAATTAATAAGGAGCCTTATAAAGAACCTTTAATTAATTAGTATAACCAAAGAAGAATAAGTTTAAACAAAGTTACCTTCCATTAGGTAGCTCTGCTTTCTTATTGTCTTTTTTAGGTTATTTATATATTACCCTCAATAGATTGAAGCTATTCATGGGCTAAGTGGAATTAAATTATTTTCACAGAAAAAAGCTTCTCAAATTTATTTGAGAAGCACAGCTTATAGAGAAAGGGGTATTTTTTTCTCTACAAGCTTTTTTAGTTATTGTGAATTTCCATAGTTTTTACTTAATTAATTGTTGAAAATAGCCCCTCACACACCTAGCCTACCTTTGCTAGGTGTGTGGAGATCTTTTTTATGTTCTGACAGGCAGCCGTAAGTAGCACTTGCTCACGTGCATTCTCTAATCCCCGTAACCGGTAATAGCGAAGCCCGTGCAGTTCTTTTGAATCCGCGAAGCTTCATTCTACTTTTTCTTTTCTTAATTTATCCTTCTGGCGAAAGCCGATCTAGCCTGATTTGTTCTTTGTGTTCTTCCCAAACATTACGTGTGAGCACTTTTTGTTTGTTTTTGGATCTCGTACATTGTTCGAGCTAAATAAGGAACCGAATCATGTACATGACCTGGTATGACAAAGGCATCTGTAATCATATTAAACTTCCTATCAGTCGTCCGATGATCTAGATCAATCAACAGATGTTTTAGGAATGAAAGTTTCAATTCCTCGTAGTTAAGATAAAAACCTCCATACGATGAAGATTATGACCATTATGGGGATTATAGTTTCAATTCCTCATAGTTAAGATAAAAACATATTTGCGTCTTTTATATTTGCGTTAGACAACATGGTTTCAATTCCTCATAGAATGTTGGAATTTCTCCAACTGCGTATGGTCTAGGCCCGTTTGAGGTTATACTTGCAGCCACTTCAACCATCGCATCATCCGGCAAATTGCTGATGATTCCATCATTTTTCAAAATGACAATAAAATTGTCGCCTTTGTTGTATGCAATGGATTCTGCAACAATTAAGATAAACTCGCCATGCGCATCATTTGCTACTACGTTGGAATCTTTTGCAGTTCCTGTTTCAGCAACGCGCACACAATCTTCAAATACGCGTTTCTCTCTTCCGGCTTGTACTTCATTTGCACGCGTAAAATCCGGATTCAATTTTTTCAGCACTTTATCTGGATATAGATAATACTGTAAATACGTATTCGGCAAATAGTCCGGAAAATCTCGCACCATTTGCTGTACCATGGCATACGTTTCGAGCCATGATTTATCCCTTTGCTCGTAGTCAGCCGGGCGGAAGCCGTTTTTCAAAATCATTTCCCTTATCTCAGGCAATTTGTCATTGCCTTGCGGATCATATAAATGAGTAAACCAGCCAAAGTGATTTAATCCGAAGTATACAGGATCAAAATCACGTTCATTCATATTTAATAAACGGCCGTACGAACGAAGCAAGTTTTCAGGCTGGTCGCAAATATTGAGGATTCTTTTATCATCAGGAAACATTTGCTGTAACGCAATCGCAACAATAGCAGCAGGATTTGTGTAGTTTAAAATCCATGCGTCTTTCGTTTTGCTTCTGACATCCTTGACCAATTGAATCATATCGCGGATCGATCTCATACCGTAAGCAAAACCGCCCGGCCCGCATGTTTCCTGACCGATAACCCCTAGTTTCAACGGGATCTTTTCGTCTTTTTCACGCATTTCATAGCCGCCAGTACGCATTTGCACAAAAACAAAATCGATATCTTCCGTGAATGCTTCCTCTTTATCTGTTGTATAGCTAAAATGAATGTCAGGGTACTCTTCTTTAAAGAGCACTTTCGCAAATTCGCCAATTATTTTTTGGCGTTCGTAATTGATATCATACATGACCAATCGGTTGATCGGGAAAGTATCTTGACGCGAGCAAATTGCTTTTAAAAGCCCTGGCGTCCAAGTACTACCCCCGCCAACAATAAGTACATTGAATTTTTTCATTGTGTTTCAGCTCCTGGTAGTAATTTTTCATGTAACTGCTTCTACCGATATCTTAACGAACGAAAAAACAAAGACAGAAAAAATTTCATTTTATGAAACTTTTTTCATGGTCATTTATAATAGAACGTACAATAAATATGAAATCCGGAGTGATTCGATGTACAACTTTATGGCTAAATTATTAAACTTCATTGAATCTTCAACAGACCAAACAAAATCAGAAATCATTATTGCCGAATATATTTTGAGGAATGTGGAAAAAATCCCGAAAATGTCCATTTATGAATTAGCTGAAGCGTGCCATACATCACCTGCAACGATCACCCGATTTTGTCAGCGCTTTGAAAATATTACGTTTAAAGAGCTTAAAGAATATGCCAGATCATTTATTGAATTTAATGATACCGAAGTAGACTATCAAAACCTAAAAACGAAATTTAATATAAAACAAATAAACGAATATTATGATGAATTACATGCTTCTCTGAAGCAAACAGAGCAATTTCTCCGCTCAAAGGAAATCATTCAAGTTGTTCACGAAATTAATCACTCAAAAAAAGTTGCTTTTTTTGGGGTAACATTTTCGCATCTCATTGCAAGAAATGCACAATTCAAATTTATTCGTCTGGGCAAATATGCTACTGCGTACAGCAACCATGAAAATCAAATTTCCGAAGCAGAATCACTTACGCCCAGAGATTTAGCCGTTGTCATTTCTTTTTCCGGAGAAACAAGATTTATCGTTCAGCTAGTAAAGGTATTAAAGAAGAGAGGCATTCCTATCGTTGCGATTACAGGCAATGAAAAAGGCTATTTAGCACAGAATGCGAAACAAATCATCAAAGTGAGCAGCTGCAAACTAGAATCCTTTAAATCACCTATTTTGGAAGAAATCAATATGCTGAGTGTAATTAATTCCATTTATCTCGTTTACTCTATCGTTTTTAAAAATTCGGAAGGATATCAGACAAACAAAGGAGGCAGCTAAAATGAATATTGTCGTAGCACCTGATTCTTTTAAAGGGAGTCTGACCTCTTCTCAAGCAGCAAATATTATGAAACAAGCAATACTTGACCTTCATTATGGTGATACAGTAAGAACAAAACCAATGGCTGACGGCGGAGAAGGAACAGTCGATGCATTGTTAGCCTCTTCAGCCGGGGATCGCATTGAGGTAACCTGTACAGGCCCCTTGGGCAAAAAAATAAAAACATATTATGCCATCCTCGAAAACAATACAGCTGCTATTGAAGTTGCCAATATCGCTGGGCTTGTCCAAGTGCCTCCTTCACAACGAAACCCGGATGTGACCACTACTTTCGGACTTGGCGAAGTGATGAAAGATGCATTGGATAAAGGCTGTAAATCGTTTATTATCGGGCTTGGCGGCAGTGCTACAAATGATGGGGGCCTTGGCTTTTTACAGGCGCTTGGCATGAAAGCTTGGGATAAAGAAGGAAAAGAAGCGGGGATTTTCGGAAAAGATTTATTGGAGGTCAATCAAGTAAGTTTCGACCGTTTGGATCCGAGATTGGAACATATTACAATAAAGGTTGCTTGTGATGTGGACAATCCGCTATGTGGTGAAAAAGGTGCCAGCGCAGTTTACGGACCGCAAAAAGGTGCCAGCAGCAAACAAATACCGATTTACGACGAAGCATTGGCCCGATTTGCTGCTCTTATTGAGAAGCAGCAAGGAAAAGTCTTCAATAACGTGAAAGGTGCAGGGGCAGCAGGAGGCTTGGGATTTGCATTCCTTGTACTAGGCGCAAAGCTTATATCCGGTGCTGAGCTTGTAGCAGAAGCTTCGAACTTGAAGGAAGCAATAGAGCAGGCGGATCTTGTCATTACAGGAGAAGGACAAAGCGATGAACAAACATTATACGGAAAAGCGCCCGGCTATATCGCTGATCTCGCTCAAATATACGGAGTTCCAACGATATTAATATCCGGCTCGCTTGCAGGCAATTTGGATGTGCTCCGCAGCAAATTTCACGGATGCTTTTCGATTATTACTAAACCATTGACGATTGAGGAATGTATGGATCAGGCAAAACAGCTATTGTACAACCAGACGAAGCAAGTGATGCATCTTATTCACTCTTTGAAGATATAATCGGATCCAGGTTTTCGCTTTTATAATCCAGATGGGGAAATTTTTTTCAGATGTTTATGTTGAATACTGCAAAAATAACTTACCCCTTATTCCATCTCAATTTTATCTAGAAGATTGACCGGCAAATCTCCAAAATTCCACATTAGAGAGGCATCTAAGATCTTGTTCAACATCTAAGATGCCTCTTTTGTAATGAAGGTAAAAGAAATAATAGATGTATTCCATTAAGCACCGACAATATCTTCACAATTTTGTGTTAAATTATCGAATACAGATCATTTTCCTCACGATCATCCATGTTGTCTTTAAACAAGTCTATAATGCTTCCTGCACTTTTAAACGGTTCTTTCAACTTTTATTCCATAACTCCGTTTTTAACCCATATACTTTTCTTCTTGGTGCTGCAAATGCTAAAGTTCTTTAATGATTTCGACTTCGATGTTAAACAACCGTTCCGTTAAACTATTTCCTTCCATTCCTTTTGGATTTTCGCAGAAAAACTCAAAATTACCAAAATTGCCAAAAAGGTGAATGCGTATTAACTTCTCCAATCCTAGTAAGTCTTTATATAAGCGTGTTCTGAACCGAATTATTTGCCAAAACTTTGATGTCGAACGTCCTTTCTTGAAAAAACACGAGATTGACGACTTCCGGAATATCGACTTCAGTATCAAGTTTATCGGGTGATACAGCAATTTGCGTCAGAAAAATGATCAATTAACATTAGATACCAGTTGACGCTGTAATCAATAACCCTTGCAAATCCGTCCTTATTCTCAGAAAACAGTTGATCAAAGCGCTCACTATCCGTTCTGTATGATGATTTTCGCAAAAACAATCGTTTTCTGCCTTCAACTCGAATTTATGTTTTATTAAATTTTTCAGTACAGTATCAATTAATAAGTCCATTCGTTTAGTGCTTTTAACGCTAAGGGGGGTGAAAACATTTGTTGTGTGATATCCACAAAATTGATTTCTAGTTGATAAATTCCTTCTTTGATCAAGCTGTGCCGATCTCTTCGCATGTCTAGAAAATGCACGAATAAATTGTCATCCGATTAAACGCTATGTGCAATCTCTTCACGCATCGTTCCGTTTTTAGTAAAATTTATATGCCATGAAAGAGCTTTTTCTAAAACATGTGGTGTATGCCCTCCTCTTGCAAGAGCTTCCTGATAATATTCACGAAGCTGGTCGCGATACATCGGATGGGCGCAGCGTTCGATAATCAGTTCCACACGCTCTCTTGGCGCCAAGCCCCGGAGATCCGCATACCCTTGCTCGGTGACGATGACATCGACGTCATGCTCCGTATGGTCAACATGGGAGACAAAAGGAACAATGCTTGATATGTTTCCGTCTTTCGCTATTGATTTTGTCACAAAAATCGCCAGGCGGGCATTTCTTGCAAAATCACCTGATCCGCCAATGCCGTTCATCATTTTCGTTCCAAGTACGTGGGTTGAATTGACATTGCCGTAGATGTCCACTTCCAATGCTGTGTTAATGGAAATCAAACCGAGCCGGCGAATAATTTCAGGATGGTTGGAAATTTCCTGCGGTCTCAGCACTAAACGGTCGCGGTATTTCTTAAAATTCGAGAAAACCTCCTTCATTTTCGGCTCTGAAAGGGTAATCGAACAACAAGAGGCAAAACGGACTTTGCCCGCATCTATCAAATCAAAGACTGCATCCTGCAATACTTCAGAATACACCTCTAAATCCTCAAATTCTGAATCCAGCAAGCCATGAAGAACTGCATTGGCGACGGAACCGATGCCTGACTGCAGCGGGGCCAAACGTTCCGTTAACCGGCCGGCTTTAATTTCTTTACGCAAAAACTCTATCAAATGCTGCGCCATAATGACTGTTTCTTCATCCGGAGGCACAATTGTCGACGGAGAATCCAGCTGATTGGTAAATACAATTCCTTTTACCTTCTCTATATCAATCGGTATTCCGATCGTACCGATTCGATCATTCGATTTTGTCAGCGGAATCGGTTTTCTTTCCCCTTGTTTCTCCGGTTCATACAAATCATGCATTCCTACTAAGTCTGCAGGCTGTGCCATATTAATCTCTATAATGATCGATTTTGCGTGCTGGGCAAATGTCAACGAGTTTCCAATGGAGGTTGTCGGAATAACCATTCCATCTCTTGTAATAGAAACCGCTTCCAAAATTGCAAAATCGATTGGATCCATAACATTTGAGCGCACTAATTCAGCAGTATGGGACAAATGCTGATCGACAAATAAAAATTCTCCCCGATTGATTCCTTTTCTCATCGTAGGATCTGCCTGAAAAGGAAGCCTCTTGCCTAAAATGCCAGCTTCAGTGAACATTTTATCGATATCAGAACCTAAAGAGGCTCCTGTATACACATTTACTTTAAACGATTCTCGCTCTGCACGTTTTACCAACGCATATGGAACCGCTTTCGCATCACCCGCGCGTGTAAATCCGCTTAACCCTAAAGTCATCCCGTCTTTGATCCATGATGCGGCTTCATCAGCTGTGACTATTCGATCGCGCAAACGCAAATCTTCAATCCTTTCCAATTTATTGTCCATTTCCCCATCATCTCCCCTTTAATGAATTTAAAATTTATTTTACCGATAAAAGTTAATGGGGCAAGGTTTTGGGGATAAGTGACCGAAAATTCAGATAAACAACTCAATTTCCATACTAAAACAGAACGATTTTTTAAAATCCAAGCAATTTTCGAAAATAACTGGAGTAAGACTGACTGACAGGAATTTTATCACCGTTATTCATCAACAGCAAAAAAGTTGAATGCGCATCAGGGTAGATCTCCTTAATATGGTTGACATTCACAATAAAAGCCCGATGACAGCGAATAAAATAGTCCTTTGGAAGCAAGTATTCAAATTCCTGGAGAGAGTATTTATGCGTTCCTGAGCATCCTTCAGTGTACACATAGGTCTTTTTATCTTTTGCTTCTAAATACGCAACTTTCGAAAAAGGAATAGGAACCCATCCATCATCAGTTTTGACGGTCACAACAGATTTTCCATCCGTCAAAGCAGGAAAAATCGCAGTGACGCATCCCTCAAGCTTTCCTTCCCAAAAAAACGGTACAGCCATCCCGTGATAAGGAACGCCAAACACATCGCGGTTAATAAACTCAGAAACCTTTTGTTTGGTGTGCAAAGCTTTATACGCAATCGTTCCTTTTCTCACCAAGTCTCCCGGTCTGATTTTCAAATCAATCCGTTTGCTCGGCCGGTAATAGATATATTCCTTTGTATTGGAAACAGCAATCGAAACTTCATCAGAAAACAATTCACCAATAACGTCTAAAATGGAAACTACTGAAATACGTTCCATTCTTCAACACCCTTCGTGATCTATAAATCTTGCAAGATATTATTATTTTACATCTTTTTTCACCCTTTTTGGCATAGTTCTTATCGAGTGCGATGAATGATTAGATGACGCATAGAAGTTTGTGCAAGCAAATTTTCGGATTTACAGCCCACAGCCATGAATGAAAATAGTTCTTGCCAATTCATATTTTTTGATACCGCCAACCAGGAATATTTTCACAGTAAAAAGAGGAAGATTCTGAGATTTACAGTCAAGGAAACGGAGAACGGATGGCCTTGTTTCTGCCAGCCGTGCATTGAAATTTCACTAACTATCTAAAGTTTTCTTTTTTCAACTATTTTGCCGTAATAAAAGGGGAAACGATTGCTTGTCAACATACAACTGTTTGATAATGCTAGCCTCCATTAACTAAAATTGAAAACGAAATCGCGACATTTTCTTCCTCAAAAAAAAAAAGATGGCGCAAAATGCGCCGCCTTATTGAGGAGTTATTTCAAACGTTATATTTTCGTTGTCCCAACTGAATGATGGTGTGTAGACTAATTCGTATTTTGAATCCTCAGGAACATCGAAGTAAATTTTACCGGTAATTTTCTTACCTGCGCCAATATTTTCATTCATAAAGCCGTCATCATGACCGAAATACTCTTCGTGTTGTGTTCCGTCTTGTGTCGAGATTGCAAACTCTTCCGCGCCAAAATATAACTGCTCTTTTCCGTTATTGACCGTTTCAAATTCTATCGCCAATACTTTACCTTTTTCTGCTGGCGTATATTCGGCATCATCTACGTATTTAGCACTTTTTAGAGTTAATTGTAAGTCGCCTAACTTAACGACATCGCCAACTTTGAATATTTCCGGTTTAGCTTCTTCTTTCTGTTCTTGCGCCCCTTCCGATGTTCCTACTTTTTGTGCACCTTCTTCGCCTCCGCATCCGACTAAAGTCGCGAGGCTAAGTGCGAAAACTGAAAATAAAAACCCCCATTTTCGTTTTTTCACTAACATTTACCTCACTTTCCAAAATTTTGACATCTTCATTATATTTTTTTATCTGCTATTTTTCAACATATCCCATGACTTTTCGACTATTTTTTTCGTATTATTGCTTGGTGTATATTCTAGGTATATTTACACAGTAGATATATCCGCGTGATCAAGAATCATTTGTAGCGAACAAATATCGTCACCTTTTTCAAATAGGTTACGATAAATGTATGTCTTAAACAGTGTAAGACTTACGCAACATTCGTCTTTTAGTTTGAATATTTTTCTGATGTTTCCTTCTTTTTAACTTTTCACTATATTGATTAACGATACATATGAAATGTTACCGAAGTATCCTCGAATTTCTTCTATCAAGTAGTTTACATACTTCTTTAGTCATTGGAACAATCCGGCTTTTACGGCTATTGTTTTTGGTCCCAGTAACATAATAATACAGTCAGCTAAAAACATCTGAAATTTCTGACTATTCAACTTAGTTTGCCCTTTGTTCTCACTCTAACATTAGTTTAATAGCACCATAGTCACGAAATCCCGTAAATACCTAAATACCTATATCTTTACGTTTCATAGCCTCTTTACTTGCGTGTCTGTAGGCACAAAGATTCGTTGTTCATCCTTATTAATTTTGGCATTTTTTTGACGAGACTTTCTTCAAAATAATACCGTATTTATGTAGCTTTCTAAAAATCGATTTAATAGCACCGAAAAGAATATCCACGGTTACAGATGACGTATTAATGTAACGTCTAATTTGGTCAGTAGTAAGACCGATTCATTGGAACGGCTCTTATTTTCCGATTCTTGTTTTTGGAACCGGGCAACATAATAACCGAGTTATCAAAATCAATATCGGATATTTCTAAATTTTCAATCTCGTTTGCTCACAGTCCGCAATATAGCATCGTTATTATCGCAACATAATCGCGGTAACCTGCAACGCTTGTTTTATCGATGATTGAAAATAGCCGTTTCAATTGCTGGTCAGAAAATCCAAAAATGGGTTTTTCATCTGTTCTTAGTTTCGGGATGTCTTTGCCTGGATTTTCCGTCAAGATTCCCTCTTTAACTAATCGCGAAAATATAGATTTTACCCCGCCAAGTCTGATATTGACTGTTCCGGCTGCCAGTCCATCTATTTGCATGCGTTGCCGTATGTATTTTCGAAAATCTTCTCGTGTTACGTCAAAAACGTTTTCCTTTCCGATTATTTTGAAAAATTCTCGCCAGTTTCTGCGGTAATCATTAATCGTCCGATCTCGATAGTTTTCCGTTTCAAAAATACGGATTATCTCATCAAGCGCTTTTTCATAATGAAGATTTTCCCTGCTAATTTCGTACTTAATGCCCGTTTCGCGACGTTTTACTATCCCTCGTTTTTTACGCAATAAAAAAACCTCCCGTTTTTAATTACGGAAGGTTTAGCGTTGTTCACGGTACCGACACATACGAGGCGACGCTTACAGTATGAAAATTCTAGAGACGTTTTCATGGAACGGTGTCTTTCCCGTTCAACCTGCGTCTTAAATTTCGCCTAAAATTTCGGTGTCTCTTTCCCGTCATATCAACGTTTTCAGCTTATTTGACGCGCTCGGAGGGACTCGAACCCCCGACGGACGTGGTACCGGAAACCTTTTGCGAAATATAAACGTTGATTTAAACGGGAACCTTTGTGTTAACATATTTTATAATTCGGTCTCGAAAAATACGAGACGCGGTTACTGTCGTTATTATACCGAAATTTTAACCGATATTCAAGCGTGTTTGAAACGAACAAATAATATAGAGTAGATATTAATTCGAATGAGTGGATTTTTTATGCAAAAAAATTAAAAAAAAACTATTGACTGATACGAATTCGCATCATATAATAAAATCAGAAAGTGATACGAATTCGAATCAAATAACAAGAAAGGGGAATGGAAAATGAAAAAAGTAATGGTTAGAGCTTGGGAAATCGCTAAAGAGGGAGTGAAAAAATTCGGCGGTAAAGTAAAAGAATATTTCGCAATGGCTCTTAAATTAGCTTGGAAAGAAGCGAAAAGAATCGCTGCAGATCAAACAGGTTCCATCAAATTGACGGGCTCCGAAAAACAGGTGAAATGGGCGGAGGATATCCGCAAAGTTGTTGTCGAAAACATTGATAGTGTTTTTGCAGTTTTGGACAAATCTTTTGAAGAAAACAAAAATGAACTATCTGAAAGAAAGCTCGAAAGAGCAGAAAAAGCTATCGAAGAACTCAAAAAAAATTACTAATAACTTCATCGAAAACGAAAGCAACGCTGGGGAATGGATTGAAAAATTCAAAAGCGTTACCAAAAGGAACGCTAATGTTAAAAGAGAAATCTTCAAAGCGATAGAAAACGAAGTTGAAAATTTTGATATTCGTGTTGCTCGCGCTGTTAATGATGTTTTTGTCACAGCTGACATTAAATTCTTGAAAGGAGAGTTTTAATATGTTCTTATACGATGTTGTCACACCTGCGGAAATAGAAGAAATGTTTTCCCTGCCGGAAGGATCTGTTCGA
Source organism: Aeribacillus sp. FSL M8-0254 (assembly GCF_038008845.1). Taxonomy (NCBI): domain Bacteria; kingdom Bacillati; phylum Bacillota; class Bacilli; order Caryophanales; family Bacillaceae; genus Aeribacillus; species Aeribacillus sp. FSL M8-0254. The sequence continues at coordinate 790,871 of NZ_JBBOZY010000001.1, read as the reverse complement.
CGGGATCTCCGGCGCAGTAAGTTTAGACAATCTGAAATCCGGAAAAGTGGCGCAACGTGGTTGATCACGTTGCGTGAAGCGAAAAGAGTGTATAGCGATTATGAAGACAAAATCCAGGTCAAAAAAGACTGGAATTGGGTACGAAACTATATTGATAGTGAATTGAATCCGGTGCTAAAAGAAGAAATCGCTGATTTTCTTGATGATGCCCCGTTTGATCGCATCTATGAACTGTATCTTGACGGGATTGAAGGAGCTGGGATCGATGACGGAGAAGAATACATCAGCTTTGTAGAATGGTTCTATCGCTTCAAAGAAAGTGCGGAAGAATGGGAAGAGGATTAAGCACGGTCTGATGACCGTGCTTTCGTTATTTTACTCGTATTTTCTGACCGGGGTACACTAAATCAGGGTTTTTGATTTTGTTAAGATTTACTAGCTTATCTACCGTTGTGCCGTATTTTTTCGCTATTTCCCATAGTGTGTCGCCTTTTTGAACGACATGGTAACGGGCGGCGGTAGTTGTATTTGCTTTCGGTTTGCCCGGCACTTTCAGTTTCTGACCGACAAAAATAAGGTCGGGGTTCTTAATTTTATTTATTTTCGCGAGTTCACTGACGGTTGTTTTGTACGTATGAGCGATTTTCGATAGTGTGTCGCCTTTTTTGACTGTATATACTGAGACTGATGATGTTGTCTTTTTAGTACTACTTTTTGCAGAATTAACTTTTTTTACCGGTGCTGCGCTTTTCGTTCCCTCTGTAAAATATTCCAGCTTTTTATCACTAATAATCATATTCAAGTCCAGATCTCCGTTGTACCCATCAAGTCGCCCAACGCTTGTATATTGCCAGATGTCGCACGGGAAGTCCGGTTTGGTTTGCGGTTTACCGTTATTCGTTCCATATCTCGGTATCCAAATGGCGTCAAAGTCGCTCATGTCTAAGTTGAATTTCTCGTACAAATGATGGGCAATATATACGCCAACCTTTTTCGCTCCGAGTTGACGTAACTTCTTCACATACGCTTTAACGCCGCCACGCATATCCTTCATGCTTTCTTCTTCAACGTCTAAAAACCAAAATGTCGGATTTAAATCCTTCGTCCGGTTATAAAAATCAGTGGCTTCCACTTCCATGTCAGACACGGAAACTCCACGTACCCATGCGTAAGCTGCGGTTGGTACGCCCCGTTTGCGTAATTCAGCGTGATGTGTTTTATATGCGCGGTCAACCGTTTTGTAACCGTACTGCGTGCGAATAATCGCAAAATCGAGTTGTTTCGCTAAAGTGTCGTAGTCGATCTTTTTCGGGTCTTGATGATGCGATAAATCAACGATATAACCCATTACTTACCCTCTCCTTCGCTTTTTTCGTTCAAAATGTCGATAGCTTTTTTGAGCGCTCCCGGAACCGGAACACCGATTCTACCGGCGTTTTCGAGGATAGACAGCGCTTCGTTTGCCAAAAAGAAAAAGATTGTAGCATCACGCAAAATATGGCCGTCATAACCTAACGCAACGTCCATCAAGTGGGCAACAGCAACAACAAAAAAGACCACCACTTTTTTGGCTATCCCTTTCATTCCAGTGCTGCTGTTCAATTTTCCTTCGATCCCCGCCGCAACGAATCCTGATACGTAATCTATTACGACAAACGCTAGTAGGATACTTAACAATGTGCTCCATCCCCCAAACGCAAATGAGATAACTGCTCCGATTCCGGCTGAAACGTATTTAATGACGTTTTCCACGCTTATTCTCCTTTCTTCTCTAACTCTTCCACTTTTCTTTTTAGTTCTGCAATTTCTTTTTCTCTTTCCTGCAAATCTTTCTTCATCTGTTCGTTTTCTTGAAATAATTCAGTAATTTTCGAATCCCTTTCCGCAATTTTCATACTTGCTTCTGCCAGTTGGTTTTGGTACGAAAAAATAATATATTCGGCGTTATGCTTCGCTTTTTCCATCTTTATCCCTCTTTCTCCGCATTTAATTTTTTGGCGATTCAATTTGTTTATGTCGTTTTTCTTCATCCAAGACGATCGGAACAGGTTTTTGTTCTTTGACGTTCACGTCATTCACCTCCTATGCCTTAGGTTCGTAAATAATAATAATCTGTAGCTGAATTTGCGTTGCGCTCGGCGTATCAGAAGCGTCGTTTTTCGCGACATATACATCAAATCCTGAATTAGAGATGTTATATGCTCTTGCATTGTAAAAAACTGAACTGCCCCCCATTGGTTGTACAAAAACAGCAAAGACATTTTCAGCGTTATTCATATTGTAACGCCCAGTTTGATACCGCTCATTTGGGTCAACATTAAAATCCCAAATATCAACAAACAACAAGGCGTTTCCATTCAACGAACCTCTTCTATTGATAACATCAGAATCAATAGCGATTCCTAGCGCATTATAATAATATCCGTCCTTATATTTTAGGTATGATTGGTTAGGAAGCCACGCTTCGTCAGTATAAATACCTGTGTAAGATTTCCCATTACTTCCTCCGTCTATTATGAGATGTTGATTTAAACCGCCACTACCGTCATATTGCCAAACTTCAAATCCGAAACGTTTATTCGCTCCCGGAGATTCTGTGCCTCGACCTGTATAAACGAAAACACCGCCCCAACGAGTATTGTTATAATAATTATTTTCTAGTGTTATTTGAGATGTTTGATAATTATACGCTCCCGACCTAACAGAATAAAGGTCGAGACGACCAATTGTTTTCTCGTCACGACCTTCGCCGTACAAATAAGTCTTAGATTCGGAAAAATTGATTTCAAAAAAATTCTTAGCGTTTGTATCGGTTTCCGCAGACCCTATATAAAAGTAATCCTTGTATCCAACAATACCGAATCCTCTTATATTAGGATTATCAGTTTTCCAAGACGAACTTAACGTTGCGACTGTTCCGTAGTCGGGAGACGGCGATGCATTTCCCGGATCATAAAAATAAATCTCATAATCATAAATTTTAACCATGTCTCGATTGTTAATTTTGCTAATCAATGACCCGGATTCAATCGTCACTGAATTTCCCTGCCCGTCATCAGATATTACCGTAATTCCTCGCAATGTTCCGGCGGTGATTACGTCCGCAACGATTCCAGAACCCGTCATTGCTGTTCGGAACGTCTGTCCGCCATCGTCAGAAATACCGATTCCGGCTGCGTTAAACACGACAATTTTGTTCGGGTCGTTTTTATCAACCGCCATAAGCCCGCCATTTGGCGGCACTTTCAATTCGCTCATTACGCCTTGCAGCTCTTTCGTCGCCTGAATGACCGCATTGTCGAGGACGGAAAACGGTATCTTTGTACGCCCTTGCATTATTTCGTTCACACGTTCAACTGCCGTCTGTATGTTCGATTGATAACGTTTCGTAATAGACGGCGTGCCGAACGTTAGTTTTAAGTCAATGACGTTGCCTTGCCAATCCTTTGTGATCGAAATTTGAACGACACGCACTTCCGTGTCAAGTCCGATTCTTTCATCGATCAAAAATACGCGATCACCCAATTCCGGCTGCGCCAACGCATAACCCTGCCGTCTTAAGTCGTGAATATCGGCGGAAACGCTAATTTTTAACGATTCGTCAACAAGCGTTTTAAGTTGTTCGTCCATCGTCTCGACTTGCGTAATGCGACCGTCCATAATCGGCGGTGCTTCCCGGATACCGATGCCGGGAATTTGCGCAAGTGGAGACGTATATTCACGAATCAAATTTGCCAACTGCCAGCCATCCTCGTCCGAATAGTCGCCGTACCCTTTCGCATATGTGTAAAATTCGCTTGCGTCGTTTTCCTGTACGATATTTGAAGCGTTCAGGCGGTGTCGGTACATAAAACCCGTGTCACGACCGATTTGTGATTCCAAATAGACGGTATTTCCGACAATACGAAACTCGCATTTATAGCGTTCGAGACCTTTTTTAAACATTGACAGACGTGTTTCTCCGCCACCTAGACCCTCCCATTCTACAGCCGCAAACGAATCGACAAGAACGAAATCAAAGCCGGTATTGGCGAAAACAAGCGAGAAAAACTCGCGTGCCGTCATGTGTTCGTTGTATTCCGTGTAAATACGCATTGTATCGAATTTGTCGAAAAATAAAGGAATCGCCTTAACTTCGACTGTAAGACGATTCCCTTTACCTAGCTTTTTCGCGTATATGATTTTATGAGTAACTCCGTCGTGATCAACGACTTCCCACATGCGGTCGATATTGTCGATAAAAAGATCGTTTACTATGTTTGAAATGAACGTTGCCGAAAGCGATTGGTTTCCGTTTAATTCTAAATCTTTTGTTGACGTTGCTTGCGCTGGGTATTCGTTCCCCTCCAAGTCTCTTACGTACATAGATTCACCTCCAAAGAAAAAGAAGCCGTCCAAACGGAGTTGACCGACTTCTTATAAACGACCGTTTCCCGTTCAATTGATGTTCATATTCGCAAAATTATTACTTACATCACAAAGTTTTCTAATTTTTAGTTAAAAGCGTCATTTTATCTTAATGATAAAAATACATGCTTCAAATGATTCTTATTTTTTTTTCTATCAAGATGCTGTTCATAATATTTAAAACTTGGGTTGTTAGACAAAAACAAAGCTACAATAAACCAATAAAACGCCATTACAGGGATAAGAAGCATTGCGCCATCTGATAATGAAACTATAAGATAAAGTGTTAACCCTAAAGCCAGACTTTTTTTAAATGGCGTTCTATTGAAAGGTACTTTTCGTAAAAAGTGCAATACTAAAGGGGAGCACATCGCTAGCATAAAAAAACAAAATCCTGAAATCCCAAAAAATCTAATTACAGATAAATACACAACCTCCGCTATTCCAAGAAACGGTTCGGATGGAAAAAAGCTAATATTCTCTAAATAATCGAATTGCTCGATTCTTCCACCCAACCTTTCATCAAATACGAATGACCACTCAAATCCCATTAATTTCAACGACCAGTAAATACCAGTGAACACGATTAACATAAACGATAAAGTGGAAATAAAGTTATTAATGTTTATTCTTTTTATATAAATTGAGTATAGAATGTGGTATATAATTAAACCAAACCACACTGTTCTAGAAAGGGTTAAAATAAAAGATAAATTCACAATTATTTTTTTGAACTTACTTTTTTCAAGCAAATTGTACAAAGGAAAAAGCATTAGAAGGGAAACCCCGTAGATATTTCCATTATTATAAGTGGAAATCAGTTTAAAAATTCCACCTCGGTTAATAAATTTATTCTCCATATTTCCAACATCGTCCGCGTTAACAGTCAAATAAGGGATTTCTATAAACCTGCCAGTCTCTAATTTATAAAAGAATAAGAAAACCCCATACAAAGCTACCAAAAAAATCGCGTTCCTCAAGAAATCAAGAAGAAAAGTTAAATCCATTTTATCTAAATAATGACTAAAAACAAATAGGAACATCCACGGAATAAAAACAAAAGAAATAATCAAAGACAAAGACCTTCCTATATCCCCAATACCATTTAATAATAACGTCGAAACCGCGGAAACCTGAAACGGCAAAGTCGCCGAAAGTGTAAGTAAATGGTATTTATTAAATGTTTTTACTTTCTTTAATAATAACCCCAATAACCCTGTAATACTTACTAATCCAAGGAGAAAGTACCCCCATGTTAGAGGAATTCCGGCGACTTTGACACCACCTTTTGGAAAAATAACTAAAAAAGAAACTAGTAAAAAAACCATTAATTTGTACTGTTTCCTTAAAATTTGTTTCTCTTTCTGCATAAAGTACCCTCTTTTACAAACTTCTTCTATGATATTTTATTATATTAACCAAAATAGTATAAATCAACCGTTATTGGGTACTTATGTGTTTCCATTCATTTTAATTTAGTTGCCCGTAAGAGCTCTATCCTGTACCCAAGTTCCCGGCGTTCCGCTTGATACACAAATCCAACCTCTAATCACATATTTGCTTCCTGCGGTTCCTTGCTCGATCGGAGCAATATTTTTTACATAGTCGCCTTGCGACCAAGTACCTGTTGTCGGCGCGGCAGTTCCATACCTTACCCTTCCGTCACCTTTTGGGTTAAATGTGTAAACTCCTGAAGCATCGTATTGTTTGAATAGGTACAAGTCTCCATCACGATAAGTATTACATAAAGTGGATGATGTTTCTAAAAATAAATCATAACGGTTTCCAATTAATCCTGCTATTGTATTTAATACGTAAGAGTTAAATGTTCCCGTTAATTTTCCTTGAATGTTGGATTTTTGACATGAAGCATAGATTCCATAATCCCATGTCCCGTTAATTTGAACATCGGAAATGTCCATATTGATACATGTGTTATTCAAAACTAACCCCATCGAAGAAGCATCCATTGTTGTAGCCGCTTGTGCTTTTAGTATTGCTGCTACAACGTTTTTGCAATAGTTAAAACTAAATGCTCTATATCTCACGCTTTCGCCTTGTACGTTCGCAATTGTTCCTTCGATTCCGTTGAGGTTCAAAACGTATCTGACGTTTTTCCCTGTAATATTGGATATAGTGATATTTTTTAATGTGTTGAAATCAGAACCGCCCGAACTAATGCGTACAACTTCTTCGGTATCTTGACCTATAACATTTGTAATTGTAATATTTTCGATCAATGAGTTATTGAGAGCGTCAACATTGATCGCGTTTTTTCCGCCTTTAACATATACACCATCAATTAAAACATTAGTAATTGTAAATGTGGACTCATTGTTTTGAATTGCAACCCCTCGTTGTCCTGTTGTACAATCTACTATTACCCCTCTCATTTCGATTGAATCTGCATTTTGACCGATATTCAAGCCGTTATCTAATGTATTTTTAGGAACATATGTCCCTCCATACACACGAACATTTTTTACAACATGCATCATGTCTGTTCTATCTCCAACTGTAACTAATCCCCCCTCAGGAGTTCCGCCAGTTGGTCCAATAAAAGTAGCCCCTCTAAAATCATAGTTAACATTGTCTTTCTTAAGTTGGAGTTCTCTTGTTAAATAAAATGTTCCTTGTGCTTTCAATGTTTCGCCTGGTTGTAAACTTGCAATTGCGGTTTCAAACGATGTAACTGAATCTTGAACACCTGTATTGTCTGCGCCAAACTCGGTCACATCTTTAATACCATTTGCCTTTTTGTTTAAAATTCCAATTTTATCGTCAACTTCGTTCAATCTATCCCGCAAAACCGGAAACGTCGTCCCATCCGCTTTTGTTCTAGCTTGTTCGATCTCTTGTCTATTTTCTTCAATTTCTGCGCTCAATCTTGTATCCACTTCATTAACCGGTCCTGCATCAATTTGCTGTATTTCCATCCAAGCCCCGTCATAAAAACGATAAACTTTACCGGTATCCCTAACGAAAACCGTATGACCTACTTCCGGGTTTGGGTAGGCTGTCGCAATATCTGCATAAGTGTTGACGGGCTCAAGCCATAACAGCTTTGCGCTGTCAATTATAGATTGCGTCGCTTCTTCAATCGCCCTGTTTTGCACATCATACAATTCTTTGAAATTTTCGTTTATATTATTGCGGTTTTCTCGATCCCAACTCGTTCCGATTTCTCTTCGTGCCATTGACATCCCTCCGGTTATAAGTAGTAAAATCTAAAGTCAAATTCTACAGTCGCTCTACTAGCGCCGTAAATTTGAAAATCATTCCAACCGGGCGACAACTCGATAAATCCCTTATTCGTTTTTCGTAAAAAATTAAGTCCATTTGATGTGATATTCGGACCGTCTAAAACGATTGTTTGCGTATCAGAAACAGCTTCGTTTACACGGAAAACCGTTCCGTTTGTAAGATTACGTAACTCAAAATAGCTAGCCGATTCTCTAACTTGTTTAATCGTAATCTTTAAATCTTGTTGGAACGGATGGATCGGCACGTTTCCAGCGTTGTACACACGAAAAGAAGTTTTATCATAAACTGTGTACATTGTTTGTTTTAATCTTGCGAACTCTGCCCAAGTCGTCATGATTCCGCTCTCCAAACAAGCGTTATATTATTCGTCCCTGCCGGAAGTGCCGTTTTAAATGTAACTGTAATATTCGTTGCATCCGCTGTAATATAGCTAATTTCCGCCGTTCCTGCATCCGCACTACCCGCTTGCACTTGATAAAACGATGGTACAACACCTAATCCATGTGCGATATTTACCGTCGTTGCCGATCCATCACCAGAAGTTGTAAATACTCCTTTCGCAATACTTAGTAATTTGTTGTTCACTTCGTTTATCGCATTAACAATACTCGTTTTATCGCTTGTATTTAGACTAGCTAGAGTTCCAATGTTCGTTGTATTTGTATTAACTTCCCCTTGAACCTCGTTAACCGCTTCAACTAAACTGTTTTTATTTGTCGTTGTTAAATTTGATAACGTTCCAATATTCGTTTCGTTTGCGTCCGCTTTTCCTTTTACTTCGTTAATTGCCGCTACCACCGTTGACTTATTCGATGTTGTAAGTGACGATAAATTGCCGATCTCGCTGTCATGCTCATTAATTGCAGAGACTAAATTACTTTTTGATGTTGTTGTCAAATTCGATAAAATTCCGATTTCACTTGCCCTATTTTTTATTTGTGTATCTATTTTAGAAAAGTTATCACTTAGCGATTGAGCAACTTCTATATCATCATTTTCGTTTGGTAAATACAAATTATAATTCGGTGTATATGAAGCCATTAGATTTCACTCCATTTCTTAGACCCGACATGATACCATCTTGTAGGCACATATTCGACATCTCCCATTTCCTCGATCAACCCCATACCGAAACCCCACAACTCGTCATCGGCGTTAATTCCGTTTTCTTGGATGTCTTGCGTTGTGCCGACGGATTCGGCGAATGGAAGTTCGGTTGTTTCAAACGACATCTCACCAAACCCGTATTTATACGTTTGTTCAATATCGAACGAACTTGCCAACCGTACTAAATACCGTTTGCCCCCGACATACTTATTGTCGCCGACCTGAAAAATATCACGTCGCAATTCGCGAACATAAAATGATTCAGTGTCTACCGTCAACTCGAACAGTAAGTCGCGAAGCAACGGGTAGTCGAGTAGGTCATTCGCTTTAAAATAAAAAGGCACGCTAATTGCTCGCGTGCCGTAAGTAGCGCCTATATTAACGCGCCCGTGACGTCCTTCTATTTCGCTGTATGTCGGAAGTATTTCGATTGATCCGACGATAAAATCACGAACGATTATGTCATAGTCGCTTAATTTAAATGTCTTTCCGTTTTGTTTCGTTATTTCAACGTCCATTAACCGAAATACCTCCTTATCGTAGCATCAACCGCATTTCCTTCGTTTACATATCCGCGAACAAGATGACCGACACGTTCTCCGTCCATTACGATTGTCATACCGTCAAGTGACCGTTCTAACCGATCAATCGCAGCCGCTAGTATTTCGTCGCGCGAATCAACATCGACTGTTCCGTTTACTGCGCTAGACAGCGAACCAAAAACGCCTGTAGGTGTCGAGTAAGCGAGCGATACGCTTGGTACGTCAGGCGTTGCCCATTTAGCCATTTGTTCAGCTGCGCTAATTACGTCATTTTTCATTCGTTTGATACCTGCTATAAGACCCAACGGCAAATATTTACCGACCTCATCTCGCATAACACGAGAAGGTGAGTGTATGCCGAAAAACGAAAGAAATTTATTTTTTATTTTTCCGGCAATATCCGTAACCGCACTAATAACTGCGCCGGCCATTGAGGATAGACCGCGTACTAGACCGGAAATAATGTCCTTACCGACTGATACTAAATCTATTCCTTTCAAAAAACTTACAACTTTATCAAAAGTATCAGTGAAAAATTTGCGAATATTATCAAGACCGCTACTAACGAAATCTTTAATCGTGTTAATTGCGTTTGATATAATTGTTCGTATGTTTGAAAAAACATTTGAAACGAACGAGCGTACTGCGTTAAAAACGTTCATAAATGTTGCACGAATACCGTTTAGAGTATTTTTAAAAAAATTAACCGTACTATTCCATATGTTTTTTAGAAAATTCCATATTGAAGTGAATACTTTACTTGTGTTAGTTTTTATTGCGTTCCATCCAGTAGAAAAAATCGATCTTAGCCCGTTTAGTAACGCTGTTCCAGCTTTTAACAAACGACCGTAAAGTAATAAATTGAACAAGTTCCAAACGAATTTAATTGCGCCAGAAACGATTTGTTTTATTGCATTCCAAAGCGCACCCCAGTTACCTGTAAACAATGCAGAGAACGCTTGGATGATGCCGGTTATAACAGCGATTGCGCCTTCAATCACGCCTTTTATGTTTTCCCATACGGATTTGACGATATACTCAACTGCGGGCCACACGAATTTGAATAGAGCAAGAATAGCGTTTAGAATTGGCGTAATAAATGCGACAATGCCATTCCAAATATTCATGAACGCTTGTGACAAGTCAGGCCATATTTGTCGCCACCACTCAGACAGCGCCGATATTTGTTCGCGGATAAATGTCGTGACCGCTGTTAACGCTGGTTGAACGAATGTCATCAAAGTTGAAAAAACGCTATTAATGACGTTACGGAAACCTTCGAATTGTGAGTAAGCGAAAGCAAAAGCCGCAACAAGTGCCGTTATTCCAGCGATAGCTAACGTAATCGGATTCGTCAAAAACGCTAATGCGCCTGACAATAACGCAGTTACCCCGCCAGCTTGCGCAATAGCCGAAATTAACGGCATAATTCCCGTTAGCATAAATCCGATACCAGCTGCGACCGCTCCAAGTACCGCAATAAGACCGGTTAAGCCGGCGGTTAGCGCTAAGCCAATCGCAACAAATTTTTGAACGGCAGGACTAGCTTCGTTAAAGCGTTGTATTAATCCGCTAAGCCACGTTGCGAACGCTTGAATGTAAGGCGCTAATTGACTACCGATTAGTATTGATAACGTTTCAAACGCACCGCTCAATTCTTCTAGTGCACCGCCAATTCCGCCCATCATTTGTTCTGCGGCTTCTTTTGACGCGCCGCCACTATTTTCGAGCGCTTTCGTCATTTTTTCGATCTCGGACGGGCCGGCTTTCATGAGCGCCAAGAAACCACTAGCCGCTTCTGTTCCGACAATTTGCGAAAGCGTCGCGAGTTTTTGCGTATCGGTCATACCCTTCATCGATTCTTGAAACTCGCGTATTACACCGGCAAGACCGATGAATTTACCGTTTGCGTCCGTCACCTGTATGCCCATCGATTCCATCATTTTTGCGGTTTGTTCCGCCGGTTTAAGCAGTTGAACTAAACCGCCGCGAAGCGTTGTGCCCGCTTGCTCACCGCGTATTCCAACATCTGCCATTATCCCAGTCGCCGCAGCTAACTCTTCGAGTGAAACGCCTAATGACGAAACAACTGGTGCGGCGTATTTAAACGAATCAATTTGTTACCCTACCGGCTCTTTATCCGGTAGCTCCGGGGCTTTCGCCGCATTACGAGGCGTCAATTCGCCTCCGGTTCGGACTATATCTTCACCCTCGCCATTACACGTTAGGGTGGGGCGCGCTCGTGGGACTTTACCACCCTCGCCGTTATGCGTTAGGGCTCCATGTCCTAGTCTCTACGCCTTCCCGCCGTTTCCGGTCGGGCTTGGCTCGGTATTAGCATAGCCTTTCGCCTTAGCCTCTACCGAATTCACGCCCTGCTTTATGCTGCGAGTTTCCCCGCAACCCAGCACCGTTTGTACTGCATGTCTTGTATACCTGCTGCCGACTGATTAGCCGTTTGCGCTAATACGTCAGCAACTCTTGTCGCTTCACTCGCCTCAAGTCCGAATGCGTTGAGTGCGGACGAAACAGTATCCGCCGTTAGCGCCAAGTCCTCGCCGGACGCTTCTGCTGCCGCAATTATTCCCGGCATGGCGGCAATGATCTGGTTTGCATCATATCCTTTCGCAGCCATTTCCGTCATAGCCGTCGCTACTTCGCTTGCACTTTTCGTTGTAGTTGCGCCCAAATCCAGCGCTGCTGCACGCATTTCTTCTAGTTCACCTGACGTTGCTCCGGCGATTGCTCCGGCTCTGCGCAACGCGGTGTCAAAATCAACCGTTGTCTTTACCATGCCAGCCAAAGCTGTAGTTGTTGCTGCCGAAACAGCGCCAAACGTTGTACCGATTGTCGTACCGACGGACGATATTCCGCTTGCCATTCGTTCAATTTTTTGCACGGACTGTCCGAAATTTTGCACGCTTTTTGCTCCTTCGCTCATCCCACGTGCTAAATTCGATATATCCGCGCCTACTTTGACGAGAATATTTTCTTCCAAGCCGTCACCCCCTCCGTTCTGTTGTCAACGTCGAAAGCCATGCGTTGATTTCATCAACTTCTTTTCGCCGTTCATTTATCGTCTTTTTGTCGTGAGTTTGTTCGTTAGGCCGCTTGAACAAATCCGTTAATTTCGGTCGGTTTTCACGGTGTGCCTTTTCGATCATAAGCGCCTGAACTGCCATCCGCTCATAATCGTCGTATCGTCGTTCATTTTCCGCTTTCATAAGAATCTCAAATTCGCGCGGTGTTAGCGATTTTACTTCGTGTGGGTTTAATCCTAGATACCGCCAACCGTTAAATATCGCCTGATCGTATTCGTCTCTTATTTCAGAAGCTGTTCCATCGCTTTCTTCGCTTCTTTGTTCTCTTTCAGCAGTTTGTCGACCGTCTTCTTGTAGAAAAAACTATTCGCAACAATTTCGTTAGACAATTTAACAATTCCGTCGAGATCGAGTTTTTCGTTTTGAATTGATTCGTCAATTGCTTTTTCAATGTCTTTTAACGCGAAATTTTCGCCGGTGTGGAACAGTGCGGCGTGAATGATGTGCGGGAAAGTGTTGAGGTCGCCCATAATCGCTTTTCCGATAACTTCAAACGAACCGCCTTCGAACAAACAGTTTAAGTATTTAACACTTTCAAACGTTAGTTTTAGTTCGTATTCTTTTCCGTTTATTTCAAAACGTGCCATACGTTATTACCTCCGTTATTTTAGTAAAAGAAAAGGCGGGTTGTTGCCCGCCGCTAATTAATCGATAGATGTTGCGCCTGCTGGAACTTCCGTCAATGTCTCATTCGTCGTGCTTCCGACAAGCGTTGCTTCAAACGAGTATGTTGCGTTATCTTCGTCAGGGTATTCAAATTCTAGCGAGGAAATCATGTATTTACCGACTTCCGCCTCTTTCGTATCAGTGTTAATTTCGAGAATTTCTGCTAACTTTTTGGTTTTTATGCAATCTTTTAAATAATCAATCGCCGGATCGTCTGTTGCCATTATTCCTTCGAACGAAATCGATTCCGTTACTGCCCCGTAATCAACTCCGTCAATGTCCTTAGTGTTGACTTCAACCTCGTCAGCTTCGTACGAACGTCCGCCCGTTGTTTGATAAAGAACGCGCAAAATTTGTTGTTGAGATAGTTCATCGGTAAAACGGACTGCATAAATAATTTTTTCACCTTTCAAAACCGCCATTTATTCGTCACTCCTTCGTTTTTGTTTCGATGTTTTGAACAAACACGTCAAAATAAACACGATGGTATTGCGATTTTTCCGTGATGTCATCTACCGGCATAGGAACGATACGCTCAACGGTGCAATTAAAAATGCCAACCGGCGGAAATCCCGGCTGGCTCGTATCAAGCAACGCAAAATCGTCGTAAAGAAAAATTTTACGTATATTTTCTTGTAATTTCGCCCGTTCAGCCGCAGTTCTTGCGAATAGCCCGACTTGAAAACGGTATATCGTTTCGACTGCTTCGCGTTGTTTCGCAAGTATTGTTATATCGTCTTGCATTTGTTCGATTGTTAAAAACGGCTTTTGCGTTTCGTCCGGCAACGTCACGCCGTCGAAAATCCAAATAACGCGTAAACCTGTTTTCTGCTCTAGGTGACGCATGATTGACGCTTGAATATCGTACTGCAAATTCGTCACCCTTTCGCTATTCTATTTCGTATTGCTTCGCGGTATTTCGTTCGATTATTCCAAATTGCTTTGCGTACGAAACCTTTTTTCGATTTATGCTCGTATTCTTGCCGTGTTGCATACGGCAAGTTTGAGCCCCATTCCCACGCAATTTCTTCGCCTTCTGCTTTTCTCGGCGACGACGAAATCGAATTTTTTAATGCTCCGGTATCAACCGGTGCCATTTCTGCGGATTCACTCGCCATTTTCCTAGCGTATGTTTCCGTTATTTTTTCAAGATCACGTTTCGCAGGCTCTCCGCCTGTTTCGGTGAATCGTTTTAATACGTCATCAATTCCGAAAACTTGAACGTTCATTCTTCGCGCCATTACGAAATCACCAGCCCTAACACTTCAATACGATTGATTTCGCCGATACCTTTTTTGTCTTTCGCGAGAATCTCATACTGCTTGCCGTCATATTCAATGCGCTCAATTTTATCAACGATGTCGGCAACGTCATCAATCGCAATCGATAGCCAAATGTCGCCATCTTCGACTTCTATTCCGTTTTCCAGTCGTCGATCAGCGCCTGCTCCGGTTGCCGACGAAATCTCGGTGACTACGCTTTGTACCGTTCGACTTACTTCCGTTTCTCCAATCGGCTCGTTCGTAAACGGGTCGCGTTCGGTAACGTCCTTGTACTTTACGATGATTGTTGACGTGCGATTTGCGACCAGTTCCGCACGATTCGCTTTCATCCACGCTATATCATGTTCGGTTAGCAACGTAATCACCTCCTACAAATATTCGTCTTTTAGAACCGGAACAATGAACGCTGAACACTGCGGGTGTGGCGAGTAAATTTCGGTATCAGTCGGCTTGAAAATTCCGCGTCCTTGACCGTATCGATTTTCCTGCGCCAATTCATAGCACCTGTGTTGTTGGTGGCGCGGGTGACGGCTTCCGTTTTCAACAATACGCACCCAGTCCGCAACTTCGCTTCGCTCAATACTCATAGCGTTGGCTGTTCGGTACGCCGTGTTGCCTTCCGTTATAACTAAGCGCCGAATCATCCACGTTTCGTTCTCGTAGATTCGACGTATGTTACGCACCATCGTGCTAACCGATTCGCCTTTGATTATGTCGGCGCGAAGTTGTGACGCAATAGCGTCGCGAATTTCGCCCGACACGTTCCAAATACGATCTGATAGCACTAGTCCATCGTCGCTGAATCTCGTTGCCACATACTCGACGACATTCCGATTTAAACGTTCTATGCCGCTTTTTATAAGCGTAGTCCCTACGACTGTTTTAACGGCGGCATTAGCTTGCTCAATCGCAAATTCTGCCGATTCATTTATCGTTTTATTTAACGCTTGCTCGCCGTATTGGCGCATTGAACGTTCTAACTGCTCTAATTCTCGTAACAAACGCATTAAGCGCTGCTTTTTAATCGTGCCGTCGTCCGCCACAAATTCCGCTAATAAGGCGGCAACGTCGTTACGAACACGTCCGATTTCGCGAATGGCGAACGCGACTTGTTTTTCATTGAGCTTGCCGTACTCGTTGGCGATTCTGCGGAAAATTGCGTCTAGTTTTTCTTGTGAATTCATGATCGATCAATCCGTTTCATAACAAAAAAACTAGAGCCACTTTTTCGCGCTTTTTCCACTTCGTACTGTCCGCGAATGTCTTGCGCTAGTTTTCGATATTGTTCAGATACGTTGGATTTGTCGACCGATTCCTCGCCGTCCTGATAAGAAAAATAGTGCGCGGTAGCTAGAGCAATTTGCCAAGCGCCTTCGGCTTGTGCGTAAAGCAAAATTAAATTTACGTCAGATTCGGGAACGTTACTTGATGACGCAAAGCCGTGAACCTGCATCGCGTCATCAACGAGTTCCTCAGCGTCTGTTAGTTGAAAATTCGGAACGCCTTTAAACCGTATTAACAACCGCTGTGCAAGTTCCGTCTTTGTCGCCATTCAGCGTTCCCTCCTTACTTCGTAGACGTGTTGCGCTTTTTGGTTGCGGGCTTTTTCGGCGCTGACGAACCTTTTTCACCCGTAACCTCCTGCGCAAGAATACGAACGTAGCCGATTTTTTCGAGATATTTTGCGCTACGTTCGTCAATTTCGATTTTTGAGCCGGGTTGGTTACCGTCTACAACCGCCCCGACTACTTCAACTAGCTTTTTCATTATGCTTGTGGCGTGAATACGTCAGCGTGGAAGATTAGTCCTGGCGCTTCGATTGCTGGGAATCCAGCAGCCACCGCGCGTAAAACGGATTGAATTGGCTCTTGTTTGTCATATGCTTGCAACACAATTCCCGGTTGGAAATTGTTTTCAACAGTTGGGCCAAGTAGGAAGTTACCGACACCTTCGCTTAACATTACAACGCGATTTACTGGGAAATATTCAACCACTTCATCGTTGCCAGTGTAAATGTCTTTAACCGTTACTTTGCGGTCAGTAACAATCTGAATCGGAGGCAATCCAAATCCGTCAAGTACCGCGTTTAGTTCTGCTTGACTTACGCGAGTAGAACCTTCTGGACGACCTGCTTCGGTAACGATCACTTTGTTCCGCAATAATTTCGCTTGAACTTCGCGACTCATTAAAATTACGTCTGGCGATTTTCCGTTAGTGTTTTCGTAAATTTCGACCCAGTTTAGTAAATCGGCAATAACATCACGGTTAACGTTATCCCAATCATCTGGCGATGTTAAAGCGACTTTGTGTTCAGATGGAATACCGAAGTCAACGTTTACTTTTACGCCGTTTTTGTTATATGAGAAGTTACCCTTCGCTAATGCTTCCATTTTGATTACGCCAATACGACGTTGAATAGCTTGAACGAGATCAACGCCTTTAAGCGCTAAACGCTCAATCATCGCAGCTTTTTCGCCATTATTACGCGCTTGGTTTAACGCCAGTAATTCTTCCTCTGTCGCGATATATTTAATACCCATTTTCGCGATTTCGCCCATACGGGAAGCAACTGCGTCACGGTCAACAACTGGAGGCTCTGAACCGTATCCGATCATCGCACCAATGTGTTTAGATTTTTTAATAATGTCGTATGCGAACGTATTTGAATAGATTTCTGCGTTCGGTAAGAAACGATCGCCTAACGTTGGTTCAGCTTCTTGCAAAGTTTCGTCTACTAAACCGCGCAATGCCGGCTCTTTAAATTCTTCTAAATGTGTGATACCTGCCATAACTCTATTCCTCCTAAATTATTAATTTTTAAGACGCATCCACACCGAAAGCGCCTTTACGTTAAATGTGTTTTACATATCTAATGTTTTTGTTTGCTTCTTTAAAAGCATCAGTAGCACCAATAATTTTCGCATCGTAAACAGAACCGCGAACAATAACCTCGCCGACTACTACGTCATTTACTCCGTCAACGTCAACGTTCACGTTTAAAATTGCGAATTCATCAAAGCCGGGTTCGAGTGTTCCCGGAGTTGTTTCGCTGTACTCCTCGAATTTACCTGTTGTAGTATTACGAGCGATTGCTGTTCCGGCTTCTAGTGTTTTAGCGCCGATTGCAACCGCGTCAAGTGTTGCGCCTCCTTCGATGAATTGAAAATGCTCAGACGCTAAAATGTTTTTACCGCTTTTAAACGGCTGCTCAGTGATTTTTAAAGTGTAGCCTGCCATTTAATGACCCTCCTAATTATCGAATTTTTCCTTTCTCTTTTAGGCGTTTGAATATATTACGCCCGATTTCCGCCTCATCTTTCGGTTTCGGCTGTTGCTTTTCAGTGTTGCCTGCGCTTGGATCAACGCCTACTGCCCTTTTCGGCGGAATATCCGCGATTAATGTTTCGAGTGACGCTTTAAGTTCGTCATCATTTTCGCCAGTTAAATACTTACGGTACCGTTCGATTTGCTCGCTTGTGTAGCCGGCTTGTGCGAGCATTGCGTCTTTTTTCGCGTCAAGCGCACTAATTTTAAATTTTTCAAGTTCCTTCTGCGCTTTTTCGTACAAGGCCTTGTATTCGTTTTGTTCCTCAAGTTTCTTGCGCTCTGCTTCATCGCGCTCTTTTTCGATTTCCGCCAACTTACGTTTTAACTCGTTGACTTCATCTACTTTTTGTTTAAAACGCTCATACGGAATTTTGTTGTCGACTTGCGGTTTTTCCGCCTCCGCTGGCGATTGATTGTCGACATTATCCGTTTGATGTGTTTGTTCGTTTTTAATTTCTTCGCTCATTCAAAAACCTCCGTTTAACGTCACGCGGACGAAGTTTCGTTGTATGGATCTGTTGTTTGTCTTCGTTGTGCAATTTCGTTAGTAATCTCTTGTTTTTTCGCGTTTACATTTTCGACGCCTAATCGCTGCATTGCTCCTGCCGTTGATTCAAAACCTGCGCTTGTTTCAAGTGTCAGTAATTCGACTAATTCTTTTCGATTGTCCGGTAAAGGTAAAACAAATTTAATTTCGTTGTCATAATCGTCACCAATTAGTTTTACGACTTCTCGGTCGTAAGCGAATACCGGACGATCAACACGAGCCTGCAAATATCTAATTGTTTTCTCGTGTAGTTCCTCTAATCGCGGACCCCACGAAAGCCAATGTTCCTCGGTTTCTTGAATTATGTCGTGAAATAAAACGTGCAATGCTTCGCCATTAAGTCCGCCGAAATTCAATTCCTGCGGAACGATTTGCGGTAAACTAGTTATCTCGTGAAGCGCTGCTTTAACGCGAGCATATTGGTCTTTAAACGCTTCTTTCCAACGGAAGCCCGATTCAACCTTTTTAATTTCCGGCGCTCTACTGTCTACCGCACCGCGAGCCTCAACAACCGCGCCCGGCGCAATCGCCATTTTAGCCGCCGTTCCTTCCGGTGCGTCTAGTACCGCAGTCATCGGGAACATTTCGAACTTTAACGAATCGATTGCATCTTCGTTCATTTCGTTTAAAATGTCGGTTTGCTCTTTCATGTCGTTTACTTCGGAATAATCTACTGAATCGCCTGATAAATCATTGACTGGGAACAGTACAACCGGAATGAAATCGAGTCCCATCGATTGTTTCGGCGTGATTTGCTCGACTAAATCTAGGTTGTAATCATAAACCGCTTCTTCGAGGAAGCACTCGCCATTTTCGAGCGAGAACGTCTGTTTTCGAATAAGTTCTTCGCCTGTTTCTTCGTTGTCGATGAACGACACGAAATGAACCGCAACCAATTCCTCGTAATCATCATCGCTATAAACCGGTATTATTTCGTAGTCCGGTCGGAATATCCACTTAATTTTGCCTGTATTCGGATTAAACACGATTTTACAACCGACACGACCGGCAATTAAACGGTCACGCGCCGCTGCAAGCAACTTTTCTCGCATTTTGTTTTCGCGCCAAAGCTGATATAACAAACGCTCATACGCTTCCGCCCGTTCATTTTCGCGACGTTGTGCTTCGCTAGGCTCATAGTCGGGTTTTGTCGCTTCTATCGGGTCGTCAATTTGTTTTGGTGTGACGGATATTCCGTGCTTACCGCCCATTTGCCAACGGGCTTTGCGTTTGATAAACGCTTTAAAATAGTTTGTAGCGTAACGCGTTGGGTCATAGTCGAGTCCGGGTGGTCGCGGCAAATCCTTCGCCTTGACCAATTGCCCCGTTTCTGGATGAATGTGTTGCTTACCGTCGTAATAGTCATAGTTTCGTAGTTGCTGATTAATACGTTGCCACGTTGAGCGCCCTAACGCTTGTTGATACGGCGAAAACAGCAATTCGTCCATACTCTGCGGGCTTAATAAATTGTAATCCGCCAATTACACCACCTCCTTAACGTAAGTTTCGTTTGTATGTTTTCACGTAGACATTTCCGCTTTTCGCAGCGTCATAACACATTGAGACCGCGTCAGGGAAATCGTCGTGCTTGTGCATCGGGTATAATTCAAATTGCTCGAGCGCTAATCGATCCGTTCGTCTGAATCGAATACGCCCCGCTTGAATATCCGGTAGTAACGCCTCAATACGCAACGCTTTCCGCGTGCGTTGCTTAATATATTTTAAGCGCGTATGGCTCGGATAACCGTGTTTACGAAGTTCCTCTGCCAGTTTGTCTGCGATAAACTCTTGTGCCATTTGCGCCTCAACCGCTAGTCTTTCGTATTGGAATTGCAATGTCCGCTTAACAGCTTCGCGCAATAATACGTCCGGGTGACAGCGCTCCATGAACACGTCATAAACGTAGCAAACGCCTGTTTCGTTATTACGCGCCATTGTGACAATAACCGAATAGTCACCGCGATCCTTACCCATTGCCAAGTCAATAGCGCCAAAAAACGAAATATCCTTACCTTCGAGGTCTTTATCGTCAAAATACGTAAAATACTCGGGCTTGAATATTTGCCGTTCCTCGTCGGTCGGCTCGTTTTGATATTCCTGGTTGAACGCTTTGGTGCCGTTTTCTTCAAGTTTGACCATGAACTCGTAATACGTGAAATACTCCGGCCACAAAATCGACGCGCCATCTAGCATTTCCAATTCGTGTTCCTCGTAGAACTTTCGTGCTTTTTCCGCTGCTTCCGGGTCGTCACTGCGGTAAATTTCACGCCAACGTTGCCACAAGTCCTGACGTTTCGCCCACGATTTTACCGCCGAAAACTTTTTCGATTTAAAGTCGCGCCGCTCGCGAATAACATAGTCTAGCAAACTATCAAAACAAAGAATTGTTCCAAGATAAATGCAAATACCTTCGCGCGATAACGCCGGCAACATTTCCTCGCGGAACCAAGCCTTTGATTTTTCAATTAGTTCGCTCGTATTCGTCGAATCCTTCGATTCTAAATCGTCTAAAATGAAAAGGTCCGGCCGCGTATTCCCATGACGTAGACCGCGCATTTGCGTTCCTAATCCTTTTGCCTCGACTTTTGTACCGCTTGACGTGATAAACTCGTATTTATTATCAACTTCGTTCTTGGACGGCCGCGGATCGAGCAACTCGCCAAAGTCTTCGCGCAGCTTGGCGTTGAATTTTAGCTGATAGCGCGTCCATGTAATGAAGTCGCCTGCTACGTCCGTTGTTTCCGAAATTTCCACAATGTATTTGCGGTGTCGATAAACGACCTGGTGCGCGAGGAAAATATTCGACAAATAAGCTGTTTTAGCGTGACCCCGCGGACAGGCCCACGCAACGTGTTCGCGCTGTTTACCGGTTATTACGTCGTTTAGCAAGTCACAAAGCGTTTTGTGAAAGTCGGCTGCGTTTTCGTAGTTAACGCCCGACGGAATTAAATTGCCTTCGTTTTCAGGATTACCGTTATCGCTAAAATATTCCATCGCGAAGTACAGCACGTCACGCTCGCCGCGTTGAACGCGTTCTAACTTTTCGAGCAACGTCAAATTCGCTTCCAGCCGGTCAAGATCGTAGTCAACCGCTTTATTCGTTTCGATCAACCGGCGAATCAGGTTGTTTTCTTCGCGAAGTTCGTTTATTAGTCGTTCGCGCGCCGGTCGATCGAGCCATTTACCGTCTACAAACGCCAAACTATTCGCCGTCCTTTTCGCCTAAACGCGCAAGTAACGCAGCTTTACGCTCTTCGAACGACTGGCTGTCGCGATTATCGTTAAGTGTGATTTCGGTTTTGTCGTCAAGATCGCCGACGCGCTTCAAAAACAATTCGATTCCTTTCATAGAACCGCGCGAAATACCGTCAATTAGTTTTTTGTAAACGAACGGCAAATACGTGTTGACGTACGTGCTGGCAACGTAATTTTTATAAGCGATAAAGTTTTCGTCGCCCGTTTCCCATCGATGTAGCGTCATGCGTGAGACGCCTACTTCCGCAGCGATTTCCTCTTTCGTTTTGCGCTCGTCCTTATCGGTAAAATCGTATTCAACGAGTAAGACCGCCGCTTCCTTTTGACCGGGCTTTAGTTTCGTTTCGTCGTATTGAAATCGTTGCATAATACGTCCTCCTTTCGTGGAATAAAATAACGGAGGGCAACGTAGCCGCTCCGCTTAGCCCTCGAGTTTTGAAATTTTGTAGAAAATGTTTCGGGGTCAGGGCGGGTCGGTTCGAAAACCGATACCCCCGCCCCTATCTCTGCGAACACTTGTTCGTTGCATATCGATGTATCGTATATTCATCGCTACTTTACATAAGGTCTTTTATGTAATATACAAGAGATGAATAAACGTTGATATAACGCCATTTCACAAAGTTATGCAAATTATCGTTTATGCACGATTTTATACAAACGTTGATATGACGCTATTTGCGGCATGTTTGCGAGTTTGTGAATCTGTTATCGAATGCATAAATCTCGAATTCGAGATAACGCCAACCCCTCGAGTTTTCGGCGGTCTGTCCGTCGTGAACGCGTTGCCCGGCGAAATCAACCGTTCTCGTAACGGACAAACACGCGACTATTCCGATAAGCTTCATTATTATATTGGCGAATAGAAGGCGTGTTACATCGACACGGAAAAAGGCGGCCAAATGTGGCGCGCCTAACGTTTGTTTTTATATATACTTCTTCGAATAATCTTTCATATAATTTCTTCTGCGACCATACCATATAAGTATTATTAGTATTATTCGCGACAAGTATATGAGCTTGCGAATATACTTGCGCAAAGTATTTGTTTCTCTTTTACTTATTGCTCTTTTACGTATTTCTCTTTTTACAGTCCGCTCTGCGCATACTAACCGTCGTATGTCCTGCGCATATCACCGGTAGTATGTCCTGCGCATACTAAGGCGAAATATCAACGTCTTCGCTTCGGTAAATAAACGCTGAAATCCGGCTTAATGATTTCCCCGAACTCGTTAACGATATACCCATCGTCTGTAATTCGCGGACAGAACGACGGGAAGTACCATTTAAAACGTTTTGTCCCTTCGTAATGACCAGTCGTGCGGATAATTCCGTTTGTTTCGAGAATGGCCGCCAACAAATTAATGCGATTGCGATCAATGCGTAAGTGCGCTTGAATCGTTTCGTAATTCAAGAAGCACGCGCCAAAGCGATCATTCAGCGTGCCATCTGCGCGAAAGTAATTGCCGTCAATATACGACTGCAATAAGAAATAGAACGCTACGATGTCGCGAATCTCAGGCTTACGCTTGTATTCCGCATACACAACGTCATAAGCTTCGTTAATTATTCGCGGAAATACCTTGCGCATTAGTTCACGGTTGTATATCTCAAATCCTTCCGGATTATCAAGCAATAACGCCTTGTCATTCGGTTGTGGCTTCCGCTGTTTTTGCGGGCGCTCTTCGTTTTCATACGGTTGGAACGCCAATATATTACTCATCGGCGCTCACTTCCTCGATAGATTTAATATTGCGTATAGCGTCGAATACTAACGGTTTATAACCGCCTCTAATCGTTTGGCTCAACGATAAGCTATTGTAAATTTTGATAGCAAACTCAGCTTTAGCCGTTTCTTTTGATAACGCCTCTACTTCGATTGTTTTAACGTATGACTTGTCGTGATTAGGTATCGAAGTGTAAAAGTATTCGCCGCATACGTTTTTGCAATTCCATTCGTCGTAAGGATCTATGACCTCTTGCGCTATTTTTAGCGTTGGTGCATACGTAATTTTGTACTTTTTCATACCATCGTCTCCCTTAACGATTTATTTCCCTTTTTAAAATCGCGGAACAGGAACGGTAGGGATTGCCGTTCTTTTCGGAGCGTCCTCCTATTTCCGCTATGTATAAAAGCGCCGGTTCAACCCAGCGCTAAAAAGCCCGCCAATTTGGCGAGCAATTAGACATCTTCACATATAACGCAAACATTTCTCGATAAAGTAAGCCGTTTTCAATCATTCCGCTGAAAATATGGAAATATTACGTTACACTTCGTTGTCTTGCGTCAGCTTCCGTATCCCACACGTTTTCCAACCGCTGATTCGCGATCTTAACGTATTCGGGTTCACGTTCAAACCCGATAAAATTCCGGTCTAGTCTCGCCGCAGCAACCGCTGTAGTTCCGCTTCCCATGAAGCAATCGAGCACGATCGCGCCTTCGTTGGATGAATAACGGATAATGTCTTCGAGTAATCTAACGGGTTTTTGCGTTGGGTGTTTTGTTTTCGGGTCTTCGCGGAAAGAGTATGCCCAAACGTTTTTAACACCGTCGGACGCGTTGAAGGTGTAGCGTTGTTTTTCGTATTCTTGACGCAATTGTTCGTATTCTTGGCGTAATTGCTCGTATTCTTGGCGAAGTGATTCGTATTTTCGGAAACCACTCCATTCATCGATCTTGAAAACATCAATCAATTCGTTATACGTCTTGGCGGTAGGCAAATCCCATTGTGTCGATTTCCAATAAAAAGCGTGCTCCGCCTTTCGATGCTTTAGAGTTTTATTTATTCCGCTAATTTTTAAACCTATAAAATTTTGCAATTCGCGAAAGTAGTTTCGTAGAGTCGTAAAATTGTCGAGTGAGTGTTTAACGCGAGTCAGTCCCGTCTCATCCTGAAACGTATAAAACAAGCAATATTCCGCCAAATTCAAGTAATTTCGAAAGTGTTTTTGTGATCCGTACAAGTCTTTAATGTAATTGTTGTCGAGCTTATCTATCGTTATAAAACTTTTAAATACAAATTCTGTGTTTTCTTCTAACGCTTGCATCAACCGCCACACTTGCGCCATATCGTTATGGAACCAATAAAACGAACCGTTCGGCTTCAACACACGCTCACACTCGCGAAATACATCCGCCATCCACACCACGTAATTATCAACGCTACGCCACTTGTCCCAACGTTTATCTTTACCGATGTTATAAGGTGGGTCTATTACGATAAGGTCAACGCTATCGTCCGGCAACAAGCGCATGCCTTCAACAGCGTCCATCTGATAAATACGGTTTAATTCGAGACTACCGATCATTTACCGCTCCCCTTTTTTCGACTTGTACTTCCGGTCCATGTACGCATTCTCCGCCTTGCTTCGCTTTCTTCGCGTCGGCTTTTCGTGCTTGCGACCGTCGCTAGCGACATATTCAAGCGGCGCCATGCCGACCTCGTGTCTTTCGATTTCCTCGCGCTGCCTGTCGCTGTGCACCGGATACTCGGTGTTGCGCGTTTTCCACGGCGTGCTATCGCTCACCTCCTCGTACAAGCAAAGCGTCGCCAGCCGGTCCAATTGCGCCGGGTCAGGTCGACAACCAGTTGCGGCAATGTATTCGTCCGTTAGCCGTTCAATTGCGGCGAATCGTTCAGCACGCGTCAGCTTGCCTGCCTTTGTTTGCGCCCATAGTTCGTTTATACGTTCGTTGAATTGTTCGAAATTCATTGTGCGTCAGTCCTTTCCGTTTCGTTTTTGTAGACTAACCGTTACCCATTGAGTAACCTTCGCCCATTCTCGCCCACTTTTCGTACACACGCGCAACTTTCGCCGTTGCTACCGTAACCAGCCGATTGACCGTTTGCTTGCTGGCGCCCATCCGCTCGCCCGCTTCCACCTGCGTCAAGTCATCGAAATACACCAGTGTAAGCGCCTCACGTTGCCTTTCGGTCAAGCCGGCATTTTCGATTGCCGTTGCCAAGTCAACGAGCAAGATAACTGCGTCATAATCTCCGTCATATTGACGCTCAACTAACGCGTGGTAGTCGCGCAATAAGCGTTTCACACCATCTGGATTATCAAGTGCGTAGCGTTGTTCAAGTGCCCGTTCTTTTGCGTTAGTGTCGATCGGTCATCACCTCCATTCCGTTTATCAATTCCGTTCGCAACTCGTTCACTTTTTCCGCTACCCACTCGTCCTTCAAATCGAATTGTTCCAACGCCATTAGCACGGCAATTCGTTCAACTGTGCGATTGTCTTGTTCGTGGCTTTGCGCCCACCATTCGCGCAACCGCGGCTTAAACGTCGTAATTAACTCAACCCATGCCGTATCGTAACCGGCAACAGGCACGCCCCAACCGGACTGCGACAAAACACGCCAAGCGAAGTCCTCGACTGCATGCGGTGACGTAAATTTCGCATGCAAATCGGACTCAAGTAAACGTTCAAGCCACGATTCGCAGGCTATATAATAAACGAGCCGTGCATCAGTTTTCGGCGGCCGTTTCATAATCGTTTGCGACCGTGACCAGTCGAGTACTTTGTCGATAACTCTGCGCATTGTGTTGGCGTCTAAATTGTCGAGCGTGATCTCCGCGTTTATTAGCGATTTTAGTCCGTAGAAGTATTGTTTTTGTTTACCCACTTTTATGCCTCCGTTTTTAGGAATCTCGTAAATTGCTTATGTCCGTCGGCGCCGAGCTTGTAAAAAGAATCCCAGCGCCACAGCCCGTGTAACTTGCGAAATTCCGCTGCTTTTTTCGAAATCCACGCCATATATTCCCAAGTCTGCCATTCGTCGCCCTCGCGTAAGCCATGCGCCTTACAATACGCTACAAACCTTGGCTGACATTCCACAAGGTTAGGAACTTTCGCCATCATTCCGCCTCCTTCGCGTCCATGGCGCTAATTTTCGGCGAGTTATGCATACCGTCAAACACGACGACCGCGCTCGGGAAAGGCGCGGAATTCGCCCCGTCACCGAACTTCAACCGTCCGCGCACAAACCGGATTTCTTTCGCCCTCATTACGTAATCGTGCCAGTATTTCGTGTCAGTCCGCGCAGGAATCAACGCAACCACTAACGTGTTAGGTTTCGTGCCTTCCTCGTATGCTTTGCGTATCCAATCGCCAATGACGCGGCCATACGGCGGATTCATAAACACGCGCTCGCCCGACCAGTCTTGAATTAATCCGTTCTCCTTCGGCGTGTAATATTTCGAACATTTCGCGTTTGTGCCGTCCGAGCACGGGTCTAGCGTGAAATGAAATTCCGCATTAAGTCTATCGAAAAAGTCTTGCGGCGTCGCCCATAAATCGGTCGCGGAAGAAAACATCGTTTTTAAGGTTTGCTCGTTCATTAAATCGCCCCTTTCTGCGAATAATAATCCGCCACAATCTCGTCCTGCCAATCGAAATCCCACGTTGACCGCAGTTCGACAGTACCGTCCGCACGTCGCCACTCGACTTCTTCGCCTGTGCCGAGCGTCAGTTCTTGCCAACGGTAAGGTCCGTCAGGATACGTTCGACTTGCGTCGCGAAAACCGTCGCAAGATTCATTGCCGTGCGAAAAGAAGAACGATTCGTTTCCTTTTTCGATACCGTGCCACGACGGTAAATGCGGGTACAAATTTTCCCGCGTCAGGTTTCCGTCCGTCCAGTCGTCCACCAATTCGTCTAGTTGCGTTAGTCCATCGCCCCATTTGTCGGTTGACCGACCTTTTTCGTCCCAACCAATGTCGGTCACCTTTGCGAAATATGCAGGCGTTTGTCCTTCGAAAAATTCCGCGCCAAAGCCGTCAATATCGCTCCAATCAGATCGTCTAAAATTACTGCCCCATCGTTTTGTGACCGCTTTGATTTTACGGGCGTTTGGTGTAACCTTTCGCACAATTAATATTTGCGTTGGTATCGTGGTTCCGACGTGTTGGAACGTTTCGCCCGGCAACATAATCGTCGCGACTTGCCAACACGTGTTAAATAACAATTCGCGGGCTTTTTGTGTTTGCGAATTAAATGCGATACCTTTCGGCAGTATAAACGCAATATAACCGCCTGGTTTTGCGCTACGAATGGCGTGCTCTATAAACACTGCTTCGGACTTGCCACGATATTTGTCTTTGCGTTTGGTCAACGTTTTCCAGTCGCTGAAATCGCCATCTGACATATCAATTTCGACTGTTTCTCCATACGGCGGGTTGCCGATCACCACATCGTAATAATTTTCGCGATTGTGCAAAATGGCGTTACCTTGAATGACGTTGGCCTGCAGGTAAATTAACGATGTTACCTTTGCGCTTGTTTGGTCGAGTTCTAACGCTGTTATTTCCGCATCGGATGGCGCGTGTTCGAGGAAAACACCGCTGCCGACGCTTGGTTCCAACACTTTCGGCGCTTGCGTAAGTCTCGGTTTTAGTACGTCCCACATAAATTTCGCGACATGTGTCGGCGTGAAAAACGCGCCTCCGTTGAAACCTTTCGGCAACAACCCGCCTATTGATGTGTAGTTTTCGCGAAGAAATCGAATATCGTCGTCAGTTATTTGATCGCGTGGCTTACTCACAATTTCCATCGACTTAACATTCGCCTGCCAACGTTCCCTTTGCGCTTTGCCCATTAAATACCACCTTTCGCTTGATTTTCGTTTAAAAATCGATTATACTTATCGTAAAATATCAGAAAATGAGGTGTACGTTTGAAAAAGGAATACAGCGATATGCTCGCCGGTTTCGAGTTCGTGCCTGCCGACGGCGCACCGTTTATTACGCTCGACAATCAGCGTCGCTTTTACATAAATAGAACCGCGCGGAAACTATTGGACGTCAAACCTTACGACCGCCTTGCCGTTGCTTTTCGTGCGGACAACAAAGCGCTTGCCATCGTCAAGCCCGGCGTAATTGACGACATACACGCTGATTTAGCGCAGTACGTCATTGACAAACGATATTACATGTCGGCAAAGCGATTCGTCAAACAACATCCGTTTCCGATCGAAGAAGCACCGTACAAATTCGCGTATGATCGCGGTTCAAGCGACGGGAAGGTGTTTATTTTTCGGTTAGCTGGCGAATAACCACGTCAATCTTCGCACACAATTCGTCAACCGTTCCGTCATTCACTACTTCGTAATCAACCTCGAAAGTATCAACGAGCAATTCCGTTTCGTGCGCCAAGTCCGCTTCGGTAAAGTCATCGCCGACTTTCCGCGCACGTTCCAACCGCAATTCATCTGGCGCAGTAATACGCACAAATACGAAACCTTCTCGTTTCAGCCGGTCATATTCGTTTTGTTGTCGCACGTCCTCGATCAAAACTCGCGATCGACCGTTGCATTGATTTTGCGCCAAATACTCATCAACTTTTCGCATGGTTGCGTCAATCCACATGTTTTCGTCAATCATTGTCCGCGCCCATTGACCGAACGACTGGTAATAGGCGCGTGGCTTCGGTTGTCGCGGTATTTGCGGAAAAGCACGGTGAAACGCATTCTTGAGCGCGTCGCCAAAGGCAAACGGTTGAAAGTCGTGCATAAGCGACAAGTAACCGGCAACTAACGACTTGCCTGAACGAAGTTTGCCACAAATGGCGAGTTTGATTGGCGATTTATTCATCGCCCTTCACCGCCTTTACTAGCGCTACTAACGGCTGCGTGCGTTCGTCTAACGTGACAATATCGTCGATAATCATTTCGATGTTTTCCTCAACCGTTCCTAAATCGACGTTAATGTTTTGAATATCGACTTCAATCCCGTCAATTTTGCGTGCATATTCGCCGAGTTTCCGTTCCAACTCCGCCACTCGTCGCGCTAAATTGGCGAGTAGGTCGAGGACGGATTCGGACGCTTCGGTTTCGTCGTCGCTTTCTTCGGCTGGCTCAACGGGTTCAAGAACGAGGTATTGAAAATGATAAATAGCGCCTTTTTCACCTAAATCATGCGGACTTATCATTCCACCGAAACTGCTGCCGTCTGTTTCGATGATTTCAACTATTTCGCCGACATTTCTATAGACTAACGTATCGTTTGCTACAACAACGATAACCTTTTCACCGACTTTCGCCTTGCGGTCGACTAGGCGGTAACGCTGGCCGTCGATGTGTACGATACTAGTCGGCTCTAGTGTTCGGTAGTATCCGTCATATACATATACCCACCCGTCAATATAAACGCCATCTTCCGATCCTTTTGTAACCTTGTGGATTTCATTGGTATTAATCGTGAAAATATACTCGCCCACTTCCGCCTTCCGATCAACCTCGACATACTCACGCAACACACCGCCTAAGTTTTCGTCGGGTAAGATATGGACGTTAGTCCAGTGAATTCTGCTCATTCCGATTCCTCCTTTAAGTTTGCTCGAAAAACACGTCCGTCCACGGCTCAACTTCAACGACTGCTTTCCGTAATTCTTCAGCTAATTCCGCAATCTCCGCTTGAGCTCCGCGTCCTTTACGTCGCTTACCGTAGAAATCGAGCAAAGCGCGTAAGTTTGCGGTCATTACGATGTTCGTTGCGGCAGCGTTCGGTAACACCATACGGGCGTCTTCGGCTGCGACGCCTGCTTCACGGAGTAAGTCGTACATTTCTTGCGCTAATTCCATAGCTTCCGCGAAAATTTCATCGGCGCTTATAGGTACGCCCGCCGTACCTATTGCGGTCTTATCTTCGGTAATTGACTTTGGCACAACGTAATCAAATCCGCCCGTCTTGTCGTCAGAGCCAAAGCGAATATAACGTTGTGACTGTACGCTAAATGAAAAGCCGATACGGTGACGTGTTAGTTGCGCTAATAAAGCGCGAGAAACGCCTTCGATCGCGAATGTGAACGACAAATGCTCAAGCGTTGACAAATGTTTGCTGCGTACAATTTGACGGAACAGACGGTCAGCTTCCGTTCCTGCTTCGCCGTCCGTCGCTTTGCTGCCGAAATATTTCTCGCCTTCTTTTGCAACGATTTCTGACGGTTTATTGGCGCTGTAGCACGTTCGAATTGATGTGAGTGAAACCGCTTGGCCGTCGGTAACGCTCATGTCGTTTAATTCGTTATTTTCGTAACCGTCAGGGAACGTATGCTCTCCATAATCGAATTGTTTTCGAAATTCTTCGCTCAATCGCGTGTGCGCTAATAACTTAACATTCATTTTTGTTTCCGCCATTTATTCCGTCTCCTCCAATTCGTAAACACGATAGTCAACGCCGCATTTCGGACAATCAGGTAAAAATCCGTTGTCCTTTAAGTTAGCGTAAAATTCTATTTCGCAGTTTGTACATTCGAATTTCATTCCGCTTTTCACTCTCCTTACATATCGATTTCTTCGTGCCGGTTTTCCGGCGTGATTTTCGACAGCAATTCGTCAAGCTGAAACTTAACGCCCGAACTACCGAACCCACCTTCGCCGCGCTCACTGTCGCTCAATTCGTCAACCTCGACAAAATGCGCTTGCTCGACCGGTTTAATGACCGCTTGCGCGATGCGATCACCTTTGCGGATGATGTACGTTCCAACCTTTGCTGACAATTGCTTCATGTTTTCGTCATAAATTCCGGTAATACCGCCGTCAATAGTTTCGAAATGATAAGATTGTACGTCAATTTTTGGCGCAATATTATCGACAATCACACCGATCTCGCCCCTAAATCCGCTGTCGACCGTACCAAGCACAACGCGTAATTTCGTTTTCAAGCTAATTCCGCTTCGTGGTCGCACTTGGAGTTCGTAGCCCGACGGCAATTCAAACGCCAAACCCGTACGGACTAACTTCGTTTCGCCCGGTTCTATAATCGTGTCTTCAATCGCGACAAGGTCAAAGCCGGCATCGCCTTCGTGTGCGTATTTCGGTATGACTGCGTCAGGGTGTAGGCGTTTGATTTTAACGTTCACTTTCATTCGCTCTCAACCTCCGTAATAGGCTTAAATATTCCCCTTCGCTTCCAACTCCGCAAATTCCTGCGCCATCTCGTGATTTCGCAAAATATCCTCAACGATTTCCACAACAGGATGGCGCTGAACTTCCGTTAAGTTAATATGATCGAAATATTCGTAAGCTTCTCGCTCATATAAACCGGCAAGCAACCGGTAAAGCCCGTTCGTTTTCGTGTTCCGTAGTTTCGTGTTGTCAATTTGTGCAAAGTTCCCGATGAATACGAATTTCGAACCAATCGTCGGTCTTGTTGCGATCGCTGCGATTGTGTGAACGTCGAGGTTCTGCGCTTCATCTATCATAAGAAATGCGTGATTGATTGATCGTCCACGAATCGTTTGAATCGAATCGAAAAATATCTTGCGTTTGTCGTCGTCGCCTTCCGCAAAGTATTTCTTTAATTCGCTAGGTTTGGCTGTCATCACTTCGAGATTATCCATAAACGGTGCGACGAACGGATAAGTCTTTTCGTTAAGATCGCCCGGCAGTGCGCCAACGTCCATACCAACTTGCGTTTGAAGTCGTGTATAAATCAATTTGCGGTAATGTCGCGTTTCAATCGTGTGTTCCAGCCCAACTGCTTGCGCGATTAAGGATTTACCGGTGCCTGCCGGTCCAGTTAGAAACGTAAAAGGCTTGTCGCTAATCAACGCATGCATGGCTCGTTTTTGTGCGTTATTTTTCGCCGATATTCCGAAAAACGCCAATCAGTTTTCCTCCCTCACGTTTCCTTTTTCGTCAAAGTAAAACCCGTTGCGCTCGGCAATATGTTCAACCTCCGAATAGTCTGGCTCGCGACTGTCGGCAATAATCGCCAGCAGTCGCTTGAAGTCGCGTTTAATGCGTGAGTTGCGAATTTTAATCGGTTTATCGTTCATTGGCGTTCCTCCTTTAGTCGTTTATAATTCGTCAAATCCGTTGTCTTGCACGTTCACTTTCGTATATTGACGGCTTTTTTGCTCGAAAAAGTCCGTTTTTCCTAAATCGACTTCCTGATACGCTTTAATCCATTTCATCGGATTTTTGCGCGGTGTGTCCGGGAACGCTTCGTAACCATACCCGAGTTGGTTGCAGCGAACATTTGCGTAAAACTTAATGTATTGTTCTAAATCGCGCATACTAATTCCGTCAATTCGATCGCCAATGACCGTTTTGCCCCACTCGATTTCCAGTTCAGCCGCTTTACGGAATGTTTCGATTGCAAACTGTTTCAATTCGTCGGTATCATATTCCGGGTTTTCAACGAGAACTTGACGGAAAATTTTCGCAAACAGATCGACATGAATTTGTTCGTCACGATTGATGTAATTTATCATCGTACTTGTCGCGACCATTTTTTGATTCCGTGCCAAATTGTAGAAGAACGCGAAACCGGAGTAGAAGAATAGACCTTCGAGTATTACGTCAAACACGATCGATTTCAACAAATTCTCCACAGTCGGATTTTCGGCAAAATCGATGTACCCACCGACAACAAAATCGTTTCGTTTTCGCAATGTCGGTTCTGTTCGCCAATATTCAAACACTTCGTCCTGAACGTTTTTCGGCACAACCGACGACAAAACGTAGCTGTACGAATGATTATGGATGACTTCCTGCTGCGCTAATATAATCATTAATGCGTTAATAGATGAATCGGTTAAATAGTCGGCAACTTTGCCGGCATAATCGGTTTGAACACTATCCAATAACGCTAACAGTCCGATAATTTTCAAGTAAGCGTCTTGCTCGTGCTCAGTTAGTTTCGGAAATTGTTTGACGTCAGGCGTCATATCAATTTCAAATGGCGTCCAAAAATTCGCAAGCATCCGTTTGTATTTTGGGAACGCCCACGGATGGGCAATGTCGTCCCAATTCAAAACGTTGGAACATCGCCCATTCACGATGGCGGTAGATTTATTTGGCGCTGTCGTGTCCATTAATTTTCGTTTTTCTACTCGCATGTTATCGTCCTCCCTTAGCTTGCACACCATTCACATTCTTCGATTTCATCAGATGTTGACCGTACGTAATAGGTTGTTTTCAGTCCTTGTCGCCACGCCATCAAGTGTAAATCGAGCAAGTCTTTCGCTTTAACGTTGTTAGGTACATAAAAGTTAAACGAAATAGACTGGTCAATATGGCGTTGACGAACCGCATTTTGCCGGATACTCCATTTTTGATCGATTAAGTACGCTGTTTTTCGGTAAATGTTAAACGTTTTATGGTCGATGTCTGGCGCAGTGACCGGAATCTTGTAATCTTTCTTTTCCTCGCTGTATTCGATGTTAAAAATCGGGTCTATCGACGCTGTACTTCCGGCGATAATGGACGTGGAAGCGTTTGGCGCTACCGCCATTAAGTAGCCGTTACGGATTCCTGTCCGCATAATTTCCGACTTAAGTTCGCCCCATTTTAAATCAGCGTAGTAATAGAATCCGCCACAATCCACTTCTTCTGCGTAACGTTTATCGAAATACTCGCCGGTTGACCAATCCGAACCTTCAAACGCTGGGTAAGCACCTTTCTCTTTCGCTAAGTCAGCGCTCGCCTTAATCGTTAGATACGCAATCTTTTCGTAAAGTTCATCTGCATATCTTACGGCTTCTTCCGATTCCCATTCAATATTCTTCAACGCAAGTAAATGATGCCATCCGAACGTACCTAATCCAATGCCACGATATTTTTGATTAGTTAATTGCGCTTGCAAGACTGGAATATTATTCAAATCAATTACGTTATCGAGCATGCGTACTTGAATCGGTATAAGACGTTCTAAAACACCGTCCGTAACCGCTCTTGCTAGGTTGATAGACGATAGATTACAAACGACAAACTCGCCCGGATTTTTAACGATAATGATTTTACCGTCCTCGACGTACTGTTCTTCAACCGTTGTGACGCTTTGATTTTGTGCAATTTCCGTACATAAATTCGAGCAATAAATCATTCCTTCGTGCTTATTCGGATTCATCCGATTCACTTCGTCGCGATAGAACATAAACGGCGAACCTGTTTCAAGTTGGCTAATCATAATCCGTTTCATAACTTCGATAGCCGGCACACGCTCTTTCGTCAGTTCGTTGCATTGAACACATTCTTCGTATTTTTCACGAAATGAGCCGCTGCCTTTTTCTTCATCGTAAAAATCTTCCAGCGAGTAGCCCATTACGCGACGGACTTCGTGCGGGTCAAATAAGTACCAGTCGCCCCGTTTTTCGACTTGCTCCATGAAAATGTCGGGTATGCACACACCGGTATACAAGTCGTGTGTCCGCAAACGTTCGTCACCGTTATTCAATTTCGCGTCAAGAAAAGCGAAAATGTCTTTGTGCCACACGTCGAGGTACACGGCAATTGCGCCTTTTCGTGTGCCAAGCTGATCGACACTTACCGCCGTATTGTTCAGCTGCTTCATCCACGGAATAACGCCAGATGACACACCTTTGAAGCCTCGAATATCACTACCACGACTTCGTATTTTTCCTAAGTAGACACCTATTCCGCCGCCATTTTTCGATAGATTCGCAATGTCTGTGTTTGAATCGAAAATGCCTTGCAAACTGTCGTCAACGGTATCGATAAAACAACTCGACAACTGGCCGTAAGACTTTCCGGCATTGGCAAGTGTTGGCGTAGCAACCGTCATATATAGATTGGATAGCGCCCAATACGCTTCTTTTACGAGTTCTATTCGCTTATTTTCCGGTTCTAACGACATGAGATACATTGCGATGATTAAGAATCTTTCCTGCGGTAACTCAAACACTCTGCCGTCGTGATCTTTCGCTAAATAGCGATCAGCAAGCGTTCGTAGTCCAATGTAAGTAAATAAATTGTCGCGTTCCGGCTCGATGATTTGCGATAGTTCAACGATTTCTTCTTTTGAGTAGCGTTCTAATATTTTCGGGGAATATACGCCAAGCGTTGTTAGCGTGGTTAATAACGAGTAAAAGTCGTCATATTTCTTTGCCGCGTCATAAACACGACTGCGTGACGCTTCTTTATATAGTTTTCGCATATAGATTCGTGCCGCAACGAAAGTCCAATCGGGATTAGCCATGTCGATGTTTTCCAACGCCGTGAGAATAAGTAAATTCGTAATTTGATCGGCACTGTATTCGTCGCGCACGGTAATAGCATTTACGATTTTTTCTTTGTACTCGCCTGTTTCTATTCGATCAAAGCCGCTTGAAACTTCGTCAATAAATCTAATTAAACGAATTTCATCGAATGGCAGTCGTCTTTTTCCGTCATTTTTCGTTATGATCGTCATTAAGTCTTAAAACCTCCTTACTGAATCGTAAACAACCGAATTAGCGTATCGATAAACGGAATAATAACCAACAATATTAAAACGATTTTACCTGCGATTAACTGTTCATTTCCTTTTGTATCCATATAGATGTATATAAACAAAAGCAACGTTAAACAAACGATAGAAAAAATCGTCAACAACCGTTGTTCACCTCCACGTTCAACAAATCGCGTAAGTCGCGCAAATGCTTTTCATGTTCGTCACGTTCTCGTTTAAGTTCCGTTAATTTTCGTTCTACTCGCCTAATTTCGTATTCGATGTCGACAAGCGTTTGTTCTTCGTCAGCCACTAATCGGCGCAATAAGGCGTAGTCAATCATCGCCGTCTCCCCACTACTCACTCCAACAGATCAACTGTGGCCCTGTATACGTAAAATTTCCAAGAAACTCAGCAAAAGTCATTTCTTTATAACCCGTCTCAGTCTCAAACATTCCGACGGTGTTAAACGGAATTTCTTCAACGTCTGGTCCTTCTTCGCCGTAATAATCGTCATCAATTCGCGTAAAATGATCTGCGATCGCTTCTTCCGCTGTCATTGCCGCGATGTACTCCGGTCGATCGTCGCCTACTGCGAAAATTTTAAAGTTCATTTCGATTCCTCCTTCGTTTTTAAAAGAGCTAAACTTTCGATTGAATATCTCGTAAAATCATCGACGGCACTTTCGATGGTAATGCGTTGTGCTTCCGGTTTGTTTTCACCGTGTATAAATAATTGATCGAACGTTCCACGCCCATCATACGAAACGAACAACAACGCTGGCAGCTTCTTGAAAGTCAACGAATATGTTCCGTCTTCATTTTTAACAAAGTTTAATTTCTCGTGATAATTCACTACGGCCTCAACGGTTTTAAATAATGGACCGCGTTTTTGTTTTTCGTTTTCCATCGTTATTCCTCCTATCGTTTTATTAATCCGTTATCAATCGCCCAAGCCAACGCTACCGCCACCGCGTCACTCTCGTCATCTGTCGCAAACTCACCAATGTAGCCAGTCAGCCGTCGAACCGCCGCTTCCACTTCGTCTTTTTCCGCCTTACCCTTGCCGACAACTAAACGTTTAACTTTCGATTGGCTAATCGTGGGGTGCGTAAAATTCAAACCGAATTTATTCAGCGCTTGATCTATTGCGCCCCATGCCGAGAATACCGGATGGTTTTGGCGTGACGACCGCCCTTGGAAATCTTCGCGAATGATTACGTCATAGTCCGTGCCGTGTCGAGCGATGAACACTGTCGCCCATGCTTCAACGATTTCAGCACGTAAGCCGTGTGGTTGCCTGGCGTCGGTTTTGACGTGCGACACCGCAAGGATAGTCGGTTTGTTGCGCTTGACTTCTAGGATTACCACGCCTGGCGACGACATTGACGTGTCGAAGGCGAGGATTTTCATTCGCCGACCTCCTTCGCGATAAGCGCCGCAACGAATCCGAGTAGTGCCGGCCCTAACACTTCGTCGTAAGACGCATTAAAAACGTATGCTATGCCGTATATAACCAAATTCAAGATTAGCGTCGTTATTATCGAGATAATTAAACGTTTTATCATTCGCTCACCCCTTCGAGATAATTTAATAAGTTGCGGTGCG
Source organism: Aeribacillus sp. FSL M8-0254 (assembly GCF_038008845.1). Taxonomy (NCBI): domain Bacteria; kingdom Bacillati; phylum Bacillota; class Bacilli; order Caryophanales; family Bacillaceae; genus Aeribacillus; species Aeribacillus sp. FSL M8-0254. The sequence continues at coordinate 753,586 of NZ_JBBOZY010000001.1, read as the reverse complement.
CCGACTTCCCCTCTTGTCGCGACTTGGCATAACGTTGTTCACGCACCTCACGAATAAACTCAAATGCGTCATAATACGCCTGCTTGCGCCATTCCGGCAATCTCGATCTTAACGCTCGCTTAACATACGCCTTGATTTCGTCAAACTCTTCGTCAGTCAGCGACAATGCACACGCAGTCTTGTAATTGTTGAATGTCCATTTGTCGAGGTCTAGTTTTGGCGGCTTACGTTCGCGAACGGCACGGTTAATGCCCGCCAGTCTATCGAACAATTCCGTTCGATCATCGTCAGTAATGCGTAAGCAAAATGCTCGCATGTCCGGTGTTTTTTCGTATTGTTCATCGGTTACTTCCCACGCCTGCTTTGCGGCATTAACGTAGAGTATGACGTAATAATCACAATCAAACATGGAGCTGTAAGCAACGACTTGTTTAGCGTGTTTATAGTCAGGCGCAATCATCGAGTGTAAACTCGTTTTAGCTGGCGTTGTTTGCTTCGACTTGATTTCAAGTCCGACACGTATAACCTCACCATCGTCCGTTGTATAGCGCATAATTCCGTCCGGCGCGCCGTAAAGGTAAAACCGTTCGTCGCCCCACTCGACAAGATGATTCTTTTTCGCAAAGTCCTCGAACATCGGCCGTCCGTCAGGCGTGCGCTCGAACACGAAAGGCGGTTTATTTCCGGTTATCCGCTCGAAATGTTTTTCGATAAACAAAATGTCGCGCTGAATGACGCCGCCGATTGCTGTTCCTATTCGTTGCCAACGTCCTTGATGCGGTTGCTGTTTCGTCTTGTCGCGTTCAGCCCCGATCGCTTTCATATAAAGTTCGCGTTGGCAAGCGTCGGCAGCTGATGGACTGAAATACGGCCGCTTCGGATATACCGGTTCGACTTTCGCGTACCATTCGTGAATTTGCGAATCTAATTCGTTGTCCCAAACCTCTGGCAACGAGTGCCATTCGTCTAACATTGCGATTAAGTCGCCTTCAATTTGCGCTTGTAAGTTCATTATTTCACCTCATTTTTCGGCGTTTAGTAAGTTCTTATTCTCATCGTCAAGCGAAATTATCTCTAACGATGTAATTTCGGAACATCTAATCGCTAGGTCATCGCTATATAAAAACAGGTCTGTTTTGACCCTAGCTAAATAACACTCGATCGGCTCCGTGGCAAAAAATTTAAAAACTCTTCCGTCTCTTAATGTAGCAACTAACACTCTCATTCTTCGTCCTCCCTTTCAAACTAGTCAATTGTCATCACCCGGTTTCGTAGTTTTATAGACTGTTGTTTCGATTTTATGCGGATATACTTGCTCGATTTCAGGCTCCATGAAGTCGCCACCTTCTTGTATTTCCGTAGCTGGTACTTCTTCCGTTACTCTAACGTAGATAAAATCTCCCTGATGGTAAAAGCGAAATACTCTAATGCGATAATTTGACCATCTGCCGCCTTCTTCGAATGATTCATCGACCAATTTTCCGTGTGAACTAATTAACTCCGCTTTTGCGTAATCCGATAAACCGTCAACTTCACGTTTAAAATCTTCCTTCGTCTTTCCGAAAACATCGTCTAATGAATACTCCGCTAGTTCCATCACGTAAAGTTTCAGTAAAAGATCATCCAACATCACGCAATCAATCCTTTCTCTTTTCTCGCAAACCATTCGTCAACCGTCATGCCTTCGCCCCAACGCTTCATAATTTCAATGTCAGTACCGTTCGGAACTTCGCCAAATCGATAAGATTCTGTCATAACACGCTCAATGTCGTAAATGTCCTCGCGAGTGAAGTCCTCCGGTGCTTCAAACAAAAGTTCGTCATGAACCGTTCCCCAAAGACGCCAACCGTTCCCTTTCTGTTCACACATTTTCGCAGCTTCAATCATCGTCACCTTCGTTTGAATTGACGATGACCCTTGTACGCGAGCATTAGGCCCTTGTCGCTTTGCACGGCTTATCTTTTTCCACGTTTCTTTATCTCCCCAACGTGCTTTTAACTTAGCGTCAGGCAAACGTCGTTTACGCTGCTTACCGTCCATCCACACAAAACCATGTTTAGCCGCAAATTCTTGCGTTTCTTTTACCCATTCGGATAATCGCGGAAGTTCTGCCGATAAATCTTTCATCAGTTTTTCCGCTTCGTCTGGCGTTGTACCTAGTTGGTCAGCCAAGCCCCATTTTGATGTTCCGTAAATATACGCAAGCACAACCGTTTTAAATAACTTACGTTCAGGCGTGTCTGACCCGTCAGGGTTTTTATAAACCTCATGGTATGGACGCTTGTAATACATCGACGCAACCCAAGCGTACGGGTCTTTACCTTTATTAAATGCGTCAATCAGGACTTGCTCACCTGATAGGTACGCAACACATCGTATTTCTTGCGCCTTAAAGTCAGCGCCAATAATTACTTTTCCTGGTGGCGCAACGAACATTCTTCGTGCCTCTTTCGGTTGGTTCTGAACGTTAAATTGATTGTCATTACCTACTTCCTCGTCTTTACCGGAACTAAAACGTCCTGTTACGGTTCCCATTGGATTGAACCGCGAGTGCCAACGTTTAGTTGTCGGATTTTGTTTCTGTGGCAAACTATCGATATAGGTGCTGGAAAGTTTTATGATACGTTTATATTCGAGTAACTTTTCGATGATCGGAAATTCTTTCCGCAAAGGCTTTAACGTTTTCTTTGCGTCAAGATTCGGTAATTCACGCCCAATCGCTTTTGATAACGTCGGTCGTAACTGTTGCGGTGAATTAATATTCAATTCACCGTCACCATCGTAATAAGGAGAAAGTTCAGCGATCAATTCTTTGTGTAATTGTTCAGCTTCTTTTCGCAGCTTTTCCCCATACTCTTTCGCGAAATCCAAGTCGAGTATATATCCGTTTGCTTCCAATTCAACTATGACTGGTAACAACGGTACCTCAACCGTCTCATAATATCGCATCATTTCCGGCATCTTTGACATATGATAACGTTGAAATTTATATAAGCGATATGTTAAGTGAGTGTCTTTTGCTGCGTAAACAAGCGCAATATCCAGTGGAATTTCAGAGAATTTTGCATCATCTCCGAACAGTTCGTCAAATGTGTCAGATTCAACTTTCAAGTACTTCGGAGCAAGTTTTTTGAGTTTATAACCTCCTTTCGGCTCGTTCTCATTCAACAAATGCATCGCAGTCATCGTGTCCCACGCAAGGCCGTTTAACTTGATACCATGGCGCTTAAACATCGCAATGTCAAATATAGCGTTGTGAAAAATCTTTTTAACCTCGTCAGATTCGATCAACGGCCGTAATATTTCCAAAGATTCGCTGGGCAACGCCCTTTCATCAATTGTCGGTTTAAACGGAATATAATAATGACGATCTTGCTCCGGCAAAGTCAAAGATACGCCTACAATCACGTCGGTGTATACATCAATGCCAGTTGTTTCCGTATCCACTGCGATAATAGGCTCTGTTAAGGCGGCTTTTACCACCTCTAGTAACCGTTCGCTGCTAGTAACTAGTTCATAGTTACTCGGCGTTTCTTCGACCATGCGCCGTAACGTTTCTTCACGCTTTCGTTCCTGCAAATCTTGCCATAAGCGAAGTGCCTCCGCTTTGCTAAACGCTTTAGGACGACCGGACTTCGTTACGCAATCTTGCGGGTTACGACCGATCAAACCGGCATCCATCGCTTCTTTAACTTCCGTTAGCTTCTGTCGATCTGATTCAGTCAATTTCATTGCGAAAATCCGCCGCCAAGCGTCGGCGAGCGATTCGCTCGCCATTTTTCGTCGCTCATTCGCTTGACGTGCTCGTTCAGTTGCGTTAGAATCAGTAGTAAGCGAAAGTTTCAAATTCAACGCAACCAACTCCTTTTGTATTCGTCAACAAACGTTTCGTGAAACCATTCTTCGAAGCATGATTCATCGCAAAAACACTGCTCGGAGAATCGGTCGTAAATGGCGAGTGTGTCGTCTAGTATTGCGCCGCACACGACACACTCCACGCCGTCAGTCAAGGTCAACACGGCTTTCGACTGGCGCGACTAGTTCGAATTTTGCAAACCAATCCATATCGTCCAATGTAACATATTCTATACTTCCGTCATGACCGCTTATTTCGTATAGACCGCCTTCCTTCAAAGGACTACCGCAACTATCGATTACACGAACAATGTCGCCTTTTTTAAATTCGCCCGGCTTGCGTCCTAGTTCAGCAAATTTTAATTCTTCGAAGTCCACTTTATCTAATTGGTCCGGTCTAGCATAACCGGAGTCTCCATTTTTGTCGACTATTCTTATTAATTTACCGAAAGGCCCATTTCTGTGTTCGCAGTTATTATCACCTACTTCGTAAACTTCTCCGTCATAAAAACCGTACAACGGATATTTGTCGCCACCACTAACTAAACGTACCTTATCGCCCTTCTTGAATTTTGACCGTTCAACCTCGTCAATATGCTCCGTATATTTTTCTAACGATGAAGGTCGTGCGTAATCATAATCAGAACCGTCAAGTAACTCGATTTTATAAATCCCGTCTTCGTCTAAATAACTTGCGATCTCAACAATTTGGTTTTCCGTAATACCGCCATAAATCGTATCTCCGACAACTCGCGCGTAATCTCTGACTTTTAAACGCTCTGACTGGCGTTCGATCGCATATAATCGACGTTCCAACTCGGCAACTCGTTTTTCAATGTCTTTATCAGCCGTTTCTATAGCGCGGAAAAGTACGAGTTCGTCGGACCAACTGCTGTAAAAACGCACATCATCGTCGTCATCGGCGAAAACCAAGTCGCCATACTCATCTTCTTCGTATAATTCGTAAAAAGCGCCCGCTTCAACGCCCTCAATAGCCTCGGCAACTCCTTCGTTCGTAACTAGAACCAAATCGCCAGTATTCGCTTTCGCGCTAACTCTATCATAAACCTTACCGTTATATTGAATGCGAGCGACTTTACCGTCAATCATATCTATAACTTTCACGTTTTCTAATTTCGCCATATTATCGGCCACCTTCCGTTTTATTTTCGATCAAGCTAAACCACCTTGCTGTCGCTTTCGTAAATACCTCGATTCAACCATAACGGCAACTCAATCCAACGCTTACTTGCGCCTGCCTCACTCGCCCAATACTCGCCGCAACCAACGTTTTCAAAATACCATACGCGAGGGATTTCGCCCTCTTCGCCCAACACGCCAATAATGTAATCAGCGTCGGGCTTGGCGTATGGTATGCCGCGCCCGTTCTTAGCGTACACAACCAATTCATTATTGCGATCAGATCGCTTCCGAATCGTTTTGCATTGAAACGTGTACCACTCACGATTAATCGGGTCGCGAGCAACGAAGTCGTAAGTTTCGTCTGTTTCCGTTTCTGCGACTTCCCAGCCGTTTGCCATGAGCGCGGCTTTGGCGATCACTTGCGAGTATTTACCAACTACTTCGGTAATATGCGCCAATTAGTCCGCCTCCTTTAAAACGGTAAATTATCGTCGCTTTCGCTTTCCACGCCGTCAACACCTAATAGGCTAACGTCAAACCCGAACGTTTTCAGGTCTTCGATTTGCTCTGCTTCGGTCTTCATATACAATACTTTTTCGAATAATTCCGCCGGAAACTCTTTACCGTCTGCTTTCGCGAAGTTTTCACGCTCCGTATCTGTCAGATCTTCGTCCATATCGAGAATTGGCGATAAACTAACAACTGTAGAAGTACCAGTTCCGCTTTTCGATAATTCAAAAGCGACTTTTCCGATTTTCTTTTCGTACTTGTCGAGCGCCTGGTAGACAACCTGTGCCTGCGCCTTCGATAAATCAACAACGATTGGCTCGCCATTTTCAAGATTGATAAACCCGAACAGATAGCGTGGTTTCGGTTTTAGCTGGCGCGCTTGCGTTTTTAGTTCTTCGGCTTCGGCATCCGATTTAGTCTTTTTCGCCTGCTCAAATAAGATGTTCGCCGCTTTTTGATAAAGATTGTCAGGCGCGACTGGCGTTGTGTTGAATACTTTAAACACGCTAGCTGCGAAATACTCTGCGCTATCGTCTTTCGATAATACGCGTACTTTCAGTGTCGTACCGCTTTTTAACGTTACCAACGCTTTGCTAGCGTCTTGTTGTTGCTCGGCTGTTGCCGACTTGGCAGCGTCAACGCCACGTTTAGAGATGTAACTCATTCGACCAACCTCCGTTAATTTATTTGAAATGTTCTACGCGGGCGACAACAGTACTTTCCGCTCGACCGCCTTGCCTGCTTACGCTTCGAGAACGGAACATTTTACGAACGGCGCCCAGGCTAACTCCCCGAGCCTTCCTGTCATCATTCCCGCGCCTGATACACCGCCCAACCCTGCGCAGTAACCTCATATCAAACACTCGCTAATCGGTGCGTGTGCAAGATATTCGGTGATTGGACGATGTAGCCGACGCAGGTTGCCACACGCGACACCGCTAGCAGTTCGCCGTGGACTTACTCCCTGCGCTAGATCGAAAGTCAGGTTCTCCAAACCCTTCGCTTGAACCGACTGGGTGCGGTACGTTGTGGCGTACCGACAGCGTTTTTAGTATCCCGAGCTCAACCACAACTCGCGCGGGCGGGTTTTTGGGGCGCAGCGTCCCACGCCCGTCGCAAAGCGCGAACTAGCAGCCGAAACCCGATCGGTGACTATGACGCAACCGAGCGACAAATTTACTTAACGACTGCCTTCGCGCCCTCCGGCGGGCTGGCGACTATTTCGCCGCCTCAACTCCAAATCTTTTCGCCCACGTTGTGCCATAAAACGCTATATATTGCGCAATGATTTTCTTGCGCCGAATTTCGCGAAAATCGATAACCTTCGCCATTTTAACGCCCCTCCCTCGTCTGTTTGTCGTCATTTCCAAAAACATAGCCTATGAAAAACGATATGAAACACGCGACTAGCGATAATAATATTTCCGTCATACAAACTTCACCGCCTTAAAGTGTTGACAAGCCATACTAAAATATGTTAAATTTATAACCGTGTTAAGTTTAATTTTAGTAAATTATGCGCTATAATATAGATGAGGGCATACTACGCCAATTTTATTAACGCCCTCTGTTTTGAGAGAGGTCAGATAACGTTCGCCAAACGTTTCTGACATTCGATTCGAAAGCGTTGGATGAATTTGCGATGTCCATTTTCTGACGTTTCTGGGAAAGAACACGCCAATTCTTTCGCCAGTTGAAGATCGTTTGTCTCGCCTTCACTCCACGCTTTCAGAATCGCCAAACGCCGTGGGTCGCCTTTCGCCAAAAGGGCGACCTTTTCCATTAAACCTTGGTTACTTAGAGTAATCGTTTCGACGTCCGCCAAAACGTCGACAACTTCTAAGTATGCCTGATTTCCTTCGTGGTCAGTTAAATGTTCGTCAAGCGAAACAACACCTGATAATTTCCGCTTTCTTCTCGCGAGGAAATCGTATTTTTCTCGCATGATTATGTTCGTTACTAAACTTCTGAAACTTCCTTTACGTCGATCAAAGTTCGCCAAAGCTTTTTTTATCTTAAGAAGGCATCTGCACTCAAATTCCGTTTGATTTTCTATTTTGTGCCAAATTTGTTCCGAGTGCCATTGTATTACTGGAAGAAACATTTTGCATAAAGTATTTAAGGCTTCTTCACTTCCATTGCGAAACTCTTCGACCAAAATATTTAGTTTTTCTTCATTTACCAATATCATCACTCCTTTTTAACCCTTACACTTTATTAACCAAAAAATTTTTGGTTTTTGCGACATGTTTTTGAAACTTTTTTGTAAAATAAATCGTATATGCATATAATACAATAAAACTTTACTTTTGTAAATGTAAAAAAGTAAATTTAGGAGGTTTTTTATGATTTCTTATGAACCGTTCTTTAAAACGCTTGAGGAAAAGGGTTTAAAATTAATAGACGTTGAGCGTGGCTGTAAATTTAGTAGTCGTACAATTAATAATATTTCTAACGGCAAGTACGTAAACTTACGAACCATTGATCGTATTTGCGAATTTCTTGACGTGACAATCGAAAAGGTTGTCGAATACAGGCGTGAATAATTCTGCCTTATCACGCAGTACATCAACGCCACACTCATTCGCGTCTTTTTTATCGCCATAATCCGCCTTCATTAGCTGGACATGACCACGCATTTTCCGCTTCACTGCTTCATTCAGTTTCGCGCCTGCTTTGTCGTTATCCGCGCCAAGCACCAACGTTTCAATTGGCGACATTTTGATGATGTCCGCTTGTTTGTCCGAAAAATTAACGCCACCAACCGCAATCGCCGGCACACCAGCACTCCACCACGTCAATGCATCGATCGGCGCCTCGCACAATACCGCTAATTTCGCCCGCTCTCGATAAATCAAATCGATTCCCCACACTAATTCGCGAATTGGCCAACCGCCTTTTTCGTAGAAAAATAGTTTGCCACGTACTGCACGATACATAACGTTTGCCAGTTCGCCACGAGCCGTCCGCCACGGTATCGCTACAAATCCTTTGTGTCGACTGCGACCAACGCCTGCCAACAGCTGTGCCTGTTCACTAATGCCACGACTAGTCAAATACGGACTAATCGCCGGTTCAATCAACGATTCAGGCAACGGTTCAAAACGACGTGGCAACCGCAAATTCAGATTTAATTTTAAATCGTCGCCGCTTGATCGGCCGTACGTCATAAGCAAATACTCTTCGGTTTCTTCGTACGTTTTCGACCGCAGGAACGACAGCAACTTAACGAAATTGCCGCTCCGCCACTCTTCGTCATACGCACCACTATCGGACCAAACGCCGGCAGGATATTGACCGTATGGTTGCAAGCGAACGAAAAATGACGGTTTGCGATCATACCGAAAAGGACTTGCAGCGATCAACTTTTCTTCCGTCCACGTCGCACGTTCCCACTCAAACTGCTCTAATTCAGAACGAACGTCAATATCGATCGGTTGGCCACGTACTTCAATCGTTGGCATATGCTCGCCCTCCCCGCCTAAAATTCGAATTGACCGACAACTGCGTCGCCTGTTTCCGGTTCTCTCACGATACCATATTGCGGAATATACAAAATTTCCTGCGTTTCGCCTTCACCGCCATCACGTCCCTTGTTTAAACCGATCAGTCCGCGCCCTTGCTTGTAATCGGTATCGACGCCGATTAACAAGTACGCATCCTCAAGTAACTGCTTCGTTTTCTTCACGTCCTCACGATCGGGTAGTTTCAACTCGCGATTTCCGTCGTCATCCTTACTTTCTTTCGTCTCTTCCGCTTGGGTTATCGCGAAAATAACAGAATGAGTTCGACCTGCTAATCGGCGCAATTTCTTCGATGTCTCCGCTGCGTCGCCACCTGCCGTTTTCGACGTATTCTTTTCGTAATCCAAGTAATAAAAGGGGTCTAGCACGACAACATCGGCATTTGTTGCGATAATGTCCGCTTCAAGTGACCGCAAATTTCTAAATTGGAAATCTTCGTCATCTACCGCACGAACAATTATGTTGCCGGAAATTTGTTCGTTCACACCGTCAAGAAAAAATTTAAACGCAGTTTCAAATTCATAAGGAAGTTTGCCGTTTCGCAATGCGCTAGAATCAAAGCCTGCGTTCATGTCCACGCCGTCAATATTGGCGGTTGTAATGCCTTGCCGACCGCTCAAACTGACGAATATACGAACCCAAACTTCAAACCAACCCATTTCCATCGCCCAAATCAACACATTCGCGCCTTGCAATGCCGCTTCAATCGCTTCTTCAAGCGCAATGACTGACTTGCCGCGGCCTGATTTGCCATAGATCGTATAAACGTTTGACGATACATAGCCGCCAACCGCCCGATTAATAAAGTCGAATTTCGACTTCCAAACACGGAATGATTCGCCTGATTTCCGACGCTCGTATTCCGCAAGAAACTGACTTTTGACGTTGTTCAAGTCCGTTCCGAACGATTTACGAACATCTGTTCTTATTTTAATCAATTCGACATTTTTCTGCAAGTCCTCTAGTAAAATTTTCCCGCGTTCGCCTGAATTAAATTTTTCGGCAAATTTCGACAAAAAGCGATCGAGCGCAACTTTTGCCGCCAAGTCTTTTACTTCTCGTACTAAGTATTCATAGCTATCTTCTATACCCGGCATAGGAACGAAATCTTCGCATTCTTCTGCGACTACTTCATGTGAAGGTGCGCGGCCGCCATTTTGTTCCGCGTAATTGACGATAAAACGATAAATTTCCCGTTCGCCTTCCGTTGCGAAGTCATCTTCGGTGATGTTGTAGCGTTTAAGGACAGCAACGTTGTTATCGTCAATTATTTTCGAAAAAAGCATGTGTGAGTAACTCAATCGGTATCAACCTCCTCCGCCTCCGCTAATTTCCGTAACTTCTCTTTTACACGGCCGACCCTTTCCGCATATTCATCGTCACCAAACGTTTCATAAAGCCGCGTGTAATCGTTCATTTCGTCTAGCAATCTATTGATTTCCTCGTTCCGTTCCCGCCTTTTCCGCGCTCGTTCGATTTCCGGTCGCGGTTTCGGTTTGTCATCGGAATGTTCCCAAAAAAGGTAATACACGCTACCCCCTCCGTTTCCCCCTTTTACTTTCGCCTGTAAACTCTACAACAGCGCACATATCACGCATACGATCGTAAAGCCTTTCGTCAAATATTCGCGCCATATCCTCGATCGGAAAGTTTGACGTATAAACCGTCGGCAGTCCGTTTGTAACACGGTAATTAATAATAGCGTGTAAATCGCCGCGAAAGCCTTCCGTTGCTTGCCTAACGCCAATATCGTCTAGCACGGCAAATGGTGCTTGCTTCGCTGCTTGCAATTGACGATAATATTCACGGCTTGCACGCTCGGCAATGTCTTCCGGCACATGTGATCGGTTAAACTCGTTGTATAACGTTTGCCATTCGTTCACGTCAAGTAAATAAGCCGGTCGTTGCAACACTTGTCTATTTCGTTTCAAACTGCCGAGATAATGTGCGACAAGCCAATCGTTCAGTAAAGCCGCAGCCGTCGTTGTTTTACCGGTTCCGGGCGACTTCGACCACATATAGACCGACTTGATTCGATCACCAATTTCGTCAAACTGTCGATCAAATGTCGCTGCGTATTTGTCGAGTATTTCGTAAATTTTCGGCTGGCTTGCGCGTACTGGCGAGTTTGTGAGCGTAACTAGTCTGTAGTCGCTCGGCACGCCTGTCAAGCCAGCACGACCGCCACGTCCGTCCATGCCGTGCAAAGCGATAAAGTGCGGGCATTGGTTGTTGCATTGCGCGGTGCCGGCAAGTTTGCAACGACTGGCGAGCAGGCAATGGCTTGCGTGTTTGTTTTCACTCAAATACGATCACTCCTTATGTGTAATTTCAAATTCGACTTCGCAGTCTCCTGCACCAAAGCACGTTATATGCCCGTGAAAGTCGCCCGTATACACTTCAAGAATCTCGTCGCCGCATATCGGACAAAAAGACCATGCGTTGACGGAATCGGCTTCAAATACGTAGTAGTACTTTCGATTACTCATTCCGCCACCTCTTCGCGACTATCGTCAATGATCGCACCTATTTGACCCGGCTCAATCCAATCATCTTCATCTTCCGCATAGCGATAAGCGCCTATCTCTTTGTCAAAATCTATTAGCGTAAATGTTTTTGATTCAATATAAAAACCGTCAAATTGACAACCTCTAACAACATCCCCGACCCGTACTTCCGTCGGCTGCGGCGCGTTCAAATATTCGTCCGGCACTTCGATATTTAATGCTCGGCGCAACGCGATAGCTTTGCCGATATGAACGTTGAAGCAGTCGTTAGGGTGACAATTGGCGATGCCGCGAGCAAGAACTTTTCCTGATTGATAGCCGCGAAGTAAAGCAACTACCGTTCGTTTTTCGCGGTTTACAATAAAGTCTGCAAAACAAGCGTAATTAAACGTTCCTTTGAATGGAACCTTGTATAAACCGTCGTCTTTTAATTCGTCAATATCACGCTTTGCCCGTTCAACAATTTCGTCGCGGCGTTGTTGTTGATATTGCTCACTGCCGCTTCCTTTAATTTTTTCGTCTAAACGCCCTTGTTTGTAACCTTCCCTATAGGCGCGTAAACGTAACGCATGTATCAATCTTTCGATGTTCTTGATTAGATCATCGTATTCTATATCGGGGAAATTTGTTATTTTTAATCCCCGCTCACCGATCAGAAACTTTTCGCCTGTCTTCGCCTTAATGACGTAAATCAACTCTCCAGTATGCTCGTGGTTTCCTTTCGCAAGAACATCGACTATTTCTCCGAACGTTTCGCGTACACGACGGCGTTTCTCTTCTACGGAATCTCCGAAGATAGAATTAACAGCCGCGTCGGGATGGCCTGCCGCAACAGCAAAGTCTTTATAAGTCAAATAAGCCTTATCATCATTAATTACCATCGCTTTAATACCCAATCCTTCTAAATTAACGATTTCAAATTTATTCATTATAACCAATCCTCCAATTCTTCGTAATTAATTTCGTTTGCTTTTCGTCGGCTTTCCGCTGCAACTTCCGCTTGCGCTTGCGGAAAATACCTGTCCATGTACGAATACATAAACATCCACGTTGGGTACGGAAATTGCTCGGGCTTTGTCGTCCGATACTCGCGCCAGCAAATGTCGATGAACCGTTTCAGCACCGCGTTACCATACCGTTCTTGCGCCTGTTTCAACATGCCGCGTTCACGCGCCCATCGTTGCTGCTTCGAACCACTACCGCCGGGCGAATATTCAACGCCGTATCTTTCGAGCGTATTGTCGCCAATATACGCAAGAAACGTATTTGCGTTCCAATCTTCGAGTGACCGTGCTTTCCAGTCGTATTGAGACGGCTTACGTTGTTTAGTCATTCGTTATCGCCTCCGTAAATACCTTCGCATTCTTCACATACTACTAATCCTGAAACTAAACGCCAATCGTCACCTAATTCATCAGAACAAAACGCGCATTCACAACGCGATATAACATCACGTAGCCGTTCAACCTCCGCCACTAATCGCGGAATATCTTCGCGGGCATGTGCCACAAAATATGCGTCTTCTTTTCGTTCAAAAGTCGCCGCAACCACCCACTCATCGCAGTCAATAATATACTCACCGTCCGTAGTAGATGCGACTTGCCACGGACAGGACGTCGCTTTCTCCGCACGTTCTTTGATTTCGTTTAACTCCGCTTGTGTTAACGGCATTATTCGTCCACCTCCGCCACAACTTTTTCGCTCATTTTTCGTGCCCCTTTCGCTTAAAATTAGCGTGTTTTATTTTTCCGAATAGAAAACCATTAGGTACGAAAAAAATCGTCTGTATCGCGCCGATAGACGCCTTAAAACGTGTGTTAATCGTTAATCCCTTCGATCTAAATCGTCGGCGGCGCGCGACAGTTTCACATTTTCCATCTTTGTAATACCACTTATAAATCTTTTATTTATTAATCTTATCTGCGACCATGTAGTTATACATGGGCGCAAAGTATTTATTCTTTTTAAGTAATTCTTTTTAATATATTCTTTTTCATTAACGCTTCTGTAGATAATAAACTACAGAAGTAAAGATTGTATCTTCACGCAAGTAGTTTAATTCCTTTTTCCTTGCCTAGAAGCTTTCCGATATTTTCGTATTTTCGGGCAACTTCGGCCAGCTTCCGGTGTATATCCGCTTCCCTCTCTCGAAACTTTTCGCGCTCTAACGGGTCATGAACGACATATATAATCTTGTCTTTACCGCGACCAATAGGTTTATACTCGATTGAAACTAATTCGGCTGCTTCGAGTATTGCGTCGAGTATCGGTAATGTTGAGTACGATAGTTGGAATTTCTCGGTAACGGATGCTCGACCTTTCCACGCTCGACCTTCATCGTTGTTACGGTAACGCAAAAGGTAGAGGTAATATAACGTCGCTTTGTCGCCGATGTACGGATGGTACAGATCGAATAATTCGTGGTATAGTAGCGAGAATCCTGACCGAGTGTGTCCGGTGCGAATGTATGCGGTATGCAAATTATTATCACCTCCGTATCAGTAGCTTTTATTTTCACGCTTGTAGATTATTAGGCAGTTGAGAGCCGCCTTTCACTTTATTAACCAAAACCGGATGCAAAATTGCGACATTTTTGCGAAAAAAAAATAAAAAGCCCACGCATTTTTGCGTGAGCTACTGTTGAACCGCCGGATGCGACCAATATTCATCAGCAACCTCCGGAATTTTATTAAAGTCAAATTTGTCAAAGTTAATTTTGTCCACTGTTTCACGGTTGAACCCAGCCTTAATTACGATATCCTCCGACTCATTTCCGTAATTATCAACTAGCGAATATGTGACGTTAAATGTGAAAGTTTGAATACTAGAATCGCTTTTAAGGTTTTTAAGTAAGTCGCGAATGTCTACCAAAAACCCCTTGACAGTTGATTCGTTTGTAAGGTTTTCGCTACCTTTAAATCTTACTAATAGGTGACCGTTTTGGTCGTTTTTATTAATTTCTACTATGCGATCTTTCTCGATTACCTTTTTAACAATATCTTCCGGTGTCTTTACTTCTTTATTCTCATCCTTCGGTTTACTTTCGTCTTTCGGTTTCTCTACATTCTTTTTAACTTCAGGTTCCTTCTTTTCCTTAGGTTCGATTTTATTAGCGACAACAACTGTTTCTTTAGATGGCTGCTCTTCCGAGTCATCGGTAAAATAAACAATAATTGACAAAACTACGATAATCGCCCAAAACCACCACCGCTTGAATATCGACTTTTTCTTTTCCATTTTTAACCTCCGTTTCCTCTTTTTCCGACAAATTAATTATAACCAATTTTTAATATTTTCTAAATTTTCATCTTCCATTACTTTTCGATACTGCTCAGACACGTCGTCGTTCGTATAGTCAAGATATATCTGCGTTGTTGTAATGTCGCTATGACCGAGTATCATTTGCAGCGATCTAATGTCTCCACCACGTTTTAAGTAGTTAACTGCGAATGTGTGTCGCAAACTATGTGGGCTTGCTCGACACTCGTCCTTTAGTCCTGCAATACGAGCGTACTTATCCATACGCTTACGTATATGGTCAGCGCGCATTGGCTCTCCGTATTGATTCGTAAAAACATGTTTCACGTCTGTTCCGAAATATTCTTGTGTTTCCGCAACTAAATCGTAAAGACAATCACGTACCTCTTTTGTAATTGGTACAACTCGTGTTTTACGGTTTTTGTTCTTTGCGCCCGGCAGCAAAATTACACAATTCTCAAAGTCAATGTCGTTAATTTCCAATGCGTTAATTTCATTAGATCGTAAGCCACATTTCAACATAGTCAGCATTGCGCAGTAATCACGAAACCCTGCGAAAGTATCTCGATCAATAACGCTGAAAAGTCGTTTAATTTGCTTGTCAGTCAATGTAAATATTCGTTGTTCATCCGTTTTTAGTTTCGGAACTTTTTGCGCTGGGTTTTCATTAATAATATCGTTTGCGGCGAGTTTACTAAAAATAGATTTAACACCACCTAACCGAATGTTTATCGTAACTGGCGAAAGTTTCCTTACATTAAGTAGTGTATCAATATACAGTCTGAAATGATCTACTGTTATGTCGCCAATATTATCGGTTTCACGCACGCCGATTGTTTCGATAAATTCCGACCAATAATTACGATAGTCGTTGATCGTTCTTTCACGATATCCTTCCGTTTGAAAAATCGTCATAACACGGTTAAGTGCATCAACTATTGTTATGTACGCCGTTGGCGTTCTTGTGACCGAAAATTCTCTTCGTTTATAAACACCTCTTCGCATTTTTCGTGGCATAAAATAACCTCCCGTCAAACAATAACGAAAGGACCCGTTTACCTGCGTTAAAACGGACGCGAACCTTGCGAAAAACTTATCGGTCGTTTTTACGGTGTTCGCGTCCTTACTCGACAAAATAAAACGGAGTTTCCGCTAAGAAACCCCGTTAAATCAACGCTTACGCGCTCGGAGGGACTCGAACCCCCGACGGACGTGGTACCGGAAACCACCGCTCTATCCAACTGAGCTACGAGCGCATTTTTCAAATGTCACGAATTATATTATAATCGAACCGAACAGTATATGCAAGAATAA
This sequence comes from Aeribacillus sp. FSL M8-0254, assembly GCF_038008845.1. Lineage (NCBI taxonomy): Bacteria > Bacillati > Bacillota > Bacilli > Caryophanales > Bacillaceae > Aeribacillus > Aeribacillus sp. FSL M8-0254. The sequence goes on along the minus strand of NZ_JBBOZY010000001.1, from coordinate 737,475 downwards.
ATTTTGCTTATTATCCATCGTGTCAAAATTGTTTTGAAAAATTCATTTTTCATCGTTGTTTGAAAAATGAAAAATGAGGGTATGATGGTACATGTATTGATCTTATAAATAATTATATATAAAAGTTTTTTGTTTGACCTTTATTGACCTTTTATGTATGATGGAATAGAAATGACTTTAACTTTGATGCGAGGGAGGAAACATAATGAATTTAATACCGACTGTTATTGAACAGACAAACCGTGGTGAACGTGCTTACGATATTTATTCAAGATTGTTAAAAGACCGCATTATTATCCTTGGTACGCCAATTGATGATCATGTTGCAAACTCCATCGTTGCTCAGCTTCTTTTCTTGGCAGCGGAGGATCCTGAAAAAGATATTTCCCTTTACATTAACAGCCCGGGCGGATCAATTACTGCTGGCATGGCGATTTATGATACGATGCAATTTATTAAACCTGATGTATCCACGATGTGTATAGGAATGGCTGCTTCCATGGGAGCATTCTTATTGGCGGCAGGTGCAAAAGGAAAACGTTTTGCCCTTCCGAATAGTGAAGTAATGATCCATCAACCGTTAGGAGGCGCGCAAGGTCAGGCAACTGACATTGATATTGCAGCTAGACGAATTCTCTCTTTAAGAGATAAATTGAACAGAATTTTATCTGAAAACACTGGCCAGCCTCTTGAAGTAATTGAACGTGATACGGACCGCGACAATTTCATGTCAGCTGAACGTGCAAAAGAATATGGGTTGATTGACAAAGTTTTAACAAAATAAAAGCTGCCTCAAATAGGAAGACAAAAAAAATTTAAACATATCAAGCAGACAGTATAAAAATAAACCGCTGCTTCATACCTTCACGCATTTGAATGAGGAGCAAATGTCAAGAATGATCTTGACAGCAGCTCCTCATTTAACTTTTTGGCAGGAATCGTCAGCTTTACGTTTTCGAAAGGCCGTTAACTGCCGATATTGCTTTAATCTAAGCCCAAAATGCGGATCGAGCCGGATGAAGGATTAAATATGCTTTCGGAGAGCCTGTGTAAACCGTATTTTGCTGAAGTTTTTTCTGGACACCTGCTGGCAAAAACAAGTGTTATAATCGATTTTTTCATGTTATAAAGGGCTAGAATCTCTCTTTATCCATTCAGCTGTAAGTCATTCGAACCATATCAAAGCACGTTTGTTTTTTCTTGAATGTTGATCGCAGATTTATGAAAAAATAGTATTTACACCAAATATATTGCTCGGATTCGCCCCGCTCTTTCGCAATGCTTTGAATCCAAAAGTTCCAGTTAAGAACCTTCACAAAGCTCTCTCCCAACATAAGATTTATCACAACTTTTCTATTAACGCACTCGAAGCCATTTCGTCTTCATATCAGTTTTAGCAAAAATAAAGCCCTCTTGTGGCTGACAGCGGTTGTTTCCTGCTTTCTCCCACAAGAGAGGCAATATCCATCCATTGATGAATTTTGTGGCAATTTTTTTGTTTGTTCACATTAATTTTCGTTTTGAATGTAGTTGATAAGCGCTTCTAATGCTTCTTCCTCATCGTTTCCTTCTGCGATCAATGTGATCTCAGAGCCGCTGTTAATAGCTAAGCTCATCAACCCCATGATGCTTTTGGCGTTTACTTTCTTTCCGTCTTTTTCGATAAAAATGTCAGATGAAAACCTGTTGGCTTCCTGAACAAACAATGCAGCCGGTCGTGCCTGCAAACCGGTTTTTAACCGAACTTCCACTTTTTTCTCAACCATATTAATCCCTCTCTTCTTAAAAATTTATTTAAATGAAATCGTTTTGCCAGCCCGCAATTTTTCAGCGATTTCATCGATTTTTCTTAATCGGTGGTTGATTCCCGATTTGCTGATTTTCCCGCTGGACACCATTTCACCTAGTTCCTTCAATGTCACATCTTGATACATAACCCGTAATTCTGCAATTTCCCTCAGCTTTTCAGGTAAGGCGCTTAATCCGATCTTTTCATCAATGAATTTTATATTTTCTACCTGCCGTAAAGCAGCTCCAATGGTTTTATTTAAATTTGCTGTTTCGCAATTGACAAGGCGGTTCACTGAATTTCTCATATCACGAACGATTCGGACATCTTCAAAACGCAGTAGAGCTTGATGGGCACCGATCAATGTCAAAAATTCCCCAATTTTTTCAGCTTCCTTTAAGTAAGTAATATATCCTTTTTTCCGTTCCAGTGTTTTTGCATTTAAATAAAACGTATTCATCAAGCTGCATAGCGAATCGTTATGTTCCTTATATAACGACGAGATTTCCAAATGGTATGAAGAAGTTTCCGGGTTGTTGACAGATCCGCCCGCTAAAAACGCACCGCGCATATACGACCGCTTGCAGCACTTTTTTTTCACAAGGTCTAAAGAGATTTGATGGTTATACATAAAATCCTTGCCTAAAATTCGCAAATCCTCCAAAATCTCTTTTACTTGTTCATTCATTCTAACAATATAGACGTTATTCTTTTTTAATCGCATCTTTTTTCGTACAAGCAGCTTGATCGGAACGTCATATTTTTTTTTGATCAGCATGTAAATGCGTCTTGCAATCGCTGCGTTTTCAGTCTGCACATCCAAAAGCAATTCCCGGTTGGAAAATGACACAGTTCCGTTCATTCGGATGAGCGCGGACAACTCTGCTTTTAAACAACATTGTTTTACTTCCAGTGTTGTCAATTCTTTTTTCGTCTCTGAAGCAAACGACATGTTTCCATTACCGCCCTTTCCGATTACGTTTCTTCCAGAAGCAAATTTTTTAAGATGTTTGCCACTTTATTCGTATCATGTCGAATAACATGTTGATCGAAGGAGACCATGTTGTCCTGCACTACTCGAAGTCCCATATCTTTTAGCGCCTCTGCATCGACTTGGACAGGAAAAGCTGATTCTTTCGCGTAGCGTTTTTGTATGTATTCGGGAATAGATCCGTTGTTCACGAGGATCACATCAATAAACGGACAGTTTAAATGATCGTAAAGAGCCTTCACATGATCGCTCGCTGTATAGTTTAGCGTCTCCCCTGGCTGAGTCATGACATTGCATATATATATTTTTTTGGCCGAGGACTTGCAAACCTCCTCGCCAATTTTCGGAACGAGCAAATTCGGTAAAATGCTTGTATAAAGACTTCCAGGCCCTAAAATGATCATATGTGCCTGTCTGATGACATCGATCGTTTCTTGAAGAGGTTTTACATTTTTCGGGGTTAAAAACACCTTTTTAATTTTTTTTCCTGAAAAAGGGATTTTCGATTCCCCTTTCACAACAGATCCATCTTCCATCTCCGCATTTAATACAACGCTCTGGTTCGCTGCAGGCAAAACAGTACCGCGAACATTTAATACTTTACTCATTTCCCGAATGGCGTGCATAAAGTCGCCGGTGATATTGGTCATCGCTGCAAGTATTAAATTGCCGAGAGAATGGCCAGTCAAATCGTTCCCTTTTTTAAAACGATGCTGGAAAAGTTCCTCGATTAGCGGTTCCACATCGGAAAGAGCAGCTAACACGTTGCGAATGTCGCCCGGCGGGGGAATGTTCAGTTCATCACGAAGTCTACCGGAGCTGCCGCCATCATCTGCAACTGTTACAATGGCCGTGATATCAAAAGGGAGCAGCTTTAAGCCTCGAAGCAGAACAGATAATCCGGTTCCTCCTCCAATAATGACGATTTTCTTTTTATCCATAGTTATCGATAGTTTCTCCTTTCAATATCACGATGGGATACATGCACTTTGTAGTTTTTGCGGAAAAAATCCCCTAAATATTCAGCCAGAGTCACCGAGCGATGCTGTCCGCCAGTGCAACCGATTGCAATGACCACTTGACTTTTTCCTTCTCTTTGAAAATGAGGGATCATAAATGAGAGTAAATCTGTCAGCTTCTCTAAAAATTTAGATGTCTCTGTCCATTTTAAAACATATGATGAAACTTCTTCGTCAAGCCCCGTCTTAGGGCGCATATGATCAATATAATACGGGTTGGGCAAAAATCTCACGTCAAACACTAAGTCCGCGTCGATCGGCAAACCATATTTAAATCCAAATGATAAAACGTTCAACGTAAAGGTTTGATCGCCATTTTCTGCGAACTGTTTTAAAATTTTTTCTCTTAATTCTCTTGGCTTTAAGTTGGATGTATCATATACAATTTGCGCACGTCCCTTTAATTCCTCCAGCATTTCCCGTTCAAGGCGGATCCCCTCAAGCGGAAGACCTTTTGGAGCTAATGGATGGGTTCTTCTCGTCTCTTTATACCGGTTAACTAATACTTGATCATGTGCATCAAGAAACAAAATTTGCGGTGCGATCCACGGGATATCATTGATTTCTTCAATTGCCTGATGGAAAGATTCAAAAAATTCCCTTCCCCTCAAATCCATAACTACAGCTACTTTGTTCATTTTCGTTCTCGATTCTTTCATAAGCTCTAGAAACTTGGACAAAAGAGTAGGTGGAAGATTATCGACGCAAAAATATCCAAGATCTTCAAAGCTTTGAATCGCAACCGTCTTACCTGCCCCGGACATCCCCGTAATAATAACCATCTTAATATTTGAAGTTTCACTCATCATTCAAAGCCCCCCGTTTTTTCAAAAGAAAAATATTCAGTAACAGATGTTGAATAGGAAATATCGGGATTTATTTTTTTAATCTGATAGCTTTTTGATCAAGGATGAGAAGAGTCAAATCATAAATTTATTTAGCGGAAATTTTGAAACTGGCATGTATATCCTCTTCTCTGAACCTTGGCTTCGATTTTCTTGCAGCTGAGGTTTTCTTTATTGTGGATCGAGCCGATAAGACAAAAGCTCATAATCAGGTGTATAGATGAATGTTCCATACATGATTCCTGACCCTTTAATCATATATTCAATAATGTGGTAGTCGCCCGCAGCCATCGGCAACTGTTTAATTTCATCAATCGAGTGCCATTTCAGCTTTCCTTCCTCAGTTTCCAAAACATTTTCCCCGTTAAATTGTGTTGCGAAAAATGTAAACATCATCCATTCTTGAACAACCTTATCTCCATCTTTGACAATGATCGTGAAAATCCCTTTAATTTTTGGATTTATTAAATAAATTCCAGTTTCTTCTCTAAATTCTCTTACAACAGATTCTTTTATCGATTCCCCTTGCTCCATTTTCCCTCCAGGGGCTACCCACCAATTCCGGCGCGGTTTTTGAAGCAAGAGCAGCTGACCTTCATGAACAAGAACACAATTTGTAACCCTTTGCAAAGCAAGTTCACCCCTAGGTTGCGGTACATAAAAAATATTTATTCCTTTTATTATACAATTAAATGCTATAGTGTCTCAATGCGCATGCTTTCCTACTTTATCATACGTTTTTTCTCTTTTAAAGGTTTCAAAAGAAAAGGTGGAACAAAAAAAGGAGCATGGGAAGGGTTGCCCATGCTCAAAAGTATATATTATAAAAGGGGGTCAATTACTACTTTTATAGTAACTGAATTTTATTTCATTGATGTTACAGCACAATTAAATCATAGTTACGATTTTGTTAACAATTTTAGGCATTTTTTAATTTCTCTTTTAATTCTTCAATATAATGTTGAGCACTTTGGGCAGCAATGCTTCCGTCACCAGTTGCAGTTACAATTTGCCGCAAAGATTTTTCCCGAATATCTCCTGCCGCAAAGATGCCGGGAATTTTCGTTTCCATGTTTTCATTTGTTTCAATATATCCTGCTTCATTCGTAATTCCGAGATTTTCAAAAGGTTTGGACAGCGGCACCATGCCAATGTATACAAATACACCGTCTATCTCTTTTTCTGTTTCTTCATTTGTTATCGTATTTACGAGCGTGACTTTGCCAACCTTCCCGTCGACTTCATGAATTTCTTTTACTGTATGATTCCAAATAAAATCAATCTTTTCATTATCAAAGGCGCGCTGCTGCAATATTTTTTGGGCGCGCAATTGATCGCGGCGATGAACGATTGTCACACTGTTCGCAAAGCGGGTTAAATAAACTCCTTCCTCGACAGCAGAGTCTCCGCCGCCGACAACAATCAAATCTTTTCCTTTAAAGAATGCTCCGTCGCATACAGCACAATAAGAGACGCCTCGTCCGCCCAGTTCTTTCTCTCCAGGCACGCCGAGCTTTTTATATTCGGCCCCTGTAGCGATAATCACTGCTCTTGCTTTATATTCTTTGTTGCCTGTTTTGACGATTTTATATTCGCCTTCATCGACAATTTCCTTCACATCTCCATATTCGTATTCAGCACCAAATTTTTTAGCATGTTCAAACATTTTATTTGATAGCTCTGGACCTAAAATATGATCAAATCCAGGATAGTTTTCAACATCTTCCGTATTGACCATTTGTCCTCCAGGCACGCCTCTTTCTATCATTAAAGTAGAAAGGTTGGCGCGGGATGTGTAAACAGCAGCTGTCAATCCTGCAGGTCCTGCTCCGGCAATGATACAATCATAAATTTTTTCTTCAGACACGAGACTCACTCCTCATCATATGATCCAATAAATAATACAAAATTATTATTCCCTACAACTTATCCTATATAAAATAAATGTCTCGTGCTATTTATTTGCTCACATTTTCAATTTTTTTGCGACGCGCACGTATTTAGACAGCGTAGCTTTGCTGATGTTAAAATGATTTGCCGCACCATCTTGTGTGATGTTTTTTCCTATCTGTTTCATCCATAAATAATAGACAGCTGCTGACCATGCGTTGACATTGCGAAATTTTATGTCGAACTTAAAGGCATTTTTGAAAAGCCGAAACCAAAATAAAACCAATTCTTTTCCTTCTGACGTTTTGTCCATTAAACTATCGGCCACATGGAAAGCGAAATGAACAGCATGAAAACCTGTCGGCCTTTTGCCATTTAAAACGTTTAAAGCATATTGAACAGCTTCTCTTTCAAGACGAGTTTCAAACTCCTGTTCATTTACTAAATACGCTCGTTCATCCATTTTCATTGCGAAATAGATAGAGAGCAGCCGCTCCGGGACTTGATTTTCCATTTCGTTTAGCCCTTTCATATTCCACGGTTCAGAGCCTTCCTTCCGCGGATTTAAATACAGAACCTTCTTCCATATTTTTTTAGCAAAGTCATAGTGTCCTATAAAATAAGAAGAGTATGCGAGCCAATAATAAAACGTGTCATCCCCCTCAAATCCTTTTCGATACAAGGCATGGAGCCTCTTGAATGCATGAGGATAAAAGCCGATGAGTGCAAACGTCGCCCCCAGTTTATATTGGTGCTCCGAAACAAGCGGATAAACTCTTTTTAGTTTTTCAACTAGCATGCTTATGCTCGCTTCATCACCTTCATAATAAAAAAATACAAGCAAATTGCATAAAGCATGCAAATTCCCTGGATTTTTCCGGAGCACGAGGGAAATCATGTCCTTCGCTTTTTCCACTTCCCCAAGGTAAAAATAGGCAAGCGCCAAATTATTATAAGCGGACCAAAACTCTGGGTAATCAGTTATAATCTCTTTTAAAATGGAAATAGATTCTTGAAACTGTCCATTCTCAAGCAAAGAGCGCGCTTTTTCTTGCTTCACGATTAGATCATCCGAATGCTCAGCCTCTTCTTCTATTTCAATCATTTCAAGAAGATCGCTGTTTTCTACGGAAAATATGCCTTGCGGCGCCTTTTCCTTATATATCATTGCATGTTTATAAGCTTCGTGAAACAAGCCGAGATGAGCATAATTATTTGCAAGAAAATAATAGCATTCTACCGAATGAGGGTGAATATGTTCAATAATGTATGTTAATAGTTCGTTTGATTTTTGAAACTTTCCTAATTCGGTATAAATGCTGGCCAGCCTGCAAATCATTTCTTCGTTATACGGATCCAGATCTACTGCCCGCTTGACGAATTTTGAAGCCGACTGCAAATCGCCTTTTTGATAAGCCTTTAATCCCCAGCGATAAAACGTTGCACTGTCTTGAAAAAACGAAACAATTTTTGAATCTTCGTCTTTTTTTACTTTACGGTTTCCCACTCAAACCCTCCATTTCACTTTATTTGCCGAGGGATAGTATACCATATCTTATAAATAGGAAAAACCTATTTTTACTCGCGATTATTTTTCATGTCTTTCTTTTAAAACTGTCAATACTTCATCGAGCGGAAGCTTTTGCTCGCGCAGCAGAACAAGCAAATGAAATAATAAATCCGCGGCTTCCCATTTCAGCTCATCATGGCTGCGGTTTTTTGCTGCAATAATGACCTCTGAAGCTTCTTCTCCAACCTTTTTTAAAATTTTGTCCAAGCCTTTTTCAAACAAATAGGTAGTATAAGAATCTTCCGGACGCTCAGCTTCACGCTCCGCAATGACGGCCTCCAGCTTGTTAATAATATCAAAACGGCTACCGTCCACCTGGCCGCCACTTTCTTTTGAAAAACAGCTGTATTGCCCTGTATGGCAGGCCGGACCATTCGGGATTACCAGCACGACAAGCGCGTCCTTGTCACAGTCATAGCGTATCTCTTGAACAGTTTGTGTATTGCCGGACGTTTCTCCTTTATGCCAAAGTTTTTGGCGAGAACGGCTGTAAAACCATGTTTCCTTCGTTTCCAATGTTTTTTTTAGCGACTCTTCGTTCATATAAGCTACTGTTAACACTTCTTTGCTAACAGCATCTTGAACAACCGCAGGAATAAGTCCATTTTCATCGAATTTGAGTTCTGCTATGTTCACCGTATATTCACCCCTTCTTTTTGCAAAAATCTTTTTACTTCTTTGACTGATGTTTCTTTGTAATGGAAAATGGAAGCTGCCAGCGCTGCATCCGCTCGGGCATCGCGAAAAACTTCAAGAAAATGCTCAGCATTACCGGCGCCGCCGGATGCAATGACTGGGACGGGAACTGCCTCGCTTACTTTTTTGGTTAAGTCAATATCAAAGCCGGATTTTTCTCCATCCTGATCCATGCTAGTCAGCAAAATCTCGCCAGCACCTCTTTTTACAGCTTCCTTTGCCCACGCCACGACTTCCCATTCGGTCGCTTTTCGTCCCCCGTGCGTATAGACGCGGTGGCTTCCGAGCTCTGGATCGTATTTTGCGTCAATCGCTACCACAATGCACTGGCTGCCAAAGTAATCAGCTCCCTCCATAATCAGCGAAGGGTTTAATACAGCAGAAGTGTTAATGGAAACTTTATCCGCACCAGCACGCAAAATTTTTTTCATATCTTCCAAAGAGTTGATTCCGCCTCCGACCGTAAAGGGAATGGCTAATGTTGCCGCTACTCGTTCGACAACATCAATCATCGTTTTTCTGCCTTCATGAGATGCGGAAATATCTAAGAAGACAAGCTCATCTGCTCCTTCTTCATCATAAAATTTCGCTAGCTCCACTGGATCGCCCGCATCTTTCAACTGGACAAATTGCACGCCTTTGACGACACGTCCGTCCTTAACATCTAGACAAGGAATGATGCGTTTCGTAATCATAGCCCATTCACCTCATGGATAGCATCGCGGAGGCTGAACTTTTTCGTATAAAGCGCTTTTCCGACAATAGCGCCTTTCACTCCATCCTGTTCATATTGCTTTAACTTTTTCAAATCATCAATGGAGCTTACCCCTCCGGAAGCGATGACTGTTTTTCCAGTTGCTTTTGCCATTTCCACAATCGCCTTGACATTTGGTCCCGAGAGCATTCCATCTGTTGCAATATCAGTAAAAATAAATGTTTCTGCACCGCTTTTCGCCAGTTCTTTACCAAGATCAACCGCTTTAACTTCGGACGTATTCAGCCAGCCTTCTGTTGATACATAGCCATTTTTCGCATCGATACCGATTGCGATTCGGCCGCCGTATTCAGCCAGCATTTTTTCAACAAATGACCTGTTTGAAACGGCAGAACTGCCTAAAATAACCCTGGAAATGCCGTTTTCCAAATATTCGTATACATCTTTTTCTGTGCGAATGCCGCCGCCAACTTGTACCTTTACTTTTAGCTCTTTTGCCACTTTCAAAACATGTTGATGGTTCACGCGGACTCCTTCTTTTGCCCCATCCAAATCTACCATATGAATCCAGTCAGCACCTTCCTTTACAAACGACTCGGCGACAGCAAACGGTGAATCTCCGTAAACCGTTTCTTTATTGTAATCGCCTTGAAGCAGCCGGACACATTTCCCTCCGCGCAAATCAATGGCGGGAAAAATAGTAAAACTCATCATTAGCTCACATCCTTGATACAAAAGTTAAATAGTTTTTCAAGATGGCTAGTCCCAGCTTGCCGCTTTTTTCCGGATGAAACTGGCAGCCGAATACATTTCCACTTCCTACAATAGCCGGAACCGTCACGCCGTATGAAGCGCTGGCGACCACAACGTCCGGATCGTTTACGACCGCATAATAAGAATGAACAAAGTATACGTAATCTTCTTGAAGACCAGTTATGAGAGGATGATCTCGTTGAAAAGTCAGCTTATTCCATCCCATATGCGGGACTTTTACATTTTTTCCTGGAATTCTTTTTACTTGGCCGTTTAAAAAGCCGAGTCCTTCAGTCCAGCCGTGTTCTTCGCTTTCGTTGAACAAAAGCTGCATGCCAAGACAAATACCTAATAAAGCCTTTCCCTTTTGCACTTCGTCCTTCAAAAATTTATCTGTTTTTGTTTCCGTTAAAATAGCCATCGCGTCTTTGAATGCGCCTACTCCTGGCAGTATATAAGCTGTTGCCTTTTCAAGCTCGTTTAAATCACTTGATACAAAATATTCCGCATTCATGCGTTCCAAGGCTTTCGAGACGCTGTATAAATTCCCCATGCCATAGTCGATCACGCCAATCATTTTTACAACATCCCCTTCGTTGATGGAACCCCTTTGACTCTGGGGTCGATCATAGTCGCTTCATCAAGAGCTCTCCCCAACGCTTTAAATACAGCTTCAATCATATGATGGGTATTCATTCCATAGTGAATGATTACATGCAGGTTCATCCGTGCTTCAAGCGCCAGCTTCCATAAAAATTCATGAACAAGCTCTGTATCAAATGTTCCTACTTTCCCCTTCGGCAATTCTCCACGCATTTCAAAATGCGGTCGGTTGCTTAAATCAATAACAACCTGCGCTAAAGAGTCATCCATTGGGACAAAGGCATGACCGTACCGTTTAATTCCTTTTTTATCGCCTAGAGCTTGTTGAATCGCCTGTCCCAAACAAATGCCAATATCCTCTGTCGTATGGTGATCATCAATATCAATGTCGCCTTCTGCCTCAATCTTTAAATCAAAATGGCCATGCCTTGTGAACAGATCAAGCATATGAGTTAAAAAAGGAACTCCAGTTTTTAGATCTGCACGGCCTTCACCATCTATTGAAAATGACAGCTGAATATTCGTTTCGTTCGTTTTTCGAGATATTGTGGCGGTTCTATTCATTTCGATCACTTCCTCTTTTTTCTAGTCGAGCTTCAATTGCTCTTGCATGCGCCTCTAATCCTTCATATCTTGCAAACTTTGCAATTTTTGAAGCATGTGCACGGAATGCTTCTTCACTGTATGAAATGATGCTGGACTTTTTCATAAAGTCATCCACGTTAAGCGGGCTGGAAAAACGCGCTGTTCCGTTTGTCGGCAAAACGTGATTGGGACCTGCGAAATAATCGCCTACAGGTTCACTGCTATATCTCCCTAAAAAGATGGCTCCTGCATGTTTAATTTTTGGCAGAACACCCGTCGGGTTTTCCGTTAATACCTCCAAATGCTCAGGTGCCAATTGGTTGACTATCCCAACCGCTTCCTCGATTGAATCCGTTACATAAATAGCACCGAACTGTTCGATCGAAGCAGCGGCGATATCTTTTCGCGGCAAATCGGCCAATTGTGCCGCAACTTCCTTTTGAACTTCCTTTGCTAATTTTATAGAAGGTGTAACAAGAATGCTGGTTGCCAGCCTGTCATGCTCTGCTTGCGACAATAAATCGGCCGCAACTTCATGCGGAACAGCCGTATCATCAGCTAAGACGACAATTTCACTTGGCCCGGCGATCATATCGATATCAACTGTTCCAAACACCTCCCGCTTTGCAAGAGCGACGAATATATTGCCAGGACCGACAATTTTGTCGACCGGTTCAATTGTTTCTGTACCGTAAGCTAGAGCGGCAATTGCTTGGGCGCCGCCAGCTTTATATATTTCCGATACGCCAGCTTCATTGGCTGCCACCAGCACTTCCACCGGCAGGCTCCCATTTTGATCTGGAGGAGAAACGAGCACGATTCTGCCTACACCAGCCACTTTAGCCGGCATGATATTCATTAAAACAGAAGAAGGATAGGCAGCTGTGCCCCCGGGAACATAAACGCCGACAGCATCTAGCGGCGTTAATTTCTGACCGAGCATTGTTCCTTTTTCATCGAAATAAAACCATGATTCTTTCTTTTGTTTTTCATGAAAATGAAAGATATTTTCTGCTGCTTCTTGAACAATGTCAATGAATTCTTTATCTACCGCTTCGTACGCTCGACTAATTTCTTCTTTTGATACGTGCAAAGATTGAAGATCTGCCCCATCAAAACGTTTCGTATATTCGTATAGCGCCTGATCGCCTTCCTTTTTGACTCGTTCAATAATTTCCTTCACAATTTTGCGCTGCTCCTCTGTTCCAGCGTCAATCGATCTTTTCAAGGAAAGCTTTTGATCCTTAGTGATGTGAATAATTTTCAATCCGAATCCTCCTTTCCTTCTTCCACTGTTTTGGCAAGTCGCTCCACAAGCATGTCGATCGGCTTGTCCTTCATCCGATAGCTGACGGGATTGACAATGAGTCTTGAAGTGATATCAGCAATATGTTCAAATTCTACTAATCCGTTTTCTTTTAACGTTCTTCCCGTCGAAACAATATCGACAATTCTGTCAGCCAGTCCAATCAATGGCGCCAGCTCGATCGATCCATTCAAATGAATGATTTCGACCTGCTCCCCTTGCTCTCGAAAATATTTAGAAGCCACATTTGGATATTTTGTCGCCACCTTTGGAGCGATGTCATTCATTTTCGTATCAGGCAGTCCGGCTACAGCCAGATGACATTTGCTAATTTTCAAATCAAGCACTTCAAAAACATCCCGCTCTTCTTCCATCATGACATCCTTTCCGGCGATCCCAACATCTGCAACACCATGCTCTACATATGTTCCGACATCCATCGGCTTCGCTAAAATAAAGCGAATATTTTCTTCCGGCACGGTCAAAATTAGTTTTCTTGATTCATCAAATTCGTCTGGCAGCTTGTAGCCTGATTTTCTTAATAGTTCGACAGCTTCTGAAAAAATTCGCCCTTTCGGCATCGCAATCGTTAACATGCTCATCACTCTCTCACCTTTCCTGGTTTTCCGAGGAAATAATAAATATCTGTAAATTGACCTGTAAACCTGTCGATTTGATCGATACCGGAAATATCTTGCATGACAACCTGTTTTCCTTCTTTTCGCAGCTTATTGGCATACCGAAAAGCTTCTTGTCGATTCTCTCTGCTGAATATGATGCAATTGCGATCTTTATTCAAATTTAAATTCCCCAGAGCTTCCAGCAAATTATCTAACCGTATGCCAAAGCCTGTCGCCGGGGCAGGACGTTCAAATTTTTCTAAAAGATGGTCATAGCGCCCGCCGTTTCCGATCGGAAGTCCAACACCGTTCGCATATAATTCAAAAATCACGCTTGTGTAATAACTCATGTGGCTGACGATATTCAGTTCCAATTTGATATATTGATCCACTTCATAAGCTCTTAATTGGGTAAGGAGCTGTTTTAAATCTTCCAGCGCTTTCTTCCCGCTGTCACAAGCAACAAGGCTTGAAGCTTCATCAGCCTTCTCAATTCCTCCTTTTAAATCAATGACTCTTAAAAGGCGTTCTTTGTCAATGGTAGAGAGAGATAATCTTTTCACATGCTCGCGGTATCCGACAAAGTTCTTTTCATATAAATAGCGGCGCAGCTTCTCCGCCCGTTCTTCCTTCCCTAAAATTTCTCCGAACAAAGCATTGATAAATCCGATATGCCCAATGGAAATTTTAAAATCTTTAAGGCCAGTATTTTTTAAGGCATATATCATTAGAGCGATCGCTTCCGCATCAGCGCTAATCGTTCCATCGCCAATCAGCTCAATGCCAATTTGTTCAAATTCTGCCGGTCTGCCGCCTTCATGCTGCTGTGCACGAAACACATTTGCAGAATAAGCGAGCCTTAACGGCAAGCTTTCTTTCATCAGCTTGGAAGCCGCAATTCGTGCAATGGGAGCTGTCATATCTGGTCTTAAAACGAGCGTATGCCCCTGCCTGTCAAGAAGTTTAAATAATTGCTGCTCTTGTATCGCCGACTGAACTCCTACTGTTTCATAAAATTCCAACGTTGGAGTCTCCAAAAATTGATAACCCCAGCTTTCAATCACATTCATCATTTTTTTACGAACGCTTTCTTTTATGACATATAAGCCCGGCAATGTATCCCGCATTCCCAAGGGCTTTTCAAACATAAACACTCACTGACACCTCCATGGCGCATTCACTTTAATCCGCTAATATGTTACCATACTACCAAAATAAAGATTTATAATCAATAAGTTTTTGATGTAAACTTCTTTCACAGAGCGCCTTTATTTCACTTTCGCTCAATCCTGCTTAATCAAAAAGCGGTAAGCGACAAAAATTGATGACGCTTACCGCTTTCTTTTTTCCATTTCTTCTTTTGTATAGATGATTTGCATTGGGTTTCCTCCTGCAAAAGAGCCTTCCGGAACATCTTTATGAACTACAGTGCCGGCAGAAACGATAGCTCGATTTCCAATTTTCACACCAGGCAAAATAGTCGTGTTTGCTCCGATCATGACTTCATCTCCAATTTCCACTTCGCCGATGCGATATTCATCGATTAAATATTCATGTGCTAAAATCGTCGTGTTGTATCCGATAATAGAATTGCGCCCAACTTTAATTTTTTCCGGGAACAAAATATCCACCATAACCATAAATGCAAACGATGTTTGCTGTCCGATTTTCATGCCAAGAAATGTGCGGTAAAGCCAGTTTTTGATAGGCATAAATGGAGTGTAGCGCGCGATCAGAATCACGATGACATTTTTGACAACTTTCCAAAAAGAAACCGTCTTGTACACCTGCCAAAGGGAGTTTGCTCCTTCAACAGGAAATTTATCCGTTCTTCTCACAATCTTCACTCCATCACAATGTTCAATAAATCACTCATTTTGTCCAGCACAAAATCTGGCTTTAACGATTCTATATACTCTCTCCCTTTTATGCTCCAAGCAACTCCTGCCGTTAATGTTCCTGCATTTTTTCCCGCCTCTATATCATGAAGGTTATCTCCCACCATTAATGCATTAGACGGCTCGGAACCGAGCAATTTAAGAGCGGACAAGACCGGCTCAGGATGAGGCTTCGCATGCTGTACATCATCCAGTGTGATAATTGCGTCAAAAAATGAATCCATTTCCGTTAATTTCAGCCCCATCATAACAGTGTCGCGAATTTTCGTTGTCACAATGCCCAGTTTCAATCCCTTTTCTTTTAAAGCTCGAACCGTTTCGTGCACATGATCATATTCCTTCACAAGCAGATCATGCTGGGCATGATTAAACTCCCGATATCTTCGGACCATTTCCTCCGCTTTTTCAGGGTTAATACGTTGAAATGTGTCAATAAGCGGAGGCCCGATGAAAGGAAGTATATCTTCCCGTTGATATTTGCCCGGATAATAATAGTTCAGCGTATGTAAAAACGATTCAATAATTAATTCATTTGTGTTTATTAACGTGCCGTCCAAGTCAAACAATACGGTGTCAATGTTCATAAACCGTTCCCCTTTTCCCGATATGTGCTTGTTTTTTCCAGACAAAACCGATAATCATCGTTAAAAGAATGGCTGCGAACAGCCGGATGAGTAAAAGCGGCCAAACTGAACCGACGATCGGAACAAAAATTAATGTGTCTTCTATCACAGCATGGCAGGCAACGAGGAATATAAACGCCAACGTTAAATCGCGATGCTCCACTCCATCTTCTTTTACTGCTTGCAGCATCACGCCAGCCCCGTAGGCAAGCCCGAAAATTAATCCTGCCGCAAGCGTTGTTGAAGTGTTCCTCTTCATTCCCAGCATTTCGGTTACCGGCTCCATCTTTTTTGAGAAAGCGTCGACCCAGCCTAAATCTTTCATAAATTGAATGGCAATCATTAGCGGGATGACGATGGCCGCAAGCTGAATGACTCCCATTGCCGCTTTTTCAAGCCCTTCAAGTAAGATCATTCCCCAGTCTGAAGGCACGGCATCTTGTTGAGATATAAATCCGTATTGAGCTTTTTCTCCACCGCCGTCCCAAAAAAGATTGATGATAAAAGCCGAAAAAAATGCCAGTCCGAGCCGGACGGACAAGATGATCCATAGTTTCACACCGACTTTGCTTGCTACAGTCGTTTCGATTAATAAGTTGTGGGAAAATGACAGCATGACTGCCAAAATAAAGACTTCTTTTACCGTAAAATCAATGGACAAAATGGCTCCAATCGCCGCATACAAGTTAAGAAAATTCCCAATCACAAGGGGGATTGCAGCATCTCCATTTAACCCGATTACCTTCATGACCGGCGTTATAAAATGAACCATCCAATCAATCAAAGGAGTATGTTGTAAAAATGAAACAATCAACGTTACAGGGAAAATGACTTTACCGAGAGTCCACGTTGTTTCCAATCCTGTTTGTAATCCTTTTTTCAATGTTTGTTTCAAAGTTTCACCTTCATTCCAGCAATTTATCAATATTCATCTAAATATCTTTCTACTTTTTTTAGTCTCCGGTAAATTATAAGAGCAATTGCACTAAGAATAAGTAAAATCGAAATGACCTGTGCCATTTTTACCGTTTCCGTCAGCATCAAACTATCAGTTCTCATGCCCTCGATAAAAAATCGCCCGATCGAATACCAAATAACATATGATAAAAACAGCTCTCCACGCCGCAAATTAAACCTTCTTAGCAAAATTAAGATGACGAACCCAGCGAGATTCCAAATGGATTCATATAAAAAAGTCGGGTGATAATATTGTCCATTTATATACATTTGATTAATGATAAATTCAGGCAAGTGGAGATTTTCCAAAAATTCTCTTGAAACAGGTCCTCCATGAGCTTCCTGGTTAATAAAATTCCCCCATCTGCCGATCGCCTGCCCTAAAATAATACTCGGCGCAGCTATATCAGCCAGTTGCCAGAAAGATAGTTTTTTTACTTTTGCATACACAATCCCGGTTGCCACAGCACCGATTAACCCGCCGTGAATGGCAAGGCCACCATGCCAAATTTTAGGGATTTCCGAAAGATTTTCAGAATAATATTCCCATTGAAAAATGACATAATAAGTTCTGGCACATATAATCGCAATAGGAATAGCAAACAATGCAAGATCGATAAATATATCTTTATGAAGACCTCTTCTCTCCCCTTCACGCATCGCCAAATATAGGCCGAGCAATGCGCCGATTCCTATAATGATCCCGTACCAATGAACTTGTAATGGTCCTAGCTGAAATGCGATTGGATCAATGGGCTGAATTGCCTCTTTCATTCTCTCATCTCTCCTATTTCATCAATTAAAAATCTTCGTGATCTCCATCTTCGATAACATCCGCCAATTTATTTGTAAATTGTTCCGCCGCATTGAATCCCATTCTTTTTAACCGGAAATTCATTGCCGCAACTTCAATAATAACAGCCAAGTTTCTTCCAGGACGTACAGGAATTGTTAATTTTGTCAGTTCTGCATCCAAAATTTTCATTTTCTCTTCATCGAGTCCTAAACGGTCGTATTGTTTGTTCGGATCCCATAATTCCAAATCGATGACAAGGGAAATTCGCTTATGACTACGGACGGCTCCTGCACCAAACAATGTCATCACATCAATGATTCCAAGACCGCGGATCTCTAAAAGATGGCGGATCAATTCCGGCGCACTGCCGACTAATGTATCCCGATCCTCCTGACGAATTTCAACACAATCATCTGCAATTAAGCGATGCCCTCTTTTCACCAGTTCAAGAGCAGTTTCACTTTTGCCTACCCCGCTTTTTCCTGTAATTAAAACACCCACCCCGTAAATATCAACAAGCACTCCATGTACAGCTGTCGTTGGAGCAAGCTTGCTTTCCAAAAAATTGGTTAAGCGGCTTGACAAGCGGGTCGTTTTCAATGGTGAGCGCAGCACTGGAACATTTGATTTTTCAGATGCCTCAATTAATTCCGGCGGAGCCTCCATCTCTCTTGACACAATGATTGCCGGTGTTACATCTGTACATAGCTGCTCCATCCGGCTTTTCTTTTCTTCAGGCGTCAATTTTGCAAAAAACGTAAGCTCCGTTCTTCCCAGCAGCTGTATACGCTCTTTTGGATAATATGTAAAATAACCAGCCATTTCAAGACCAGGTCTGGAAAGATCACTTGTAATAATGGGCCGGCTGATTCCCTCTTCTCCGCTGATCAATTCAAGTTGGAATTTTTCGATAATATCTTTTGTACGTACTTTCGACACGAAGTCTTTCCTCCTTAGACTTAAAAAACTTTTTTCATCTTTTTATTGTAGCACTTTTCTTTTTGGCAACAAACATCTTTCATCAAAGACATTCATTGCTTAAAAGCAGAGACAAGGGCATCGGAGCGAAAGATAAAGGCTATTCAATCCAAAACTCTTCTTTTTTAGGAGAGAAAAAAAAATGCTTGTTGGAATAAGGTGAATATGCACGGACATAAAATTTGGAGCGACTCGGAAAATAATGGAGCAAGCGTAAAAAGCCTTCTCCTCCTTCAGAAGCCCCCTGATAGTCCGCCAATAATTCATAAACAATCCGATCAGGAGTCCCATCATGATCATCATCAATTTTTGTTTTTAATAACTCACTGTCATCATAATGGCCGCTCAAAACGATTTTTACATTCGGATTCTTTTTGACGATATTGCGAAATATACGATTTCCAACCAGCGTTCGTTTTCCATTTTTATGCAAATATTTATGGACAGCTATGATTGCTGTTCGGTCTGAATGACGTTTTAAGACTTCGTTCATCCAGCTGATGCTGTCTTTGTCAACATGCCAGCCGATATACAAAAAAAGAAAATGTTGATGTCCGAGCGTAATTAAATCGTAATGCCCTCGATTATTCCGATATCCCCCACCATAATAAGGCTTCGTGAAAAAACGATCTTTACCAAAATATTGATGAAACATTTTATATGATTTTCCGTATACTAAATCGTGATTGCCCGCAAGCACTCCGTAAGGAATAGACACCTGTTCCAGTTTTCGGAACATGCGGTCTGCTTGAACCCACTGCTGTTTCTTTTCCGCACGGTTGACAATATCACCGGTATGAACAACATATTTTATATTCCAATTATCGCGATTTTGCACAATCCAATCCATTTGATTACGAAAAATATGAGGGTATTTTTCCGAATAGTATTGAGTGTCTGAAAGCCATACGATCGTGTAGACGTTTGAATCATTTGGCGAAGCTGCAAGCTCAAAGCTAGGAAATGCGGGAGATAAAATCATGAAAACAAAAATAATAAGAGGAAAGATTTTTTTCATTTA
This sequence comes from Aeribacillus sp. FSL M8-0254, assembly GCF_038008845.1. Lineage (NCBI taxonomy): Bacteria > Bacillati > Bacillota > Bacilli > Caryophanales > Bacillaceae > Aeribacillus > Aeribacillus sp. FSL M8-0254. The sequence goes on along the minus strand of NZ_JBBOZY010000001.1, from coordinate 717,820 downwards.
TATCACCTATTCGTATCATTCCCGAAACGATAGGAGATATGAATGAAAAAATCTTTTTCATTAGTCTTTAAAACGGTTCATAAACACCAATTGAATGAGCAGATTCAAAAACGAAATGAAGATGGAGGCGAGGAGGGCAGTTCCAAAGCCATCAATATTAAAGGCATCTCCCATTATTGCCTGGGCAATCATCAACGTAACTGCATTGATGACAAATAAAAATGTTCCGAGAGTAAAAACCGTAATCGGCAATGTCAATAATATGAGAAACGGCTTCACAAAAACATTTAACACTGACAAAATCATACTGGCTACAATAGCCGCTCCAACTCCGCTTAAATAAAACGAATCAAAGAACCCAGCTACAACAATCAAAATCAGTGCATTTAATAAAATGCTTGTCAACCATCTAATAAACATCGAAATTCGTCCTTTTCACTTTCTATTTACAAATTATTATAACACTTTCTATGTGAAAGTATGAAATAGATTGACATTTTTTCACTATTTTGGTACCATTCTTTACACAAATAGGAAAGGAGTTGATAGACTTTATTTTCTGAATTTTCATATTTTTCTCGCCCTAGACGACTCGTCTTTCTGTCCTGACGTAAACGTTTGTTTATTTTAACAGAAAGGAGGGGCAGCAGTTCAAATGAACTCATTGTATCTTTTATCTAATTACCTGTTAATGAAAGCCTATTATGAAGCCATTCAAATCGAGGCTAGTGAAGAGTTTATCGTTTTATTAGAAGAAGAAATTGTTAGAAGAGGAATTGTCCTTTCCTCTCCTAACATAAATGTACAATAAAATTAAACTCACGGAGAAGATTATACCATTTTTTCGTTATTTTGTAAAATAAATTTTTCTTGAATTAGAATGGATGTTTCATGATCGTTTATATAATTTTTTCTGAAAGGGGTTGTTACATAAGCAGAAAACTGACTTATGGACAGCCCTGCATACGTTATGACACAATGTAAGAAAAAGGCCGTTCTCCTTTCTCGAACGATGTCAGGGCATTTTTTCATGCTAAATTATTGAACCTATTAAAATATTAATCTGAACAGATTTTGCTTAAGGAAGTGTGGAACGTGTCAAAAAAATTATTTGTGAAAACGGATGCGCAAAGATTGTGGATCGAAAAGCTGTTAAAGCATGAAGAGTCGTTTAAAAGTCATTCTAGGGAAAGCGATGAAAAGACAAAGTTTCCAAAAGAAAATTTCCAAGCGCTTGTCAATATAGGGTATACGAAGCTCTCGCTGCCAAAAGAATATGGAGGCGGCGGAATTGGTGTCACAGATCTAGTTCTATTCCAAGAAACCATTGCTAGCTTTGATGGTGCTACAGGCCTAGCCATCGGTTGGCATCTGGGCGTCGTTGGGGAGTTGTATGAGAAAAAACTTTGGAGGGAAGAAAAGCTTGCCTCTTTTGCAAAAGAAATTTTAAACGGCGCTTTGGTGAACAGAGCAGTTAGTGAAGCAAAAACAGGCAGTCCAACCCGCGGCGGGCGCCCTGAAACGGAAGCAGTGAAAAGAGATGGCAAGTGGATTATTTCGGGCAGAAAGACATATACTACTATGTCACCTGTGCTGACACATTTTCTTGTATCTGCATGGGTTGAAGAAAAGGAAGGAATTGGATTTTTCTTAATTGAACGAGAAGCAAAGGGATTATCAATTGAAAAAAATTGGGACGTTATCGCCATGAGAGGAACAGAAAGTCACGATCTTGTGTTAGATAACGTTGAAGTAGCAGAAGAAAATTTTGTAGAGCTAAACCATGGACCGAGAGGAAATACAATAAATGGTTGGATTCTGCATATTCCCGCTTGTTATTTAGGTATTGCACAGGCGGCGCGTGATTATGCAGTGAAATTTGCGACAGAATATTTTCCAAATAGTATAAATGGAACCATTAGCCAATTGCCAAATGTACAAAATTTAATCGGTCAGATTGACTTAGAATTAATGAAAGCTAGACATTTCTTGTATAGCGTAGCGGAAATTTATGATGATGAAGCACGCCGTCCATACATTACAAACGAGCTTAGTGTTGCGAAGCATATTGTGACGAACTCAGCCATCAACATTGTCGATATGGCGATGAGACTAGTTGGAGCAAAAAGCCTTCAACTGTCAAATCCGTTGCAGCGGTATTATCGTGATGTGAGAGCAGGGCTTCACAATCCGCCAATGGATGATATGACGATTTCTAAATTGGCTCAAACAGCCATTCAAGAAATGGAAAATAAATAATTTATATAATGCCTTCTTTTCACAGGGACTGATTTTAAAAAAGCTGATCCAAGGCCGTCAAATATTTTTTTGGGTCAGCTTTTTTATGAATTAGCAATGCATCAAAGATATTCAATACATTCGGTAATTGTAGACATCGTGAGCACAATAACTAAGACGCCGGAGAATCCGATTCATCGAGTCTTCAAAATTTTGAATTTGAATGAATGATAGGAGAAACATCAGTTTATAAAAAAAGAGCCCTTTGTCACACAAAGGCTCAAGCTCTGTTTTATGCGAAATGTTCATATATCAAAGAAAATCAGTATTTCCTCGATTTTTCGCTGAAAGGGCTAGTAAAAATCTACAACTCATCTCCTGAAAACCGATGGAATAAAACCATCCGTTTCAGGAATTTTAGGAACATTCTTCGTCATTTAAAAGAGACTGGCAACAGCCTATTTAACTGTTTGCCGCTGCCTCTTTTTTCAAAATGAAATTTTTCATTCTCTCCCGATCCCGATCCAAAATCGGTTTTAAATATTTTCCTGTATAAGACTGTTTCGCTTCTGCCACTTCTTCAGGGGTACCCGTTGCAATGATTGTTCCTCCGCCGTCCCCGCCTTCTGGTCCAAGGTCGATGATATAGTCAGCTGATTTAATCACATCTAAGTTATGCTCAATTACAAGAACTGTATCTCCGTTTTCAACAAGCCGATGCAAAACCTTCAAGAGTCTAGCAATATCGTCAACATGCAGCCCTGTTGTCGGTTCATCTAAAATATACAGCGATCTTCCAGTAGATCTGCGATGCAACTCTGAAGCAAGCTTTATCCGTTGTGCTTCCCCACCGGACATTGTCGTAGCCGGCTGACCAAGTTTCATATAACCAAGTCCTACATCGTAAATGGTTTGCAGCTTCCGTTTGATTTTTGGAATATTTTCAAAGAACTGAAGTGCGTCTTCCACAGTCATTTCTAAAATATCCGCAATATTTTTTCCTTTATATGTGACTTCAAGAGTTTCCCGGTTATATCTTTTTCCGTGGCATACTTCACACGGAACATATACATCTGGAAGAAAATGCATTTCAATTTTAATGATTCCATCGCCTCGGCATGCTTCACAGCGGCCGCCCTTCACATTAAAACTGAAGCGTCCTTTTTTATAGCCTCTTACTTTCGCTTCATTCGTTGCTGCAAACACATCACGAATATCGTCAAATACGCCGGTATACGTAGCTGGATTTGAACGCGGCGTTCTTCCAATCGGAGATTGGTCAATGCTGATGACCTTATCGAGATGTTCAATCCCTTTCATTTCTTTATAGACACCAGGTTTTGTTTTACTGTTATTCAGCTTTTGCGCCAAGCCTTTTTGCAATATTTCATTGACTAACGTACTTTTCCCCGAACCAGATACACCTGTTACTGCCAAAAATACACCTAAAGGAAATTTGACATTTACATTTTTTAAATTGTTCTCGCTTGCTCCTTTTATTTCAATATACCGACCATCCGGTTTTCTTCTTTCGACCGGCAATGGAATGAACTTTTTCCCTGACAAATATTGTCCTGTAAGCGAACGGTCATCATTCATCACTTCTTTTGGTGTACCCGCAGCTACAACTTGACCGCCGTGCACGCCAGCTCCCGGCCCAATATCGATCAAATAATCAGCCGCAAGCATCGTATCTTCATCATGTTCAACTACAATCAATGTATTGCCGATATCCCGCATATTTTGAAGAGCACGGATCAGCCTGTCATTGTCCCGTTGATGCAAACCGATAGACGGCTCGTCCAATATATAAAGTACTCCTGTCAGTCTTGATCCGATTTGCGTGGCAAGACGGATTCTTTGCGCTTCTCCACCAGAGAGCGTACCAGCTGATCTGCTTAATGTTAAATAATCAAGACCTACCTCAATTAAAAAATTCAGCCGTTCTTTTATTTCTCTTAAAATCAAATTGGCAATTTTCATTTCTTTTTCTGTCAATGCCAATTGGTCAAAAAACTGATAGGCTTCACGAATAGATAATTGAGTGACTTGTCCGATATGGCGTCCGTTAATAAGAACAGCCAGACTTTCCTTTTTCAGTCGATGCCCTTTGCATGTCGGACACGGCTGATTCGTCATATATTTTTCCATTTGTTCACGTATGAAATCAGATGTCGTTTCTTTATAGCGCCGTTCTATATTGTGGACCACACCTTCAAATTCTACATAGCCTTCCCGGATTTGTCCGAAATCGTTCTCATAGCGAAAATAAATTTTTTCCCCGCCGCTTCCAAATAAAATTTTATCGAGCAGATGTTTCGGTATATCTTTAACTGGAATGTCCATATCAATACCGTAATGGTTGCAAACCGCTTGAAGAAGCTGCGGATAATATTGAGAGCTTGTCGGCTCCCACGGTGCAATTGCGTGTTCCTTTAATGTCAAGTTTTTATTTGGAATAACGAGATCCAAATCCACCTCTAGTTTTGAACCTAAGCCGTCACAAGCATGACAAGCTCCGTACGGGCTGTTAAAGGAAAACATCCGCGGTTCAAGCTCTCCAATCGAAAAACCGCAAATCGGGCAGGCATGATGTTCACTGAAAAGCAGCTCTTCGCCATCGATGATGTCAATTATGACTTTTCCATCACCTAATTTTAAAGCTGTTTCAATTGAATCGGTCAACCGGCTTATAATCCCCTCTTTCACGATCAGCCGATCCACAACGACATCGATGGAATGTTTTTTATTTTTTTCAAGAGAAATATCGTCGGTAAGCTCCATCATTTCTCCGTCAATCCGCACGCGGACAAACCCTTGCTTTTTTATTTCCTCCAATGTTTTCACATGCATTCCTTTTTTTCCAGACACAACAGGCGCAAGAACCTGCAGTCTTGTCCGTTCCGGATATTCCATAATCCGGTCAACCATCTGTTCGATTGTTTGCGAAGAAATTTCTATCCCATGCACCGGACATGTCGGCCGCCCGACACGGGCAAAAAGAAGCCGTAGGTAGTCATAAATTTCTGTCACCGTTCCGACCGTTGAACGCGGATTTCTGCTTGTCGTTTTTTGATCAATCGAAATGGCCGGCGATAAGCCTTCGATCGCATCGACATCAGGTTTATCCATTTGTCCTAAAAATTGGCGGGCATAGGCAGATAAAGACTCCACATATCGCCGCTGTCCCTCTGCATAAATTGTATCAAATGCTAAAGAAGATTTACCCGATCCCGATAAACCTGTTACAACGACAAGCTTGTCTCTTGGAATCGTGACATCAATGTTTTTTAAATTATGAGCGCGTGCACCTTTTACAACAATTTTATCCATTGCCATATCCAATCATCCTTCCGCTTTCAGCTCCAAAATTAGATCGCGCAATTCAGCAGCTCTTTCGAAATCTAATGCTTTTGCAGCTTCTTTCATTTCTTTTTCCATACGGGCTATCAGTTGTTCTCGATCTTTTTTCGACATTTTGTTCAGCTTCACAGCCTTTTCCGTTTTATATTCTGCTTCATCTTCCGCTGCATATGTCGCCCTAATTACATCGCGAATATCTTTTTGAATCGTTTTTGGCGTAATGCCATGTTGACGGTTATATTCCTCTTGAATCGCACGACGCCGTTTTGTTTCGTTTATGGCGATTTCCATCGATTTTGTGATTGTATCAGCATACATAATGACATGCCCGTTTGCGTTCCGAGCCGCCCGTCCGATTGTTTGAATAAGAGAACGTTCCGAACGGAGAAATCCTTCTTTATCTGCATCCAAAATTGCAACGAGAGAGACCTCCGGAATATCAAGCCCTTCCCTGAGCAAATTGATCCCGACCAACACTTCATGTTTGCCAAGGCGCAGGTCGCGGATAATTTCAATGCGCTCGAGCGTTTTAATTTCGGAATGGAGATATGTCACCTTAATCCCGATTTCCCGCAAATAATCCGTTAAATCTTCCGCCATTTTTTTCGTTAATGTGGTCACAAGCACCCGCTCATTCCGTTTAACCCGCTTTTGAATTTCGCCGATTAAATCGTCTATTTGCCCTTCAACAGGTCGGACGTCAATGGTTGGATCTAAAAGTCCAGTCGGGCGGATAATCTGTTCAACAACAACCGGCGTATGCTCCAGCTCATACGGCCCAGGGGTGGCAGAAACATAAATGACATGTTTCATATGCTTTTCAAATTCCTCAAATTTTAACGGACGGTTGTCAAGTGCTGAAGGCAAACGGAATCCATGATCGACAAGCACTTGTTTTCTCGCCTGGTCGCCGTTGTACATCCCGCGGATTTGCGGAATCGTCACATGCGACTCGTCAATGACGATCAAAAAATCATCTCCAAAATAATCTAAAAGCGTATAAGGAGTCGAACCGGGCGGTCTTAATGTAAGATGACGGGAGTAGTTTTCAATCCCGGAGCAAAAGCCCATCTCCCGCATCATTTCTAAATCATATCTTGTCCGTTGCTCGAGCCGTTGCGCTTCCAAAAGCTTTCCATTCTCCCGCAGTTCATGCAGCCGTTCCTCAAGCTCCTTTTCAATATTAGCAATGGCAATTTTCATTTTTTCTTCTCTTGTCACAAAGTGTGATGCCGGGAAAATCGCTACATGCTCCCGCTCTCCAATAATTTCGCCTGTCAGCGCATCAACTTCACGGATGCGGTCGATTTCATCTCCGAAAAATTCCACGCGGATACAATGTTCATCGCGCGAAGCAGGGAAAATTTCCACTACATCCCCGCGCACGCGAAAAGTTCCCCTGCGAAAATCTACATCATTTCTTTCATACTGCACATCCACTAAACGGCGCAGCAAGTCATTGCGCTCGATTTCCATTCCTGTACGAAGACTTACAACCAGCTCACGATATTCTTCTGGCGAACCTAAACCATATATGCAAGAAACGCTTGCGATAATAATAACATCTTTCCGTTCAAACAATGCAGAGGTGGCCGAATGTCTTAATTTATCAATTTCATCATTAATGCTCGCATCTTTTTCAATATACGTATCTGTTTGCGGAACATACGCTTCCGGCTGATAATAGTCATAATAGCTGACAAAATATTCAACTGCATTGTTCGGGAAAAATTCTTTAAACTCGCTATACAGCTGTCCGGCAAGCGTTTTATTATGGGCAATGACCAGCGTCGGTTTGTTCACTTCTTTAATCACATTGGATATCGTAAACGTTTTGCCAGTTCCAGTTGCACCTAACAATGTCTGATGTTTTTTTCCTTGCTTGATTCCCTCCACCAGCTCTTTGATAGCTTTCGGCTGATCTCCTTGAGGCTGGTAATTTGAAACTAATTCAAACCGATCCATGGAACATCCTCCAATTCAGAAACTTATATTATATTTTAACATATAATCAGACTGAATCACCAAAAATACGAACTGACGTTTGATTTTCATAGACAATAAAAACCTGTCAATCGTGTTGAACAGGTTTAAGTAGATGTTTTCTTATCCTTTTTCATGCTTCTGGCAGCGATAAAACCAGCTGCTAAGCTGGCTACATCCAAAATGGCGATATAAATAGTATCCATATGACCTGCAAAATAAGAGGCAATTAATAAACCAGCCGTCAACAATGTCCCAACGACATGACTATATGTAACTCTTGTGAAAAATAAGACAAGCAAAAAAGGGGCGAATGCGGCAAACACAAGCTTGATCATAAAAAAACCTCTTTTCGTCAACGGTTATACATTTATTATATTGAAGCCCTCAAAAAGCTTTCAAGCAAAACCACAAAAGAGAAGGGAAAAATAAGCCAATGCAAAGAATAAAAAATAATGCGATGTATAGCGGTCAGAAAACCTAGGATACAGGGGAAATAGTTGAAATCGATGAAGTCAAAATAAACGAATAGAAATAGCTTTATGATTATATTTAAATGCAATAATGAAGCTCATAGGCTAAAAAATTCGCCTTTATGAAAGCAACTTTTATACTATTTCTTACGATCACCCCCTAAGACTACCCTAAGCATATAAAAAAGCATCCAATAGTCGCCTTTTTTCACTATTGGATACTCTTTCTTAATCTTGAGATAGATATAACAAATGATCTAGATTTACATATGAAATATCGTATTCAGAATTTACTGCATGTAATATTTTTTGATAATCTTCCACCTTAAGATTTAGCGGTAGATTTTCAAACAATTCTCCATTTACATGAAAATCCAGTATTAATGCACAAAAATCTTTACCATCAACTAAATCCATTGCAAACTCTCTAAAAATATCTGCATCTTCTTCATTGAACTGTTCATCTGACAATACATAGATTTTTATTACATTTTGAAATTGTTGAATATCCTCTTCATTCATGTATTCATAAAGGTCTTCTTAATCCCCGATCATAAGATATCCCATAGACATACTGTTTTTAAATAATAAATAAATTTCTAAATCCCTAAGTCTAATTTGTCTTTTTTAAGATATATAATTTAATTGATTCTTCCTCTAAATGTAGAGATGTTTAATAATTGTTTAAAGATTAAAAAATATTTTTCAATATTCGTTTTGTTTCAGGATATACATGGCAATACTCCTGAACTCCACTTATCAAAAAATGAATGATTCCAGCCACCTAAACTTAATCATCTCAGCTATAACATAAAGAGCTGTTAGGTCACCGAGCAATATCTTGGATCAATTCTCTTTAGCATTAGTTTTAGCTTTATCTAATTCTTTTTGGTTCTTAACTGCATTCTTGAAAGTTTCCTTTTCTTGTACACATTTTTGTATGCCTGATTTTATTTTATGGCTTGGGTTATCTGTAACGATTATTTGCCGATAAATGTTCTTGAGCTTTATTTTTGATTATGCTCCAAAAACGCCTCATATGCTAAACCGATTGCTCCGCAAAGTCCCGCATTATCCCCTAATCCGGGCGGAACAATATAATCTGCAATGTTTTCTAGCACCACTTCATGGCGAACATATCCGTTTAATAAAGCTTGAACATTTTGATGTATAAGGGGGAACAATTGCTTTTGTTTGGCGACTCCGCCGCCAATTATTATTTTTTTAGGCGATAAAACGAGTATAAGGTTGGCAATTCCTTGTGCAATATAGTACGCTTCCAAATCCCATACTTTCTCATTTTTTTCTAATTCTTGCCCCTTTTTTCCCCAGCGTTTTTCTATAGCAGGACCGGATGCCATTCCTTCCAAACAATCTTTGTGATACGGACAATTGCCGGCAAACGAATCTTCAGGATGGCGCCGAACAAGCATATGCCCCATTTCCGGATGGATTAGCCCGTGTACTAGATGTCCTTCAGAGATGGCACCGACTCCGATCCCGGTACCGATCGTCATATAAATGCAGCTATTCAGACCTTTCGCAGCCCCCCATTTCATTTCCCCCAGCGCTGCTGCATTGACGTCGGTATCAAAGCCAATTGGAATAGGAAATTCTTTTTTTATCGCTCCGACAAGATTTATATTCGCCCACTGTAGCTTCGGAGTAGATGTTATGTATCCGAATGTTTCGCTTGTGCGATCTAAATCAATCGGACCGAATGAGCCAATTCCAAGCGCTTTAATATCTTTATCCCGAAAAAATTTGACCACTTGTTCAAGCACTTCATCAGGCGTTGTCGTCGGAAAAGAAGTCCGCTCGATGATATTTCCGTTTTCATCTCCAATTCCACAGACAAATTTTGTTCCGCCCGCTTCAATTGCACCTAAAAGCATGCACAATTCCTCCCATGATTTTGTCCAAAATGTTATGTCCAATTTTTCATTAGCGGCAGGTTGTCAAATTAATAAGATTATAATAAATGTCATATGTTTATGGAAGAGAAATATTAAAAAATGCAAGAAAAAAAGGCGATCAGCCATTAGCTGAAAGCCTCATTTAGAAGTTTTTTATTTCGTTCCCATAAAATCGTTAAACTAATGAGGGTCACTAAAACAGTCGCCCCCATATCAGACAGAATGGCTATCCAAAGCGTAAGCCAGCCTGGAATCGTCAGCAGCAGTGCAGCGGCTTTTAAACCTAGAGCAATCCCGATGTTTAACTTGATGATTCTGTTCACCTTTTTGGCGGTTGAAATAGCTTCAGGCAGCTTTCCTAAATGATCTTGCATTAAAACGATATCAGCCGTTTCAATTGCGCTGTCTGTTCCTTTTCCCATTGCAATGCCTAAATCAGCAGCTGCGAGCGCAGGCGCATCATTGATACCATCTCCGATCATTGCCGTTTTTCCTGAGAGAGACAGTTCTTTTACCTTTTCCACCTTTTCTTCCGGCAGAAGGTTTGCAAAATATTCGCTTAAACCAACCTTTTTCGCCACTTTTTCAGCAGTTTTTTCGTGGTCTCCTGTCAACATGACAGTCCTCTTCACACCTGTTCGGTGAAGCATGCGGATCACCTGGCTGCTTTCCTGTCGAATTTCATCCGCTATACCGACCATACCGAGAACGTTTTTGTCATCTGAAACCAAAACGATTGTTAGTCCTTCCTGTTTAAAGGTCTTTATGTCTTCCTTTACATTTTCGCTGAGCGAAAGATGTTGAATCGTTTTTTCATTGCCGATACGGTATTCCTTCCCGTCTATCTCCGCTTTTATTCCCTCACCTGATGTTACAACAACGGAGCGAGCCTCCAAAAGGGAAACATTTAACTCATCTATTTTTTTCATAATGGCTTTAGCGATCGGATGAGTAGAGGATTTTTCAATTGATCCGATGATGCTCCAAAAAGAAGGATCATATTCTACAAACTTCTCTACATAAGGCTCCCCTTTTGTCAGTGTACCTGTTTTATCAAAAGCTATTATTCCAATTTTCCCTAATTGCTCTAAATAAACCCCGCCTTTTACAAGAATGCCTTTGCGTGCATTTCTCGTGATTCCTGAAACGATAGCAATGGGAGAGGATAAAACTAATGCACATGGACAGCCGACAATTAACACTGCCAATCCTTGATATAAAGATGTTCTCCAATCAACTCCTAAGAAAAGCGGCGGAATAAAAATAACGACAAGAGAGATAAGCATGATCAAAGGAGTATAATATTTCGCAAACTTATTAATGAATTGCTCAGTCGGCGTTTTTGTTTCCTGCGCTTCTTCAACTAAATGCAAAATTTTCGCTAGAGACGATTCTTCGTAAGGCTTTGTTATCCGAACTTTCAAAATTCCTTCATTATTAATGCTTCCCCCAAACACTTCATCTTTTGCTTCCTTTTCAACAGGGAGAGATTCTCCAGTAATGGCCGCTTCATTAACTGAGCTTTTCCCTTCCACCACTATCCCATCCGATGGAATTTTTTCACCGGCTTTGACAAGAACAATATCCCCTGCCTTGATGTCATGAATGGAAACTTTCTTTTCCTGGCCATCTATAACAATCGTAGCTTCATTCGGCGCAACTTCTAAAAGCGATTCGATAGAACGACGGGCCTTTTCCATTCCCAAGCCCTCTAAATATTCGTTCACTCCAAATAAAATGGCAACAACAGCACCTTCCTTCCACTCTCCAATGCCAAAAGCCCCAATCAAAGCAATTGTCATAAGGGTGTCAATGTTAAATTTCAATCGAACGAGGTTTTTGGCCCCTTTCAAAAATGTTTTATATCCGCTGATCACCGTAGCAATTATATACATTGTAACAGAGGCGGATGGTGATAATGTTTTTTCGAACACAACAGCAGCTATAAAAGCTAAAACCGAGAGCAAAACGAGCCACAATAAATAAGAATGTGTATCTTCATGTTTATACCCATTCCTTTCGCTTCGCTCAAGGCACAAAACGTAATGAAACAATTGTGCCACCGGCGTTATTTTTATTATTCTAAAGTCATAGGGATAACAGTCAACTACAAATCACGCGGAGGTGAGTGGGCCACTCTGGTTGCAGGGTGACCGCATGTTTATATGTGTAGATTGCCTTTCCAAGCACAAATAAGTGTGACTTCGAGCACGCAGACTTATCTTTGTATAAACAACTACTCGTTTATTGCTGGGCAATCAGTCAATGCTGTCTATCCCTTTAATAACGTGAAAGGAGTTATCCCTATGGGATTAAAGATTGTTTATCCAATATGCTGTGGGATTGATGTCCACAAAACCTTTGTTGTTGCCTGTATTGCTTCTACCAACAAAGGTGTCACTACTTACAAACGCCATCGCTTTTCTACCTATACAAAAGGATTGAAAGAGCTGTCACAATGGCTTTGTGAAAATAACTGTAAGGATGTTTGTATGGAATCTACCGGGAAATACTGGATTCCCGTGTTTAATGTTCTAGAGGATTCCTGTAACATTACTCTTGCACATCCAAAATATGTTAAGGCTATCCGTGGTAAAAAAACTGATAAAAAAGATGCCAAATGGATTGCCGATTTATTTAAGCATGATCTAGTAGCTGGAAGCTTTATGCCACCGCTGGCTATCAGACAGCTTCGTGACCTTATGCGTTATCGTTTTAAATTGACTAATTTTATGTCGAGTGAGAAGAATCGTCTTCAGAACTGTTTAACTGTATCTAATATTCAACTTGGAAATGTTGTTTCGGATACCTTCGGTAAAAGCTCCATGAACATTATTGACAAGATTTTAGGGAATCCCTTGGATACCACTTTTGACATAGAACCTTTAATTCACGGTTCCATGAAGAAGAAACTTTCTGATTTGGAACTCGCCATAGACGGATATATTACACCGGAACAGGCTGATAAATTAAAGGTCATTAAACAGCACTATGAAGATCTTCAATCTCGTAAAGCAGATCTTGAAAAAATTATCCTTTCTCTTGCCGAGTCCTACACAGAAGAAATCAACTTAATCTTAACTGTTCCGTCCTTTAAGAACATTTTTTCCGCCATTGCCGTGGTTTCGGAAATAGGTGTTAATATGGACGTGTTTCCGACAGCTAAGCATTTATGTTCCTGGGCAGGACTAACACCCACGAATAACGAGAGTGCCGGCAAGAAAAAGTCAGTAAGAATTTCGAGAGCTGGCTGCTACATCAAGCCTCTTTTGGTACAGTGTGCAACTGCTGTGGTCAAAAGTGAAAAGCATCCCGAAATTCGAAACCGCTACTTAAAACTTAAAAAACGTCGTGGTCACAAACGAGCAATTATTGCCATTGCACGTATGCTTTTAACAGCTATCTACAACATTCTCAAAAAGAAAGAACCATATAATCCGAATTTATATAAAAAAGCTGATGTTCTTCCAGTAAACCGTGAAATCACGGTAGAACAAGCTCTTTTATTAGCTAAATCCCAAGGGTTTCGTATAATTACTGTTGCAACCTAACCTTTATATCCAAATATTTCCATCAAGGTCATCGATCGATGGCTTATTTTACTATGCCCTCTATTTCAGTGGTCGCCCGTAAGAGATATTTCAGACTTATTTTCTTCCTCAATATAGGCCCCATCCGATGCTAAAATTTTTTTGACTTTAGCCATATTAATTTCTTCATTGACATACAGTTTGCTAGATTGAAAATTTAATTTTGCATTTTCCCCATATTCAAGCTTTTGGATTTCCTCTTCCAGATTCTTTGCGCAATTTGCACAAGACAATCCCTTTACCCGATACTGAATCATTCTCTAATCCCCCAATGAAATAGAGTACACATTGCAGTATACAGTATATGTGTTTATATGAATAAGTGTTCATATTTTATATGTCCATTTTATGAAAAGGCAATTCAATTGTCAAATATTTTCGTAAATATAATTTTGACATGTACATATGAATAACCTTACAATATTAATGTTATCGAAATTCGATATCGATTCTCAAAATGGGGGTAAAAATGGAAGATAAAGTGTTGCGCAAGCTTTTTCTCGGTTTTATACATATTCATATTTTACATCATGCAAGCGAACATCCTATATTCGGCTTGTGGATGCTTGAGGAACTGAAAAGTCATGGCTACAACATAAGTGCAGGGACTCTTTATCCGATTCTCCACGCAATGGAAAAGGACGGACTGTTAGAAAAAACAGAACAAAATGTAGAAGGAAAAATACGAAAATATTATACAACTACACAGAAAGGGAAAGCCGTTCTGAAAGAAGCCCGGACGAAAGCGTACGAGCTTTTTAAAGAAATACATAATGAAGGTGGGGGATAGCATGAAGGAATCAAAATGGAAAACGCTGTTCGAAATATTTGCCATTTCCACAAAGCTTGGATTGACCTCATTTGGGGGACCAATCGCCCATTTAGGATATTTTCATGAAGAATATATTCGGAGAAGAAAATGGTTGAATGAAAAGAGCTATGCAGATTTGGTTGCTTTATGCCATTTTTTACCCGGACCTGCCAGCAGTCAAGCCGGGATCGGCATCGGTCTCATGCGGGGAGGAATATTAGGCGGACTTTGCGCCTTTATCGGCTTTACGTTTCCGTCTGCAATCGCACTGATGATCTTTGCTCTTATTCTTAAAGAGTTGCATATTGTTGATGCCGGCTGGATTCACGGCTTAAAGATTGTTGCTGCTGTTGTAGTCGCCCATGCTGTTATTGGAATGGCACAAAAACTTACCCCTGACCGAGGGAGAAAAGCCATCGCATTAGGCGCGCTAGTCGTTACTTTATTATGGCAAAATGCTTTTTCCCAAGTTGTCGTCATGTTGCTAGCGGCTTTTATTGGATTTTTATTATATAAAAAAGTAGAAGAAGATACCCAGACTTCGTTTCAGGTGCCGATTTCAACACGATTTGCCGCAAGCTGTTTATTGTTATTTTTCGGGCTTCTCCTTTTCCTTCCTTTATTAAAAGTGTGGACTTCTTCTTACTGGATCGGCTTGTTCGACAGCTTTTACCGCTCTGGATCTCTCGTATTTGGGGGAGGACATGTGGTGCTCCCGCTGCTTGAACAGGAATTTGTTCCAACAGGAATGTTAACAGAAAAAGAATTTTTGGCTGGTTACGGAGCAGCACAGGCAGTTCCTGGTCCTTTGTTTACATTTGCTTCTTATATTGGAGCGGTCATGAATGGATGGGCTGGGGGATTCGTTGCAACTTGCGCCATCTTTCTTCCGGCAATTCTGCTCATTTTTGGTACATTACCGTTTTGGGGAAAGCTTCGAAGCAATTCAAAGATTAATGGTGCGTTAATGGGCATACAAGCTGCTGTCGTCGGAATTTTAATTGCCGCTTTTTATGATCCGATCTGGATAAGCTCCATTAATCGTCCGATTGATTTCGCTTTTGCTGCAATTTTATTCAGTATGCTCGCTTATTGGAAGATAGCTCCATGGATCATCGTCTTAACGGGCGCCATTGGCGGCTTGTTCTTGTAAAATTAGATCTGCTGACACAAAGATCCTTCAGGTTTCATTTGATATGATCCCTCTTATGTAGACCTGTCTACCATAAGAGGGATTCCTTTACGGCTAAACCGGACAAAGTATGCCCTTTTCCGACATTTTTTGATCTGGCAGAAGCTGCTATTCATGCCCAGCTTCACCTGTTCCTGTATGAAGGCTAGCCGACAGCGTGAATTAACCAAGTTAACGTTTAGGCAAGGCTGTTCAAGAACGAGAGGTTATCTTCTGCTAGTCAATGATTAAAATAAACATATTGAAATGCTCAATTTCCATGCTTGGCAGCTTCTCAAAAAGATAACTGAATCGACTTCTCAATGATTGCTCGCAAGTACCCTGAAATGTCTTTATACGATCAATTTAGAACATTCTCTCCAGTTGCAATCTACTTTGAAGCAATCATCTTTTAAAAACTGCTTCATTTATCTCATTGCTAATGTCACTTTTAAAGAGCTCTTAGATTTCTTAAGCCCGCTGAAAATGCCTCAGAACTAGTTGACCGTATTTCCAATCTGAAAGGTTCCCTCCTCATTATGTACTGTTAAACAGATTTCCTAAACTTGACAAAAGACAGAATGCAAAATATAATAAAATATGAACATATGCTCATATATAATAAAAGAACGAGGGAATTATGAATGAAGACGGAAGATCATTCTTTCTTAAAACCTGAAACCATTGAAAATGTATCGCGAATATTTAAGGTGTTAGCCGATCCTACTCGAATTAAAATTCTTTATTTGTTATCACAAGAAGAGTGCAATGTCAATCACATTGCAGAAGTGTTGGAAATGTCTCAATCAGCCGTTTCCCATCAGCTTAGTATATTGCGAAATCTTAGACTCATTAAGTATCGTCGTGAAGGAAAAACACTGTTTTACTCCTGCGATGACGAACATGTTATTTCATTATTAAAACAAGCCATTGACCATTCTGAACATCATTAAGGAGGTATTTTATCATGCATCATCATCACCACCATCATTCTCACGACCACCATGGTCATCACCATCACCACGGACATCACCATGATCACAGTAGAGAAGAAAATAAAAAAGGGCTTACAATTGCCCTTCTCATTACCGCTGGAATTATGTTGTTAGAGTTTTTCGGAGGTTTAATCACAAACAGCCTAGCCCTTCTTTCTGACTCTGGTCATATGCTTAGTGACGCCAGTTCGCTTGCTCTTAGCCTAATTGCTATATGGTTTGCGGCCAAACCAGCCTCTCCAAATAAAACGTATGGCTTTTATCGTTTTGAAATCTTAGCCGCTTTGTTTAATGGAGTTACCTTATTTGTTATCGCTGGATTTATCATTTGGGAAGCTGTTCAGCGTTTTTTCAATCCGCCGACTGTAGCAAGCGGCTCGATGATGTTGATTGCGTCTATTGGCCTTATTGCTAATCTTTTAAGTGCCTGGGTGTTAATGAGAAAAGGTGATGTGAAACATAATGTCAATGTTCGCAGCGCTTATCTTCACGTTATCGGCGATGCATTAGGCTCTGTCGGAGCCATTGCTGCAGGATTCATCATGTGGCTCTTTGACTGGTATATAGCAGACCCTATTATTTCCATTTTAGTTACTTTATTAATATTAAAAGGCGCTTGGGGAGTTTTGAAGCATAGCATACACATTTTGATGGAAGGAACGCCCGTTACCATTGATCAAAATGAAGTGAAGAAAGCCTTAAAAAATATTGAAGGTGTGAAGGATGTTCACGACCTGCATATTTGGACGATTACATCAGGTTTAGACTCACTAAGCTGCCATATTTTAATTGAAGATCATCAAGACAGTCAAAAGGTGTTACAAGCTGCCATTCACATGATTGAAGAAAAATTTAAGATTTTGCATACAACCATTCAAATTGAAACCTCTCAAATCCATCATGGAAAAATGAAAGTCTAGCTTTTTTCGGAGTTGATTGAAATGGGACAAAATGTTGATGTTCTTGTAATCGGTGCTGGCCAAGCAGGATTAGCGATGGGGTATTATCTAAAGCAACACGATATATTATTTGCCATTGTCGGCAAGGAAAATCGAATCGGAGATGTTTGGAGAAATCGTTACGATTCTTTAGTGCTTTTTACCCCTCGATCGTTTAGCTCCTTGCCAGGAATGGTCTTAAAGGGTGACCCGAACGGATATCCAACTAAGGATGAAATAGCCGATTATTTAGAGGATTATGCTCAAAAATTCGAATTGCCTATTCATCTGAATACAGAAGTCATTTCTCTTCAAAAAGAAAATGAGATTTTTAAAGTGACAACCAACCATAGGAGATATATGGCAAATAAAGTGGTTATAGCAACGGGGCCTTTTCAAAAGCCATATCTTCCACCATTTGCCGAAAGCTTATACGATCAAGTGTATCAAGTGCATACATCCGGCTATTTGAATCCATCTCAATTGCAAGATGGCTCTGTTTTAGTAGTCGGTGCAGGAAATTCTGGAGCGCAAATTGCAGTTAAATTGTCCGAAGACAGAGAAGTTTATTTATCAGTAGGTCATAAAATGAGATTTCTCCCACTTGACATTATGGGGAAAAGTATTATTCTGGTGGTTTCAAAAAATAGGTTTATTAGACGTCCATATCAACAGCCCGTTAGGCAGGTTGATCAGTAAACAAAGCGATCCTATTTTCGGTAAAGAGCTGAAACATTTACTACAAGAAGGCAAAATAAAAATGAAGCCTAAAACAGAGAGTGTTTCAGGAGATGTTATCTCTTTTGCAGATAACAGTCAAATTCAAGTTCAAAATGTCATTTGGGCAACCGGATTTTATTTTGATTACAGCTGGATACAAATTCCTAATGTTTTAGATCATAGAGGAAAGCCCATTCACCAAAGAGGGGTTACTCCTGTGAAAGGATTGTACTTCTTAGGATTGCCTTGGCAATATCGGAGAGGCTCCGCTCTTATCGGAGGGGTGGGCGCCGATGCAGAGTACTTGATAAATGATATTTTAAACCATTGAAGGTGCTTGCAATGTTTAGCTAGAGTTTTTCTAGCCGCGGCTATTTTCATGATTAGTCATATTTACTGAAAGGCTTCAAATATCATTGAACAATGTCAGTTCCTTTGTACAAATTTCTCGAGCCTAATTCTGCTAGCTATAACATTTTTTGACGTAAAAAACCACTTAGCCAATCATTGACTAAGTGGTTTGATGTGATAGAGAAAATATACCTTTATCGTTCTGGAAAATAATGAAACTCATTCCGAAGAATTATGGCCTATTCCTAAAAATTATGTCGCTATTCCGGTTGATTATGAACCATTCACACCGGTTAAGAGGCTTCTGACTTCCACTTCTCATCTTGCACAAAGAGCAAGCCGAGTTCATGATGCTCCCCTTCGTATAAGGCGCGTTGGACAAAACGGATTTCTTTGTTATGTCCTAGTACCTCCAACTTACAATGCGTCCTGCTTATCTGCAGCGCTTCGTAAAATTCGTACGTTGTTTTTACATTTTTTCCATTCACCTTTGTTATAACTTCTCCCGCTTTTATTCCCATTTTCTCTCCCGGGGATTGAGGAAGCGTGCCTAATACGACCAGTCCATAATCTTGTTTCGAGAAATAAAAAGCGGCCGAATTATCATTCATCCTTTGTTTTACAGTTATTAATCCCTTTCCTATCAATGCAAGAGCCGCGGCAACAAACGACAGAAATGGAGCCCACAACGAAGCAGCAGCAACAACAAGAGAAATAATTCCAAGAATCGAAATGCGCCGGCCTGTTACTTGAATGCTTTCCTTTGGCAAAGACCCTTGAATTCTTTGATAAAAACCGACAAAATACGGAATCATCACGAGCATAAATGGTTCACCATTTAAAGAAATAATTGGCCACCAAGAAAAAGGAGATTCCAATGAACCGCCTGGAACTAAAAGCATTAACGGAATCATCCATGTTCTGTTCGCTACATGATTCCCAATCGGCATTCCTCTCTTGCTTTTTATGATAAATGGGGATGTATGGTAATGTGCTGTTCGATAGATGAGAATCCCTTCACAAATAAGCAAAAAGCTCAAAAATAGCGACAAGACGCTGTAGTTTGTTTTATCAAGGCTCACAAAAAATTCATCGATCCAAGGAGATTGATCTGCCACTCCATTTAATAAAGCTGTTAAAAAAATCGTTCCGCCCAATGAGATACTTGATGACAAAAAACGCGGCTGAAAAGTTAAACTAACAGCCAGCAGCCAAATAGTCAATAAAACGAGTGTTCCGAATGGAATCCACAGTCCTAGAAGCATGAAAAGAACAGAAAGGATAAGGCCAGCGATAATTCCCTTCGTATAAGTAAAACGAATATCGTCAAACACATCATATACGCGCACATGAAAAGATTTTCGTTCTCTTCTAACCCGCCAATATCCATTTAAAAAGGAAAAAATGAGAAAGAAATACAAAAGCGGATGCAAGAAAAAACGGCCTATGCTGAAAAGCAATTCTAAAAGCCATTGTCCAACCAAACGGCCCACCCCTTTTACGAATCATATGAGACTTTCCTCTATTTTATCAAATCTTTTAAAAAAGAAGCTATATAAATTGAAATAAAGGTTTTCTCCCGTTCCACGGCGAATAAATACAAAGAGAAAATAGGGGAACGGAGAGAAAACTATGATGCCAAATCACAAAGACGAGATCGAAAAGTTGTCCACTGCCATGAAAGAAGCAAAAAGTAAACGAGCATATGAACGCTACCAAGCGATTTATCTTCATTTGCAGGGATATACCAAAGGAGAAATCGCAACGATTATTGGTCGATCCAAGAAAACTATTTATAACTATATTCATGCCTACGCCCAGCGCGGTCTTGATGGACTGGAGATGAAATACTCACCTGGCGCCCCACGTCGATTGACCCCTGAGCAGGAAAAAGAGCTGGCTTTGATCATTGAACATCAGCTCCCCGTAGATGTGGGATTCGAAGCAAAATATAATTGGACGCTTGCGATAATCGCTGAACTCATTCAACAAAAGTGGGGGCCAACATACACGCTTCGCGGAACAAGTGACATTCTGCATCGGTTAGGGCTAAGCTATACGAAACCGACCTATACACTAGCCAATGCCGATGAAGAGAAACAAAAAGAATTCGTCGAAATCACCTTCCCTGAAGTAAAAAAAAACTGGTAGATGGGAACATCGCCCATGTCCTCTTTCAAGATGAGTCGATGATTCGTGATTACCAAGCGATTCAAAAAACATGGTTTGTCAAAGGAAAACAACGAATCATTCCGACGTTTGGAAAACATCAAGGGCTGAAGCTGATTGGCACGTTGAACTACGAAACAGGGGAAGTGTTTTGCATCGAAGAAGAACGCTATGACGCGGAAACATTTCTTCGATTTCTTCAACTTGTGTTAGAACGCTATCCCACAGGCAAAATAGTGATGATTTTAGATAACGCTCGAATTCACCATGCCAAACTCATTCAGCCATTTTTAAAAGAACACGAAGATCGGTTAGAGCTCGTCTTTTTGCCACCATACAGTCCGCAATTGAACTTGATTGAAGGGCTATGGAAATGGCTGAAATCAGACGTGATTTACAACGTGTTCTATTCGAGTGTGCAAGAAATTAGAAAGAATGTCCAAGCCTTTATTCAGCGAATCAACCAGAAACCAGAACAAACGATCGATCGTTTGTGTGTTCAGTTGTAAATCTTTAATTCAACTTATATAGAACGTCATATAAAAAACTGGAAATAGGTAAAAAGGCCGATTGACCAAATTCATGGAGCAGCGGCTTTTTTGATTGCATGCCGTTTTTGTCTTTTTAAAAGGGGGAATGAATCAAACTTGCAGCAAATCGATCAAAAAATTGAGCAAGGAAACAGCCACTTAACAATGCCGCTCTGTCACTTCCCGATGATTTAAAAGAAAACGCAGCCATATTGTCATAAAGCTGCGATCATCATCTGTATGCATAAATAATTGTAAATTTCACTACGATATGAAAGCAGAAATTTTCTCAACTGAAAAGCCTGCACAAGGAAGCGAAATCTCATTTAGAGGCTGTCCATAAAGTGAAATCCCTATTGAAAACAAAAAATCATAAACATCGATATATCAACGTTTCTAAAACATTAAAGGGGGCGTCAATAAGCCGTAAAAACGACTTATTAGACAGCCCCTTAAACAAAATGCAACAGAAAAGCTGCCGTATTTTTTCAATACTTAAGAAGATCGTGCTAATAGTGAAATGGCAGTTTGCAGCTGCAAGTCATTTTGTTTTGAACGAGTTTCTTTTGTGATCAATTCATTCATTTTTATAGCTGTTTTTTGATCCACTTTCCCCGTCACGGATAAACCGTTCATTTTTTGAAACGCCTTTACAGCCAGCTCGGTTTCTGCACTGAAATAACCGTCTTTTCTCCCAGGATCATAACCTAATCCTGATAATAATATTTGTGCAATGCGAACTTGTTCATTATTCATCTCTTTTTTTAATGGCTGTAAAATATCGAGCGGTCCAGCTTTAAAATAATCCGGCTGCGATATTTTTACCGTTGGTTCCACACCTTTTTCATGAATCCAATTTCCTTTAGGAGTCAACCATTTGTATAACGTCAGCTTTATGTTGCTTCCATCATCCAGCGGTATTGTTTGCTGAACTGTTCCCTTTCCAAAGGATTTTTCGCCGACAATGGCATACCCTCCTGCTTCTTTCAACGCAGCTGCCAAAATTTCCGAAGCAGATGCGCTGCCGTTGTCAATTAAGACTGCAATAGGATAATGCTTCTTTTCTTTTAATGTTGAATAATACATCTCCCTTTTTCCGTCTCTCTTTTCTATTTGAATATATGGTGCATGATTCGGGACGAGCTGCTGCAAAATTTGCTCTACAGCCTGCAAATATCCTCCCGGATTGCTGCGGACATCGATGACTAAACCGTTAATTTTTCTTTTTTCCAACATTTTTAATTTTTGTTTAAAGTCATCAGCTGTCCTTTCAGAAAATGAAGTAATATGCAAGACACCCAACCGCTTCCCATTTTTAATTATCTCGGAGCTGAACACTGTTTCTATCGGAATCTCATCCCGCTTTATTTCAAAAAACAATAAATCTTTACTTCCAGGGCGGCGTATCGCAAGTTTGACAGTTGTTCCTTTTTCTCCCCTGATTTTCAGTACTGCATCATGAAGATCTGAACTAGAAATAGTTTTACCATCAATTTTCACAATTTCATCATTTGGTTTTAAGCCCGCTTTTTCCGCCGGCGAATTTTTAAATGGTGAAATAATGGTTATTTTGCCATTGTTCATCCCGATTTCGGCACCGATTCCTTCAAATGAAGAATCAAGGGACTCTGTAAATTGTCTCACAGTTTCTTTATCCATATAGACTGAGTATGGATCGCCTAAAGAAGACATCATCCCTTGAATGGCGCCTTCTAGGAGACGATTTTTGTCGACTGGATGGACATATTTTTCAGAAATTAGTTCATAGGCTTTTATAAATTTCTCCAATCCTGGAATGGTTTCATCCGAACTCTGTGCAGATGCAGCAACTGATGGATTTTTCAGCGATACGTTATTTTCAGCATGACCGTGCACATCCAAAACGATGATGGAACTGGTCACGATCAAAAACACTGTAATCAATTTCATCATTTGTTTCATATGTTTTTGCCTTCCTTTCCAACAATCCGAATTATTTATAGCGTATGCAAAGCTTGTACAAATCATGTACGGATTACAGGAAAAGGAAAAGCAATTCAAAAAAACTTAATATACCGCCCTTTGACAAGAATTTGACCGCTTCTAGCCAGGTTCCATCAAGAAAATAGAAAAATCAGCTAACGATCATCTTTGCTTTGATAATGGGTAAGGTGTTTTGTTCTCTTAAAAACGCTTTCCTTTTCTTTTAGTCAAGCAAACTGCCTACACCGGCATAATCATACGGGAGGAGTAACTATATTTTTTGTAATTATCTATCACTACATGAAAAAAAAGAATTATTGTGAAAATCAATCCATTGAAGCTTGATGTAATCTCCCGTTTCCTCTATTTTTTGCATCGATGAAACACGATCAGAAGAAAACTGTTTTGCAATTTATAAAAAAATAACAATGCACAACAAACTCTTCTTCCCTTAAGAGCTTATTGTGCATTGTTAATAAATTTTTATGGAAGAACGCTTAAAGGATTGATCGCGCTGGATTTGCCTCGCCATGTTCCGTTATGTACTTCAAAATGTAAATGTTGGCCTGCCTGTGGGTTATTCTTAGTTGGTTTTGGATACACATTTCCTGAATTTCCCATATATCCAATAAACTGACCTTGGCTCACTTTTTGATCACTTGAAACGTTAATGCTTCTCAAATGCGCGTAAAGTGTTGTATACGTTTTACCATTAATATTATGGATGATCATAATCACATTACCGTAGCCGCTCATTTTCCCAGCATAACTAACCGTGCCGCCAGCAGAAGCGTAAACTGGAACCGTTCCTCGTTTCGCAATATCAAGTCCTGCATGTAACCTGTCCCATCTCATACCCATTTTAGAAGTAAGAACACCTGAAGCCGGCCAGATAAATGATCCGCTTCCTGCAGCTGATGATACAGATGGTTCTGGTGAAGATCCGCCATCGCTTGAAGCAGCAGCTTTATCGCTTGATTTAGAAGCAGATTGTGAAGCTTGAGCCTGTCCAGTCTTTTCTTCTTCTAGTCTTTTTAAATATTCTTGCTGCTGTTGTTCAATCATTTTTTGCTGCTTTGCCAGCATAGCATCTTGATATTCCAAATCTTCTAATTCATCCATCGCATGACCATATTTTGTTTCCAATTCCGCCAACAGTTTATCCTTTTCATCAATTTGCTTATCTAGCTCTTGTTTCAATGAAGCCAATTCAGATAAAGCTTCTTCCAAAGAGGACAGCTGTTTGTTTAATTTCGCCTCCGCTTCTTCTTTCAGTTTCATATCTCTTTCATGCTCTTCAATAATTTTTTGATCCGCATCAACGATCGTTGTAACAGCGCTTATACGAGTTACAAAATCATTGAAGCTTTTCGCACCTAAGATAACGTCGAGATAGCTGATTGTTCCTCCTGCTTCCTGCAAGGATTTTGCCCGTTCTTTTAACAGTTCATTCCGCTTTTCAATCCGTTTTTTTACTTCAGCAATTTGTTTTTTCAACTGTTCAATTTCAGCTTTAGTTTTCTTGATTTCATTCTCTTTCTCTTCGATTTTTTCACCAGTATCCAACAATTTTTCATCTAACTTTTTAATCTCTTGATTAAGTTGATTTTGTTTTGTCTCTAACTCTTTTACTTCACTTTTCTTGCTTTCTATATTCGATTGAACATTGGACCGCTCATTTTGAATTCTTGCTTTTTTCTCCTCAAAGGATGACGCATAAGCGCTTTTGCTCAGCGGTACAAATACCCCGCTTGTCCCCAATATAGCTGTAAGACTTAATGTCACTATTCTCTTTTTCACAATCCGGTTCCTCCTCTTTTTCCATGTTTTAAATTATCTCAATCGGGTATGTATAAGTGTAGCTAAAGATAAACTACACTTTTAAAAATTTTCGAACAGACATTAAGCTTCCCCATATGCCGATTAAGGCGCCGATTAACAATAAGATAGCCGATATTTGAAAAACAAAAGGGGAAAATGGCAACAATTCAACAAAAGATCCTTGAATGTAAGGGATGGCAAAATTAACTAAACTATTGTAGCTGACAACTAAAACTGTAATTGGTATGACAGATCCCAGCGCTCCTAAAAACAAACCTTCTAAAAAGAACGGCCAGCGTATAAACCAGTTTGTTGCACCAACAAGTTTCATAATTTCTATTTCTCGTCTGCGGGCAAATATAGTGATTTTTATAGTGTTTGAGATTAAAAACATCGCAGTAAACACAAGCCCGATGATTAAGACTATGCCGATATTTCTTGAAACGTTGACAACTTCAAACAATTTTTTCACAGTTTCTTCTGCATATTGAACATCTTCGACATAGCGCATTTTTTTAATTTCTTCCGCTACAACTGGAGTATCTTCGGGAACTTTCGTTTTGACGATGAAAACATCGTTTAAAGGATTATCCTGTTCAAATAGCTTGAATGACTCTCCTTTTTCACCGAAGCTTTTAATTAATTTTTCCAGCTCCTGGTCTTTGGAAGAAAATTGGACATTCTCTACTTTATCTAGATTTTTCAATTTCGATTCAAGTTGGTTTTGAGCGTTTTGATCTGCTGTCCTGTCAATTAGCACGGTTATTTCAACATCTTCTTCAATGTTGCTGGCGATATTATTTAAATTCATCATAATAACCAAAAACGTGCCGACCAAAAGAAGGGTCACTGTTACGGCTGATATAGAGGCTATGGACATCCAAGCGTTTCGCCAAAGACTTTTTATCGCCTCCCGCAAATGACGACCGAGAGTTTTATTCATAAAGACCATACTCCCCTCTCGCCTCATCGCGCACAATTTTGCCGTCCTCAATAGCGATAACCCGCTTTCGAATCGTGTTCACGATCACTTTATTGTGGGTGGCCATTAACACCGTTGTGCCCCGATTGTTGATTTCCTCTAGCAATCTCATAATCTCCCAAGAGGTTTCAGGGTCCAAATTCCCTGTCGGCTCGTCTGCTATTACAACAGGCGGATTGTTTACTATGGATCTAGCAATTGATACGCGCTGCTGTTCACCGCCAGACAATTCGTCAGGGAAGAAACGGGCCTTATGCTTCAATTGCACAAGATCAAGGACATTTAATACTTTCTTTTTAATGTTCTTCGGATTTTCCCCGATCACTTCCAAAGCGAAGGCAACATTCTCATAAACAGTCAATTTCGGCAATAATTTAAAATCTTGAAAGACAACCCCGATATTTCTCCGCAAATACGGCACTTCTTTTTCCTTTAGGTTTTCTAGTTGTATACCGTTTATGACAATACTACCTTTTGTAGGCTTTTCTTCCAGATACATCAATTTGATAAATGTCGACTTTCCAGCACCGCTAGGACCTACGATGTATACAAATTCGCCTTGATTGATTTTTATTGAAATACCGTTAATGGCCAAAACACCATTCGAATAGGTTTTATAAACATCCTTCATTTCGATCATGCTATCACCTGAAGTCATTGAATTATTTCAGTGCTCATCAAAAAATTTTTATTATTACTTGAAACTAATGTTATTTTCTATTCGTCTATTAATTATGAAGCAGAAAATAAATCTTACATCCTTCCCACAAAAAACATTATAACATCATTTTTCGTCAAAAATAGACTTTTTCATATTACATTTTTGTTTCAATATCATATTCCGAGGGAAAATTTTTAAAATTCTTGTAAAAAAAACTACAAAATTTTCTATTATCTGCTATTTTTTTCTATAGCATAAAAAAGCGAGGGTGATCATGTCCCCTCCCTCGCTTCTTATGTTACTTTTGTTACTTTTGTCCTGCAAGCCACTCAGCGACAACATCTGCTTCGCTATCGTTCAATAAACCTTTTGGCATAGCGCCTTTGCCGTTTAAAATAATATCTTTTATTTCATCTTTGCTATACTTGCTTCCAACTTTCTGTAAACTCGGACCGGAAGCACCTTCAAGATTTTGTCCATGGCAGCTTGTACAATTTTGTTTTATCAGATCTTCTGCAGATGCAGTATTCTCAGCTTGATCTGTTCCGCCATTTGTTCCGCTTTCTTGGTCATTCCCGCCGCCCCCGCATGCAGCTAATACGAGTGAAAGACCAAATACTAAGATCAAGAACTTTTTCACTGCGAAATCCCCCTTCACCAATTAGTCTCGAAGATATTATAACCTAATTATTGAGGTTTCAATCTGGAACAAATTGACCAACATTTGACAATCCTGTGAAAATAACTTGAATATTGATAAAAAAGAAAAAGGGTGTCTAATAAGTCGTTTTTACGCCTTATAGACGCCCCTTTAATGTTTTAAATGTTGATATATCAATGTTTATGATGTTTCGTTTCAATGGATTTTGACTTTCTGGACAGCCCCACAAGTTCTCTAATCAAATGGAATTTAGGGCAGTTTTTCTTCGTCATTTTTCCGCATCACATTTCTATTCGCTCATCTTTTGTAAACGCGTCATCATCCTTTTCATAACAGCCTTAAGACAATTTTGCTTTTAAATATGCATCAATAAATGCATCAATTTCCCCATCCATTACAGCTTGAACGTTGCCGATTTCGACATTTGTCCGGTGATCTTTCACCAATGAATATGGATGGAAGACATAAGAACGGATTTGGCTACCCCAGCCAATTTCCTTTTGCTCTCCTCGAATTTCCGCTAATTCTTTTTCCTGCTCTTCAATTTTTAATTGGTATAGCTTAGATTTTAACATTTTCATTGCTCGTTCTCTGTTTTTAATTTGAGAGCGCTCCGTTTGACATGTCACGACAATTCCAGTTGGCAAGTGTGTAATCCGTACCGCCGAGTCGGTCGTATTTACGTGCTGCCCTCCCGCACCGCTTGAACGATACGTGTCAATTTTCAAATCCTCGCTTCTAATTTCAATATCGATTTCATCATTAAATTCTGGCATCACTTCGCAGGAAACAAAGGAAGTATGGCGGCGGCCTGATGCATCAAAAGGAGAAATGCGCACTAACCGATGGACTCCTTTTTCCGCTTTTAAATAGCCATATGCATTGTGTCCTTTAATTAACAGCGTTACACTTTTTATTCCTGCTTCATCACCCGGAAGATAATCGATCGTTTCAACTTTAAATCCTTTCTTTTCCGCCCATCTCGTATACATTCGCAGGAGCATAGATGCCCAGTCCTGAGATTCCGTCCCTCCTGCTCCCGGATGAAGCTCTAAAATCGCGTTGTTTTTATCGTAAGGCTCATTTAACAGAAGCTGTAATTCAAAATTATTCAATTCCTTCGTTAATTTTTTCAATTCGGATTCAAGCTCTCTTTGCAAATCATCATCCGGCTCTTCTTTAATAAGCTCGTAAGTTACTTGAAGATTTTCATATGATTCATTTAAATGGTTAAATTCTCCGACAAGATCTTTTAAGGCGTTTGCTTCATTAATTACCTTCTGAGCTGCTTGCTGGTCATCCCAAAAATTTGGCGCAGCCATTTTCTCCTCTAATTTTTTTATGCGTGCTTCCTTCTCTTCTAAGTCAAAGAGACCCCCTAAAATCCGCTAATCGTTTAGCCATTTTCTCCAGTTCATTCCGAATTTCTACTAAATCCATTAGTCCATCACCTCTAAAAATTTTTTGCACAGTATACTATATTTTTGCAGATTCGCTTTGTCCACTTATACATTAGTTAAAAAATTTATGGGACAGGCGAGACTGACATCTCGCCACACCCATTCTATTTAAAATCGTTATCTTCCGCAACAATGTTTGTATTTTTTGCCGCTTCCGCACGGACATGGCTCGTTGCGGCCAACCTCTTTTGCTTTTCTGACTGGTTTCTTTTTCGTCTGGGCGTCTCCTTCTTTCGGCTGCACGGCTTCGCCGACCGCCACTTCCTGACGTTCCAAATTGTTTTGAATTTCAGCTTTCATTATATATTTTGTAACCTCTTCTTGGATGGACGCAATCATATTTTCAAACATTGTGTAGCCTTCCAATTGATATTCACGAAGCGGATCGGTTTGTCCGTATGCACGTAAATGAATACCTTGGCGAAGATGATCCATTGCATCGATGTGATCCATCCATTTTGTATCAACGGCGCGGAGTACAATGACTCGTTCAAATTCACGCATGTTTTCCTCGCCAAAAGCAGCTTCTTTCTCATCATAACGCTTCTTCGCTTTTTCCCAAATGATATCAATAATTTCATCCGATTCTTTTCCGCGAAGGTCATTTACATTAAAGTCATCTGCTTCATCCAAAATATTGGCTTTTACCCAGTCGACTAATCCTTCAAGGTTCCAGTCTTCCGGAAGCTCTTCTTCAGGCGTAAATGACTGTACAACACGGGTAATCGTTTGTTGAATCATGTCTTCAACATTTTCTCGCAGATTTTCAGATTCAAGCACTTCATCTCTTTGTTTATAAATAATTTCACGCTGCTGACGGAGCACATCATCATATTGAAGAAGCTGCTTCCGCGCATCAAAGTTGTTTCCTTCCACCCGTTTTTGCGCCGATTCCACAGCACGGGTAATCATTTTGCTTTGAATCGGCTGGGAATCGTCCATTCCAAGCCGATCCATCATGCTCATCATACTTTCTGAACCGAATCGGCGCATCAGTTCATCTTCCATTGACAAATAAAACTGCGTAACACCCGGGTCTCCTTGACGTCCAGAACGTCCTCTCAGCTGATTGTCAATTCTTCGGGATTCATGGCGTTCTGTGCCGATGACAGCTAATCCACCCAACTCTTTTACGCCTTCGCCGAGCTTTATATCCGTTCCCCGTCCAGCCATATTTGTCGCGATCGTCACAGCATTCTTTTGTCCGGCTTGTTCAATAATTTCTGCTTCCTTTGCATGGTTTTTTGCATTCAACACATTGTGCGGAATTCCCCGCTTCTTAAGCATATTAGAAAGCAATTCAGATGTTTCAACCGCGACTGTACCTACTAGAACAGGCTGACCAATCATGTGCCGCTGAACGATGTCTTCTACAACCGCTTTAAATTTCCCCTCCATTGTACGGTAAACGAGGTCCGGACGATCTTCGCGGATAACCGGCTTGTTTGTCGGGATGGTAATAACCTGCATGTTATAAATGTTGCGAAATTCTTCTTCTTCTGTTTTCGCAGTACCTGTCATTCCCGCCAGCTTTTCATACATTCGGAAATAGTTTTGGAACGTGATCGTTGCCAACGTCATGCTTTCATTTTGAATTTCAAGGCCTTCTTTCGCTTCGATTGCCTGATGCAAACCGTCGCTGTAACGGCGGCCTTTCATTAACCGTCCGGTAAATTGGTCTACAATGATCACTTGTCCGTCTTCAACGACATAATCAACGTCTTTATGCATGACGACGTGGGCTTTCAG
Organism: Aeribacillus sp. FSL M8-0254; assembly: GCF_038008845.1. NCBI lineage: Bacteria > Bacillati > Bacillota > Bacilli > Caryophanales > Bacillaceae > Aeribacillus > Aeribacillus sp. FSL M8-0254. Next base: position 687,276 of record NZ_JBBOZY010000001.1, on the reverse strand, counting down.
CGCATTGCTGATATGATGGTTTAGTGTGACGTTTTTTAAATCGAACAAATTATCAATATGGAAAGCACGCTCCGCTTTTTCAATCCCTTCTTCTGTAAGTTGAACGGATTTCGTTTTTTCATCATAAGTATAATCTTTATCCTTTTGAAGCGTTCTGACAAAAGCATTTGCCTGAATATACAGTTTGGTGGATTTTTGTGCTTGTCCAGAAATAATAAGCGGAGTTCTTGCTTCATCAATTAAAATGGAGTCTACCTCATCGATTACCGCAAAATGCAGAGGGCGCTGCACTTTTTGTTCCTTGTATAAAACCATATTGTCGCGCAAATAATCAAACCCAAGTTCGTTATTTGTTGAATAGGTGATATCAGCTTCGTAAGCAGCCTTTTTCTCCTCTTTTGACATACCGTTTAAATTTAAACCGACAGTCATGCCGAGAAATTCAAAAATTTTGCCCATTTCTTTTGCGTCCCGGCTTGCCAAATATTCATTGACGGTAACGACGTGAACGCCTTTCCGCGTCAACGCATTTAAGTAAACAGGCATCGTTGAGGTTAATGTTTTCCCTTCACCTGTCTTCATTTCCGCAATATTGCCTTCGTGAAGGGCAATAGCTCCCATAAGCTGTACTTTATATGGATACAGGCCGAGCACTCTGTGAGCGGCTTCTCTTACAACTGCATAGGCTTCCACAAGCAGATCATCGAGTGTTTCTCCCTTTTCAAGCCGTTCCGCAAACTCAGCTGTTTTTGACCTCAATTCCAAATCAGAAAGCTTTCTCATATCAGGACCGAGAGCATTTATTTTTTCAGCTATTTTTTCATAACGAGCTAAAGTGCGTTTGTTCGGATCAAACACTTTATTTAAAAGTCCAAGCATCTTTAACGCTCCTTAATTTATTTTAATTATTTTAGTTTTTCTTTTAAATTTTATCACTGCTTTTCCAAGCGTACAACTTTTGCTATGTGAAAGTCTTTCCATAAACCCGTCCCATTTGTCTACATTTTATTTGCTTGAAGGTAAAAAAAGTACAGCCAGGAAGGCTGCACTTTTATTATATAAAATACATTTTACTCATTCGGTTCAATTAATCCATAGCGGCCGTCTTTTCTGCGGTAGACAACATTTGTTCTATTTGTATCAGAGTTCGTAAAAACAAAGAAGTTATGGCCGAGCATGTTCATTTGCAAAATAGCTTCCTCAGTATCCATCGGCTTTAAATTGAACCGTTTTGTTCTTACAAGTTCGATATCCTCTTCATTCACATCAGTGTCATCATTCGTTTCCGCATTGATGAAATATTTAGCATCAACTTGTTGTTCACGAAGCTTCCGGTTTACTCTTGTTTTATGCTTGCGGATCTGACGTTCAAGCTTATCAACGACAAGATCAATCGCAGCATACATATCTTCATGATATTCCTCAGCACGCATCACTAAATGCGTCATTGGAATCGTTACTTCAATTTTAGATTCTTTGTCATTATAATATTTTAAATTCACATTTGCATCGGCTTGTACTCCATTATCAAAATAACGTTCAAGTTTAGATAATTTTTTTTGTACATATTCTCTTAATGCTGGAGTTACATCAATGTTTTCCCCTCTAATGTTGTATTTCATATTGAGCTCCTCCTTTTATTAAGGGATATATATATAGTTCGATGTAACATTCGTTTTTCCTTTCACAAAATAAAAAAAATCGTGAACATTTTATGAATGCTGATGAGCGGGGAAAACGATTTTCACACTTTCATCCATCGCTACATGATCGTGTCTTTTTGTACATATATTGCTATTTTTTCTTATCATAAAAAATGCCATCAATAGTGGCATTCGCATAAGAGTTCATATATTTTTTTGCCATCTCTTTCTGGGCTTTCATCTTGACGATATCATGTTGTATCTCTTGTTTTATTAGTTTAAGCTGCTCAACAAGAATTTGATTCAATTGGATAATTTTTCTTCCTGCTTCTTTCTCCTTGGGCGTGAAGGGAGGATTCATGCTTTTTGTTAACTCCTCCCGTTTTGCCAGCAAGTCTTCTATTTTTTGTATCACTTGATCACGGTCGCGATGTTGATCTTTAGACCGTTTTGTCAATTCCACTAACTCTTCCGTTATTTCCAACAATTTTTCCACTTCGTCCATTACGCTTGTCCGCCTTCACTATGCCGCTGTTTCCGGTTGATTTGGATTACTTCTTTCCACGTATCTCTGAACTCTGTCACATATCCTTCCACTTCTTCAATAATGGTGACATCGTTTTTAAAATTGGCCTCAACAAGCCGTCGATTCATGTACTCATACAGTGCGTACATATTTTTAGAAATCTCAATATCCATATTTAGCGTGGCCATTAGTTCACAAATGATTCTTTGTGCTTTTTGCAAATTTTCGTTTTTTTGTTGGATAGATTTTTCTTCTATTGCTTTTTTCGCAAGCTTTAAAAATTTTAAACACCCGTTATAAAGCATTAATGTGAGTTCACCCGGTGATGCAGTTTGTACGCTGTTTTCCAAATAAGATTGATAAGGATTGTTCATTGTCATTTAAGACACTCCTCAGATATCATATCCATTAAAAAGTAAATAGTAAAGGCAGACGATTAAGCGCCGCCTCCAAATAATTGCATCAAATATGCTGACTGTTGGTTCGCCCGCTGAATCGCCTGTTCCATTGCCGTAAATTGCCGATAATATCTTGATTCGATTTGTATAAGCCGATCTTGAAAGGCATTGATTCGATTATCCAAATCTTTTAAGTTTTTTCCAATCGTAAACTGGTCATTTGTAGACAAAGACGTTCCCGCTTTGTCTTTGATTTTTGTCATCATACCTTTCAAAGAATCGCGGAGACGGCGGGCAATCCCTTTATCATTGTAAGATTCGCCGTCAGACATAAACAGTTTATAGATCGCTTCTGGATTTTCCTGAATTTTTTCCCGGAGTTTATTTTCATCAATTGTAAGTTTGCCTCGGTCCAAATAATTGGCTGTTGTTGAAATCCCAACATCCGTAAGCTGCTTAAACCCTTTCAAAGCATCTCCGGCGACAGGAGAATATAAATCCAACCGCATTTGATTAAGACCGCTTGTTAAAATCGCATCGCCGCGAAGAAGGCCGCTTTTCGCCTTTTCTTCCCACAGCTCGATTTGCTTTTCCGTCATTTCCTCTTTTTGTTCATCCGTTAGAGGAGGAAAATTCCGGAAGCGCTCTTCTGTTAATTTGCCATTAATCTTTTCAATCACTTCATTATATTTATTAACAAATTTTACAATAGTATCGAGAATTGCATCAACATCTGTTGATGTAGAAATCGTAACAGGACTTGTCGTTACATTTTTAATTGTATATTCAATCCCCGCAATCGTAAATGTATTAGATGTTTGGACAGTTTCGTAGCCGTTGATTTTAACTTTTGCATTTTGACCCGCAGTTTCGGGGATTAGGTTAAACGTTGTATCATCAAGTGAAAAACCTAGGCTTTGCAAAAAATCAAATGTTTCACTATCGGCAGCTTTAATCGTTCCGCCTTCACCTGTTTTATTATTCGTTAAAACGAGCCTTTCCACACCAGATGAATCCTTTAATTTCATCCCCGTAACGCCTAGATTTGAGCTGTTGATTTTGTAGATAACATCATCAAGCGTATCATTTTCACCAATATTAATCGTCACTTCTCTCGTTTCTGTTGAACCTGGATCGGTCACTTCAAATTTTAGCGTTCTTGCACCAGATGTAAAATTATTTAACGTTGCTGCACTATATGTGGCAGCCTTAGCCAATTGTTGGACTTCAATCGCTGTTGACGTATTAGCTGAAGCGTTGATTGCCTTTGCCACAACAGCTGACTCATCAGAGCTCGTCACTTTTTTTTGCCGGAAATTCGACAGTCTGTATACGCCGTCAAAAATCAATCTGTCCAATTCGTCCAACAGCTTGTTGATTTCCCTGTAGCTGTCGCGCTGCCATTCAAAAATTTGCTTTTGTTGGACCATTTTATCGAGCGGAATTCTTTCCGCCTTCATTAAATCTTTTACGAGAGCGTCAATGTCCATTCCGCTTGCCAAACCGACAATTCGCATTTTTTCCACCCCTAGTTAAATTTTCCGATCCACGATTAATCCCATCAGCTCTGCCATTGCCGCATATATATCAAGCATTTTTTTCGGAGGAATTTCCCTGATGACTTCGTTCGTATCTACATTGACAACTTGTACAAAATATTCTTTCAGTTCTTCATGAAGTACAAATTGAATCGATGTTTTAATCGGCTTCAAAAAATTGTTCAAATCCTCAATTGCTTCCTCCAGCGTAACTTTAGCTTTTTTTTCTTCTTCTTGGACAGGCTGCTTGTTTTCAGGCATTGACAATTTTTCCTCTTTTCCTTGCATATCCTGCAAAAAAGCATTATTATTAACATCGGTTATCTTTTGTATTCCCATATTCCTTCTCCTCCGAGGAATTCTTGCTATTTTATTTATCGGTAAAAAATTGCCTTGTTTTAGCATCTTTTGACAAAACATTCATAACTTTATTGAAATGGTTTCTTAATTTTCAAAATATTGAGTTTATGAAATCGGTAAGCTGACGAGCTGCTTAACATCCACACAACCATTTTTTATTCTTCTAAAAGCTTAGGTCGTTTAAGATGGGTAAGCCTTCCAATTTACTAGTAGAGTAGAACTGTTTTCAAAGGGACAGCCTATGCTGTTCTCAGCTTCCCCTCATCAAACCGTACGTGAGGTTTTCCCTCATACGGCTTTCCGACGTTCTTCTTCCTTTGGCTTTCGTTCTTGTCTAACTTGCTAATTTCACTAATAAGCCTTGTGTTAATTTTATAACTTCTTTCATTCTCGCATGTTTCTTCCTTTGGTTCTTCTTCTTATTCCAGTACAGAGTAAGTCTTTCTAATACATACCAGTCCACTTTATTTAGCCACTTCTTGGCGATGGACGAAATACTGTAGTAATTCTTAAATCCTTGTAAAATTCGATTGAGCCCTTTCACCAGTTCTTTGATGTCCATAAATCGCTTGTTCCTTGGACTCGTATATTCCTTAAATTCATTTTCATTTTCTTCTTACTTGGAAATGTGAGACATGACATAAACTTTCGAGCCACCCTTGTTCATCACAGGAAATTTCCGATGGTGTAGATCTAGAAAGTCAAATCCGTTTGTGTCGTCCCATAGGCTGACCAGTTTGGATCTCTGTGTTGATTTCAAGGTCGAGTTTCTTCATGATGGCTTTTAGTACTTGAATGCTCTCCAGCGCCTCGTTTTTCGTGCGACACATGATCACGAAATCATCTGCGTATCGCACCAGTTCTCCTAAGTGTGGAACTTCTTCTTTCATATCGTGTCCATATAATGCAGGTAGCTGTTCGCTAAAAGAGGCGAAATGACTCCGCCCTGCGGGGTACCCTTTTCGGTGTTATGAAACTGTCCATCTTCCATTACACCTTAGCTGGGCGCGCTAAAAAACAAAAACCCCTTTTTCAACAATAGCTTTGTGAAAAAGGGGTTTTGAAAACCTCGTCAAAAGGTTCAGTTTTAATTTGGACCGTCAACTGCTCCATTATGCTTGCTAAGTTTAAACGAATACAGGTTGAAATTCATCGGTCACTTGTTGGAATCCATTATTTTCTTCATAAGCTTCTTCACGTTCCACATCAAATCTTTCCATAATCGGCAAATCATTCGCAGAGAACAGGTAAGAATCTTTTTCGGCAACATGCTCATGCCACGCCCAATTCGGAACAACGAAGAAATCGCCGCTTTCCCAATCAAAGCGCACACCGTTGATAATACTGTACCCAGATCCCTTATAGACATGGTAAATAGTCGAGTGCGTATGACGGTGAGCTTTTGAATGAAACCCTTTTGGAAGCAATTGCATCCAAGCGGAAATCGTCGGATTGGCTTGTTTGCCTGTTGAAGGATTGATATATTCAACCGCATATCCATCGTACGGATCTGGATCAAAGCGTTTTAAACCTTGAATAGCTGCTTCAGTCTGCTTCCATTTGTAAGACCCTAACGGAGCGATTTTTGGTTCACGGTCAGAAATTGGACGAACCATGCCACCTTCATATCTTTGCGATGAGTAATTATCAGGAACTTTCGGTTGTTCAATTCCGTCTGGATAAGGATCAAAGAACGTGCCGCCAATCGAATAGATAGTTGGAATATCAAGGCAGTCCATCCAAATCATCGGCTCATCACCCGGATGTCCATGACCATGCCAAAGCCCTTTCGGAGTAATGAGATAATCGCCTTCCTCCATAAAAATCCGCTCGCCTTGCACAATTGTATAGGCGCCTTTTCCTTGACTGATAAAGCGCAGCGCACTTTGCGAATGTCGATGCGAAGGCGCTACTTCACCGGGAAGAATTAATTGTACGGCAGCATAAAGCGTTTGTGTTGTTGATGCCCATCCCCAAGGCTTTCGATAAGTCAATCCAGGATTTTGAAAATAAATCGCCCGTCTTTCTCCGCCGCGCTCAGGAGTAAAAATTTCAGTTGCTTCCATCAATTTTTTATAAAGGGTTTTCCATTTCCAAAGATACGCTTCAGCTTGCGGAGTTGGCTGGCGATGCATTAAATCTGGAATAGCATCCCAAAGCGGTCCTAGATGGTATTGCTCAATATCTTTTGTGAAATCTCGGACAATTTTACTTTTAAAAAACTCATTTTTTTCCGCCATGATGAACTAACCTCCTCTATTCTTTTAAAGCTTTGATAAATTACGTTGAATTTGGCTATAATGCTTGCTTGCATGTTCGACAAGCAGGTGGTCGACAATAAAAGACATCGGTTTTGTTCCGAAACGAGGATTGCGGCTCGGAGCCTCTGATTTTAAATCTTCTTCTGACAGCTTGCTCAACACTTTTTCCACTTGATCTTTTACGTTTTCAAGCTTGTTTAGCACGTCTGAAACTTCACGTTTTTCTGTATTAGCAACAGCAGCAAGCCTGTTTTCATCCGTAAGTCCTCTTCCCCATTCTGTACCCGGCGACTCAAGCAGCCGCTCAATTTCGTTTAACCAGTATGGAATCGCTTCTTCAACATGGCAAAGAATTTGCATGATGGACCATTCTTCTTCTGATGGATTCCAACGAATGGTCTCTTCTGAAAGACTTTTTGTAGTTTCAATCATTTGGTCAATGGATTGTTTTATGCTTTCAATCGCTTCGTTCATATTAGTCATTCGCTGATCTCCCCCGTCACTTTTTTCACTTTATTTTCTAATGCACCGATGCCGTCTATCTCGATGCGGACAACATCTCCATCTTTTAAAAATACTTGAGGGTCTCTTGCTACCCCAACACCTCCTGGAGTTCCTGTCAAAATGACATCTCCCGGCTCAAGGGTCATAAGTCCAGATAGAAATTCAACCAAGTACTGTACGGAAAAGACAAGATTTTTCGTGTTAGAACGCTGACGTTCTTCACCGTTAACCGTTAAGACTACTTCCAGACCAGAAGGATCTGACAGCTCATCGGTTGTTACTAACCACGGTCCCATCGGAGCGCTTCCATCCACTGTCTTGCCTTGAAGCCATTGCAGCGTACGGCGTTGAAGATCCCGGTAAGTCACATCATTCACAATTGTATAGCCTGCAACATAATCCAATGCTTCTGCTTGGGAAACATTGCGCGCCCGTTTTCCAATCACAAAAGCAAACTCAGCTTCATAATCTAGCTGATCGGAAATTGGATAATGAGGAATGTCATCCTCCGGTCCGATGACAGTATTCGCGAATTTCGCAAAAACTACAGGATATGGAGGAATCTCTCTTCCCATTTCCAAAATATGCTCCCTGTAGTTATGGCCTACGCAAATCATTTTCCCCGGCGATGGCACTGGTGCTTCCACTTTTACATCTTCTTTGGAAAACACAAGCTGCTTTCCTTTATATGTTTCATGTTTTAAAGCAAATGCAACTGCTTCTTTTGCATAGTCCAAGCTTTCCTTTCCGCCTTGTAAAAATCCGTTCATATCTTGCGGCACATACGCCTCAGCAATTTGTTTGAAGCGCAATTTCCCTTCCGATTCCAGCTTTTTTTCAAATGCGGCATGCAGATCAATCACTTTTCCATCCTCAATTGCACCGATGCGTGTGACGCCTTGTTCTGTAAACGTGATCAGTTTCACTATTGAAACCCCTTTCATTGATTATAGTCTTGTTACCATCTTAATATTGAAAAAAATCTAAAAATACATTATTTTTCTTATATACAGAACAAAATTGGATTTCCTCATCAATCAAAAAATTTTTTACAGGTGATATGGATGACTTCTCAAAATAAAAAAAGAATTTCTTCTGTTGAAAACGCTTTAAAAATTTTGAAAAGTTTTTCAATGGACGAACCGGAACTGGGTGTGTCAGAAATAGCCGAAAAGCTAAATATCGGAAAAAGCACTGCCCACAGACTTTTAACAAGCTTAGCCAGCGAAGGATTTGTATACAAAGATATAAACACAAATCATTACAGTTTAGGTGCTTCGATCTTGACATTAACAAGCATCGTTAGCTCCCAATTAAAAATTTTAAATGAGGCGACGCCGGTTCTAAATGTTTTAACAGAGGAGACAGGCGAAAATTCGCACATTTCCATATTAGAAGGCACCGAAATTATTTATTTGCAAAAAATTGAATGCACGTATCCTTCAAAAAAAGAATATACCCATATTGGCAGAAGGAATCCTGTCTACTGCACAAGTCCCGGTCAAGCCATTTTAGCCTTTGAAGACGAAGAAGTAATCGAGAAAATTTGCTCGCAGCCCTTCAAAAAATACGGTCCGAACACGATCACTTCACCCGAGCAATTAAAAGAAAAGCTTTTGAAAATAAAAAAAGAAGGCTACGCCGTTTGCAATCAAGAGTTCCAAAAAGGGATCATCGGAATCGGTGCGCCCATTTTTAATGAACATAACAAAGTGGTTGCAGCAGTGAACATTACCGGCTCTACGAAGCGAATCAATTCCATTAACATCAAGCAGCTTATAAAAAAAGTGGTGAATGCGGGAGAAAGAATTTCTGAATTAATAAAACAGAGAAAAACGAAGCAATTGTTCGGAAATGACGACTAGACTGGAGGACTAACATGAGCGAAAAATATTTGCTGTCATCTGTGAAGAACGCAATGAAAATTCTGCGTCTTTTTACACATAAACAAAAAGAGCTAGGGATTACCGAAATATCAAAAAAATTAAATATTTCCAAAAGCAGCGCCCATCGCCTTGTCTCATTGCTTGTAAAGGAAGGATTTTTATCAAAAAATCCCCGGACAAACAAGTATCGATTAGGCCTTTCGATTCTAACATTAGGAGGCGTGATTTTCAGCAATCATGAGTTGTACAAAGAAGCGCTGCCCATTGTAAAAAAGCTTGTTCACACATTAAATGAATCCGCCCATATTTGTCTTCTGGAAGAGGATCAAGTAGTGTATTTGTTCCGAATTGAAAGCAGCCAGCCCGATCGGCTGTTAACATATATAGGGCGGAAAAATCCGATTCATTGCACAAGTGAAGGGTTATGCATTCTGGCTTATCAAAACAAACGAACAATTGAAAAAGTTTTGTCGAAAAAATTATATGCATACACTCCCTATACGATCACCGATCCAGACATTTTAAAAAATGAGTTAAAAAAAATTAAAAAACAAGGATTTGCCATATCAAAAGACCAATTTTATGTCGGGTATGTCGGGATCGCAGCACCAATTCGCGATTATTCCGGCAAAGTGGTGTCTTCACTGTCCATGATTGGCTCAACTGCCAGAATGACAGATGATCGGTTTCCAGTCTTTATTGAACATATTACGCAAGCAGCTAAAAGCATATCAGAGCATTTAGGGTATATCGACGGAAAATGAGTATATTTTTTAAAATTTTGAATTTTTCGTTTTGTATAAAAGAACTAGAATATTCCTTTTTCTTTCTTTTCTGACTATGATAAGAAACTAGCCACAAGTCTAAAAGGGAGGAATATTCATGGTTCATACAGTACAAACACAAGAAAACGAACTTAGGTCGCTGCAATTGCAAAAATTGAATCGATTGTTACATTTTGTTTTGAATCATAATGAATTTTATAAAGAAAAACTTGCCGGTTTAAAGCTTCCGCTGCAATCTTTGGAAGAAATGAAAAAGCTTCCTTTCACAATGAAAAAGGAATTGGTCGATGATCAAAACAATCATCCTCCATACGGCAAAAACCATTCATACCCTTTAGAGGAATATGTAAGATACCATCAAACTTCCGGCACTTCAGGGAAACCGCTGAAAATTTTAGATACAAAAAAAAGCTTTGAATGGTGGGAAACATGCTGGCTGGAAGTTTATCGCTCCAGCGGAGTTACGAAAAAAGACAGAGTATTTTTCGCCTTTTCGTTTGGTCCTTTTATTGGATTTTGGGCTGCATTTGAAGGAGCAAAACGATTAGGCGCCCTTTCGATTTCATCCGGCAGCCAAACTTCGATTGAGCGATTGAGAAGCATGATAGAAAACAGAGCAACAGTACTAGTCTGTACTCCAAGCTACGCTTTACATCTGGCGGAAATAGCGGAAGAAAACGACATTGATATTAAAAATGGCCCTGTCCAAAAAATCATTACGGCTGGTGAACCTGGAGGCTCTGTTCCTTCTACACGAAAGCAAATTGAAAGTTTGTGGGGAGCCGTTTTATATGACCACGTAGGCATGACAGAAATGGGAGCATACGGTTATTCTTGTTCAGAACAAAAAGGGATTCATGTCAATGAATCGGAGTTTATTGTAGAAGTGATCAATCCTAACACGTTGGAGCCGGTGGAAGTTGGTGAAAAAGGAGAATTAGTATTAACCAATTTAGGAAGAGAAAGCTATCCGGTTATTCGCTATCGGACAGGCGATATCGTAATCCGGTCTGATCAGCAATGTGAATGCGGCAATTCCTATCAATTTTTCCCTGGAGGAATTCTCGGACGCGCAGACGATATGGTCATAATACGGGGCATTAACATTTACCCGTCTTCCATTGAATCCATTATTCGCGAATTCAAAGAAGTGAAAGAATTTCGCATCGTGTACTACACAGAAAATGAGATGGATCAAATCAAAGTGGAAATTGAATGCGATTCTGAACAAATCGTGCCTATCCTCGCAACAAAATTGAGAGAACGAGTCGGTTTAAGAATCCAAGTTGAAAAAGTTCCAGACAACGAGCTGCCTCGCTTTACAATGAAAGCAAGAAGGGTTGTGGACAATCGAAAAAAAAGATAAACACATATATTTTTGAAAACGTTTTCCACATAACTAGAAAAGGATGAAGATTTTCTTATCTCCAAAAAATAAAGCAGCCTTGCTTCATCTGTAAGAAGACAAGGCTGCTATTTTGCATAATTTTATTCTTCAAACTTAAAAACGGCTTTTTTCTGACAAAACTTGCATTTCTTTTTCGTGTAATGACTTAATATTATGACATGCGGTGCATCCAACAGCTTCAGCGATTCCTTTACATGCTTTTCGCACGAAAATATGGCTGCCGCACACATATGGAACCCCTACATGATATAAAATGTTTGGTTGTTTGAACCTAATGGAATATGTCCCATTTCTAAAATATCAACTAAATAGGCAAATGGATTTTCTCCCCATTCGTTTATATTTGCAGCCAATTCCCATGCGCATGCCAACACGCTGATGTACATGGCATGGCCAACTAAAAATCGAATGAATGATTCATCTGAAAATGTTTTGAAGGCACCTTTATAGACTTCATGAAATACAGCTTCCGGCAAGTGATAGACGATTTCGTTCAAAATTTCCTCTTGTCCGGATTGATCAATTTTCTCTTTCAGCCTGTCAGGCAGCACCTTCAATGCTTCCCATAAAGAGCTGTTAGTTAACCGTATGGTATCGTATATATTTCCAATTTCATCTTTTGAAATCCACTTAATTTCGTAATTTGCTATATTCAGTGATTGCAAAAATTTTTCTGCTTTATTCTGGGCGTCATCATGAATTGTTCCGACATGCTGGTACCAGTTAATGTTTAGCAGACGATCCGCCATTTGATTGACTCGTTCATGCTTGAAATCATATGAAGACTGGTTCTCAATGAGCGTAATTGACATGTTTTCCACCCCTTTATCTAAAATCAAAAGCGATTAATATTTTGTTGTTAATTCAGGCGGACCAAATTTCGGGCCATAAGGACCTTCATCAAGCCATCTTCCTAATTTCGGCACAATGGCTGTTAAAGATGCAGCAATTTCCCTTTTTAAATTCATTTCTGGAGAATTTCCTTGCAGGTGATGCAATGCAGTCGAAGAGCTGTTGCGATTCCACAAGCCTGCAATTCTCCGTTCATTTGCCGCTTTTTCAATCGCTTCGCGTCTTTTCTCTTCGCTTGAAGCATCAAGAGCTTTTTCAATTCCTTTAACAGCTATTAAAGCATCAGGAACCCCCGAATTCAGCCCTCTAGCACCAAATGGTGCAAATAAGTGGGCAGCTTCTCCTGCCAACAGAACTCTTCGTTTTTCGTCTGTATATGAATTGGCGACGACTTGATGAAATCTGTATGATGATACCCACGTAATCCGCTCTGCATATTTAGGATCCATAACTTTCGGAAGCCATTTTTTTACTCCTTCCACTTCCGAATATTCATCTGGATTATCGTCTTCCAGCAGTTGAAGGTCGATTCTCCACCCGCCTTTGAACGGTACAAACATCACATTCCGCCCGCCCATTGCCGGATGCTGATAGTGGAAAACCCTTTCAAGCGGCAGCGGATCATTTTCATCTTCTTCAACATCAACGACAAGAAATGTATCTTTTGTTCTTGGCCCTTCAAATTTTAATCCTGCTGTTTCACGGACGACAGAACGAGCGCCGTCACAACCAATCACATATTCCGCTTCCCAAACATCCCCTTTTTCTGTCACCACTTTAATGCCGTCTTCTTCTGAAATCACTTCTTTCACAGGGGTATCCCATACAAATTCAACGCCGGCTTTTTCACAATAATCATATATAATCGATTCAATATGATTTTGATGTAATGACGTAAATGGCGGAAGCGTTGTCGGATCACTAGTATCCGTCACACCGTAATTTCTTACGTACACTTCTTTCCCTTTATAAATCGTGCGTTTTATCGGCCAGACAACACCATTTCTCGCAATTTCAAAACCAAGTCCTTCATCAATGCTTTCAAGCAGCTTCAACGTTGCGTTATGAATATAAATTGCTCGGCTTCCAGGTCTTGGCCGCCCTTTCGGCTCTGCTTCAATCACGACAGAAGAAATTCCTCTTTTTTTGAGTGCCAATCCTGCTACAAGGCCAACTGGACCGGCACCTACAACGACAACTGTACGCTTGTTGCTCATGACATATCTCTCCTTTACATAAATGAAATGGATGGATTGATTGATGGAAACGCTTACTATGATTCTATTATAATGGCATTTTTTCTTTATTTGTCACTCATTTGTTCCTCTATGCGGGACAAATAAAATACCTTTGCTATTTTTTTAAATTGAATGCCCCTCGCGTCTGCAAGGTGCCAGATTTTCTTTGCGGGAGCTCGATAAGGTATATGTTGAGTTTGGGATTGCGGCATCAGCTCATACATGCTGAAAGGAGCTGTCCGATGAGTTCCTAAAATGAAGGATTTAGGAGAAATACTACCGTGAAGGACAAAATAATCGAATAAAATTTGTAAATGTCCTTCATATAGGTCATGAAGTTCAACAAGAAGCAATTGTATGTGCTGAATGTTCGTCATAAAACGTTTGGAGAACGTAATTAAGAAAAGTCCTTCATAAGACTTCTGAACACAGATAGAAAAATGGTTTGTCCGATAAGTCCCTAAAATGAAGGGGCTCCAAAAAGTCAGGGTAACTGACTTTTTGGACAGCCCCTTCAAACAAAAATCGAAATATATTAAGGGAGCTGTCAAATAAGTCGTTTTTCGGCTTATGACACCCCCTTAAATGTTTTAGAAACGTTATATATGATGCTTATGATTTTTTGTTTTCAATGGAGAATTGACTTCCTGAACAGCCCTACTTGAATTATTTTTGGAACTTATCGGACATCCACGTAAGAAACAATCGATTATAGCTTGTGAATGCCTGAATAATTTCCGGCAGTTATAACGGCAGATGCTATCAATCGTTTATCATGAACAAAATCATTGTTGCTTGATTGAATCGTTTTAAATAATTTTTCTTGTTGCTGCTTTATTTGTTCATCGTGTAACACACTGAACTTGAACATTTCTGACACGATTTTACTAGATGCCTCATATGCGAAAATTTTTGCCAATAGTTTCTTTTCTTTTATTTTTTTCTGAGCTTTATTTGCAAGTAATTTTTCTACTCGAAATAAATTGCTTTCAATTGAATAAATCGAAATGGCCAAATTTGCCAACCATGCTAAAATTTCTTGTTCTTCCTTATAATTTTCAAATGACTGTAAAATCATTTCCATCGCTTGTCCCGCGAGCCTTCTCAAGTTGGACAGCAGTTCCCACTCCTGCGCCATTTCTTCAGATGGACCTTCATCGAGCTTTCTGAAATCCGGCCATTCCGCTTTTGATTGCAGCAGTGTTTGGGCAATAATCATCCGGTTAATCTCGTTTGTTCCTTCAAATATTCTGTTAATCCTTGAATCGCGGTAAAGGTGCTCCACTTCATATTCGGAAATATAACCGTATCCGCCATGCATTTGCAGCGCTTCATCCACAATGATATCCAGCGCTTCGGAAGCAAACACCTTGTTGATCGAAGCTTCCACTGCAAATTGCTTTAAAATATCTCTATACGGTATATTATTTTCTTTACAGTACTGATATCCCCGATCCAACTCGCCGGCAGAACGATATACCATGCTTTCAATCGTAAATATTTTTGCAGCTATGTCGGCTATTTTTTCTTGAATTAACGGAAATTGCGACAGCAGCCGATTAAATTGTTTCCGCTCTGTTACATGCTGAACGGCGAGCTCCAATGCTCTTTTTGCCATGCCGAGGCTTGCCGCTGATATTTTATGGCGGCCGTTATTCAAAATGTTAAACGCAATCAAATGTCCCCTGCCAATTTCCCCTAATACATTTTCAACCGGAACTTTTACATCCTCCAAAATGACCGGTGTTGTTGAAGAGCCTTTTAAACCCATTTTCTTTTCTTCCGGCCCTATTGTAATCCCTTCACTGTTTTTATCGACAATAAAGGCGGTGAACTTCTCACCGTCCACTTTCGCGTACAAAATAAAGAAATCTGCAAAAGATGCATTAGTAATAAATTGTTTTTCGCCATTAATTAAATAGTACTTGCCGTCATCAGACAATCGTGCTGTCGTTTTGATACTTAAGGCATCTGTTCCTGCCGACGGTTCTGTCAATGCATACGCACCAATTTTTTCGCCGCTAACTACGTAAGGCAAATATTTTTCCTTTTGTTCGTCTGTTCCATAATACACAATCGGAAGGGAGCCAATTCCAATTTGCCCTCCAAATGTTGTTGAGAAAGATCTCGTCTTTCCAATTTCCTCCATGATGATAACCGAGCTGATTTTGTCTAAATCAAGCCCTCCGTATTCTTCAGGCACATCTGATCCTAATAGACCTAATTCTCCTGCTTTTCTCAAGAGCTCAATCGATTGATCAAATTGTTGTTTTTCTATTTCCGGCAAAACAGGCAAAACTTCTTGTTCCACATAGGCTGATGCAGTACTAGCTATCATGCGATGTTCTTCAGTAAAATTCTCCGGTGTAAATATATCATCTAAAGAAATCACTTTTTTCAAAAAAGGGTTACTTGAAAATTGTTCCATTTTATAACACCTCTGTTTTTTACCATTCATTTTTCTCCCAAAGCTGCTTCATCTGTTATTAGAGCAAAATCAAGAAAAGTGCATTTGCTCCAATAAGCTGAAAACAGTCCCCATAACTACCGGCATCTGTATAAGCTTGCTGAATGGAAGCGCAAAACATAATGGCATCACATACTTAATGGAAAGAACAAAAGCTAAAGGCACGAAAGAATAGCGGGAAATTCCAAATCATACATCACTTTTCCTTTGCGTCCAAAAAAAGAGGCGGAGCCAGCCGAAATAACGGCTGAAAAACTCATCATGAGACGACAATTTATATGGAAGGTAAGTAATTGCTGCTGCAATATCGAAAAAAGACAAGAATAGAAGCAGGGAGCCACCAAAAGATTAAGAAAATCCGGATCTCGCAAATGAAATCAAATGAGCATGCACAATCACCAAACGCTTATGAACATTTTTTGCAATCGTTTTCAAATTTTAAAAGATTGGAAGTAAAAATAATAGATTTGAGATATTGTTATTTTATCTGAATTTTCGGAAATTATAACTCGTTTATTCAGTCAATAAACCAGCTTCCAAATCGCAGCATGGACATCAAACGCATGAATAACTTCAATACCATGGCAAAACTGTCCGTTACGACGAGTTACATAAATAATGCCGGCCGGCAGTGTAAAGAAACCAACAGGAAACATTATATGGAAATTGATGCTCAGCTTCATAAGATATCCTGATATTTTCCAAATCATAATCGCCGGAGTTTCAATGTTTCAGCCGATAAGCTGTTCTTAAACTCTTCTTTTCATCGAACCATTTACGCATCGAAATTAAATTTTTCCATCACTTGGTCTTTCAGTCTTACCTTTTGAATTTTACCGCTCGCTGTGACAGGAAAATCTTCTGTGAAAATAATTTTGTTTGGAACTTTGTATGATGCCATTTGCGCTTTAACAAACTCTTTTAATTCTTCCTCTGTGCAAGCTGCGCCTTTTTTCAGCTTTATAACAGCACAAACTGATTCGCCCATTACTTCATCAGGCAAGCCTATGACAGCTGCTTCG
The DNA here is from genome assembly GCF_038008845.1 of Aeribacillus sp. FSL M8-0254. Lineage (NCBI taxonomy): Bacteria > Bacillati > Bacillota > Bacilli > Caryophanales > Bacillaceae > Aeribacillus > Aeribacillus sp. FSL M8-0254. The sequence continues at coordinate 670,388 of NZ_JBBOZY010000001.1, read as the reverse complement.
ACAACTTGAGGGTGTTTAGTTAAAACTGCCTCGACTTCCTGCGGATAAATGTTGAAGCCTCCACGAATGATCATTTCTTTTTTTCGCCCGACGAAACGAAGGTTTCCTTTTTCATCCAATACTCCGAGATCTCCCGTATAAAACCATCCTTCTTTATCCAAAACCTGCTCTGTTTGTTCCTTCATTTTGTAATACCCTTTCATGGTGCCAAAGCTGTGGATGGCAATTTCACCAACTTCACCTGGAGGGAGCTCCTGCCGATTTTCGTCTACAATTTTCAGCTTTACACCTTCGATCGGTTTTCCTACAGTTTCCAATATCACTCGTTCATCCTGTTCATCATAGTCAGTCGCAGTAACAGATCCTGTTTCGGTAATTCCGTATGATTGGCACAAGTTTATTCCCATCCGCTCCCGAATTTCTTTCACTTTGTTTGGTGGAATAGGTGATGCCCCGACAATACCCGCTCGCAATGAAGAAAGGTCATAATCTTCAAAATCTTCTTGTTCTAATTCTTTTATAAACATGGCGGGAACTCCTTGTTTGATCGTCACTTTTTCCTGTTCAATTAATTTTAATGTTTCCTTCGGATGATATTTCTCTTGCAAAATGATTCTTGCGCCGCAAGAGATCGCACAAAACAAATTGACGGCCATTCCAAAAATATGGAATAAAGGAGCAGGAACGATAAACACATCTTTTTCAGTACATCTAATCGTTTTAGCCATAATATTAGCTGATTGAACAATGGCGCGATGGCTGATCATTACACCTTTCGGAATGCCTGTCGTTCCTGATGTATACAATAAACAAAACAAATCGTTGTTGACATCAAGCTTTTCAGCTGGAGCATCTTCTGACGCGGAAGACGCTACTTCTTGATAGGATAATAGATCAGGATGTTCAAAACGAACAGAAATCAAAGTTTTTACAACTTGGAACGCTTGCTTAAATCCAATGTTTTCATCAAACTGTTCCGTTACAAACAACACTTTTGGCTCCGAATTTTTGAGAATGTATTCCACTTCGTGATGCTTATACTTCGGATTAAACGGAACTAGAATGGCACCTATTTTGGCCGCTGCTACAAAAATAACGGCTGTTTCGTTCCAGTTTGGCAAGCAAACAGCGACTCGATCTCCCTTGTTGATCCCCAGCTTTTTCAAACCCGCAGCCAGCCGATTAGCTTCTTGAAAAAATTCGCCATAGGTCAATCTGTTTTTCAGGTCATAGAGCACTTCTTTATCTTTATAGGCTTTCACCGTATGTTCTACCAACTCGTACACCGAAAACAAATAATTGTTCATTGCTTCGCCATCTCCTCTTACGCAAATATTCAAAACATGTAAGACACGAAGCATCCTGAGTCATTTCATATCGGACACTTCGTGAAATTACATGATTTGTTCGTTCGATGACTTTTTCTATATAAAATAACCTTTTCTACATGAAGTCGGTTGTATCGCTTTTATTATTTTCCAACGTAAACCGGCTTGCGCTTTTCTACAAACGCTTTCAATCCTTCTTTTCGATCTTCTGTTGAAAAGGCATTGGCAAAACTAGATGCTTCAAGGGTCAATCCTGTTTCCAGATCAGCATTGCTGCCAGCATTGACAGCTATTTTCAGCATACGAAGAGCTACAGGCGGTTTTTGGGCTAGCTTTTCTGCCCATTGTTTGGCAGTTGCCAGCAGTTCCTCGCCAGGTACAACTTTGTTCACTATATGAAGCTCCAACGCTCTGTTAGCATCAAACATGTCGCCAAAATAAAGTAATTCTTTAGCAATGCCTTGACCGACAATTTTTTGCAGACGCTGGGTGCCTCCGCCGCCAGGAATAATGCCAAGACCGACTTCAGGGAAAGCAAATTTAGCTTTTTCCGAGCAAATCCGCAGGTCACAAGCCAATGCAAGCTCTAAGCCTCCGCCTAAAGCAAGACCGTTAATGGCAGCAATGACAGGTTTGGATGCGTTTTCAATTTTTGAAAAAGCTTCCCTTGACACACGGTTCATATTCATCATGCCAACAAGATCGAGATCAGCCATTTCGTTAATATCTGCTCCGGCAACAAATGCTTTTTCACCGCTGCCTGTTAAAATAATGACTCTTACTTGGCTGTTTTCTTCCAGCTCGTTAAAAATGGTTACAAGCTCTTTAAATACTTTTGAATTCAGCGGGTTGACAGGCGGGCGGTTGATGGTGACAACTGCTACATGCTGTTCAATATCGCATGTTAAAAATTCCAAGCTCATCTTCAGTCCCCCATTCTCATGATTAGTCATAGTCGTAAAAACCGGCTCCTGTTTTCCTTCCAAGTCTTCCTGCTCTTACTAATTGCTTTAGAAGCATTGGAGGTGCGAAGCGGTTATCATTAAACTCATTTTTCATATATTCCATTACGTAGTAGCCGATATCAACACCGGCAAAATCTTGAAGTGTGAACGGCCCCATAGGATAGTTCAGCCCGAGCGTAACCGCTTTATCAATATCTTCCGCTGTAGCTACCCCTTCTTCGAGCAGCTTAATCGCTTCAATAAATTGCGGAATCATAATACGGTTGACAATAAATCCTGGAGTGTCTTTTTTCACTTCCACCGGCTCTTTATTCAGCTTTTTCGCAAATTCCTTCAGTTCTACTACTGTTTCATCGCTTGTTTTATATCCTCGAACAACTTCCACTAATTTCATGATCTGCGCAGGATTGAAGAAATGCATTCCTGCGACGCGTTCCGGCCTGTTCGTTGCAGACGCAATCTCTGTTATGGACATGGAAGAAGTATTTGTTGCCAAAATCACATGGTCAGATGTAATTTGATCCAATTTCGCGAAAACGCTTTTTTTTACTTCCAAATCTTCTATAACAGCTTCAATCACAATATCAGCCTGTTTAAAATCCTCCAAATTTGTCGTAACTTGAATTCGTTCCAAAACTTCCTTTTTTTGCTCTTCGGTCATTTTTCCTTTTGCAACGCTTTTTTCCATAAATTTATTTATTCTTGATAAGCCGTTATCAAGAAATTTTTGTTCGACATCATGCAAGATAACTTGAAATCCTGAAATGGCGGCCAAATTGGCGATGCCGCTTCCCATCGAGCCTGCTCCAACTACCCCGACTTTAGATATCGTCATAGTCACAACTCCTCGTATACTAAGTTTCAGAAAGTTTTTTTATCGAATTTCCAGTCCGATACGCTCCTTGACAATCGCATATCTTGGGTGGTTACCTTTGTGGGAGGGGCGCGCCCCTCCCACAAAGGGTTCAGCGTACCGGGGTTGGACTTTTCTCAATGTTCCTGGATAATGGTCTTAGGATCATCGGGGATACTCTTCTCACTCCTGTAGCTTCGACTACTTGTAAAGTCTGTCTCCCCGGCCCCTGTTTGGACGTCTAACCCGCAGGCTGTTCCCGTTGGTTTTCCCCATGCTGGAAGGAGCAGCTTCCAGGGCAGCCCATGGTCCAACGTGAGTTCTCATATGCGAGGGTGACTGGTCAACAGGCGCGATCCGGGGGCATCCCGAAGAGTCCAACCCCTCGATCCTACAACAATAGGAGGTGATCTCATGAAACTCTACGTCGGGATCGACGTGAGCTCACGCGACTTAGCCACCTGCATTATGGATCATGAAGGAAATACGTGCGCACGCTTCAAAGTGGATAATCATCTTCTGGGCGCCACCTTCCTTCGGGATCAAATCCTCCTGTGGGCTAACAAGCGAAAGCCAACCGAAATTCTCATCGGGATGGAAGCCACCTCGGTCTACAGTTGGCATCCAGCTATGTTTTTCCACCAGCAGGAGGCCTTGCAGGCTTGGAACGTCAAGGTGTTTACGATCAATCCAAAGCTCATTCGCAAGTTTAAAGAAGCCTATGTCGACTTGGAGAAAACGGATGACATCGATGCTTGGATCATTGCGGATCGGCTTCGCTTCGGCCGTCTGAAGATGACGGCTGTCCTCAAGGAGCAGTTTCTCGCGCTTCAGCGACTGACACGCATGCGATATCATCTCGTCCACCAGTTAACCCGTGAGAAACAGTATTTTCTCCAGCACTTGTTTTACAAATGCAGTTCCTTTACCCAAGAGGTGGACAGTTCGATCTTCGGACATGCCATTCTCGAACTGCTGCTTGAGTCGTGGAGCCTCGATGACATCTGCCAAATGGATGTCAAGCAGTTGGCCGACTTCCTGCGCCAAAAAGGGCGCAATCGCTTTGCCGATCCGGAATGCATCGCCAGTCGATTCAAAAGGCGGCCCGTTCGTCGTATCGGTTGTCCAAGTGTGTCGAGGATTCCATCGACTTGCTGTTAGGGCTGTCGATTCAATCAATCCGCAGCCTGCAATCGCAGCTCAAAGAGCTCGATAAAGCCATTACCCGCCATCTTGAAGGCATTCCGAACACACTGCAAACCATCCCAGGCATCGGACCGGTTTATACCGCAGGCATCCTGGCCGAAATCGGGCAAATCGAGCGGTTTCACAACCAGGCCGCCTTGGCAAAATATGCCGGCTTGACATGGTCCAAGCACCAATCGGGCCGTTTTCAAGCCGAGGACACCTCCCTCATTCGTTCCGGCAATCGCTATCTCCGTTACTACCTAGTGGAGGCTGCCAACTCGGTGCAACGGCATGATGCGACGTTTCGTGCGTACTACCGGAAGAAGTATGAGGAAGTGCCCAAACACCAACATAAACGAGCCCTCGTCCTCACCGCTAGAAAACTCGTGCGTGTGATCGATGCGCTGCTACGCAACGGTCAAATCTACACGCCAAGAAAGGGGGAAGATCGATAAGAGGATCGATCTGGTATACCAATATCAACCTTTAGACCCAGTTTATTACATGTACCAATACTGGGTTTCTTCAGTATTGCCTTTTTTCGGATCATCGGACAAGGGAATTTCCAATTTCTATGATTTTTCACCTTGACATATTACCGCAGGACTTTTAAAAACATAACTTTATTAATATTCTGTAAATTATTATAGAAAATATAAAATGAAATAAACACCTACAAAATACGGAAAAAGCTTCTCTTCTATCAACAATTTTGTGGAAAAAACGCTGCGGCGCTTTTATATTCTTTCAGTTGTTTTTGAATAATACAGATCATAAAGCTTATAAGCCATCATCATATTGAATCGATGATCAGCATCATTTAAATCAATTTCCAGCAGCGATTCAATCTTTTCAAGACGATAAAGAAGGGAGCTTCGATGAATAAACAGCTCTTCTGCCGAATTTTTAATATTTCCGTTGTTATAAAGGAATACTCGCAGCGTATGGAATAAATCCATACTTTTCCCTTCCGAATAATTCAATAACGGTTCAAGATGCCTTTTGATGAAAAATTCCACCGCTTCTTTATTATCTAAATGATGTAAAATAGTGTAAGCGCCCAATTCCTCAAACAAAGCAAACCCTTTTTGGCGAAACCTGTGAAACACGACATTCAAAGCTTGGATAGCCTGCTGATAGCTAATATAATAATCATTTAAATTTTCAGTTTTACCGCCGATCCCCATGAATACTTGGCATTCAATATTGCCTTCTCGAACCCAATTTTTTATATTTCTATAAAATTCTCTCCAATAGTTTTTTGGATGCTTGCCTTCTACTTTTACCGGAACAATCAATATATAGTTTCCATCGTTTGTCGCCATGATAATTTCTTTGCTGAAACGGGAAATTTGTGTTTTCAACTGGTCCCAAATCAATGTTTTTTTAGATTGTTGAACAAGCAAATTACTGTTTTCCGTTTCCTTCTTATCTAATAAAATCGACAACACCGCTAATCGGTGCTGATGAAATAAGTTCCATTGGAATAAATTCGCATATTGTAAAATCCGCTCTTGATCCTCTATACGTTCCACAAGCAATTTGCTGACAAAGCTATCCTTTACCTGCTCTTTTGTATCCAAAACAAGCTTCTGCTTGATAAATTGGATCGAACAAATATTTCTTGCCAAATCAATTGTCAGCTGGTCAAATTCATCCATGTCATTTTCGCCAATTTCAACAGCCAAAAACCCAAGCAAATTTCCTCCGCCGTTCACCTTCCACAGCCTGAAATGAAGCTCTTCCCCGTCATCCAATTGGATGTGGATTTTCCTTCCGTTTTCTATCAATCTCTCTTTATTTCCGCTGCTCATCAGCCTTTCTACATCTTTATTTGATAAATCATAATGATGGAAGGAACAAGAAATCGGCCTCATAAAACGGTCGAACAAAAGGACGGATTTGGAAAAAAGACTTCTTAAAGCAGAAGTAATACCGTCAAAATTATCATGCTCTACTGTTTCTTTCACAAGAGCGTGCTGATAATCAAGCAGAAAGTAAAGACGTTCTTTATGCTCCTTTTCGTTTTTATATAAACGGGCATTTTCCAAAATAGCGGCAATATGATTGGAAAGCAGCTTTAATATCTCCAAATCATCTTCATTAAAAACTCCCTTTTGTTTCCCTTCTACATGAAGCACACCGATTGTTTTCAAATCAAATATTAATGGAACGGTCAGTTCAGACCCGCCTGGAGTATCCAAAAACGGAAAGTATTCTTTTAAAACATAATTTGTTTCAATATTAATCCGTTCCGGTTTTTCAAATGGACCATAGGATGGAGGCTGAAAAATAAAATGGTTTTCTTTTTCGTTATATAAATAAATACAAGCCATCCTTGCATTAGTTCCTTTTCCGGCGCGTTCCACAAGTGTTTCAATATTTTTTTCAAGCGGAACATCAAGCGACAAATTTTTGCTGATCCACTCGATCCCTTCGATTTTTTTAATTTGTGCTTCTTTTTGTTTCGCCATTGCAATCGCAACAGCTACATCTTTGCCGAATTCGTCAAAATGGGCCTTCATATCCAACAGAGGTACGTAGTCAAGATAAGCAATAATGCAAAAGCCCAAGCTGCTCATATCGTCTTTGAGAGGAACTGTAAACCACGTTTTTACTTTTTCTTTTTTCATTAAATTGGTAAACTGACAGTCGCCTGCTTGCTCTGCTTTATCATATGTTAAGCTTTGGTGAAGGAGATTCGGCGAACAGTTTTGAACCTGCAGCGGAAAGGATTCCGTTATTTTCTGCAAATCTCCGCTCCAAACTTTCAAACTCAGCTCCTCTCCCTCTTGTAAAATGATGCCGACAAAATCACATGAAAACTGGGAGCGGAAGGAATCAGCCAAAAATTGCAATGCCTCTTCCTCCGTATCAATTTTCACTAGATGTCTAGCCGTTTTTCGCAAATGATTTTCAATCTTTCTCATTAATTTTTCCCGTTTTGATTCTGTCAAAGAGAACTCCTCCTTTTTGAAGAAGCTTGTGTCAATATTTCGAAAAATGAAAAACATGCTATAATTCAATTTAAGCAAAAACAAATGCTGCGTACAAATTTTATTTGAAAAATGAAAACGTTGATGGTAATTTGTTAAATAGCTGTGGCTTTATCCACGCTTTTAAAAATTTTGCTACGATCTTTTGCGAGGATGGTACAAATGATCAATATTCTTGTCACACTGAATTCAAATTATATTCCCCCGCTGAAAGTTATGTTAAATTCATTATTCCAAAATAATATTGAAGAAAAATTTTCGATATATATCATGTATTCAAATATTTCCGATCAAGATTTATACGAATTGGATCAATTTGTAAAACGTCATAACCAAAGTTTATATCCAATATACGTAGATCCTAAGCTCTTTGAAGATGCACCCGTTTTTCGCCATTATACATCAGAAATGTATTATCGATTAGCTTCCCATCAATTTTTGCCCGACGATTTGGACCGAATTCTGTACCTTGATCCCGACATCGTTGTAATCAATCCCATCAAAGATTTTTACTATAGTGATTTTGAAAATTGCTTGTTTATTGCTTCTGAACATACACACTCTACAAAAGTTGCCAACCTTTTTAATAAATTAAGGCTTAAAACCCCGAATGCGAAAGGATATTTTAATACGGGCGTTTTGCTTATGAATTTGGAACGGATTCGGAAAGAAGTGAAATTGGAAGATATTTATGCATTTATTAATGAAAACCGTTTAAAGCTTGTCCTTCCTGATCAAGATGTGCTCAATGCTTTATACTGGGATAAAATTAAACCTGTTGATTGTTATCGATACAATTATGATGCAAGATATTATGAAATTATTAAATTGCTTCCAAATGCAAAGCATGGGATGGAGTGGATAAAAGAGAATACTGTTTTTATCCATTATTGCGGGAAAGACAAGCCTTGGCAAAAAAACTATAAAGGAGAGCTGGGAGCTTTTTATAAAAAGTACGAAATACTATAAAGAGCGGCAAAAAACATTTATCATCACATCTCCGCGTTAATAAAAGGGGCTGTCTAATAAGTCGTTTTTTCGGCTTATTGACACCCCTTTCTTACATTTAGTCAAGTACTTTTTTAAATTCTTTTGGAGATATGAATTAATGTTTTAGAAAACGTTGATATATCACCGTTAATGATTTTTTGTTTTCAATGGGGATTTGACTTTCTGGACGGCTCTTTTTGACTAAAACCGTCCTGACTTAAAAATGGAAAATAACAGCCACAAAAACATGAGCGTTGCTACGCCAAAACCGATTTCAATCGCTGGAATTTTCCAAAGCAGTGTTGATTGCCTTCCCATTGAAGAACCAATAATAATCCCTACCATAATAATACTGAATGCCAATAACACGATGCTGAACGATAACCGATTGCTGATGCGGTCAAGTTTTTTCAGAAAAAGATCCAATTCCGGAATCGTGATCTCATGGCGGAGTCTGCCCCGCTTCATTAAAGAAGCGATCTCTGCTACATAAGCTGGAAAATCCATTAGCAGTTCTGTATAATCTGTTACGTGTTTCCATGCATTTTCAGCGATATACTTCGGATGCAAGCGCTCCTTTGCCAGCCGGCGACCAAAAGGCTCAGCAACATCGATAATTCTAAAATCAGGATTCAATTTTTCGACCACGCCTTCAACCGTCAAAAGCGTTTTTCCTAGTAGTGTTAAATCAGAAGGGATTTTGATGGAATGTTTGAAAGCTGCTCGAAAAAGGTCGTTCACAGCTTCACCGATGCTGACTTGGTGTAACGGAACACCGTAATACTTTTCCCGTAAATCTTCGATGTCCGCTCTCAATTGCTTTAAATCGATATCTTCAGGAACGATGCCCATGCGCAAAATGGCTTTCATGACGCCATCCGTACTCTGCCTCATTAAAGAAATCACTAATGATGAGAAATGATGCTTCATGTCCGATGTAAGCCGGCCGGTCATTCCGAAATCAATGAAGGCAATGATTCCGCCCTGCTTAATGATGACATTTCCAGGATGGGGATCGGCATGAAAAAAACCATCTATAAATATTTGCCGGAAAATTTCTTTTGATAAAATTTCTGTAATATGATCCAAATGGTATCCATTTGTTTTTAGTTTTTCAATCTCATTTAGTTTAATTCCTTCTACATATTCCATTGTTAATACTCTTTTCGTCGAGTACTCCCAAAACACTTTCGGAATGTAGACAGCTTGTTCATTTGCACTCTGTTTAGAAAATTTGTCTGCATTTCGGGCTTCAATGGTATAATCGAGCTCAGCACGAAGAGCCTTTGAAAACTCTTCAATCATGTCCCTGACCTGATACTTTGCAGCCCATTTTAGCCTATGCTCCGCTAATACCGCTAAATCTTGAAGAATTTCTAAGTCCGTTTCAATCACATTCGAAATATGAGGGCGTTGAATTTTTATAGCCACTTTTTCACCCGAATGCAAAACAGCTTGATGAACTTGTCCTATTGAAGCAGCAGCTAACGGAGCATGATCAAAGTGCCGAAAAATTTTTTCTATTTCACCGCCCAATTCTGATTGAACAATCTCACGCACCTCATCAAAAGAAAAAGGCGGAACTCGATCCTGCAATTTTTCCAATTCACTAATAATCTCCTCCGGCAGCAAATCAGGACGGGTGCTCGCAATTTGACCTAATTTTATAAATGTCGGGCCTAATTCTTCCAATACAAGCCTTACCCGTTCACCTATCGTTTTGGAATGATGCTCAGTTTTTCTGCCAAAAAAAGCTTTTTGCGGCAAAGAAAGAAATTGCGAAATACCCATTTCCTCTACGACGAATCCAAATCCATTTCGAATTAAAGCAGACGCGATATCCCGATAACGGCCAATATGCCGCATCCTTTTTCCGACCACTTTACCGCCTCCTCAACAACAAAGGACCTTTTAACAGGTCCTCTTTTACTCATCTTCCTTTTCCAATTTGCGAATCTTTTCTTCCAGTTCTCGGATATCCTCTTTCGTTGCTATATCTAGTTTGTTGATCACCTGAGCCACTTGATCTCGAACAAGACGCTGCAGTTCAGTTTTTTCTTCTTCACCGCGCTTGATTAGCTGGTTAAAAACTTCTTTTGATTCTTCAATCGATATCTCGCCTTTTTTCACGAGTTCATCTACAAACTTTTTCACTTGTTCTTTGCTTGCTACAGCTAAACCAAGTCCGAACGCCAATCCCTTTTTGAATAAATCCATTATGCTTGCCCTCCATTTCTTTCGAATTTCAACACGAGGCTTTATCCTTGTTATCACCTTAATCTTCTATTTTATTCAGTAAAATTCCTTCACTTTCTTTTCGAAGTGTAAAACAACAACCACATCTTATAAAATTCGGCTATTTTTGTTATTTCGTCACATCTTCCAGCTTCGCTTCTGTTACTTGCTGCAAATCTTTGACGCTGAGCTCCATTTGCACGCCGATTTTGCCCCCGCTGACAATAATATGATCGTGTTCCAATGCAGTTGAATCGATAATCGTCGGGTAATGTTTCTTCATGCCGATCGGCGAACAGCCTCCGCGGATATAGCCTGTCCATTTTTGTAAATCTTTTACTGGCAGCATTTCGATTTTTTTCTCTCCTGTTATTTTCGCAGCTTTTTTTAAATCTAATTCTGCCTCAACAGGGATGACAAATACATAAATGTTGCCGGCGCTGCTCTTAGCAACTAATGTTTTATATACTGATTCAGGGCTTCTGCCAATCATTTGTGCAACAGAAATCCCATCAACCTTCCCCTTTTGGACATCGTAAGTAATCACGTTGTATTGTATTTTTTCTTTATCAAGAATTCGCATTGCGTTTGTTTTTGTGTTCATTGTTTATACCTCTCCAAAAGCAGAATATTTTAGGGTGAGTGATGTGATGAAAAATATAAATGGACGGCATCTCCAACACAGGCTGTTGTGTCTCAATCGTTAAACAGTTCACTTAACACCTTTTTTCTATTTTCGAGAAACCGCCTAGTAATAATATAATGCATAGTTTCTTCATATTTTACTTCCTTTAACGGATGTTCATCAAAATTTAAGATTTGGGCATTTGGATAGCCGAGTAAAATGGGAGAATGAGTAGAAATAATAAACTGCGCATCGTTTTCCAAATCTTTTATGATCCTTAATAAAGTCAGCTGTCTAGCAGGTGAAAGTGCTGCTTCAGGCTCATCCAACAGATAGATCGCTTTTTTTCCAAAACGATTTGTTAAAAGTGAGAGAAAAGCTTCCCCGTGCGACTGTTTGTGAAGAGAACGGCCTCCATAATAAGGGAGACTTTCAGGAATTGTATCGAGATACGACGCAAAATGATAAAAGGTCTCAGCTCGCAAAAAAAACCCGTTCGTCACTTTTGGCATCCATGACAGCCGTATGTATTCCCCAAGGGCCGCATCGGAAGCATCTACATGAAAATTATTGTTTTTGCCTCCTCCGGCTGTATTAAAGCCACACTGATAAGCTATTGCCTCAAGGAGCGTTGATTTTCCGGAACCGTTTTCCCCGACAAAAAAAGTAATATTGGAACGAAACGAAATGGATTTTAAATTTTTTATTGCAGGAATCGAAAACGGGTAGCTATTTAAATCAATATCTTTATTTCTTAAAATTTCGAGGCTTTTCAAATACATTGAATTCATCTCCAAAGTCGTTCGTATTTTCATATTCACTGTGCACGTTTCACATAAAAATAAACAACTGCCGATTGCTTGATGTTTTATGGAAAAAATTTTTTGGAATACTGCGACCTTTGAAGTTGATCGCTTTGAAAATCATCAAATGTTGTATTCCGACTTCGAAATTTCTGCATTCATTGAAAAAGTTTCATTATAAACGAAACGGGCGATGGATATTTTCGTCTCAACGCTGCATATTTTGATAAATATGTCGCAAAAACTTATTGTTTACTATTAAAGCCCAACGAATAAATGCTTTTTGTATGGTGGACATTGATTCGAAAAAAGAGTTTTTTCCTATCTGATCATCGTCTTGTAAATATGATAATTTTCGTCATCAAAACAAACGAACAATATTGATTGAATGCTTCGGATGAATTGATTTTGAATACACTCCTTAACGGTCTCTAAAGCAATTTGGGCCGCTTCATGCTTTGGAAAACGATAAACACCAGTACTGATATTTGGAAATGCGATCGTTTTCACGAAATGCTCTTCCGCAAGCTTTAAGGAGTTTATGTAGCAATTTCTTAGCAGCTCCCTTTCTTGATAGGCTCCTCCCTTCCATATTGGTCCGACAGTATGAATAACGTATTTGGCGGGCAAATTTCCTGCAGTAGTAATAACTGCTTCCCCGGTCGGACATCCTCCTGTTCTTTCCCTGATCTTTTTGCATTCCTCCATAATCTCCGGCCCGCCTGCTCTATGGATCGCGCCGTCGACACCCCCGCCTCCCAAAAGTCCGTTGTTAGCCGCATTAACAATCGCGTCAACAGTACACTTTGTAATATCGCCTTTTATTACCTCCAATTCAGTATCGTTAATAACGATTTTCATTAATATCAACCTCCGTTTTTGCAAATTTGAATATGTTATTTCTGGCAGACAGCTCCTATCATGACATATAACAAGAGCTGTCCAAGTTTACGGAAAACCTATTAAACAATACTCTAAACCTTGTGATGCTAGTTGTCGCTGTTATTTATTGCCTTATATCAACTATCGTGCCGATTCGAACGAATTTGGACAATTCAATGATATCGTGATTGTGCATGCGAATGCAGCCTTTGGACACCCTTTTCCCGATCGAAGAAGGGTCATTTGTTCCATGAATGCCGTAATGTTTTTTCGACAATCCCATCCATAAGACACCATAAGGCCCTCCTGGGTTCGGAGCTTTATTGACAATCTTAAAACGACCAATCGGCGTCGCGGTGACAATTTTTCCTATTCCTACTGGGTACCCCCTAATCACTTTGTTTCCATCCAACAGAAAAAGTTTGCGATCCGAAATGTCAACGATGATCCGATAATTTGGCATGCTTCTCACCCTCCTACCTGCACAATATGGGAGGGCGGAAACTAGTGTGACAACATGAAAGCCAAAGGCTTAAGCCTTATCATTATTTTTACGTTTTTATCTGTTTTCTAGTTTCTTAATTTGTTGCTTGATGAACGGTACGACCTGAATCGCCGCTTAAGCATCACTTCCATTTTTTCATACCAGACAGAATGAATAAATTTTTGTATATGTGTGGTCCGCATCCATTTTTTGAACATGGACTTTAAAAGAGGGGCCTACCAAAAAGGATTGATTATTATCATTATCATGTAGTACTTGAAGCTTCGATATAACATGTTTCATTTTGGATGGCGTGGACAGTGAGTTTTCTATAATAAACAGTGAATTCCAAAAATTATTTTCAATCATTAGCGAGTAGCAAAATAACTCATGGCTTTATAAAAAAATGGCTTCTTTCCCACATATAGCTTTTAGTCAGCTTGAAATAAAAGGCTTCTTTTCATGAATCTGATCAATAATAAATCTTGCTATATCAGCATTCGAAATTTTTATTCCCGGCATATCCGTTAAGCTTTCCTTTATATTGCCCGTTTCTGACCCCTAAACAACAAATGGTAAGCGTACAAGCGTCCAGTCAATCTCACTATTTGCGAGAATGTGTAGTTCTTTTCGTTTGTCTGTCATCATCTTAGGAAATAAGAGTTCAAGCATTTTTGCACCTATTCTATTTATTAGTTTCTTGTTGTCACCTTTTATAGTTGGGACCGCACCTGTAACCCCTTAGTATCTTTTAATTCCAAATTCATGCATTACCGCAAGGACATTATTCGGTACACTGCTATATAACGGCAAAGCCTTTACCGACTGTCCAAAGGTATTTATAACAATATTACAGTCTTTGAGGAGAATTCGAATAAAATTTATATTTTGAACATCTCCCCTAATAAGCTAAATTCTGTCATCACGATATGCTAATTTATCTGGATTTCTAACAAGCATACGAACTTGGCAGCCGCTTTCTAACGCTTTTTTGGCAATGTAACGACCTACTTTTCCTGTCCAGCCCATGATTGAATTCTATCAGAATGTTCCAATGAATCTTCCCCTAGGACATTTTTTATAGAATGTGTAAAATATTGTTTTCGTTTCTTTTTAAACAACTACAACAAAATAAGTCCCCATTTGCTATTCAGCTTTACGAAGCATGAATAACCACATGAAGGTTAATGCCTGCTTTAACTCCGTTGAAAGTGAGGCAACTAGTTTCTCAGTGACTCTGCTTTTATAAACTCCTTCTCCATCAACTAGTTCCCAGCCGTTTTCCTTCGCTAATTTTTCAAACTCCCATGGCATCATTGTATTGCAAATCACTGGCTCTCCATATAATCGGCGATAGCTGTGCATTCGCGGAGCAGCGGTCGGACCGAGCAGCCCTACACAAAGGAGATGACCGTTTTTTAACACTCGCCTCATTTCATTCAAAGCTTCCAGCGGCTTCTCTATCCACTCAATCGAGTTAATTGCCATTGCTCCTGAAAATGTTTCATCAGGAAACGGCAATTTCGTTAAATCCCCTTGAAGAAATTGCAAATGCTCGTTCTCTCCTCTCGACTTCGCCTTTTCAATCATTTCCTTGGAGAAATCAATGCCAATAACATGATAGCCTGCTTCATGAAGCTTAAGCGAACCGTATCCGTCCCCGCAGCCTAAATCAGCGATATAACTTCCTTTCGGTATATGCTTTAAAATAAAAGGAACAATCGTTTTACGGTTGCCATGCTCCCACCTTTCCTCACTGCTTTGATTCCAAAAATCGGCCCGATCATTCCAGTTTTTTTCTGCTTCTTTATGCCAATTAAATGTTTCCAATGTTTACACCTCATTTGTATTAAGATACATGAATGGACGAGAAGTTAGGATTGACAATCAACAAGAAATGCTTGCTGCGAAAAAAATTATGAAGGCGGCATTATAAATTTTAACCTCTTCGGGGCAAGTGCTGATGGAAGCCGCAAATGAAGCTGTTCGTGCGTAAAAATTTTCACAGAAAAAACGGTGATCATGACATTAGTAGAAATGGCGAATAACTTTCCTGCATTTTTCTAAATAAAAAGGAGAGTTCATTAAAAGTACGATAAAGGCAGCGGTGACCAAAAAATTCATCCATTTTTTACTCAAGCGATTGGAAGAAGCAACAGCAATAGCAATAATTGTAATAAATCGTCAAATATAAAAGTGACGTAAATGATGAAAAGGAAAAAGTCGACTCTTTTATACGAATGTCGACTTTTTGTCTAGATCTTCATTGTTACTTATATAAGCTGACGGTGCGTCTGAACGCGTGTTATTCGCAAAAAATTCTCATTTTTCCTTTCGACATTACGTTTCGTCCTCTGTATCGTTTGACAGCTTTTCAAGTATAGATCACTATGTTGTCCCACGTAAGGACAGTATGCAATCAATTAAATTATTCTATATTCATATTTAGCGACACTTCAGAAACGACAATGCCATCGCTGTCAGCATACACATACGCATTTGGGATCCAGCGCACTTCACCAAATTCAAGTACGACATCACGGCTTCCTTTCCCTTCTTTTTTACTTTTAACCGGACAGGTGCCGAGTGCCTTTACCCCAATCGGCATCGTTGCAATTTCAGCGGAGTCGCGTATACATCCATTTATAATCACGCCAGATAATTCACGTTCACATGCAATCTGAGCTAAACGATCTCCTAAAAGCGCGCAGTTTCGTGAACCTTTTCCATCCACAACAAGAACTGAACCTTTTGGGATCGTTTCTAGAGCCTGACGAACTAGCACATTATCTTCAAACACTTCAACCGTTGCAATTGGACCTGAAAATTCCTTTTGTCCCCCATAACTGATAAGCGGCAATTTACAAACTTGAAGCTTTTCTAAATATTGATCGCATAAATCAGCAGTTTTCATGATGAATTCTCCTTCCCCATCTATGTTTGATACAAAAATATATTTTGACAACCAAGAAGCAAATCCCTTTCAAATTGAAAAAATAATCAAAGGTCAAGATCCGCGCTCGCTTTTCGTTGTTTGGCCGGGCTTGCTGGATACTAGCCGGCGCAACACAAAGCCAAACTCTTCTCTCTTGCACTTAGTGATTCATTAATTCTTTCTTTAAAATATTTCGATGAACTACCCCCTCCCACTTGCTTAGAGGCGGGCTTCATGTAACCGTTTTAACGATATGAAAAGGACTGAGCCGTCAAATCTGTTCCACTTAGACAGCCGCAATTCTTCCTTTCCATACAATTTCAAAATTTAAATCAATTTTTTCAAAAAATATATTGATTCTAACGTTACGTCAGGTTTTAAGATAAAACTAAGAAGGAGAGAAGCTATCCAGCAATCCTGATTCAAAATGGCCCGAACGTAAAGGAGAGATTCGTTGTGGAGAATTTTGAAAAAAATCAAACTTCCTGGCAAAATTTTAAAAAGCTGATAAAAATGGCTAACCCTCCTTTCTGGATTTTTGTTGCGGCAATCGCATTAAGTCTTTTGGAAGCAGCTACAGGATTAGTCGTTCCGATCTTTACACGGGATTTGATTGATCGTTTTTCAACTTCAAGTATTGAAACTCATTTAATCTTTTTATTGATTGCAGTTTTTATTCTTCAGTCAGCTACATCAGGCTTCTCCTATTATCTTATGTCTTATATTGGCGAATATATTGTGGCAAAAATCCGTTCAAAGCTTTGGAACCATGTGCTGTATTTGCCGATACCTTATTTTGACCGCCATGAATCTGGAGAATTGATGAGCCGCATAACACAGGACACTTATACAGTAAAGTCGCTTGTGACCGAGCATTTTGCTAATTTTGTTTCAGGAATTGTTACGGTCTTAGGGGCTGTCGCTATTTTAATTATCATTGATTGGAAAATGACGCTCATTCTGTTTATTTTTGTACCGCTTGCTATCGTATTGGTTCTTCCACTTGGACAGAAAATCTATAAAATTTCCATGCAAACCCAAGACGAAATGGCCACTTTCAGCGGCAATCTAGGCCGCGTGCTGAGCGATATCCGGTTGGTAAAATCAAACATTGCCGAACCTGTCGAAAAACAAAACGGAAATCAAAAAATTCAGCAGTTGTTCCGATTCGGCTTGAAGGAAGCAAAAATCCAAGCGATTATTTCACCTTTAATGGCAACGATTATTATGGCGGTGTTAGTCGTCATTATCGGCTATGGAGGAATTCGTGTTGCCAGAGGAGAATTATCCGCAGGTTCGCTCGTTGCCATCATAATATATATGGTGCAAATTATTGTACCTTTTAGCCAAATGGCAGGATTTTTTACAGCTTTCCAAAAGGCAATGGGTGCGACAGAACGAATTCAGCAGCTTTTGAATACAGAAACAGAATATAATAATGGAAATACAAGAATTGATGTTCATAAACCGATCGTGTTTCAAAACATCTCGTTTGCTTATGAAAAAGGAAAAACGATTTTGCAAAACGTTCATTTTGAAGTGAAGCCCGGCCAAACCGTCGCGATCGTCGGACCAAGCGGTGCTGGTAAAACAACTATTTTTTCCCTTATTGAACGGTTCTATCAGCCAACAAACGGGGCAATAAAATTAGGGAATACCGACATTCGCGAATTTCCGCTTTTTGAGTGGCGCCAACAGATCGGTTACGTTTCTCAAGAAAGCCCGATTATGTCTGGCACGATTCGTGAAAATATTTGCTACGGCCTAAATCGTACAGTCAGCGAAGAAGAAGTGAGAAAAGCAGCGCAATTGGCCAATGCAGATGAATTCATCGAACAAATGCAAGACGGCTATGAAACGGAAGTCGGCGAAAGAGGGATCAAGCTATCCGGTGGGCAGCGTCAGCGCATTGCCATCGCGAGGGCACTGTTGAGAAATCCAAAAATTCTTCTGCTGGATGAAGCTACATCCAATTTAGACAGCAACTCCGAGCAAAAAGTGCAAAACGCTCTCCTTCATCTTATGAAAAATCGTACAACATTTGTCATCGCCCATCGACTTTCAACTATTATTAATGCAGATTTAATCATCGTCCTCGAAAATGGTAAAATTACCGGTCAGGGAACACATGATGAACTTTTGCAGTCCCATCCGTTGTATCAAAAGCTTGTCAGCCGACAAATGCAAAATTTTGCTCCCGCCAACGATTAAGGCGGGAGCCACATATAATTTACAAATGGAAGCTGACCGCTTAAGCCCGTTTCCGCTCCATAATGTTGATCCCTAACCCCATGAACACAACAGCCATCAAGAATAGGATGCTCATCGGATAGAGCAAATCGCTGAATGAGTAGCCGTAAACTACCGCCCCTTTTAACAGGTCCATTCCATACGTTACGGGGACAAATTTTGAAAGCAAGAGAAGTGCATCCGAAGAAACAATTTCCAGCGGCCAATAAGCTCCTCCGAGCATCGCCATGCTGACAGAAACAAGCGGAAGCACCGCATGAAACTGCTGCTCATTATTGACAATTCCTACTATAAAAATTGATATTGCGACAATTGCCAGTACATAAGGGATGAGCAATACGAGCACAAACCAAAATTTATCGCTGAAATCTACATCAAACACAAAGTGAAAGACTGCAAAAATGAGCGCCACCTGAATATAGCCGGTTGCAAAACTGTAAATTAAATTTCCGGCATACATCTCCCATTTTTTGACCGGCGACAAAATCATTCGATCCCAAATGCCGTTTCGCTTTTCCATTAATATATTAAAAACGTTGTACGCAATCGTATAAATGACAAAAAATAAGACACTGCCGAAAATCGATTGCATTTTGCTGTTGATGATAACAGTTTCATCCGCACGGAAATGTTTTGTCTCTACGGTAAACACCGGATCGTTTTTCGCTTCCGCAAGCGATTTTGCCACTTGCTTTGCGCTTGATTCTCCTTGTTTTTCCTTCACCTGATCGATGATCGACTTGGATTGTAATGCTTTTGCGTAAACTTTTTGAACCGTTTGCTGAACCAAATAGCTATTGGGGGTATTGGAAGCAACGATTATGCGGAAATCGTCCTTTTTAAGCTCCACACCTGCTTCCACCTTACCTTCGCCAACCAGCTTTTCAACTTCCTCTTTTTTCATCCTTTTAAACGAAAATAGATTATACTGCTCAAGAGAGCGAATGATTTCCTTCACTTCACTTTCAGGCAGCGCGCTGTATACTGGAACAACTATAGTCTGTTTGTTTACGGAACTGATGAGCATAGCAAAAACGACAGAAAGGATCGACACCATTAAAAATAGCCAAGGCTTCCGGATAAAAAGACGCAGCTTTGCTGTCAAAACTCCGATCACGCCATTTCACCCCTTTTTGGGAAAACTAGCAAGCTCAATACAAACATAACAAAACCGAAAAGACATAAGTATATGACAGGCCAAATAAATTGCGACAGATCATAGCCTTGCAAAATTTTTAAATAAGCTGTCATGCCGGCTCCATTTGGCGTCATATCCCCCAATTTGTGCATAAATTCCGACATTTGCGAAACCGGGAAATAGCTGCCGCCAAGAAAAGCCAAAATAGAAACGACTCCGCTTGAGAAGAAAATGGAAACATTATCTGAATTTATTCGATAGCTCAATGATGTTAAAAAGGTTCCTATTCCTCCGACTGCCACACAAAGAGCAAGCGTAACAATGATAAACGAGACGAGATCCGGCCACTTGACACTGTAAAAAACGGCTGCTAAAGCATATAACAAGGAGAGCTGAAAAAAGGCAATGATCAAGGAAGTTATGAAAATAGCAGCCATGTATAAATTTTTCGGTACATTGGCAAGCAACAAACGATGGAATGCGTTCGACTGTTTTTCTTGCAAAGCATGAGACGAAATATACGAGGCCAGATACAACACAAACATAACGCTTATGCCGACTGTATAATAAGTAAAAGAATTAATCGGCTCCCGTTTTGTCACGGTTTCCATTTCTCCTTTTACTTTTGCGACAGGCAGTTCAAGGGATTCGTTTAAGCCAGCTTGATCCAGTTTAGAAATCAAAGAATATTGCTCTTGAAATTCAGTGATGAGCTCTTGAACAAATTGGGCTGTAATGTCTTTGCCTTCGTTGACATATATACTAAGCTTCGGCTTCGTTTTCTCACCAAATATTAAATGGTTTAACAACGTGTATGAAAAATGCTCCGGCACTTCAACAATGACTGTATATTTGTCATTTTCGCGGATTTCCTCCAATTCAGAAGGCTGAAACTCTGCCATTTGTATATACGGTTCCAGCTCTTTTGAGCCTAAAATTTCTTGTTTTAAAATGGAAATAGGCATCATTTTTTCCACTTGTTTTAATAGAAATTCCTTTTCCTCATCCGGCATTTGCACGTTTTTTACGTCGTTGGCGAATTTTTCGAAGTCCTCTTGTTCATTGCCATGTTCGACAATCGCTACTTTCGCTTGAATATCCATTTTTTTACTGTCCATTACACTTGTGAGCGCAAAACCTAAAATAGATATAAGAGTGAACGGCATTACTAATAGAAGAAGCAATTCCTGCTTATTGCGGATCATTATTAAAAATTGTTTCTTAATAAATTGTCCAATCATGGTCATCACCCTTTTAATTTCGTAATGCTCTTCCAGTTAAATGAAGAAACACATCTTCCAAAGTAGGTGTTTTAATCTCGATAGATGTCAACATTGTGTTTGTTTCCTCAGCAATTTTGAACAATATGGAAAAAGCATTCGCTTCCTTTGGCGTTAATACGGTAATTACCCGATCTTGCACAGTCACGCGATTGACAACCGGATGATCACGCAGCGCTTGAATAAATGAATCGTTCACGCGCTCGACAGTAATTTGGGTTGTGTTTTCTGCCGATAAAATATTTTTTATCTCCTCTTTAGTACCGGCCGCCAAAATATTCCCTTTATCCATAATGTAAATGCGATTGCATAAAAATTCGACTTCCTCCATATAATGGCTCGTGTACAATACGGTCATTTTTTTCTCCTTATTTAACCTTTTGACCGTTTCCAAAATATAATTTCTTGATTGCGGATCAATGCCGACTGTCGGTTCATCCATAATGATCAATTCAGGTTCGTGCAGCAAGGCAGCCCCGATGTTCAATCTTCTCTTCATTCCGCCTGAAAAATTTTTGACAAGATCATGCTGGCGATCCGTTAAACCGATCATTTCCAAAACTTCCTCTACCTTCTGTTTTAATTGCGAACCTGACAGCCGATAAATTTTGCCGAAAAACAGCAAATTTTCCCGCGCTGATAAATCGGGATATAATGCAATTTCTTGCGGTACAACCCCTAAAATTTTTCTGAGCTTTTCCGGCCTTTTGATGACACTTTCGTTATGCAAACGAACATCACCGCTTGTCGGCGGAATCAGAGTAGAAATAATTGAAATGGTGGTCGATTTGCCGGCGCCGTTTGGCCCCAAAAGCCCGATGATTTCCCCTCTTTCCAAAAATAAATTCACACCGTTTACAGCATGCGTTTGTTTAAACCTTTTCGTTATTTCAACAGCTTCCAGCATTTTTTATCCTCCCTCTCAACGTTCTATTTGTATATTACAGCGTCCGCACTTTCTCACATACTATCTGCAGTCACTCTTTTCACTGAAAAACTATGACTTAGGTCATACATTTACAAAGTCTCTAGGAATAACGCTGAAAATCAGCAAACATTCCGAGTCGAAGCAAACATTTTTCAATTATGAACGCTTCATTAACATAGAGCTTTAAAATTTCACGGCATTATTTCAATACAAAAAAAGACCGGCCTAAATAGCCGATCCTAATCAAACAGCTAGCAAATATCATGTTTAATGGCATAAATAGCGAGCTGTGTTCTATCCCGCAGCCCAAGTTTATTTAAAATTTGCGTCATATGGTTTTTGACAGTTCCGACGGACAAATGAAGGTCAGACGCAATTTCTTTGTTCGTTTTTCCTTCGCCGACAAGCTTCACAATCGCCAGCTCACGCGGTGTTAAAGGCACGTTCACCATCTCTTTTTTTGGCTTTTCCAGCAGCTTCGGTACCATTTTTGCCGCTACATCTTCATGAATGGACATTCCGCCTTTCATGCAGCTATGTATCGCATCAATCAGCTTTGTCGGTTCAGATGTCTTCAGCAAAAAACCACTTGCCCCATCCTTCAACGTCTGTACGGCATATTCCTCATCATTAAACGTTGTTAAAATAAGAATTTTCGCATCAGGCCACCGCTCTTTTATTTTTTTAGTCGCTTCTACTCCGTTCATAACTGGCATGCGAATATCCATTAATATCAGATCTACAATTGTCTTTTCCATTATTTCGATTGCTTTTAACCCATGCTCAGCTTCCGCGACTACTTTTAATTGCTCGTCCTGTTCGATCATCATTTTCAAACCCTGGCGGACAATGGCTTGATCTTCAACAAGTAAAATACGGATGGTCATCATTCATACTCCTTTATTGGCAAAGTCCCATGAACAACAAACTCATCATTTGTTTGAAATATGTTCAAGCTTCCTCCAGCTTCTTTCACACGCTCTTTCATATTCGTTAAACCGAAGCCTTTTTGAAACGGTTTGGCATCCGATATCCGGTTTTTTATCGTAAATTCCAAGTCACCGATCGCATTTTTTCCTAATATGATATACACTTCCCTTGATTGCGCATGCCGCATCGCATTCGTTAGCGCCTCTTGGATGACTCGGTACAAAACGACATTTTGCTGATTAGTAAGACGGGCCGACAAAACCCCTTGCTTCGTCGTAAAATGCACCATAATATGACTTTCCGATTCCAGCTTGCGAATGAGCTGAAGCACTGACGAAATCCCTTCACTTTCATCCATTTTTAGCGCCCTAACTGCATGTCTCGTTTCCTCTAAACTTTCGCGAACTAAAGATTTTAATTCTTCATATTCCTTCCTTTTCTCTTTGATCGAAAGCATCTCAAGCTGCATCAGCAATGCCGTTAATTTATGCCCGACAGAATCATGAATATCACGGGCAATTCTCGTTCGTTCTTCCAATCTGGCCGACCGCTCGTTTTCATAGCTGATACGCTTTAATCTCCTATATTCTCCCAATAGTTGTTCATACAGCTCCCTTTGTTCCTTCCTTTCAAAGATATATTCATTTAAAACAACAGAAATGAACGTAAATATTGCAAACGCCGTCAGCCATTCAAAAGGATTAGGAAGGAATAAGGCGATGAGAATCGAAGCAAAAACATGAATAACGGCAAACAGACGAAAGGACTGTTTTTTCAGCTGAAAAATTGCTTCGACATAAAGGTATAAAATTAATAAAAGAGAGGCATGATTGCCTGCAGCAGACTGAAGCCATCCCGCTGACAAAATGAAGAGATCCAAGATGATGTACAACAGAAGAGGATTTTTGACAACAGGCAGAAAAAAATAGCAGCCAATTGTACAAGCACTTAAAAATACCAATAAGGTGAGATGTGCTGAATGATCCAAAAAAGCTGAAAATAAAAAGTACGTCCATAAAACAGCAAAAACGAACACTCTGAATAAAAAAGCCTTCACTGACATCCCACCCTTTGTAACCTACTATCAACCTACTGAAACTATAAAAGAATGTCAACGGCTTTTCAAAAGAAATGTCGGACATTTCTCAAATCCTGTACCAATTAATTAAAATACTGAACTCCTCCCTTTTTCTCTCCAAAATAATTACCCTGTGATTTTAGAATTCAACATTTCTAAATAACAACCTCTATAATTAAAGACACCGGTTTAATCTAACCGATGTCTTTAACTAAATCCTATAACTAACAATAACAATTCCTATATCTAATTAGTTAATGTAAAAACCGCATAAAAATCAATATTCCAGCAAGTTTTTATAAATAAAATTTTTCTTACTAGTATTCCATAGTATGTAAAAATATCCTCATACTCTCGAAATTGCATATCATAGATATAATAATAAAATCCAGGAAAACAAAAAGGAAACTCCTTCAAAAAAGGAATTCCCTTGAAAATTTACTTGCTGCCATACAACAGCACTTGCGCTATGCCGACAAAATATTCTGATTCACGAATAATATGGTTCAAAACAACTTTGGCGGTCGGATTTTTTCGAACAGCAGCGCTTTCCGTTTTAATTTGCCGGCATAATTTAATAAAATCGAGACTTTGCTTTAAGCAAAATGACACCAAATTCAATACTCGTTGATAAAGCTTTGCTGGAATATAGTAAGGGGAGCGTATGACAGACTCAATATAGCGCACAACCTTTTGATGCGTCTTCGACAATTCTTCTTCCCAATTTAACAAAGCATCTACATAGTTTTGCTCTAAATTTGCCACCAGCTCTCGGATCACAACAGTATGCTCTTCCTCTTGATGCTTCCAAAACTCCGCTTCATCCAATATGCGAAGCGGCATTTGCTGACCGTAATAAAATTGCATCATCCATCCTCCCATGATCGTCGTTCATTTCAATTGTATGGAAGGAATGGATAAGGTATGATAGCTTTGTTTGAGGATCTTTTTATTTTCAACACACTAGCTTCTATTAACTATGACACCGTAAAAAAAGGCGCCTTGCCTAGGCATTTTTTTGTTTTAAAAAATTTGAGATGTGATGACATGTGAAGAGTTTAGTGAATATGATTGTATTTACGCGAGAAAATCGGCTTATGTTTGTTTTAGCTGATATTTTTTTAACTTCCGATAAAGAGTGGACCTGGCAATATTCATTTTTTTGGCGACAGCTGATAAATTCCAGCCTGTTTCCTCTAAAAGCCTGACAAGCACTTTTTGCTCTTCGATTTCAATTAAAGATAAATCTTTAAGCTGGTTATTGATGGAGAGGCTCATTCTGTTTTCAATAAAGTATGCCGGCAAGTCTTCTATCCTAATAACAGGAGAATCACTAAATATGACGGCATACTCAATGACATTTTGCATTTCTCTTATGTTGCCGGGCCACGAATATTCTAAAAAGTAATTTAAAGTTTCTTGCGCAATGGAAAGGGATTCTCTCGCATACTTTTTTGCAAATTTTTTTAAGAAATAATCAGCAATCAGAGGAATATCTTCCCTTCGCTCACGAAGAGGAGGAATATTAACCGTAACAACGTTAAGTCTAAAAAATAAGTCTTCGCGAAAAAGCCCTTGTTTACACAAGGCATATAAGTTCTTATTCGTTGCAGCAATAATTCTCACATTAATTGGAATCGTTTGAGATGAACCCAGCCTCATAATCTCCTTTTCTTGCAGCACCCTAAGCAAATGGACTTGCAGATCTAGCGGCATCTCGCCGATTTCATCTAAAAACAAGGTTCCTTCGTTTGCTTCCTCAAATTTTCCTTTCTTCCCTTCTTTCGAACCTCCGGTAAAAGTTCCACTTTCGTAACCGAACAGTTCACTTCCAATCAATTCTTTCGGAATTGCGCCACAGTTTATTGCTAAAAAAGGTTTGTCTCTTCTCTGACTAGATTGATGTATTGATTTTGCAATTTTTTCCTTTCCTGTACCGCTTTCTCCCAACAGAAGAATCGGAACATTTGAAGGAGCAGCTTTATAACATTTGTTTAGTGCTGTTAACAATGCATCCGATGTCCCAATAATATCGTTCCATGGTTCATCCTTGAGAATGTATCGCGCAGTGGTACGGAATACCTTTTTGTTATCCTTCAACACGACCATATATCCAGCAACTTCCCCTTTAAAATGAATCGGCTCGATTGCTAAAACCTTGAAATCTCGAACCATCAAATCGCTGGAAATATCGTTTTTCGCAGAGAATTTGGACATCCTTTTCATCTCATTTATTAAAGGATGAAAATCAGGATTTACCGCCAAATCTCCTGCATGTTTCAGGTTAAATAATTCCTTTAGCTTTTCACTGCTCTTCACAACATAAAAGGCATGGTTCAGTACTAGAATATGATCGTTTTTCCATTTATTTGCGCATTGAAAAAAATAATCTATTAAATAGTTATTCACTTTCATATAGACGTATGCAAGCTGTTTTTCAATCACTTGTGCAGTGGATACAGCTAAACCAAGTGTATGAGGCTGAGCATCTTCCCAAAATCCTGTAAAATCGATGACACCGATGACCTCTTTTGTGAAGGGATGAATGATAGGAGCTGAAGAACATGTCCATGGATGACATCCTTGACAAAAGTGTTCTGCAGAAAAAATTTGAATGGGATTTTGGGTGACGATACACGTTCCAATCGCATTTGTACCTGCTGCATTTTCGCTCCAGTCCATGCCAACTGTGAAATTCATTTTTTCCGCTTCCCGCAAAACATACGGTTCACCTTTTAAATAAATTATGCAACCGTTTTCATCCGTCAGCGTGATAAGATACCGAGTACCTTTCAACTTATAAAATAAATTATCAATAATCGGTTTCGCAATTTGATATAGCTCAGATCCTTTTAACAGATGATTTAATTCGTATTCTGTTAAAGCTGCCTTCGTTTGCAATTGCATCGGGTCAACTCCAGTTTCCTGACAGCGGCTCCAAGAATCTAAAACATTTTTTCGTATTTTGCCCGATATTTTATCTTCCCACGATCTTTCCACAAACATTTCCCATAAAGTTTCCAAATCTCTTTTTTTATCTGGCAAGTTGTGCGTAGAGAAAATAGATATATATGGATTGCCCATGTACTCCCCCCTCCTCTTGGACATATTATCAAAATTTTTCGAAAATAGATTATAAAAATACTTTATTCGGGGCTTTAAAAGCAAAAAACTTACCACCCCCGTAGTTCTTAAGGAATTACACACCAGTGATGATAAGCAAGGAAGTGACAAGTGTTACCACAATTATTAACGTATTTACTCGAAGATATCAAGTGTCTAGATTCGCATTTTTAATCTTTTGAATCAAATTCATGCGTTCACCATCGCTTTATCAAAACGATGTCAAATGTTTAACGCATTTGCTCAAGTGTGCATGCGACAGATTAATTTTGAGCAATACGTTTTGAACTGCTTGTCGTGAAAAATTCTGTTTATTTATGGTATTCTCTCTAAAAATGAAATAATGTGTCAACTTTCTATAGTTTTTTTAAAACTGCTTTAAATAAAAGTGGATAACCTTTGTGATGAAAACACTAGGTTATCCACTTGCTGTTCGATTGTGTCAGACTTTAGTCAGAAACGAACTCCTGGTTGATGGTTTATTTCACTTGAGGTATCGGACGCTTCAGCCATTCATTGTAAAATGCATCAATATCTGGTTCAAAATCTTTTAAGATTGGATACCAAGGTGTTACAGCTTCTACCTCCAGTTGACTTGCACAATTTGGGCAATAGTATTCACGTATAACCTGCCACTCCGGATCTGGAGCAAGCAGCTTCGGATACAGCTCCACCATTTTTTCCTCTGTATCACGAACGTGTATAAGCGCATGAAGTTTCCAGTTGTCACTTGCCTCACAAAATTCATGTCCGCAATCACACTTTACGACTCGTTTGCCATCTGGCTTCAAAACGATATAAAGGTGAAGTCCAGCCGGCAATAGAATTGGATCATCCCATGGAACTCTTTCCTGCAAAATGCTGATATATTTATCAAATCGGTCAGTATCCTTAAAATTTGAAAGCATTTCTTTTAATTTGTAAAAATCAATTGTTCCGTCGATCAGCTCTTCAATCGTCTTACGATCATATTGTGCCATGTTCTCACCCCGTTTTTTTCTGATGATTTATTTTTGCTCCGAAGGTTGGTACACCTAACTCATCTTCTGATAAATGCCATTCTGTCGGCAGATTCCAGAACTGTTTAAACTCATTCGCAAATTTTTCACTTAAGGCAAAGCTGCCGGCATACATATGACGAACCTGTACAGCCGCTTCTTTGTTTAGAATTTTTTGTCTCTCCTGCTCCATCCATTCTTTTACAGGAACCCCGCGCTTTAGACGCTCTTTTCTCATTTTTTTGCGGCGTTTTTCTGTCGCTTTTTCATCAACGATATACTTGCCTTTTTCATTTTTGCTGACAACTGCTCCGTAAACGCTTTCTGCATAACGCGGCAGCAGCAGTCCTTCATTTAAATCATCCTCAATCATTTTCGGCTTGCGCTCAAGCGGATCCCCAAAACCAGGTCCCCCACGAAGGTAATTTAAATACAGATCGTAATTTTCAAAAATTGTTTCTGTTGTAATGGATTGCTTATCACGGATAATTTCCTTTGCTTCCATTAAAGTATCGTATTCTGGATTATCCGGATCACTGTCTCCCCCTGTAGGAATAGGCAGTCTTTTTTCGATCCGTTCTTTCAAATTCGTTCCATGTGCTTCAAAACGGTATCCTGATGCTGCTGGATAGCCTCCCATTAAACCGCAGTCACTTGACATATAGCCATTTCCCATAAAGAACATTGTCCAGTCTTTTGCACCATATACCATCCGCAAAGTCTCGTAGCCGCTGCCTCCCCGGTATTTTCCATACCCTGCTGTATTTGGTTTTATGCTTCGTCCCAAATAAAGAAGCGGTTCTGCGAGCTCCCAAATTTCCATATCTCCCATATCACCTTCAGGGTTCCAGATGGCTGCCGCATGGTTAATACCGTCTCTTACCGCACTTGCTCCGACCCCTTCGGCTGCTGATTCGAAGCTGTTAACGGCATGATTTTCGTTAAATTGGTTATATCCTCCTCCTTGCAGCCAGTTAGAAGTGTTGGCATTTCCGGCGTTAACTTCTTCTAAATACCCGCGTGCAAAGTAGTTGCGGCTAAGTGCACGCCATAATGGACTCCATGCAGATACAAGGAAGTGCCATGCATAGCTGTGAGCGGTCCGAATATCGTCCGGATTTAGCCATGAACCGTAAGGCAAGTCGAACTGGCTCGCATAATAAGCGCCATCATTAACCCGATCGTTCGGGATGAGCGTTTGCGACATCATGACCCATATTCCGCTCGTAATCGAAACAGGTGTAGCATTGTAGCTGTGCCATCCCCATCTGTTAACGCCTTCAAAGTCGATTTGGAACTTGCCATCTTTGTGAACAGTCAGTTCTGTTGGGGCATGCATAATCGTGTTTACACGAGCGTAAGGAGGAACATCTAGGTTTTTATACGGTACGTCCACAAATGAAACTTGGCGGTATTTACCCGGAATCAGCAACGTTTTTACTTGATTGACAAAACCGCGCCGTCCATCCTCAATTACCTCGCGAATAAATTGTTTATAAGTGTCGACACCTTCCTCCTTAACAATATCAAGGACAAGGTCTCTGATCATATGGCAGCCGGCAACGCGAGTCCGTTCATCAAGAAGCCAGTACTTTGTTGTTCGGACAGAACGCTGGCTTTCAATAAGCCAATCTTTTAAGAGCGTATCATTTTTACCGATTTTACGGCAGGCCACTTGATAACCGTCATCGTAACGGCTAACTGGTCCAACGGTCATACTTCCTGGTGCAGTCGCCCCAACATCAATTACGTGGGTAACTCCGCCAACCCAGCCTATCAGCTCGCCCTCGTAAAAGATTGGAACAATTGTATGAACGTCACATGGGTGCACATTTCCGATCTGGCAATCATTGTTACAGAAAATATCTCCGTCTTCAATTCCCGGATTCTCTTCATAATCGTTTTTAATCATGTATTTAATCGCTGCGCCCATCGTCCCGACGTGAATGATAATTCCAGTAGAAGTTACAATCGAATCTCCTTCAGGAGTGTATAAAGTAAAGCATAATTCCCCTTCTTGCTCAACAATCGGGGAGGCCGCCACTCTTTTGGCCGTTTCCCTTGCATGCACAACTCCTCCCCGCAATTTTGAAAAGATCTTTTCATAGCGGATTGGATATGACTCTTTTAATGGCAATGTTTTTAAACCTGCGTAATGTCCTGTCTCTCGGCTGATTTCATCAATTTCTTTACGCATTTGCTTGAGTGTTTTTCCGTGCCAACCAATATTTTTCTGGCTTTGTATTGTTTTTTCAGTAATCGTCATGAAAAAATACCCTCCTTTTTCCTTAAAGTTCTTTTAAGTGGAAAATGCGATGCTCATCAAGATATGTTTCAAAACCAGGCGGAATCACAAACGTTGTGGCTGGAGATTCTAAAATTGAAAATGCACCGATTTTGTTCCCTGGCTTCAATTTTTCCATTTCCCAAATGTTTGCTTTGATCCACTCGCCCTTCCAATACACATCACGCTGGCCAAGAAACGCTTCTGACGGCGGAGTTTCTCCAGATAAAGGCTCCTCAGGAATTTTCGGCTTTGCCACTTCAACAATACCGCGTACGATTGCTCCTGTGATGCTGTAACCGAGTTCAGGCGATTTGGCCGCTTTTGCGTAAATTCTCGCATACGTTTCTTCGAATGCTTTGACAAGCTCTTCCCAGTCGTTAATATCCTTAAACTTTTGAATCGGCGATTCAATTTCAAGGTCGTTTAACTGACCTTGGTACTGCATGCGGAAATAAAGACGGAAACTCACATCTTGTCGTTTAAAGTTATTTTTCTCAAATTCAGCTGCCACTTTTTCGATTAGTTCATCCCAAGCATCCTGCAATTCTTTACCTGCCTTCAGCTTACTGCTGTCTTCATCTCCGTTGTTTACATTGATATCAAGTGTTTTATCATAGCGGTATTCAAAGTCTGCCGCACCGCAGCCAAAAGCAGAAAATCCAGCTGCCCACGCCGGTACTAGAACATCTTCAAAGCCAAGACCTTTTGTGTAGCCGGCAGTATGAAGCGGACCGCCGCCTCCATAAGAGAAGCATACATATTGAGATGGCGAATACCCTTTTCCAAGGATCATAGATTCAAGGTAATTGCGCAGTTGCGACTCAAGCAGATCGATAACACCGTATGCTGCGTCTTCAACAGATAATCCGAGCGGATCGGCGACCTGCTTCTTCAATGCTTCATAAGCTCTTTCCGGATATAGCTTAACCTCGCCGCCAAGGAAATTATCCGGGTTGATTAGTCCAAGAACCACGTGGCAGTCGGTTACTGTTACCGTTTCTATGCCGCCCTCCGGATAACAAACGCCGACTCTCGAACCTGCGCTGTCCGGTCCAAGTGTTAATGATTTGAAGTTCGGATCCACTCGCACAAAGCTGCCTGCCCCAGCTCCAACAGTATCCATGGAAACAAGCGGTAATGATAGTACAAGCCTTGCCATATCTGGGCTTGTATTAATACTCAAATCCCCTTGAGTAATAAGAGCCATATCAAAACTTGTTCCGCCGATATCCGAGCATGCAATATTGCGAATACCGAGTTGTTCACCAAGATATTTCGCGCCAACTACTCCCCCAATCGGACCTGAAACGAGCGTTCTTGCCAGTTCATTTGCACGCGTACTTATCGTTCCACCGTGGCTGGCCATGACCCGAAGATCAAATTTTGCCCCGTGATTTCTTAACATGTTATCAATTTTCGACAATGTCTCCCGAGACGGGTCTGCTGCATATGCTTCAATAATGGTTGTATTTGTGCGGTGAGACTCTTTTCTAACAGGGTAATAATCAACCGATGCAAACACAGGCACTTCTTTTCCGACTTTCTTCATGACTTCCTTTGCAATATCCCTAATTTTTCGTTCATGCTGCGGATATTTGTAAGAATGAAGCAAACTGATCACAATTGCTTCGACATCCTGTTCCAGAAGGTCCAATACTGCTGGTTCCACTTCATGTTCATAAAGCGGAATGACAACGTTTCCAAATAAATCGACTCTTTCTGTTACGCCTCTTGTCAATTCTCTCGGTACAAGTGGAGGATCGTAACGATGAGTATTCAAGTGTAAACGGTCTGAATAAGAATATCCTAGGTAAGCCTGGATCGCCCGGCCCATTCGATGGAAATCCTCCATCCCTTTATTAACGATCAGACCGACGCGGCGTCCTTTCCTTGACACGAGACGATTCAGCATCGCTGTTCCGGAGTAGACACCCGCAAGCAATTTAGGAAATTCTTCTTCTACTGTTGTGTTCCAGTAAGTTAGTGCATCCCTTGCAGAGTTGAGAAGACCAATTGATTCATCTTCAGGTGTGGATTGTGCTTTTCCGACGACAAATTCACCATTGTCGTCAATAATGAAGGTATCTGTCATCGTTCCCCCTGCATCGATAGCAAGTATTTGTGCATTCCGAGTTGTT
Organism: Aeribacillus sp. FSL M8-0254; assembly: GCF_038008845.1. NCBI lineage: Bacteria > Bacillati > Bacillota > Bacilli > Caryophanales > Bacillaceae > Aeribacillus > Aeribacillus sp. FSL M8-0254. The sequence continues at coordinate 637,954 of NZ_JBBOZY010000001.1, read as the reverse complement.
ACTGCTTCCATCCATTTCTCTCCTTTCTTTTTTCAAAAATTGATTTTGTTTTCGCTTTTTACTTTGCAACATTCGTGCCAATATTAAAAATTATCAAAAAATTAAGGAGAGAAAAGGCTTTCGTAAATTAGAGAATGGTGAAAGAGAATGATGAATTGTAGTGAATCGCTACACTGTTTCGCTACAATTTTTTCGTACAACAATACAGCTAAAAAAGAATTTGTTGCAATTTGCCCATAGAATTTTGTTGCTTGCTCCATACTATTCGACAGACAGCTTAAGCTCGATCAAGAGATTTTTTGTAAAAAAATAGACCATCTTTTAGTCTAGTAAACATAAAAATAACGACAAGGAATTTTCCAAGGGACAACAAAGACGACTTGAATGACAAAGCCACTATTGTACCGTCCTAATTTTATGATGGAAAATTTGATGAACAATAACTGCAGTTTCATTTTGTTTCTAAGTAAAAAACAAGTTTGAATGTTCTCAAATTTTCACCGGAAACAGTTGATACTTTGATGAAAGTCCCCATTATCGAAACGATAAATACGTTTGAAAAATCATAATGGATTTTCTTTAAGCATTTCCAGCAATTTTTTTAAAGCAAATGAGTGATATCTACCTTTTCTCGTAATGATGCCGAGTCTCCAAAGAAGAGGCGGATCTTTAAGTGGAACAATCGTGATGTTGGGGCTGTTCTGTTTATGAAAAATCATTTTCGGCATTAAAGTAATACCTAGTTTTGATGAAACAAGCTCAAGAATTAAATCCCATTGCGAGCTTTCATATGAAACAATTGGAGTAAAGCCTGCATTTTTACATGTGTTGATGATGTAATCGTGGAGTTTGAAATTTTTTGAAAACAATATAAACGGTTCATCTTTTAATTCATGTATTGAAACTGTTTGTTTTTGTGCAATTGGGTGGTCGCGATGAATAAACAAGACAAATTCTTCTGTAATAAACGGATGAATATGAAAAACGGATTCGTCTACAGGCAGTACAACTATGCCAATGTCAATCTCTCCTTCTTCCACTAATTGTTCGATGACCTTTGCCCCAAGCTCTATAAGTTCAAGTTTCACATTCGGATAGTTTTGATGAAACATTCTAGCAATAGAAGGAAAAAACAAAGTTCCAATGAGCGGCGGAACCCCCATCTTAATCTCTCCAGTCGCAAGATTAGAAAGTTCATCTAATAACATTTTCATTTCTTCCAACGTTTCAATCAATTTTTTTCCTTGCTGATATACAATTTGACCTGCATCTGTCAAACGGAGATGACGAGTTGACCTTTCGATCAGTTCAACATGCAGCTCAGCTTCAAGCTTTTTAACGGCTTTGCTTAATGAAGGCTGTGATAAGTAGGAATATTCAGCAGCCTTTGTAAAGCTGTTATGATTGGCAACATCAATGAAAGATTGAATATCACGAAATTCCACCATACTCCCCCTTATTTATTCACTATTGGAATAAATTGTATTCTTTTTATCTATTTTACTTATAGATAATGGGAATGTAAACTCTTACATAAGACAAAGAAAGGAGGAGATGTTCATGAACAAAATCATGAATTCATTTTCGGAAGCGGTTTCAGACATTCAAGACGGTGCATCCATTGTTGTAGGCGGATTTGGGTTGTGCGGAATTCCAGAAAAGACTATTCAAGCTTTACGTGACAAGGGGACAAAGAATTTGACTATTTACAGCAACAATTGTGGTGTCGATGATTGGGGACTTGGTCTTCTACTCAAAAATAAACAAATCAAAAAAATGGTCGCTTCCTACGTCGGGGAAAATAAAATTTTTGAACAGCAATTTTTAAGCGGCGATTTAGAAGTAGAACTTATACCACAAGGTACTCTTGCAGAACGAATGAGAGCAGGCGGAGCAGGAATTCCGGCTTTTTATACCGCAACAGGTGTCGGAACGCCGATCGCAAAAGGAAAAGAAGAAAGAGAGTTCAACGGAAAAACATATTTGCTAGAGGAAGCCATCGTTGCAGATTTTGCTTTTGTAAAAGCGTGGAAGGCTGATACTTATGGGAATCTTGTGTATCGGAAAACAGCGCGAAATTTTAATCCGCTTGCCGCAATGGCAGGTAAAATCACCATAGCGGAAGTGGAACAAATTGTTGAACCTGGTGAACTTGATCCGGACGAAATTCACACACCATGTATTTATGTTCAACGCTTACTGGTAGGAACGAATTATGAAAAACGCATTGAGCGGAGAACAGTGGTTACTAAATAAGAGAAGGAGTGATCAGGATGTCTAACAATCGATTAAAGATTGTTAAGCGTGCGGTAAAGGAAATTGAAAACGGAATGATTGTCAATCTTGGTATCGGAATGCCAACACTTATTGCCAATGAGATTCCGTCCAATTTCAACATCTTATTACATTCAGAAAATGGGCTGCTTGGCATTGGACCTTATCCGGTTGAAGGGGAGGAAGATCCCGATTTGATTAACGCTGGTAAAGAAACGATTACTACAGTGCTCGGCGCTTCATTTTTTGACAGTGCCGAATCATTTGCAATGGTTCGTGGAGGACATATTGATCTTGCTATTTTAGGAGGTATGGAAGTTTCAGAGAACGGCGATTTAGCCAATTGGATGATTCCAGGAAAAATGGTCAAAGGTATGGGCGGAGCAATGGATCTTGTAAACGGTGCGAAACGTGTCATCGTCATTATGGAACATTTGAACAAGAGCGGGGAATCGAAAGTGAAGAAAGAATGTACGCTTCCACTTACTGGCAAAGGGGTCGTCCATCGATTGATTACCGATTTAGCCGTGTTTGACTTTACAGATCAAGGGATGGTGCTAATTGAAACAATGGATGGTGTTTCAGTTGATGAAGTGATAGCAAAAACAGAGGCAAAATTCACAGTTTCTCCTGAACTTTCGGAGGTGAATTAAATGGTAACGACAGTTATTTTAGAAGGCGCGCGTACCCCGATTGGAAAATTTAACGGTTCGCTTGCTCAATTAACAGCATCACAGCTTGGCGGTATTTCGATGAAAGAGGCTTTAATGCGAGCAGAAGTAAAGCCTGAAGATGTGAATGAAGTCATTTTCGGAAATGTTCTTCAGGCTGGACAGGGACAGATCCCGTCGCGCCAGGCAGCTCGTGAAGCAGGTATTCCTTGGAGCATTAAAACAGAAACAGTGAATAAAGTTTGTGCATCCGGTCTTCGCAGTGTAACAATGGCTGATCAAATCATTCGAGCAGGCGACGAAGAAATCATTTTGGCAGGCGGCATGGAGTCAATGTCAAACGCTCCATATGCATTGAAGAATGCAAGATGGGGGTTAAGAATGGGTAATGCACAGATGGTTGATTTAATGATTCATGATGGCCTGTCATGCAGTTTTACTGGTGTTCATATGGGGACGTACGGTAACAAAATTGCGAAAGAGTATGAAATATCGCGTGAAGAACAGGACAATTGGGCTGTGAGAAGCCATAAAAGAGCAATTGCAGCAATCGAAGAAGGCAAGATGGCAGAAGAGATTGCAGCGGTTGAAATTCCACAGCGTAAAGGCAGCCCGCTTGTCGTTTATAAAGATGAATCACCGCGAAAAAACACAACGAAAGAGATTCTGGCAACATTACCTCCTGTATTTGACAAAGATGGAACGATTACAGCCGGCAACGCACCTGGAATTAATGATGGAGCTGCAGCGCTTGTACTGATGAGCGATGAACGGGCAAAAAGAGAAGGTAAAAGCGTTCTTGCAACCATCATTGGCCATGCAGAAGTTGCGGTTGAAGCAGAAAATTTTCCAATAACACCGGGCCTTGTCATTCTTGAGCTATTGAAAAAGACGGGGAAATCTGTCGATGATATCGACTTGTTCGAAATTAATGAAGCATTCGCAGTCGTTGCACTCGCTAGTATAAAAATTGCGGGAATCGATCCGAAAAAAGTGAATGTAAATGGCGGTGCTGTTGCCCTTGGTCACCCAATCGGCGCAAGCGGCGCGCGTATTCTTTTGACACTAGCGTACGAATTACGCCGTCGCGGAGGAGGGATTGGAATCGCAGCGATCTGTTCTGGAAGCGGTCAGGGAGATGCCGTGATGATTGAAGTAAAATAAAATGGATATAATTTGAAACCTATAAACAAAAAGAGTGAATTTGACCAAACTAATTATTATATTGATTTAATAGAAACATAATCGCCATTTTGCATCAAGCTTTGATTCTATTAAAACATTTAGCATCAGTAGTTTTGTGCGCCAGTGCAAAAAAAGAAGCCTCCATAAAATCAGGCCCCATTGAAAGCAAAAAATCATAAACATCGATATATCAACGTTTCAAAACATTAAAGGGGGCATCAATAAGCCGTAAAAGCGACTTATTAGACACCCCCGTATTTTGTATTAATTTTTTATTTTTTTCATCACATTGTTCGTTCCGCGGCCGAAATAGTTTACCAATTTTTTATACTCTTCATAATACAAATTATATTTTTCTACGTGATCCTGTTTCGGATAAAAAACTTTGTCTTTTAATTTGGCCATATTTGCTGCTGCTTCTTCGATCGTATCGTATCCACCTAGTTTTGATCCTGCAGCAACAGCTCCGAACATTGCAGCTCCGATGGCTGATGTGATTTTGTTAGATGCGATCTTGATTGGTCTTGCCGTTACATCTGCATATATTTGCATGAGCATTTCATTTTGATGAGGCAGTCCGCCGCATGCAACCAATTCATTAATTTCGATTCCTGCATTCTCAAAGCTTTCAATGATCAAGCGTGTCCCGAATGCTGTTGATTCAATTAATGCACGGTAAATTTCTTCAGGTTTTGTATTCAGCGTAAGACCGACTAATAAACCTGACAAATTGGCATCAACTAACGGAGTTCTATTTCCATTATGCCAATCCAATGCCAGCAATCCTTTTGATCCTGGAGGCAATGTGCTGGCTTTTTGTTCCAAATATTGATGAATAGATAGATTTTTGGCCTCCGCTTCTCTTTCGACATAACCCGGCACAAGCTCTTTGACAAACCATGCAAAAATGTCGCCAACAGCAGCCTGGCCTGCCTCATATCCGTAGTAGCCAGGGATTATTCCATCTTCGACGACTCCGCTGATTCCTTCGACAAACTCTTCTTTTGTGCTTAACAGCATATGACAGGTGGAGGTTCCCATAACCATAACCATGCTTCCAGGTGCGGTAACTCCTGCACCTGGAACAGCAGCATGAGCATCTATAATTCCAATGGCAACCGGTGTTTTTGGTTTTAGTCCAATTTTTGCTGCAAACTCTTCCGTCAGCTCGCCAGCCTTGCTGCCGATCGGAACCACTTCACCCGACAGTTTTGTTTCATAAATATTTTCCATCAATGGATGAAGTCTTTTTAAAAATTCTTTTCTTACATAGCCTTCCTGTTTATGCCACATTCCTTTATAGCCGGCAGAACAGCTATTTCGTTTCACTTCACCGACCATCAGCGACGTCAGCCAATCAGCTGCTTCAAGGAACAATGCCGCTTCATGATAGAGCTCCTCACGATCATGTATAATTTCTAATATTTTCGGCAGCATCCATTCTGACGAAATTTTTCCACCATAACGCTTTAACCATTCTTCATTCGACTCGCTTGCTAATTGATTAATTGTATCTGCTTCTGGCTGCGCTGCATGATGTTTCCATAATTTTACCCATGCATGCGGCTCATCTTTCCATTTTTCCTGAAAACATAATGGTGTTAATTGTTCATCGACAGGCAGAATTGTACAGGATGTAAAATCAATTCCTATGCCGACGATATCATCTTTGCTCACCCCGGAATCCTCTAACACTCTCGGGATGGACGTTTCCAGCACATCTAAATAATCTTGCGGGTGCTGAAGAGCTGTACTGTTTTTCAGCTTCTTCTGCTTATGAGGAAGAGTTTCCGTTATGACTCCATGTTTATATTGTGTGGAATGAGTACCAGCAACCTCACCAGTTGCAACATCTACTAAGACAACTCTTCCAGATTCAGTCCCAAAATCTACTCCGATTGCGTATTTTTTCATAAGCATCCCGTTCCTTTGTTACTTGTTATTTATAGATCGGCCCAAAGTTTTTACATGCTCTGTAATCAGCGCCTTCAAGATCTTTTGTTCCAAACATGCTCCAAGCATCTGGTCTGAATATTTTTTCCTCAGGTACATTGTGCATATTTACCGGAATGCGAAGAATGGATGCCAGCGTGATTAAATCGGCTCCAATATGACCATAGCTGATGGAACAATGGTTGGCTCCCCAGTTATTCATAACCGAGTAAACATCTTTAAATGCACCTTCTCCGGTTAGATTCGGAACAAACCAAGTGGTAGGCCAAGTTGGATCGGTCCGTTTGTCAAGCACGTCATGAACTTCTTCCGGCAAATCAACCGTATATCCTTCTGCAATTTGCAGAACAGGACCCAGCCCTTTAACAATATTTAAGCGCGAAATCGTTACAGGCATGCCGCCTTTTGTTAAAAAGTCAGTTGAATATCCGCCGCCTCTGAAGTATTCAGTTGAAGCAGGTCTAAATTGTGTTGCTTCCAAGCATTTTTTAATATCTTCATCTGTCAATTCGTAGTATGGTTTAATAACTGGTTTGCCGTCTTTTGTTTGTTCTCCTGTTCCATCCAATGCAGCCGCTCCAGAATTAATTAAATGGATGATTCCGTTTGCCGCTCTCCCTTCAAGAGTATAGCCAGTTACCCGCTTGACAGCCTCCGGACTCCAATAAGTTCTCACGTCGGCAAAAATTTGCGCCGTATTAGTTAAAAGGTAGCCGAACAACATGGAAATGCCGTTCAAGTTATCATTTTCCGTTGCAAAAATATATGGCGCTCTTTTTCCGTTCCAGTCAAAAGATGAATTTAAAATCGTTTCCATAAAATCTCCATTTGGAAAATAGTCGGTCCATTGACGCTGTCCTTGGAAACCAGCAACAATGGCGTTTCTTCCTAGAGCTTCTTCTCCATATCCCATTTCTTCTAATTTTTTATTGCCAACCATTAAGTCGCGTGCGATAAGAGCCATTTTTACGCTGATTTCCCAATCTTTTTCCTTCTGCTCTTCTGTTCTTTTAAAGCCGTCGCGATTGTTGTCCGGACCAACTTTACAGTTTTCCTTCACCCATTTTAAGGCTCTTTCATATTCCTCTTTATCGTAAATTTCCAGTTCAATTCTGCGCACGAATTCGCTCATATCCACATATTCATTTCTCATTCCAAGATAGTTTTGGAAAAAGTCTTCTTGCACAACACTTCCTGCAATTCCCATTGATACAGATCCAATGGAGAGATAAGATTTACCCTTCATCATAGCAACAGCCAGTCCTGCTTTTGCAAAACGAATGAGCTTCTCTTTTACATCTTCAGGTATATTCGTATCTCCTGCATCTTGAACATCCTTACCGTAAATTCCAAAGGCAGGAAGTCCTTTTTGGTTATAACCTGCTAGAACAGCAGCTAAATAGACTGCGCCAGGTCTTTCTGTTCCATTGAATCCCCAAACTGCTTTCGGAATGTGAGGATCCATATCCATTGTTTCAGTTCCATAGCACCAGCATGGAGTAACAGTAATCGAAACGCCAACGCCTTCTCTTGCAAACTTTTCAGCTGCTTCTGCCGCTTCTTTTACTCCTCCAATACATGTATCTGCAATCACACATTCCACTGGCTGTCCATTATAATAAAAAACATTTTCCTCCAGTAATTTAGCTACAGCTTTTGCCATGTTCATTGTTGTTTCTTCTAATGATTCACGAACTCCTTTTCTTCTGCCGTCGATCGTCGGGCGTATTCCTATCTTTGGTAGATTTCCTACATATCGTGGATCTTTTGCCATCTTTCATTCCTCCTGTATGTTATTTATTTAATGATTGCTAGAAATGATTTATAATGTTTTTCCCAATGATCACAGTTTTCGGGTTCATATGTTTTAAAGCTAAAGGAGTTGGTAACAATTTTTCTTGCTTCTTCTAAGTCTGCAATTTCTCCAAGGGCAATTAATTGAGAAAGCATATTGCCGATTGCGCTGGCTTCCACCGGCCCTGCATAAACGGTACGCTTTGCGGCGCCAGCAATAAATCGACAAAACCATTTGTTTTGTATTCCCCCGCCTCCCATATGAATCGACCGGATGTTATGATGGATTAAATTTTCCAGCCGTTCGATCACGAAACGGTATTGAAAAGCTAAGCTTTCCAATATACATCTCAAAAATTGCCCTTTCGTTTCCGGAATAGGCTGTAAAGTTTTTTGACAATAATCTTGAATAGCTTTCAGCATGCTTGGCGGGTTAAAAAACGATGGATCATTTGGATTTATAAAAGAACGGAACGGTTCTGCTTCTTCTATCAGCCGGCTTTCTTCTTCATAGGAGATGCCTTCGCCATTATCGTTCCATTCTTTTTTACACTGTTGAATAAACCATAAGCCGGTATTGTTTTTTTGCAAACGGAACTTCCCGTCAAATGTTCCTTCATTTGTGAAGCCCCATTCATAAGCTTCATCTGAAACAACCGGCTTTTCAACCGTCACACCGATCAGCACCCATGTTCCGCAGCTCATAAAACAGCTTGTTTGATCATTTTGGATCGGCATGGCACCTAAAGCACAAGCTGTATCGTGTCCTGGAACCGCGATGACATTGGCCGGATCGATCCCTAATTCCTTATTAATAGATGCTTTCGTTTTGGCCAAAATGCGATTCGTTTCTACCAGAGGTGCAAAATTCACCTTATCTGCAAACAGCTTATTTAAAATCGTCTCATCCCAATCTTTTTTTTCCCAATTTAATAGTTGAGAAGTCGACGAGATTGTAAATTCATTTTTGATTTCCCCTGTAAACAAATAGGCGAACAGACTCGGTGTCATTAATATATATTTTGCCTTTTCTATTAGCTCAGGCCTTGTTTTCAAAATCGCATACAGCTGATAAAGCGTATTGATGGCAGCTGGCTCTACGCCAGTCATTTGAAAAAGTTTTTTCTTATCTATCATCTCATGGACTTCATCCATAAAGAGAACGGTATGTGTATCCCGATAAGAATACGGGTTTTCTAATAGATCTCCTTCCTCAGAAATGAGACCGAAATCTACTCCCCACGTATCAAAACCAATTCCATCGATCCTTTTTCCATAAACCTCGACAAATTTTTTTATTCCTTTTTTCATTTCAGTCAATAAGTAGTTTAAATCCCAATGCAAATGATCTCCGATCGTGATGGGGTTATTTTGAAAACGGTGAATTTCTGTTATGTTTAATTTTTTATTTTCATATTCTCCGAGTATTAATCGACCATTCGAAGCACCCAAATCAAAAGCTAGTACTCTTTTCATGTCATACGCACTCCCGTAAAATAAGCCTGTTTATGACTTCTTCTTTAACAGACTGGCCCGATACTTTTCGGATGATAAATTTCGTAAATCTTCGCACTCTTGTTCCGTTAAAATTCTCGGAGTGCCGACAGTTGAAGCGATGGTAAATACTTTTGCTGATTCTTCGGTTAACTGCATATAAAAAAATGCTTCTTTCATCGTTTTGCCGACTGTGAGCACTCCATGGTTCCTCATCACAATGACATCGCTATCATGGATGACTTCTCCAACAGCATCTGCTAAAAGATTGGTTGTAGGAATAATATAATCTAAGTAGGAAACTTTCTTTACCATTGCAGGAAAATCGGGGAAAAGCATTGGGATATCTTTCCCTGCACTAGAGACTCCAACAGAGTAGCTAGGATGCGCATGCAACACTGCATTGATTTCTGGATTTCGCCGAAAGCATTCTAAATGCATGAGCAATTCGGAGGAAGGTTTTAAATCTCCAAAAACTTCTCCAGTATCAATTTTTACTTTAACCCATTGATCATCTTCAATCTCCTTTAAATCAAAGCCGCTTGGTGAAATGTACATGTATTCACCATCACGCATGCTGAGATTTCCACCGGCTCCAACAACTAAACCAGCATCTACAATTTTATGTGCATATTTTTTTAGTTCTCCGATTACTGCTGACATTAAATTCCACCTCTAGTATATGTTTATCATCTTGAAAACAATTTTTAAGTTTCGTTTCACCCTGTTTTTATGAGCTGGTTAATCTTTTCCGTTTCAAATATTTGTATAACTGGGGCTGCAAAATGCATCCCCAGCTTTCAGGTTATTATTCGTAAAGGGCAGATTTAATTTCTTCATTATCAAGATTGGTTTTGTCATACCAATAGAATCCTGTGTCAATAACCTTTTCTACTTTCTCGCCATTGATTGCTTGAACAGCAGCTTTTACTGTTTCATAGCCGATACCGACCGGATTTTGTGTAATGGCTCCTGCCATTGTACCGTCTTTAATCGCTTCAATTTGCTGTTTACCAGAGTCAAAGCCGATGACAACAATTTTGCCTTGTTTATTCATTTCTTTTACTGCATTAATTACACCGATAGCTGAACCTTCGTTTGCACCATAGATCCCTTTTAAGTCAGGATGCGCTTGGATGATTGCTTTCGCTAAGTCTGTAGATTTTAATTGGTCACCGCCGCCATATTGAATGTCGACAATTTCAATATCTGGATATTTTTCTTTTATTCTCTCAACAAATCCATCTCGGCGGTTAACACCAGTTATACTTGTTTGGTCATGAACAATTAGCGCAACTTTTCCTTTGCCTCCAATTTTTTCAGCCATTTTGTCTGCCGCTAACGCTGCAGCAGCTTTGTTATCTGTAGATGCAGTTGCCAAAGGAATATCGCTGTCAACCCCTGAGTCAAATGCAATAATCGGAATACCTTTTTCATCCGCTTCTTTTAATAAAGGAATTGATGCTTGGCTGTCTAGAGCAGCAAAACCAATTGCATCCGGCTTTTTATCAATAGCTGTTCTTAACATTTCAATTTGTTTGTCGACTTGAGATTCACTTTCTGGACCTTCAAACGTAATTTTTACGTCAAAATCTTTTGCTGCTTGTTCAGCACCTTTTTTAACAGCTTGCCAGAATTGATGCTGGAATCCTTTAGAAACAATAGCGATATAGGGTTTTCCACTGTCGCCTCCTGCGGATTCAGAGCTTCCTTCGCTCTCGTTTTTCGAGGAGCTTCCGCATGCTGACAAAATGAGCGACAACATTAAAATACCGCATAGAGTTAACAACCATTTCTTCACTGAATTTTCCCCCTTATAATTTTTTTATTTTTTAACTCTAGTTTGTAACTAGAGATAAAAAACGGAATTTAACTGCTTTTGCCTCGACGGATAATATCGATATAAACTGCAACCAAAATGACAAATCCAACAACAACTGTCTGCCATTCTTGAGGGATTGACATAATTCTCAAACCGTTTGTTAATACGCTCATAATAAGAGCCCCAATAACTGTTCCTAAAATAGTTCCTTTACCACCACTTAACGAAGTCCCTCCGATAACGACAGCTGCAATTGCTTCCAACTCATACCCGGCTCCCAAAGCAGGTTGTGCTGAATTAAGCCTTGAAGCCATTAAAACTCCTGCTATTCCTGTAAACACACCTGCAACCGTGTAAATGATGATTTTCCATTTATCCGTATTGATACCGGATAATCTTGTCGCTTCTTCATTGCTTCCAATAGAAGTTGTAAAGCGGCCAAAAATAGATTTCGTTAATAAAATTCCTGCAATAATTGCCATAATAATGAAAATTAGGACACCGTTAGGCAAATTAAATCCTGGTATAATTGAACCTAATGCAATTTCACTGAAGCTAGGTTTATCACTAAAATAAATTGGAGTTGCATCTGAAATAACAAGTGCTAATCCTTTCGCGATCATCATCATCGCCAATGTTGCAATAAATGGAGGAATTTTTAATTTTGAAACACTGAATCCGCTTATAAATCCCATTAAAGCACCAGTCAGAATTCCGCCTAAAATGCCGACTATAATTGGCAAATCCCAAAAGACGATAAATACCCCTGTCATAACAGCACATAGCGTCATTCCTGTACCAATGGAAAGGTCAATTCCTCCAGTCATAATAACAAATGTAGTTCCTAACGCCATGATTCCGATAACTGTCGTTGATAATAATATCCCGGTAATATTAGTCCAATTTAAAAAGTTATCGGAGGAAATGGTAAAAAACAGAATAAGTACAATTAAACTAGCAAATGCCAATATTTGTTGCAGTGCATTGGATTTTAATAGATTTCCACTCTTTTTTGTCTCTGTGTTAGGTGCAGTTCCTGTACTCATATTGATCCTCCTCGTTTTGTATTCCAAATCCTTTTGACATAAAGGATACTTAAATCGGACTCCAATTTATGATCTAGTTCGTGTTGCATAATCCATAATCTTTTCTTGAGATGCTTCCTCGTTCGTCAACTCTCCGGTGATTCTTCCTTCACACATGACGATGATTCGATGGCTCATTCTTAATATTTCCGGTAATTCGGAAGAAATCATAATAATGGATTTTCCTTGCTGAGCCAGTTCATTCAGCAGCTGATATATTTCAGTTTTCGCCCCAACATCAATTCCGCGTGTAGGTTCATCAAAGATTAAAATGTCGCAGTTTTTAGCAAGCCATTTGGCAATGACAATTTTTTGCTGGTTTCCTCCCGATAAATTCTTCGCTAATTGTTTGATGCTTGGCGTTTTAATTTTCAGCGACTTTACATACTCTTCTGATGTTACATATCCTTTTGAGTCATTGACAAAGGTCAGCCAATTCACGTAATTGCTCAGTGAAGAAATTAAAATATTCGAATTCACGTCCATTTCAAGCATTAAGCCGTATCGCTTTCTGTCCTCAGACAAATAGGCAATTCCGTGTTTTACTGCATCTTCAGGCTTATTGATTTTCACTTCTTTTCCATTGATAAAAATTTGCCCTTCATCGATTTTGTCAGCACCGAAAATGGCTCTTGCTACTTCTGTGCGTCCAGCTCCCATTAAACCGGCAAAGCCTAAAATTTCTCCTTTTTTCAAAGTAAAGCTGATATTTTCTAACAAGTTTTTGGTCGATAAGTTTTTCACTTCCAGGACTGTTTCAGCCTCTTTTGAAACCGTCGTTGTAGGGCGAGATTCATCCTGGATGTGACGGCCTACCATTAACGAAATTACCTTTTTCATATCTGTATCTTTCGTATATAACGTGTCGATGTATTGACCGTCGCGCATGACTGTTATTCGGTCAGAAATGACTTTCAATTCTTCCATTCTGTGTGAAATATAAATGATGCCAACACCTTTGTTTTTTAAATTTTCAATTAAATCAAATAATGTTTTAATTTCAGATTCCGTCAATGCGGCAGTTGGTTCGTCCATCACGATAATTTTCGCATTGTAAGATAACGTTTTCGCAATCTCCACCATCTGCTGCTTTGCCACTGTTAAATCTGATACTGTTTCTTTAGGATTTAAATTAATATTGAGTTTCTCAAGCAACTCTGCTGTTTTTTCATTCAATTCCTTTTCCTTCAAAAAGAAATTAAATCCGGTGCGAGGCTCCCTGCCAATAAAAATGTTTTGGGCAACCGTTAAATCAGGCATTAAATTTAGTTCTTGGTGTATAATGCTAATGCCCATTTCCTGTGCTGCTTTCGCATTAGGAATTTCAACTTTGTTGCCTTCTAAGTAGATTTCACCTTCATCTTTTTGATAGACTCCAGACAAAATTTTCATTAAAGTCGATTTCCCAGCACCATTTTCGCCAACTAATGCTAGAACTTCCCCATAATTTAAATCCAGTCGAACTTTTGATAATGCCTTTACTCCAGGAAAACTTTTGCTTATCCCTTCCATTCTTAATAATTGAGCTGACATCCTATCACCTACTTTACGTAACTGTCATGATCCGTCCTGAATTTTTGTTCCACTTTTACATTAATAAGATTTTTCAGATTTTTTCGCGGAATGGTACTGCTTCCAATCTTTTAAAAACCCTTTTAACCCGATATTTGTAAGATCTGACGCAAACATTTTCTTAAAAATATAAAATGGCATCGTTACAGCATCTGCGCCTGATTTTGCAAGATCAACGACAACCTGCGGATTTCGGATGCTTGCTCCAATAACTTTCGTTTCCGCATGCATTTGATGAATAATTTCTTTTGCCTCTTTAATAAATTGCAGCCCGTCAATCGCATGATCATCCATTCTTCCGATGTAAGGGCTTATAAAATCCACCCCTGCTTTGGCAGCTAATACAACTTGAGGCAGTGTATAAATAAGAGTCATATTCACCTTTATGCCTTCCTGTTTCAATTGATAAGCTGCGGATAATCCTTCTTCAGTCATCGGGAGTTTAATGACAATATCTTTTCCCCATGTGGACATTTCTCTCCCTTCAAGGATCATTTCTTCAGCTGTTTCTCCTGTTACCTGGCACCAGACTTCTCCATTAATTTTGGAGGAAATATCCACAATAATTTGCCGAAACTCTCTATTTTCTCTTGAAATAATGCTTGGATTTGTTGTAATCCCTGCTAAAAAGCCATATTTTGAAGCAAATTCTATTTCTTGTTCATTTGCGGTGTCTAAATAAATGTCCATGATTTTCCCCCTTTCTCGCACAATTGTTTGTACATTTATTCAACCCCGTTCCATTGATTAAAAATCGGCTCCACTTGTTTATAAACTTGTTCAAACGCTTTCAAAGCTGTTTGATAAGATTGATGGTTGCGTTGATCTGGTTCAAATGATTCAGCTTCAACACACCAAGCTTTCGCTGCTGTCAAATCTTTCAGAAGGCCTACTCCTACACCGCCTGCAACCGCAGCGCCCATCGAGGTCGTTTCATCCAAAATTTTCGGTATACGGATGGTAACACCGAAAAGATCAGCCAGCATTTGCCGCCATATTCTGCTTTTCGCTCCGCCTCCAAACAGCCATATGTCTTGAAATGGTCGATCATAATTTTCTTGTAGAGCATCGAAAATAAGTTTTAAATTCATTGAAATCCCTTCCAAAACAGCACGAATCAAATCAGAACGTTTATGATTGATCGTTAATCCTATGAAACTGCCTTTTGCGTTTGGATTCCACCAAGGAGACCGCTCCCCCATTAAATACGGAAGAAAAATCAATTGATTGGAGCCGATTGGTGAGCTTTCAGCCTCTTCATTCATCATTTCATAAATATGCTTCGCTGTATCCGTTTTCAAAACGTCTTGAAATAGTATGTCTCTTAACCATTGAAAGGAAGTCCCTGCTGCTTGCATCGTTCCGATGGGAATATATTTATTTTCATCCAAATGGATAAAATTGAATGTCCGCATTTCTTGATCAAAAACTGGACGAGATGATGAAAATGAGATCCAGGAAGAAGAGCCAATGTAATTAAAAATATCTCCCTCATCAATCGCACCTGCACCTAATGCAGCACAACACCCATCTGCACCGCCTATTACAACAGGTGTACCAGGCATCAGACCTGTTTCTTCCGCCGCCTTTGAATGAACTTCACCAACAACCGCTGTTGAAGGCAAAATCTCAGGCAATTTTTCATCATCAATTTGCCATAATTTTATTAATTCTTCCGACCATTCTTTCTTTTTAATATTTAATAGATTCGTGCCGCTTGCATCAGAATAGTCGGTGGCAAATTTACCCGTTAGTTTAGCAATTATATAATCTTTTGCTTGTAAATATTTAAATGTTTGATTCTTCATCACTTTTGGTGATTTTACAGTAAAAAAGAAAACATTTTAGAATTCCTGGCAATAATGTTAGCTAGCACACCACATTAATTAGGAGGTTTCTAAAATGTTTTCTGTACCACTAGAATTGCCAGAATTTAAAGTTATTAAACAAGAAATGCATTCTACTCATTATACCGTCCATGTTGAAAGAAAAGAGAAGGAGGCACGCTGTCCCCAATGTGGCTTTTTCACCTCTTTTGTCCATGACAGGAGGACAAGAAAAGTACGTGATTTATGCGTACTAAATAAGCCACTATATCTTTTGGTGTGTGTAAAACGGTACAAATGTGAAAACTGTCAAGAGATTTTTACAGAAACGTATGAATCCATTATGTCACGCCAGCACTATACCAATCGATTTCGACTTTTTCTGTATGAACAAGTCTTGGGAACAACCATTCAGGATGTCAGCCGTAAACATGGTATAGCTTATTCCACTGTAGAACGTATTTTTTATACGGTTGCCCAGGAAAAGGTGGACCTTCATGAAGAATATCTTGAAAAAATGCAGGACCAACAAGACATGGCCCTAAGTCTGGATGAAGTATCCGTCCGAAAAGGCCATAAATACGAAACGGTCCTCTTAGATGCCAACCTAGGTGCTGTCATGGGGATGGGCCAGAACCGCGATTATGAGTCAACGCTGAAGCTTTTAAACCAAAAGGTAGTGGCTTCTGACCGGGTAAAAACCATTGTCATGGATATGTGGGACCCTTTCCACAAGGCTGTCCGGAAGGCTTTTCCATGCGCCGATATTGTCATTGATAAATATCATGTGGTTCAAAAGGTAACTCAAGCTTTAGATCAAGTCCGTAAGAAAATTCCTGGCTTGAAAAAAAGTCGTTTCCTCCTCTTGAAAAGTTATGAAAACTTAAAAGAATATCAAAAAGAACAGTTAGATGAACTCTTGGAAACACATGATGAGCTGGCTTACAGCTATGGTCTGAAGGAACTGTTTCGGGACGTGTATAGATCCCCTGACTATGAGACAGCTCAAGTGCTCCTAACCGAGTGGATTCAATTCGCATGGAGTAGCCCTTTTCCGTCTTTTCATGAGGCCGCCAAGACACTGGAAAATTGGAAAGTGCAAATCCTGCAATACTTTAAGACACCTTTTACAAACGGAAGAACAGAAGGAACCAACCATAAAATTAAGAACATAAAACGCCGGGCTTATGGATATAGGAACCTACATCGATTTAGAACACGTGTATTTTTGGAATGTACAGGAAAAACTTATCAAGAACAGGCGTCCTAGCCCCTCCTTCTTCAGCATTATGGTGGATGATAGTTGGTGGAAAGGAAGCCGTCAAGGAAAGCACTTGACCGCTTCCTTTCCACCAACTGGCCGGTCTGTAAGCTGAAGAAGGAGAGATTGTGAGGGGCCATAATCTAGCTAACTAATTGCCAGAATTGTGCTTAAATCACAAACTATGGTGAAGAGACAAATGTTTCTTTATGAACAGCTGGTTCATTTTCTTGAATCCAATTAATTTTTGCTGCAGAATAGGATGGGGATAATCTGTTTCCAGTAATTTCATAGTGTTCTTTCATTCCTATCTTTTCTGCAATTGTTTCTGTTTTTTGCGCCGAACGCATATCAGCCCAAATAATTGCATTTCTTACAGCTTCTCCTTTATGATTGACTGGGACAGCCCCCATCATCTGGCCGCTGAACGTAATGCATGCAATTTGTTTCGGATCAATTTTTGCTTCTGCAATAAGTTGTTTTGATGCATTTGCCACGGCATCCCACCAATCATTCGGATTTTGTTCAACCCAATGCTGCTTCAAAAAAATGGTGGAATATTGATAGGTAGTATGAGCTATGATTTCACCGTCCGGCGATATTAATGTGGATTTATTTCCGCTTGTCCCCAGATCATGAGCAAGAATAAATTTTTGCACCATATTGTCTCCACCATCCTATCGCTTCCATCTTGAACGGAAAATGTACTAGTTTCCCAATGAAATCTATTATGAAATGACACCTTTTTTTAAAATGATATTGGCATAAAGCGCACTCTCGCTCGTTGCGATAATTGCATAAGCATTTTTGGCTCTTTCATAAAAGCTGAATCTCTCCATAAATTCTATATCCCATGGTTCGGAACATTTTTTCTCCAGAAGTTTTTTATATTCGTCCCAAATGGCCGGTTTGCTTTCATTTTGGTTTACTACTTGCATGAGAGCCACCGGTTTATCCACAAAAGTATCCAACGGAAACAAATCTAAGATAGAATCCAACAGCTCAGGAACACCATGTCCGTCAGCTCGAACCAATCTTTGAGCAAAATTTGCTGCCGGAAAATTCCCGTCTGCAATGACAATTTCGTCTCCATGGCCCATTTCCATCAAAATTTTTAACAGCTCAGGAGAAAGATTCTTTGGAATACCTTTTAACAACGCTTACACAACCTTTGTTTATTTTTGTTTGTTTTTATATTATCAAATATACCAAAAAAAATAAAGAGTGCTATTATAAAAAATTTTTTGTTTTTTTTGTTTTATTTTGAAACAATTTGACTGCTTTTATGATAAAGGAACGATTGTAATTTTTGTGTTTTTTCCTTCAAACTCTTTTTTATATGCTGGATGGATATTGGAATCTGTAATAATTTCGTCCACTTTCTCAATATGATTGATTAAAGCGAACGTCCGAACGCCAAACTTGCTGGAGTCAACTAGTAAAATGGTTTTATCTGCTATCTCCATCATTTGCTTTTTTATTAATGCTTGCCATTCATTCGAATCGCTGAGACCGCCTTCAAGATGCACACCTTTGCAGGATAGGAAAGCTTTATTGACATGGTATGTTTCCAAAGATCGTTCTGCGAGAGGACCAATATACGATAATGATTTTGAAGAGAGCATTCCGCCGGTTGACATTACTTTAATTTGATCTTTGACACTTAATTCAATTGCTACTCTAATGGAATTTGTTATAACTGTTAGTGGTACATTCGGCAGTTCCTTTGCCATATACCATGCCGTCGAACTTGCATCTAAAACAATCTGGTCTCCTGGTTGTATGAGCTTAACTGCTTCTGCAGCGATTGCTTTTTTTTCTTTGGCATTTGTGACTTCACGTTCTAAATAGGACAATTCGAGCTGCTGGTCTCTTTCAATGCTGACCGCTCCCCCGTGGCTGCGCAGAAGCCTCCCTTCCTTTTCCAGCTTTTCTAAATCTCTTCGTATCGTCTCCTCCGTGACTGAAAACATTTTGCTAAGCTCCGCTACTCGTACACTTAATTTTTTGTTAACGATTTCAACTATTTTCCTATGTCTTTCGGCTACAAGCACCTTGCACGTCCCCCCAATATGTTCTTAAGTTTTTCAATCGTTGACAGAAAATAATATACCACATTACCCCAATATGTCCTAAAGATTTCAAGCGCTGCCAGAAAATAATATACCACATTATAAAATGAATCATTAAATCATTGAAACCAATATTTTTATTTTTTAGAGGATACGTCTCAGGCTCAAAAAAGCAGTTTTTTATTCCCTACGCATCTATAAACGGAAAAGGTTTTTTATGCCCTTTTCCACTTTCCGAAAGCCTCCTGATGGTTAAGTCTCCGTACGTTGTTGAAGGGGGATGACCTGCTGCAATGTTTAAATCTTTCTTATTCACGAATTCGTTATAATAACCGATAACTGTTATGTGGAGAATTTTCATGAAGAGCAATGGCCAATAGGCTATTGCTCTTTTGTATTGTTGAAAGATTATCTAGTAAATGCCGCTGGAACACCGCCGTCAACTGTGATCATGCATCCGGTTGTTTTTTCAGCTTTAGAAGATGCAAAAAATGCAATCGCCTCTGCAATGTCTTCAGGATACACATTTACTAATAATGTTGTTCGTTTTTTATAATAATCTTCTAATTCATCCGGTGAAATTCCATAAGCTCTTGCACGCTCTTCACGCCACTTGGAATCCCATATTGCAGAGCCTTGAAGAACGGCATCCGGAAGAACGGAGTTTACACGTATTCCGTATTGGCCGCCTTCAGCAGCAATACATCTTGCCAAATGAGTTTCAAGCGCCTTTGCAGCACTGTAAGCAGCCGCATTCTTTCCAGCATAAATTGAATTTTTCGAGCCAACAAATACCATATTCCCGCCAATACCTTGCGCCTTCATTTGTTTAAACGCTTCGCGAGCTACTAAAAAGTATCCTGTACCAAGAACGTTCATATTTAAATTCCATTCTTGCAAAGTTGTTTCATCGAACGGACTGGATGTAGCAAGTCCAGCGTTGTTGACAATAATATCGACTCCGCCGAAGGCAAGGACAGCTTCTTTAAAGGCAGCTTGCACTTCTTCCTCTTTTGTTACGTCCATTTTGACGGCAATTGCACGTTTTTCACCATATTTTTCGTTAATTTCTTTAGCTTTTTCCTCTGCTCCTTCGATGTTTAAATCAGCAATGACAACATGTGCGCCTTCGCTGGCTAAACGGCGGCACGTCGCACTGCCAATTCCTCCTGCACCGCCTGTGACAAAAGCCACTTTGCGCGAAAATTCTGCTTCTGGCGGAGCAAGCGTTAATTTGTAGAGCTCAAGCGGCCAATATTCTACATTATAAGACTCATTTTCGTTTAATGAGACGAACTTCCCGAGCGCATCTGTCCCTTTCATGACAGCAATGGCGCGATGATAAAGAGCTCCGCTGATCCTTGACATTTTTTCGTTTTTCCCTGTATTCACCATTCCAATACCAGGAATTAAGATTACTCTAGGGGCAGCTTCAAACATTTTGTCCCCTTCGTTTTTGTTTCGCTCAAAATAAGCTTTGTAATCTTTTTTATAATTGGAAACTCCTTCTTTTATTTTTTCCTTTAATTGCTCTTTGTTTTCTGTTTGCGGATCCCATTCAATATATAAAGGAACCCGCTTCGTGTGCACTAAATGATCAGGGCATGCTGCGCCTATTTGAGAAAGTTCCTTTGCGTTTCGGCTGTTAACAAACTGAAGAACATCCTCTCCGTCATCCCAAGTCAAAATCATTTTTCTTTCATCGCTCACAGCACCACGAATAACTGGCAATATTTCCGCTAGAATTTCTTTTCTTTCATCTTTGGAAAGGACTTTATATTTTAATCCGCCAAATGCTTTTTCTTCATCGATGCGCTCTTTAATATAGTTTTCAGCTTCATTAATAATAGAAATCGTTTTTGCATAGCATTCCTCTGACGTATCGCCCCATGTGACTAAGCCGTGTTTTTCCATCAACACTAACTCAGCATTCGGGTTGTTTTTCACGCCTTCAGCTATCATTTTGGAAAGCGTAAATCCAGGACGCACGTAAGGCACCCAAACAAATCGGTTGCCGTAAATCTCCTCAGCAATTTGCTTTCCGTTGTCCGCACAGCAAATGCTGATAATCACATCAGGATGCGTGTGATCAACATGCTTAAACGGAAGAAATGCGTGCAGCAAAGTTTCAATCGAAGGGCGTGGATGCTTGTGATCAATCATGCAATGAGATAAATAAGCTACCATTTCTTCGTCGGACATTTCATCTCGTTCTATAAGCGGGCGGATATCGTCCAATTTAAGTCCTGTAAAATTGTGCGCTTTCATTGTCGCTAAATCTGAACCGCTTCCTTTTACCCACATGACTTCAATTTCACGGCCGCGGAAATCGCTTTCAATTGTTTTCATTGAAGTGTTGCCTCCGCCCCAGTTGCATACAGCGCGATCAGCTCCGATTAAATTGGAACGGTAGACTAATTGTTCCAAACCTTCCGACAATTTTTTAGCTTTTTCTGAATCCCACAAACTTTTGACCATCTGTTGACCTCCATTTTTGTTTTTATTTATTTTAAATATAACATATGATTGTTTATTATTGAATATATTTTTTTATTTTTGTTTTTTTGTTTTGAATATTTTATTTATAGCTAAGATTTGAAATGTATATTGTTTACTTGTTGATTTCACGTCTATTATTTTGGGATTTTTCACTCAAGGGAAAAATAAAAGGTAAATCAACATAATAAAAAGGATCAAAATATGAAGGGAATATAATCAAGCAGAATCATATAGTGGCTCTCTTTTACAAGACGAGGGGAATAATGTATAATGAAGTTGAAAAATTGCATCAACAACCAGACGACCAAAGGTGCTGCGACACCCTTGGTCCTGCAACAGACGGTTCCCTTCAAGGGGATCAGGCAGCAGGTAAAAAATAATCCACCACTGCTATCAACTCAAGGGTGGATTATTTTTTTTGCGGATTTGACAGCATTGTAATTATAAGGCTTGAAAAACTGATTGCAAACATTAACGCTTCGAATACTGTCATCGGCACACCCCCTTTCTGTACGGGGTAAATGCCAACCACCCTTGAGTCTACCGTTCTATTGCATTTTCATTATATCAAATACTAAATTTTGAATCTATAAAAATAGAACATTTGTTCCTTTTTTACTAGAAATTAAATTTTTAGCAAATAATTATTGAAAATTCTGTAAATGGGGTATACATTTGTAGTAAGGGGAGGGAGAAGTATGAGCCGTTTAATAAAGAAAAAAGCTGCTCAACAAGCACTCAAAAAAGTCGTGAATGTAAGCGATATCATTAAGAAACAGCTAGATCCTCAGCTTCCGCTAACCGAACAGCTCGACAAAATTCGAAAAACGTTCGATGAAAGGCTGGGCCAAGACGAATATTTTTTGGTCGTAGATGAAACAGGATATTCTCCGCTACATACCAATCGCCTTCGTGAAGGAAGAGTATTTTCGGATGAGGTCGGCAAAAAAGCCGCTACAACAAAAGAACCGCTTTTGCAGCTGTATATCCGTGATACAGGAGAAATTCTTGTTGATGCGAGCTGTCCGCTCGTTACAGACAGTACTGGAAAACGTTATAATATCCGGTTAGGAAGACTCATTCATCGCCCGTACTTGCAAATGAATTTTGCCATGCTATCGTTTTTGCCAAGCTTTCTTTGCCTCATGACAGCTTTATTTATGCAATTATCTTTTCGTCAAGCAATTATTTTATTTTTCGTAACTATTTGCGCCAGTGCAGTAAACAGCTTCTTTGTTTACCGCTCGTTCACTTCTAATCTTAGACAATGGTATAACGTCACTCGTACTGTATCATCAGGCAACCTTCATGTCGAAGTAGATATTGTCGGCAAACGCAATGAGTTTCATCAAATAGGTTATGAAATTAATAAAATTATTTTTGGAATCCGGTCGATTTTAAGCGAGTTTGCCAATGCCGTCAAAACTGTCAAGAAGGTCAGTCAAGATCAAAAAAAAGAAGCGAATCGCTTATCGGAAATTTTTGATGAAGTTGCTGCAACAATGGAAGTGTTCCGCGAAGGCTCCAAACAGCAGACCGATTCGTTTAAAAAAGTTAGCGAACTGGCAAATTCGATGATAGAAGGTGTATCAAATATGGGATCGGAAATTGAACGTGTTGTTGAATACGCTCAATCAACGATGCGTTCAGCAGATGAAGGACAACAAATGATTGAAAAAACGGAACAGCTTATGCTAAATATTGAAAATGACACGAAAAAGGCAACTTCCCTCATCCAAATGGTATCCAAAAAAGCGGATCAAGCGATGGAAATGGCTTCTGCGATCACAGCAATTGCCAAGCAAACGAACCTTTTAGCATTAAATGCTTCCATTGAAGCAGCGAGAGCAGGTGAATCTGGAAAAGGCTTTGCGATTGTAGCTGCAGAAGTGAGCAAACTGGCAGATGATACAAATTCTTTTGCGGCTAAAATTTTATCTTCGTTGGAAGAAACGAGAAATGATTTAGCTCATGCCGTTACTGCCGTCAAAAAAAATGAAGAAAGTGTTGATCAAGCTTCCTTGTCTATATCTGGAACAAAAGAAAGCATGCAGACATTTAAGCGAATGTTTTCAGACATTCATTCTCTGTTAAAGCATAATCGAGAAAACGTCATAAACATTCGTGAAAACGGCAACAATTTAAAAGGTTTAATAGAAAATGTAAACTTAATCGCACATGATTTCACCAACACAGTCAACGAAACAACGGCAGCATTGGAGGAACATATTGAAGGGATCCATGAGCTTGCAAAGGAATCGGTTATTCTTTCCGATGCTGTCATACATCTTCAAAAAATTTTAAACCGCTTTCAATTACAATAAATGTCTTGATTGACTGGGGATTTTCTCTTTACTATTAAAAATCACATCGTCAAGAAGCGAATATTTGCAGGAATAATCGAAAATGCAAAAGGGAGATCCCCCAACTTCGGTAGTTGAGAAAAAATACTGCGCAGAAATTGACTCATTTTCATCATTATCAAAGCTTCCAAAAAATTAAGCAGCCAAACTTCTAGTATATAGGAATCGGGCTGCTTGCTACGTATATTATTATCTGCTCAAAATCAAAAGAAAACCATTTTGCGTAATGTCTTCTTCATTTATTTTTCGATAGCTGCAAAGCTTTTTTAATATCTTTAAGCGCATTGGATTTTCCGTACATCAATACGCCGCCTTTGTAAACTCTTGCCCCAAAGACAGCTAATATAGCAATGGATGCTATTAATAAACCGATTCCTAAAAGCGGCTCCCAAATTGGAAGATCCAGCATTCCAACCCGCAAAAACATCAGCATCGGGGTAAACGGCGGAATGTATGATGTGATCGTAACATAGGAAGCTTCCGGATTGCTCAAACCAAATATCGCTAGCATAAAGCCCGCCACAACCGTTAAAATCATCGGAGTGATCAACTGCTGAACATCTTCTATACGACTGACCAGCGAGCCTAGAAAGGCAGCCATCGTCGCATATAATAAATAGCCTAAAATAAAGAAAATGACTGCATATAGAATGGTCGACAACGACGTGTTTTGGAATCCAAAGAAAGAGAAAAATCCTCCATCCATCGATTCTAAATTTTGTTTAATGGAAACGTAGCCGACAATAAGCCATAAGGCAAGCTGCGTTAAACTCAATAGAGCAACACCTAAAATTTTCGCAAACATTTGTGTAATAGGAGGAACACTGGAAATTAAAATTTCCATCACTCTAGAAGATTTTTCTACTGCTACCTCCATCGCAATCATATTTGCATACATGATCACTGCAAAATATATTACAAATAAAAGTACATATACGAGACCTCTCGCTTGATTCAATTCTTCCACCGTTTTTGCGTTGGCATTCAACGCTTCCATTTCAAAAGATACTGGCGCATTCAGCTTCATCAGTTCCTCTTGCGTTAATTTCAATTGACCTGCTGTCCATACCATGCTCACCTGTTGGAGGGCATATTGCAAATCGTTTGGAACGGTTGAGTCTGCAAGAGACGCTGCTTTATATACCGCCATCGGCCGGTTTTCATCATTTAAAGATAAAACGAGATACCCTTTGATCTCATCATTTAATACATTCTTTTTCAGCTCTTCTTCGGAAGCATTAGTTTTTTGCAATTGAATGTCCGGATTAACTTCTTTCAATTGCTCTTTAAACGGTTCAAATAAAGAATTTGATTGATCAATGACTGCAAGGCGTTCTTGATTTTCACCAGAATTAAAAAAATCGATAATTTTTGATATGTTTCCTAAAACTAGAATAATAAGCAATGTAATAACCGTGGAAATGATAAATTGCTTCGATCTTAGTTTGGTAAAATAAGTGTGGAACAAAACAGTCCAAAAGTTATGCATAGGCCGCACCCACTTTCTCTATAAAAATATCATGTAATGAAGGCTCTTCTATTTGGAATTTGCGAATAAATCCTTTATCGACAATCTCCTGTAACAATTGTTGTGCGGTCTCTTCTCTTTCAATTTGCAATTGAATCCCTTCAACTGTTGTCTTGGCTTTTATGACACCTGGGAAATTCTTCAAGAAATTGAGATCAAAATCCGCATGAATCACGAGATTTTTTTTGCCAAAGGAACGTTTAATTTCTTTGAGCGACCCATGAACTACAGGGCTTCCCCTATGTAATATGCATAAATGTTCACATAATTCCTCAACGTGCTCCATCCGATGGCTGGAAAACACAATGGATGTACCGTCATTTTTCAAATCAATGACAGCCTCTTTCAATTGCTCAACATTGACCGGATCCAATCCGCTAAACGGTTCATCCAAGATGAGCAGCTTCGGTTTATGTATGACAGCAGCAATAAATTGAATTTTTTGCTGGTTTCCTTTCGACAGCTCTTCGACTTTTTTTTCAGCGTACTCCGGCACTTTAAACCGTTCGAGCCAATTTGCCAGCTCCTTCAGCGCATCTTTTTTGTTCATCCCTCTTAATCTGGCTAAATAGACAATCTGATCCTTTACCTTTAATTTCGGGTACAATCCCCGCTCTTCGGGCAAATATCCGATATACGGGCTCGTGCTATAATCAATTTTTTCTCCATTCCATGTAATGGTTCCTTCAGTTGGTGCCAGCAGCCCTAAAATCATGCGAAATGTTGTCGTTTTCCCGGCACCGTTTGCCCCTAAAAAACCAAACATTTCTTTTTCCGGAATGGATAAAGACAGCTTATCCACAGCGGTGAAATCGCCAAATTTTTTCGTCACTTGCTCTAGCTTCAACGTCATGTATTTTCCTCCTCTCATCTTTTAATACGGATCAAACAAGAAAAAAGTTCAGTAATCGTTTTAAATTTCTGTCTAACTCACAAGTGAAACATCGTTAGTGACAATGATGATATGAAAACTATGTTAAAAATATTTAAACCACATAATTAAAACAGGATACTTCACAAAAGTTGTTCAAACTTTTGGAAGCATCTCTCCATTTAATAAATGTTGAGATGAACAAAAAGGCAGAAACCTTTTTTTAAAGGTTCACTGATTTGATTTTAGAATCCGAACTGAGGATGGATTTTGAAGAAATGCCACTGTGAAGGACAAAAATAATCTAATAAAATTTATAAACGTCCTTCATGGAGGTGATGAAATAAAAAAAAGGAAATTGCGTATACTGAATGTCCGTCATAACTTTTGAAGGACAGAATGAAAATAGCGCACATAGAAAAAGTCCTTCATAAGATTCCCGAAGGACATAAACAAGATACGAAACATAGGAAAAGAAGTTGTCCAGAAGCCAAAATCTTTTGGAAACGAAAAACATAAACATTGAATATCGAAAGGGCACCTATAAGCCGAAAAAATCGACTAATTTGACAGCCACTTTTGCCATTATGATTTCCGCTTCTTTTCGGCAATAGGAACGCCATCCTCCAAAATCTGTAATATCCTCGAATCGATTGGCGATATACGCCTTCCAAAAGAAAGCTCGACACTTTGTCTCCGTTGATCAGTTTTACTGTTCCTATACTCTAAAGGATTTGTATTCCTAATTTTTTACAGAATACTAAAACCATTTCGTCTTGCCTCTCTTTTTATCGATGACAGCTAAAGCTCTAATGGGAAATTTATCAATAAACGGTTCTACTGAAATGTTATAATGTGCCTCGATATCTTTTTTTAATTGATCGCGTAAATCTGTCAATCGGTTCACTATATAATCCATCTTAAATACAGGATCAAACGGTTCCTTTCTCCAAATAGAAGTGAGTCGAGCCTTATCGTTATTGTCAAAAGGAATGATTGAAATCAACGGCTCATCTTCGTCAATTTCAAGAGTATAATAATGAAATTCCGGGATATCATATTTGCCACTTTCGATAATGGCGAGCCATCTCTCTAGGTATAAATAAAACTCCAACAATGCGATATCATCTCGGAAATAGGAGATTCCATCTACTTTTATGTCAAAATCTCCACTAACTCTAAGCACGATAGCTGAGTCTTTTTCCCATCCCTTTGGAATATACGATTGATTAGTTGTAAACTGATAGAGAAATTCTATTTGCTTGGATAAGCTGTCCATACTTTACCATTCCACCCTACTACTATTTTAATTTTTTTTCTGACCTTTTGTACCTATTACTTTACCAAGGCTGGCTATAACTACAAATGACAAATCCGCATTTTTTTGTTTCTACCTCTGGATTTAAAGAATACGATGCGTTCTTAGAATTTAATCCTTCTTTAACCCAATTACGTATCTGGCTTTTATCAGTAGTATTGAATTTAGAAAAATTACCTTCAGCATTTTTTAAATGCTTATTACTTACATTGAATTTGGAAACTTTACTTTTTGCTGCTTTAACGGCTGCCTTTGCAAATGTGTTAAGAACGGCTTTAGAGCTTTTTATCGACTTAACGATAAGTTTTTTTCCAAATTTTTTTATGGCATACTTGATTCCATGTTTTGCAACTACTCCGATTATAACCGCCGGCAGAACCGAAGCTTGAGCATCAATGGTATTGATCTGGTAAGATTCTCCGGTATCTTGATCAATGAGTGTTGCAATAAAATCGGTGCCGTCAATTTCTTGCAACACTACATCAAAATGTTGAGTAATGATTTCTCCATTCTCTAACTCTATATGTCCTGAAAGCGTTATTTCACCAGATTCACTATTCACAAACAATTCGGTATCAATGGATGTATCTTCATTTTCTACTTCTGTAGAAACAACCACTTCCTCGTCAGAGATTTCTGTTGCTGTCATTTCAATATCTTCTGCTAAATCTAATCCAAGTTCTTCCTCAACATCTACTTCATACTCAACACCAGTAATGTCTTCAACTAATACAGTATTTGTGTCACTTACAGGTATATTTTCATTAGATTCAGCACTAGCAAATCCCGGTAATATTGCCGATATCGATAAAGTTACTATAAGTAACTTTAATATCAGTTTTTTCATACTTTTCCTTCTTATTTTCGATGATTTAATGTTAATAATCCACATCCATATAAATCATCACAGCCACTTTCACCCAAATCTTTCGAATATTCCAATAAATCTTTATGGACTGTTTCCTTATGAATTTCTTTATTGTTTAAGAGGCTCGCAATAATGCCTGTGGCATATGCCGTTGCAAAAGAGGTACCACTTAATTCTTTTTGATGTGATAGCTTTCCAGTCTTTATAGCAACAATATCTACACCTGGAGCAACAAAATCAATTTTTCCTTTCGCCGCGTATTTATAAATTTTCATATTTTTATCGATTGCTGAAATAGACAAAACACTTTCATATTTTGCAGGGTATTCAGTATATAAACCAAGTGTATTCCCAGCTGCAGCAACTATGATAATATCATGGTTAATGGCCTTTTCTACTGCAGCACGTAATCTTGCATCATCTTTTTGAATCCCAAAACTCATATTGATAATGTCTACATTAAGGACAAAAACCGAACACTTCAACACCGTCACTAATCGCTAATTGCATTTGTTCGATATGGTTTCTTAAAAATTCAATTCGGTATGTGTCGTTTATAACATCGCCTTCTTCCAATTGATCGATGGTGCCTAATCCATTTTCAGTGACAATCAATGGCAAATGATAGCGGTCATATATTTCTCTTAATGTTGTCCGAAACCCGACTGGATCAATTTCCCAGCCAAATTCATTTTTCTTTAAATGCGGATTGGAGGCTCCTTTATAAACTCCCGGTTCCCCAACCGTAATATGCTGATCTCCTGTTTGCTTCACATCTTCTTCATTTCCTTCGCTTGCTGCTACTGTTTGCGAAGTATAATAGTTAAAAGCAATAAAATCCGGCTTGGCATTTTGTAAAATTTCCATATCGCTTTCAAGAATTGTTGGAGTATATCCCGTGACTAACCCCCGACCTCTCACACCACCGTACGTACCGTTCGGTATACGGCGGTTCCATTAAGTATGACGTAGTGCTTGATATCTTTCGAATAGACTTCTTAACCCTCGATGCTTCCAATAGGAGTTGTCTAGGGTTTTGTGTAGAATGGGACTGCAGGCAATCCGCCAATATTTCTTGCGTGTATTGCCCCATTCGAATGCTTTATGGCTTGGAACTCCTAATCCTCTGAGTTTCCGAATTCTTGTTTTCGGGGTTTTCCATTCTTTCCACAAACACATCCGAAGCCTTCGTCTAATCCATTCATCAAATTCTTTGAACTTACTTGGTGTTTCTGCCAAGGCAAAATATCCGCACCATCCCATTAAATACTTGTTCAGTTTCTCAATCCTTTTCTCCATTGGATGCGGTTTCGACCTTGATGTAATTTCACGGATCTTGTTCTTCAAACGTTTCACACTTTCGTTCGCAATCCGTACCTTTGGAGTCTTATTGAGTGTGAAGCTGAAACCAAGAAACTTCCGTTTCCAAGGACGGTCTACCGCCGATTTCTCTTTATTTACCTTGAGCTTTAACTCCTTCTCGATAAAGTTCGTAATGGAGTTCATGACACGAATTCCTGCTTTCTTTGTTTTCACATAGATGTTACAGTCATCCGCATACCGAACAAACTTATGTCCACGTTTCTCAAGCTCCTTATCCAATTCATGAAGCATGACGTTTGATAAAAGTGGACTAAGCGGGCCGCCTTGAGGCGTTCCCATGTCCGTTTCCATTACCACTCCATTGATCATCACGCCTGATTGAAGATACCGGCGAATTACCTTCAGTAGAATTCGATCTTTGATCGTTTTCGCCAAGATCCCCATCAGTTTGTCGTGATTCACCTTGTCAAAGAATTTCTCTAGGTCTATATCGACTACCCAACGATATCCTTCTTTGATATAACCCTTTGCTTCCCTAACCGCATCATGTCCCCTTCTGCCTGGGCGGAAACCATAGCTATGGTTCGAGAAGGTCGGATCAAAAATTTTCGTCAACACTTGGGCAATCGCTTGTTGGATGAAACGATCCGTCACGGTAGGGATCCCTAGAAGCCTTACTCCACCGTTCGGTTTCGGGATTTCGACTCGACGGACGGGTAAGGGCTTGTAGGTTCCTTCTCTCAACGACTGTCGAATGGAGTCCCAATTTTCGTAGAGGTGTTTTCGTAGGTCTTTTACGGACATGCCATCTACTCCGTGACTTCCTTTATTCTGTTCGACTCGTTTCAGTGCCGCCAGGAGATTTTCCCGTGACAAAATCATTTCCATCAACATTGATATCCTCTCCACGTGAACGAATTCTTCTATTTGTGCCATCTTCTGCTCCACCCTCTTGAAGTCCCCCGTGGGATTCACCACTTCCTCCTTCAAGTAAGTCCTATCGGATTGTCTGCTTCCACACAGAAGATGAACGCCTAGCGATTCGTTCTCCTTAATTGTTCAGTCCTTCCTCTTCCATCTCGAGCTTGAAAGAGTACTATGACTTCTGCTGACTTCTGACTGTTCAGCTATCTATCACTAGATAGGTTACCAAGGTTACTTGGCGTGCCAGCCAGACCTCCCCGGGTAAGAGTGTAATCTTTCCTTCCATCCATCTGCTTCATTTACTCTGTATCACCTTCGGCAGAAAGGGCTTTGTTTTGTTGCGCAAACTCACCCAGTGATACCTAGCCTCATATGAAGTTCGTGTTCCGAGAGACCTTAAAGTTTGCCGCTCGCTTCCTTCAGATTCCGCGTCGCCACGGACACCCTTGCGTTAAGCTAACTGCTACTTCTGCCTTCGCAGCTCGGGACTTTCACCCTATAGATTACACCCATGCCGGGCGCACCAAAAGAAGCAGGTTGACCCCTTACCGGGAACCTGCTTTTTCATTTAGAACGACCTGCAAAACACACGGCCACACATGTCTCATGTGTCTGTCTTCATATTTCTTTTTGTTTGAATGTGAATGCATGTAAAAATTTATATTCATCTCTTGAAACAATTCTCTTAAGTAAACTACTGAGCTTGTTTCATTAATAAGGATGAAAAATACTTACGAGCATCCGCATTTTTAATATGCAGTATTTGAGTAGCGTCCTTTTTACCTGAAGGGTCTGGAATTTTTAATTCGAATTCGACGAAAGCTCCACTTAAATTTTCTCTAACAGTTTTTATATAGTACCCTTGTTGAAGCAAATAATCAATTTTATCCTTTTCTTCCAGAAATTCTTGATGTGAAGACATCGACATACCTCCCTCAATAAAGCGCAATTATCTCTTTGATTTCTCGATTTCTTATAAATGCTTAATTCACAGTCATTTATTTGCTACTAGAGGATACTAACAACCCATTTGATGTAATTAAATCTTCACAATACTCTCAATCGCTTATCTTATAGACTGAAAGCCACACATTCCTTCGTCCTGCACCCACGATAAGTGAGAATGGTGGAGTATATCCCCACCTCAGCGGAAAACAAAACAACTGTAGTATATTTTTGTAAATAATTTGATAAATATTGTGATTTTGAGAATAATTCATTTTGATCGTGCTATTTGGTGTTATATATTGACACCCTTATTTGCATTCGTACTTACGGTAACGACATCAGAGGCTTCTATCGGTTCTTCATCTATGATCCAATCCCTTCCAACTGTTATTCCTAAATATTTTTCATCATCTGGATCTTCAATTTCAGCTTGTTTATATTTTTGAAACCACCAGTACTTTGCTAAGAAATAATAACATACTGCACCGACGACGAATCCGACCACAAACGAATAGTTTATGAGGAGAGAAGCTGCGGTTCCACCAATAGTCCAAGCAATAAATCCTGCAAGATTAAACCCTTTGAAATAGCGATACTGCCCATGATCGTTATAAAGGTCATACACATTAACACGACGCTTGCGCAATAAATAATAGTCTGCAAATAAAATCCCTACTATGGCTGACAATATGCCTCCGCAAATTAACAGTGCCGGAATAATGATGTTAAATAAACTCCAAGGCTGTACCATCGTTCCGATAATACCCGCAGTAAATACCCCTGCCCAAAACGGGAATTTCGGACCTCCAACATTAGAAAAAATTGTCGCTGCTGGAACAACGTTTGCGGATGTATTGGTAGACCATTGTGCCAGAACAATCATAAGCAAAAGAATTCCAAGAATCAAACCGTCGGCCGATTGTTGAAGTGCAAAAACCGGATCATAATTTTGAAGCGCAATATAGGAAACCGCGCCAATAACTACCATAAATGTTTGTGTAATCGTCAAAGCTACTATATTACCAATAATTGATGCTTGATTTCGCTTAAACCAATTTCTTTCATATTTTGGTGCTTTAATAAATCTTGATATGGAGGGCATATCTGCAGCCAGTGTAGACCAAAATCCCATATTGCTCATAATAACGATGATAAAGGCTGTGACAGCTGCTCCGCCAGTAACCGGATGTTCCACCCATGACCAAATATGGTGTCCTTCTTCCAATGCTTTGTCCGACAAAGTTGTATACATCCAAACTGAAATAATGATAATAACTGGTGCAGCCAGATCTGCAAAACGTTCAATCGCCTTAATTCCCAATGCTGTATTAATTAACTGTACAAGAGCAAATATTATATAGCATATTAACCAATTATCAAAATCAAATAAAATATTTAATATCCCATTCATAGCCGTTGAGCCAAAATACGTATTAATGCCAAACCAGCAGGAAGCTGCAAAACCACGAATCAAAGAAGGAATATGTGTGCCAATCGTCCCAAATGGCGCTCTCATATACACAGGAAATGATAATCCATGCTCAATACCGATATCGCCAATAATCGTCATACATAAACCAATTAAAATTGAGCCAATAACAGTTGCTAAAATGACCCAAAAAAGAGATAAATTTTGAACCCCAGCACCACCGATCGCAAATGCTGCAAGTACTACCGCCATCCCTACCCAAATAAAAGCAAATCCTAATTTTCCAATAGTTTTTCGGTTGTAAGGTACCGGTAAAAGGTCCGGGGACTTTAAATAATTAGATTTATTGCTCATCATATCACTCCTTTTAAAAATTTCTAATTTTTTCAATTTATCAGTAACTTGGAAAAATTCTGTATTTTTCACGTCGTTCTATATTTTTTACGTTTTAAAAATTGTCCATAGCCTGGCTTTGCCACAAGTTGTTTATCACGGACAATAAATTCACCTCTACATAAAACGGATACCGGTTCACCCGTTACTTTCATTCCTTCGAACGCATTGTAATCAACAGCCATATGGTGTGTTTCAGCTGAAATTACCCTTTCAATATTCGGGTCAAAAATTACTAAATCTGCGTCAGAACCTACTGCAAT
The DNA here is from genome assembly GCF_038008845.1 of Aeribacillus sp. FSL M8-0254. NCBI lineage: Bacteria > Bacillati > Bacillota > Bacilli > Caryophanales > Bacillaceae > Aeribacillus > Aeribacillus sp. FSL M8-0254. The sequence continues at coordinate 604,218 of NZ_JBBOZY010000001.1, read as the reverse complement.
AGTTCCTTTTTTGGGAAATAACCCGAACAATTTGGCAATTCTTGTAGACACAATATCGACAAATTGGTTTAAAGTAATTCTTCCTTTCTTCACTCCTTCACTGAAAAGGATGCTGACTCGGTCCTCAATAATCGGTCCTCCGTTTGGAATTTTCGTAAAATCTCCTCGACCAAGTTCCTTTTGTCCTTTAAAATCAAACGAACATTGGTCAGATCCCAACGTTTGAAGCTGACCGGTTTTCAATGCGTTCCATAACACCTCTTGATGCCATTTTTCGCGAAGCGGAGGAGACCAAACGTATTTCGCGCCTTCAAAATTAGGTTTTTCTAAATATGATTGATCGAGCACCAAATATTGAGGGCACGTTTCTCCCCATATATCTAAACCTTTATCGCGAGCTTGTGCAATTTTTTCAACCGCTTGCGCACACGTTACATGAACAACATAAAGTTGGGAACCGGCAAGCTCTGTTAACTGACATGCCCGATTTGTCGCTTCGCCTTCCAATTCCGGTGGCCGTGTTAACGCGTGGTAAATTGGATCCGTATTCCCTTCTTCGAGCGCTTTTTTCGTCAAGTAATCAATTACATCGCCATTTTCCGCATGAACCATAACAAGCGCTCCAAGCTCTTTGGCAGACATCAACGTGCGGTATAACGTTCCATCATCTGCCTGAAATACATTTTTATAAGCCATAAACACTTTAAAAGATGTGATTCCTTCTTCAATGATTTTCGGTAGTTCTTCCAACACTTCATCTGTAATTTCACTAATCATTAAATGAAAACTGTAATCAATAACTGCTTTTCCCTTCGCTTTGTTATGCCAAATTTCAATGGCGTTTTTCAACGGCTCTCCTTTATTTGTTAAACAAAAATCGATGACGGTCGTTGTTCCACCAAAAGCTGCTGCAATTGTCCCGGATTCGAAATCATCCTTTGTCACCGTACCTCCGAACGGCATATCCAAATGGGTATGGGGATCAATACCACCCGGAAATACATAACAACCTTTTGCATCAATCACTTCAGCGCCTGTTTCCTCTAAATTTTGACCAATCATCGCAATTTTCTCATCTTTAATAAGCAAGTCTGCTTCATACATATCCGTTGCGGTAACAATCGTTCCATTTTTTATAATTTTTGTCATTTTTACATTCATCCTCCTTTGACTAAAAAAGCTTATTTTATGTCAATATTACAGTTACTGAGATTGCCAATGACTGCTTGTCTCTCTTTCCATGTCATAGGTGGATGTTCAACTGGAATTTCAACCATGTCAATTGCACCGTCCACCGGACAAACGATCGAACATAAATTACATCCTACACAATCTTCTTCCCGCACTTTCAAATACTCTTCTCCATTTTCATTCTTTAAAATATCAATGCATTGATGTGAAGTATCTTCGCAGGAGATGTGACATTTATTACAATTAATGCAAACATCTGGGTTAATGCGAGCAACTACTTTATAATTAAGGTCGAGATCTCCCCAATCGGAATATTTATGAACGGATTTTCCGACAATGTCCATAACAGAGGCGATTCCTTTTTCATCCAAATAATTGTTCAGCCCTTCAATCATGTCTTCAACAATACGGAAGCCATGATGCATAGCTGCTGTACAGACTTGCACACCGGTTGCACCCATCAGCATAAATTCCACTGCATCTTTCCAAGTGGAGATGCCGCCGATTCCAGAAATCGGTACACGAATATACGGGTCTCGGGCACACTCTGCAACCATGTTCAAAGCGATCGGTTTAACAGCGGGACCGCAATAACCTCCATGTGTCCCCTTTCCTGCAACATGCGGAATCGTATTCCATGTGTCTAGATCAACTCCCATTAAGCTATTGATCGTATTGATCATGCTGACGGCATCGGCTCCTCCCCGAACAGCCGCTTCCGCCGTTGCAGTAATGTCTGTAATATTAGGAGTCAACTTGACGATGGCAGGTGTCTGTGCCACCTCTTTCACCCAATACGTTTGCTTTTCCACAAGTTCAGGTACTTGTCCTGAAGCTGACCCCATTCCCCGTTCCGCCATTCCGTGCGGACAGCCAAAATTTAGTTCAAGACCGTCCACTCCTACATCCTCTACTTTTTTCACGATTTCATGCCATTTTTCCCTTTTTGGTTCAACCATTAAAGATGCCACCACAGCTCGATCTGGGAAACGCTTTTTTGTTTCATAAATTTCTTTTAAATTTACTTCAAGCGGACGATCTGTAATCAACTCAATATTGTTAAAACCCGCTACACGCTGCCCATTAAAGCTTAAAGCTGCAAATCGGGATGATACGTTCAAAATCGGTTCGCCGAGCGTCTTCCACACCGCACCACCCCAACCAGCTTCAAACGCTCTTTGCACTTGATAGCCGGAATTGGTTGGAGGTGCAGAAGCAAGCCAAAATGGATTAGGAGATTTGATACCTGCTAAATTAATGCTTAAATCCGCCATTTTCTTGTCCCCCTTTGCTAAAAATAGCTAATCATTAAGCAGTTTCACTCACTGCTTTTGTTAAATATTGATGTAGAGCATATGCTGTCTCTTTCCCTTGTTGTGCAGCAGTGACAACCATTGCTTCACCTTTTCCTTTATCAAAAATGACATCACCACAAGCAAACACTTTTTGATTGGATGTTTGATATTTTCCTGGATGCACTTTCACCACGCCATCATCATGCTCTAATCCAAATTCCTCAATAAGATCAACGTGACGTGTCTGACCGATTGCTTTAATCACTACGTCCACTCGCATCGTGAACTCCGATCCTTCAATGGGAACAGGGTGACGTCGTCCGTCTGCATCTGGCTCTTCTAACTTCATACGGACACATTCGATATGAGTCACTTTTCCATTTTCATCACCAACAATCCGCTTCGGTGCAGTTAACCAACGAAATTCCACGCCTTCTTGTTTTGCAAACTCGTATTCAAAATCGTACGCTGTCATTTCTTCTTTTGTACGACGATATAAAATTTTTACATTTTCTGCTCCTAAACGCACCGCACAAGTGGCACCATCAATCGCAGTGTTTCCGGCACCAATGACAGCAACTCTTTTTCCTACTAGCTTGTCAGTCAATTCTTTTGTTTTCGTCTCTTTTACAAATTCAATGGCATCATATACTCCATCCAAGTCCTCACCTTCAATACCTAACTGCGGAACTTTTCCCATACCGACAGCCAAAACAACTGAATCATACTGGTCCAAAATTTCCTTAGCAGAAATATCTTTTCCTACCCGCATATTAGTGCGAATTTCTACTCCTAAACGTTTGACTTGATTCACTTCCCAAAACGATACTTCTTGCGGAAGCCTGAAGGAAACGATGCCATACGTATTAAGTCCTCCCGCTTCCTTTTCCGCTTCAAAAATGGTAACAGTATATCCCATTCTCGCTAATTCTCTAGCAGCCGATAATCCTGCAGGACCACCACCGACAACAGCCACTGTTTTTCCGTTTTTATTTCCAGCTTTAAATAATACTTCTTCATTCCGGATCGCCCAGTCCGTCACATAGCGTTGTAATTTTCCAATCATGATCGGCTTAGTGGAATGATTCAAAACACAAGCACCTTCACACAACTCCTCTGTTGGACATACCCTTGCACAGCTAGCACCAACAGGATTAGACAACATAATTTTTTTTGCTGATCCTTTCAAGTTCCCAGTTGCCACTTTTTTGATAAAAGAAGGAATATCAATTCCTGTTGGACAAGATTTAACACAAGGCGGATCATAACAATATAAACATCGGTTAGCTTCTTCCACTGCTTCTCGGTCGGTTAAACCCTTTTCGACTTCGTGAAAGTTTTTTTCTAAATCAGAAAGTGAAACGTTCATCATAGACAACCCCCTTCTCTATTTTGAAAAAAATCTTTTTTTAAGTTTTTCTATGAACTAACGGCGTTGCCATATTAAAATTCTCCTCTGTTGATGGGAACGACATAACTCCATGTGCCGCTGCACAAACCGTTTGTTCAAACTTCATAAGTTTAGAGGATACCACCTCCCGTCGTCTGACAGATTAAATGCAATTTCCCAGTTTGCATCTTACAAATGTGTACTTCTATCTTGGCACATTCAGCATTTAACATTTGGATATTTTTGAATATTCTAAATTATCCAGTTTAATATTTTTTTACCATCCACATTTACTTAAACGGCTTGAAAACGATCATTTTTATGATTTGCTTTCTTCTAAAGAAAATTTCTTTTGTAAATTTAATACTGTTTCAAGCAATACATCTGCCCCTTTTGCACAATCTTCATACGGTGTGAACTCTTCTTCGCAATGACTTTTTCCGTTAATACTTGGAACAAATATCATTGCGGAAGGAATGATACTAGCAATAAACTGAGCATCATGACCAGCACCACTGTACAGCCTTATAGACGAATAACCAAATTTGTTGCTCGCTTGTTCGATTTGATCGCATAAGTCCGAATCAAATACAACCGTATCCCGCCCCCAAAGTTTTTCGACTTTAACAGTACAACCATTATCTTCTTTAGGCAAAGATTGTAAAATATCTTCTACTTGCTTAATTTTTTCTTCTTCTTTGTGCCGAGCTTCTACTGTGAACGTTACTTTATTTGGAATGACGGTATGAATATTTGGTGTAACCAAGACTCGTCCAACGGTATAAACTAACTCTTCATTTACTGTTCCTAGTTGTTCAATGATTGAAGATAAGAGTTTTACTGATAAAAAAAGGGGATCTTTTCTCATGCTCATCGGAGTCGTTCCCGCATGATCAGACTCTCCTGTAACAGTGACTTCGTAGCAAACCATCCCCAACACGCCTTCTACGACGCCAATCGTTTTACTTTCCGTTTCTAACACCGGCCCTTGCTCAACGTGAAGTTCTATAAAAGCTAAAGCTTCTTTTAATCGATTTTCAACATCGCCTTCATAACCACTTTCCTTTAGAGCTTCACCAAAGGTGATCCCGTTTTTATCAGTCGATTGGAGCATTTTTTCTTTATCAAATTTGTTTGTAAGAACTCCCGAACTCATCATCGCAGGATCAAATCTAGCTCCTTCTTCATTCGTGAAGTTGACAATCGTTACAGGAATATCCAATTCTATGTTGTTTTCTTTTATCGTTCGAACAACTTCCAGTGCCGTTAAAACTCCTAAAACACCGTCAAAGCGTCCCCCTTTTTCTACAGAATCTAAATGGGATCCCATTACAATTGGGGGAAGGTCTTTTTTCCCGGGCAAAGTCGCATAAATATTGGCCATATCATCTACTTTTATTTCCATGCCTAGCGCTTTACAGCATTCGCAAAAATAGTCTCTTGCTTGAATATCTTCTTTTGACAAAGAAAGTCTTGTGACTCCGTTGTTTTTTGTCGCTCCGAATTTACTAAATTGTTCGATAGTTTCTTTTAAACGCTCAGCATTACATGTATACATCTTGTATTCCCTCACTTTCCATGTTATTTAACTTAACATATATTCCGTTTGAGAATATTTTAATGGATATTATTCTGATAGTATATGTAAAATAATATAAAAAAAATTATGCATTTGCATATATTATATGTCATATTTATTAACATGATAATTGGAGGAGGTTATTATGACGACAATTCGACATCTTCTTCTCGCACCTGAATTTCAACATCTTCAATTAATTGCAGGAAAAGATGGTTTAAACCGTAAATTGTCCGGCATCAATGTGATTGAAAGCGATGATTTAATTCAATTTTGTCGAGCGAACGAGTTAATCGTTACAACAGGCATACAAATGAAAAATAATACTCAAATGCTAGAACGCTTGGTAAAACGTTCTTTTGATAAAAAAGTGGCGGGGGTCATTATAAATGTGGGACCATATATTCCTGAAGTTCCTCCATCGATCATAGAATTTGCAGATAACAATCATTTCCCCCTTATTCAAATGGAATGGAAGTACAGGGTAGCTGATTTGTTAAAAAAAACCTTCGCCTTTATATCGATGGCTCAAAAAGAAGTGACTATGCATCAAGAGGAGGAAAAAATTTTATACAATTTATTGTTTCGCTTTAAACATCTCCAACAGCTTGTTGAAAAACAGTTGCAAAAAAGAGGAATATCCAAAGGGGCAGAATTAGGCATTATCGTTTGCACAACAAAAAATAATAAAAAATCCATTAATCAATATTTTGACATTATCCTCTATGAATTTCAGAACCGCTATCATGATTTTTTATCTTTAAAACATGACAATCAACTCATTTTTTTAATTGATAAAGCAAAGGTGAAAACTAACAGAATTCCTTTTTCTAAAACTGTTGAGAAAATCTATAATAAGGTCATTGAGAAGGACGGAGAATTAAATTTAATCATTGGCATGGGCAATTTTTATAATTCTCTAGGGAAAATGTCTAAAAGTTATAATGAAGCTCTAACTGTGATATTTTTATCACAAAAACATCGAAATCCATTTATCTTTAAGTACAAAGAAATCGGAGCCTACAAAATTATTTTAAGTGTACCAGATCATTCAATTCTTAAAACATTTCACCAAGATATGCTCGGTCCTCTCTATTTATATGACGAGCTGCATGAAACAGATTTTGTTGACTTTTTAAGAATTTTCCTTGAAGAAAACGGCAGTGCAAATAAGATTAGCAAACGACTCTTTATCCATCGAAATACGGTCACATATAAAATTCGTAAAATTGAAACGTTATTAGATGTAGATTTAAATAATACGTTTGCCCGCACTAATTTGAGCGTCGCTTTTATGATTGAAAATATTTTAAATCAGAATAAGTGACATGCTCCCACCATCAACGTTAACGCTAGTGGTGGGAGCTTCTCGGACCATCCCATCTCATGACGGGAAGAGCGATCCCCGTTTGTATCACGGTTTGCGGTCAAGTTAGGCTATCGCTAATTATGTTTATATTGATCGCCGCATTGACGCTCCATCCCCATTCATAGCGAAAGGTTCGCCCAGAAAGCAATAGCGACTCCTTGACTTGACCGCAACACGAATACGTTTTGGATGATGGAAACTACTGGTCGATTGTGATCAGTTTCTTACTTTGTTCTTCTAATTTATATTGGAGCAATGTCATAAACATCCCCGACGCATGATCAGCAACACTTTTGCCGAATGAAGGGCTTGTGACATTCCCTTCATGTTGAGATCTTCATTCACCACGCCGTCATACCGTTTCGTTAATTGATGTGATGCCTTTGTGTAGAAAGCCTTTTCGTTAGTTTGCCATTTTTCCAACCCTTGGCAATCGAGAATCATTCACCATCGACATACAGCGTGTTCATCGGTTGATGGACGTATTCAGTGAGAATCGAAACAAAGTTTTAGAAATGGTGCAAGACTTGATCGACCACCATTCATCTCCCACTTTTACTGGCGCTGGCGCACCTTCACGTTTAAAACTAAATATGAAATACGTTTTTGGATTGGGGAGAAAGGTTAGATATGTTGTGCAAGTGCACAATATAATTTGTCATAATATTCATTGTTTTCAACTTTTCCCGTTGATATGATGACATCAAAATCTATTCATCATATCAATTAAAGGGGTCATGTAAAGTGGATGAATTACTACAAATCAAAAGTGATGATTCAAAGTATGTTTTACATTCTTGGTCAAAACAGAAGGGCTTAAATCCGAAAGTGATCACAAAAGCAGAAGGTGTATATTTTTGGGATGAGAATGGGCGACGTTACTTTGATATGTGTTCGCAATTAGTGTATTTAAACGTAGGCCATCAACATCCTAAAATGATAGAGAGTTTCCAACAAATTCGTAACTATCCCCTTGCTTCCCCTTCCTTTGCGACAAAACCTAAATCGGAATTAGCGAAAAAGATTATTGAATTATCACCACCTAATATGTCAAAAGTATTTTTCACTTCCGGTGGGGCGGAATCAAACGACCATGCTATTAAAATCGCTAAAATGGTGACAGGACGTTACAAAATTTTTTCTAGATATCGTTCATACCACGGGGCTACTTTCGGAGCCGGTAATCTCACTGGCGAAAGCCGTCGATTTTATGCTGAACCGGGTATACCGGGCTTTATCAAATTTGAAGTTCCTTATTTATATAGAGAAGTCATCGACTTTGACTCCGAAGAAGAAGCTACAGCTTACTATTTAGATAAATTAAGAAATCAAATTTTATATGAAGGTCCCCATTCCATTGCGGCAATTGTTTTAGAAACGATCCCTGGAAGTAACGGGGTCTTAATTCCTCCGAAAGGTTATTTAGAAGGCGTACGTGCCCTTTGCGACGAATTCGGCATTTTAATGATCTGTGATGAAGTCATGACCGGTTTCGGTAGAACAGGCAAGCCTTTTGCAGTAAATCATTTTGATTTCCAACCGGACATCATTACTTTTGCTAAAGGCGTTACATCTGGTTATGCGCCTCTTGGAGGGGTGATTGTAAGCGATAAAGTGGCACGTTATTTTGATGAAAATATTCTAATGACCGGATTAACTTATAGTGGACATACGATATGTACACACATTGGATGTACTAACATACAAATTTATGAAGAAGAAAATCTTTTCAAAAATGCTGAGACAGTAGGAAAAACTTTGAAAAGCCGTTTAAAAAAATTGCTTGATTATTCTTCAGTTGGTGAAGTCCGTCATATCGGTTTATTTGCCGCGGTTGAATTAGTGAAAAATAAAGTCACGAAAGAGCCACTCATTCAATATGGGATGGATTACGGAAAAGATCCAACGGGTCTCATGAGTCAATTTGTTCAACGTTTAATTTCCAACGGTTTTTACACCTATTCCCACGAATCAAGCGTCATTATCGCTCCTCCACTGATTATTACAGAACGTCAAATTCATGAAGCGATGGACCTTTTTGAACAAACTTTACAACAGTTCGAAAAAGAATGTTTGTCTGCACTAGCGTAAGGAGTGAAATAAAATGCAAGACTTTTACTATGAATTGCCAGTTCCTATTGAATTTGGAATAGGAAAAATCAACAAAATCCCAGAAATCATCGAAAAGTTCCAGTTTAAACGCGGACTATTAATTAGCACTCCCTCATTAGTTAAAAATGGCACTGCAGAAAAAATGATGAAATTATCAAAAGGCAAAATAAAAGAAATTTTTTCAGACATTCAGCCTAATCCTACGCTACAAAATACGGATAACTGTGCAAACATTTTACGGGAAAAGGCATACGATTTTGCAGTTGCCCTCGGCGGAGGAAGTATTTTAGACTGTGCAAAAGTGGCTTGTTATGTCGCCACTACAGATTTTTTGACAAAGGAATTTTTCTACAATAAGAAACCGATTCAGCATCCGTCAATTCCTTTAATCGCCATTCCTACAACTTCGGGTACAGCGAGTGAAATTACTTCTGTCTCAGTTTTGACAGACCCTGAAAAAGGAATAAAAAGACCTTTAGCCAGTCCGTATTTTTATCCGAAATATGCCTTGATAGACCCAGAACTAACCGTCAGTTGCCCTCCGAGTGTCACGGCAACAAGCGGCATAGATGTGCTCGCTCACGCTTTAGAAGCATTTTACAATAAAAGACACCAGCCTTATACGGATATAATGGCTGAAAAAGCGGCGCAATTAGTATTTGATCATTTATTAACAGCATTTCATGAACCAAATAATTTAGAGGCCCGATCAAATATGAGTTTTGCATCTGTCACAGCAGGACTTGCTTTCAATTTAACACAAACAGCTGCAGCCCATGCTTGCTCTTACCCGCTTACCCAAGATTATAATATTCCCCATGGAGAAGCATGCGCTTTTACATTAGCAGCTTTTTGGCGATTAAATAGTCAAAGCGATGATGAGAAAGTGCGAGAGCGTCTCCAAAACTTTAGTCAACGGTTAGGATTTACTAATGCTGATGATTTGGCCAATCGAATTGATAAAATGAAAAAAGAAATGGGATTTCGTATGACGCTTGAAGATGTTGGTGTTACTTCTGAGAAGCAACTTGATCAACTTGTGAAAAAAAGCTTCGCTCCTAACATGCTTAACAATCCTGTTGAAATGGATCCTTCTTCTTTAAAACAGCTATATGAATCTTTATAACTGCTTCTGTACAATCTCATTAATCGTTCACTTTAGTGAGCCAGATTGATGACAAACACCTCTGTTTTAAGCCAACAAGAAGAGAGACAGTGTGCTGAACTTGCCATTTTATGAAAAATAATAACAATCGATCTTTCGAACCACCTGACTTCCATAGCCAGGTGGCCAATTTTTTTAAATTCATGGCAGCAAAAGTAAGCATCGCCTGCAAGGACACTTTTTTCAATAATTGGAAAGCGATCCATCGCATGCCATGCTTCTCCTTAGCGTCTGCAAATACCCGTTCAATGGTTTCTTTCCTAAGTGTATACAGCCTTATTTTCTTCGGTGTGTCTCAAATGCTCTGCTTCTTCCACATCCGCCACCCAAATATGGCCACTGATGCGCTTGGTCACATCTTTTCTTTCCGTCCATCGCGATCGGTCCGGATTTGGAACGGTACCCGGGTGGTTGTTTCATAGTCTGAGACTTTATTTTGCGGACAGAGGTAACAATCATATCATCGCGTTTGCGGAAAAAATCGTCTTTTGTACGGGGGAGAGTATACGGCATGACCGGACGAATGTTGCGTTCCAAGCACCATTTGGAGGGCTTGATATTTTTGGCTCTCTTTCTGAATCGCGGTTTTGATGAACTTATGCTTATTGGCACCGGCTTTGACCGGCGCCAAGGTCGATCAACCAAATGTCAGGGTCCACCAAACCATGACGAACCGCTTCTTCCAAAATGCGTTGGAAGATGGTTTCAAACAGGTTAGTGCCGCGAAAACGGCGGGCATCATTTTTCCCAAAGGTGGAGAAGTGAGGAATGGGTTGAGTAAAGTCATAACCGATAAACCAACGATAGGCGACGTTCGTTTCAATTTCTTTAATGGTTTGGCGCATGGAACGGATTCCAAACAGATACTGGATAAGGACAATTTTGATGAGCACAACCGGACCGATACGGGGACGTCCGGTATGGGGACTGTATTGATCTTGAACCAAATCATAAATGAAACTGAAGTCAATCGCTTGGTCGATTTTTCGAAGCAAATGATCTTGAGGAACCAAATCTTCCAAGGTGAAAAAAGCAATTGGATAACGTCCTTTAATGTGGTTTTTTTTCATTCCTTCATCCCTTTTATGTTGAATCACTCTTTAATCATTTCGACAAAAAAAGCCTGAAGACCTGCTTCTTGTGAAGCTTTTGTCTACAGGCTGATCTGTAGGTAACTTTCCTACAGGTATGTTTCCATCATCAATATCCATTATTGTCGGAAATTAAATCGCTTTTCACAATCTGCACACCACTGCTTGTACCGATACGCGAAGCTCCGGACTCGATCATTTTTATGGCTGTTTTTCTATCTCGTATTCCTCCTGATGCTTTAACTCCCATTCGATCACCTACTACCTTTCGCAGCAATGTTACATCTTCGACCGTCGCAACACCTGATGCTAATCCTGTAGATGTTTTTACAAAATGTGCACCAGCCTCTTTCGACAATAAACAAGCCCGTTTCTTTTCCTCTTTTGTCAATAGACAAGTTTCCAATATAACTTTCACGATTTTTCCCTGTGCGGCTTTCACTACATCTTCTATGTCTTGGAATACCCCTTGATCGTTCCTTTCCTTTAAAGCTCCGACATTCATTACCATGTCAATTTCATCTGCACCGTTTTGAATAGCCTCTTCCGTCTCCTTGACTTTGATGATGGTTGTATTTGCACCAAGGGGAAAGCCGATGACCATGCACACATTTATTCTTGTACCCATTAATAGGTTAGACGCCAGTGGAACAAAATACGGGTTAACACAAACAGAAGCAAATCGATAGTTTATTGCCTCTTCACATAGCTTTTCAATGTCTTTTCCGGTTGCCTCAGGCTTCAATAATGTATGATCAATGTATGAAGAAATATTATCCATAGGAATCCCCCTATTTCATTGATGCAAAAACTGTTTTTTCATCAAAATAATCTTTCGCATTAGAAGCATCAATCAAACCAGTACCTCCATCAATGTACTCTTTGACTTCTTCACCTTCTGCAACTTTTATAGACGTCTCCACTACTAATTGCCCCAACTTTGCTGGATCATTTAAAACCGTTGCATGATGCTTGCCATCGACAATGGCTTTTACTGCTTCTGTGAGCCCATCAATACCTACAATTTTTATCTTGTCCAACATGTTTGACTGTTCTAAGACCTGAAGGGCTCCGAGAGCCATATCATCATTATGGGCATAAACCAAATTGACATCTGGGTGGGCTTGAAGAAGATCTTGAAATGCTTTGACGGCTTTAGAACGAACATAGTCACAATAAGGTCCTTCGATGATCTCAATGCCTGCTTCTTTTTCCACAATTTCATGAAACCCGTCATGACGATCTTTCATCACTTTACCGCCTGCATCTCCCTGCAGTTCAATAATTTTTCCTTTTGCTTTTCCTTCACCGCCAAGCAGTTCAACCGCTTTTTTTCCTGCAATTCTACCCATTTCCTTATTATCTCGACCAATAAAAGCTGTTACCTCTTCTTCAGTGGGACGGTCCACTGTAATCACTGGAATATTTGCTTGTTTCGCTGCTTGTAGCACCGGCGCAACGGCTGTCGGATGTGTAGGATTTATTACCAAAACATCAATACCTTTTGTAATCAAATCCTGCACGTCCCGATTTTGTTTTTCTATATCATTCTGTGCGTCGATAGCAATCAATTCAACTCCTTGCTTTTCTGCTTCTGCTTTTGCAGCATCTACTAAAGATACATAAAATGGAGACTCTAGCGTAACCTGTGAAAACCCTATAACCACATTGTCATTTTCTTGAGAGGAATCGGAAGTTTGCCCCTCACCGTTTTCTGATAATCCATCAGTTTGCTGGGAGTTTGTACATCCTGCCAAAAGAAGACTTGAACATAATAACGTAGCTAGAAGTAAACGTAACAAGCTAAAATTTTTCATTTGATATTCTCCTCTCTTAATCTGATTTTTTAACAACAAATCGATTCAATACTAAAGCCAGAACAATTATTATCCCCATGAAGATCGACTGATAGTAAGACGACAAACCTAACAGATTGAAAATATTCGTGATAATACTTAACAACAAAACACCAATAAACGTCCCGCCAACACCTCCAATTCCGCCAAATAAACTTGTTCCGCCTAGGACTACCGCTGCGATAGCATCCAATTCAATTCCCTTCCCAGCGGTAGGCTGAGCCACCGTCAGCCATGATGTAAGGACAACTCCTGCCAAGGCGGACATGGCTCCACAAATAACATAAGCTGCAATAATATATCGGTTCACCTCAATGCCCGATAAATAGGCAGATTGGGGGTTCCCTCCAATCGCATATAGTTTGCGTCCAAACGTAGTATAATGCAAAACGAAAATTCCGATAATAGTTAATAATATCCACAAAATCCCAGAAACAGGAACTTTATTATCAATAAATAAGAGGAAATACTATTTTTTCAAGCAATTTGGAAATGAATTGATACATTGGTATTTTCAATATTCAAGTAACCAGCAGAGGTAAAAGTCGTATTTTACAGTTTAAAAAATAAACAAAACAGAAGTATGCAGCTAACTTTCTGTCTCCTAAAACACTGTACGTACACGTCGATTTTATCTAAATAGTTCAGTCACCCCATCCTGTCAATCTCTTAAAATTAGAATTTTGCGCTTGAACGTGAAAAAGCCGCCAACATGTTTGACGGCTTTTGTATTATGAATTGAGTTCTTTCAGGCAATAGGAACGCCATCCTCCAAAAGCTGTAATATCCTCCGCTTGATTGGCTATATACTTTTCACAAAGAAAGCCCGGCACTTTGTTTCCGTTGATCAGTTCTACTGTTCCTATACTTAAAGGTTCTGGAATAGATGCTGTAAAAGCACCAAATGAAGCTAATGGCATTTCCCATATCTCCAATTGAATGGAGGCTCCATTGTGGTTTGTTTTGATAAGCCCAGGTTTGGCAGGATCCGTAGGCAGCTTATACAGCCGGTAATTAGGAGCAGTTGTTGCTTCACATACGAATTTGCCTCCGAATTGATGCATTTCATTTTCGAGCGGAAACCCTCTCATATGCAAACCGCAGACGGCAACAAAAGTCGTATTTTTTTGCGGTTGAAAATTTTCTGTTGGAATTTCTCCTAAAAATTGAGAAGCAAGTCCGAATATCAATCCTTCCTGTTCTGCCAGCGAAAACATCGTCATGCCAAAAGGAACATTTGCTTCCGCATCCTCTGCCGGAATGGCGATTGCCGACAGATCCAAAAGATTACAATGGTTGGTGTATTTTCCCATTTCGTTATTTGTGCGAATCGGATCGAGCCTAACTTGTTCGCGCGTCCAAGTACCGCCGCAAGTAGGCAAAACTAATACTGCATCTTTTAACAATTTTTTCACTTTATGCTTGATTGATTGGATCCTGTGCATCGCTTGAAAAGCTGATGCTGCCGTATGATCAGGAGAAGCTCCGGAAGAAAGGACTTTTTCCGTAACTGAAAACACATCTTCTGTATTTGCTTTCACAAAATCACCTAAATCCGCCCATCTTTCCGCCACCCAAGGACCTTCATAAAGAAGAGACGCCGCTTCGGAAAACAAATCATAATCGATATACTCAATCGGAAGACGTAAGCGTTCCAATCTTTTCATCGTTTTCATCCATGCATTCCTATATCCTTCACGAAATGGGCCAAAAAACGAAAGCGGTTGTTTCGGCAAACAAATTTTGCTCGGACTTTTCGGCGATACGTTCGGGAAATAGCGTGACCAAGGATCTGTTTCATCCTCGCCGCGCACAATTCGATCAACTTCCAATGCATCCTGCAAATTGTGCGCAAAAACTGTCACACAATCAAGGCTTGCGCAAGCCGGAACTACTCCAGCGATCGGCCAGGCTCCCCTGCTCGGCTTAAATCCGACTAAGCGATTTAAGGCTGCAGGCACTCGTCCGGACCCAGCAGTGTCCGTTCCGAGTGCAAACGCTGCATGGCCTCGTGCAACGGCCACCGCAGATCCAGAGCTTGATCCCCCGCTGATCAGTTCTTCTTTTAAGGCATTTTTCGTTTCTCCATAAGGACTTCTTGTACCGACAAGCCCAGTGGCAAACTGATCTAAATTTGTTTTTCCTAATGGGATCGCACCTGCTGCGATTAACCGCTCAACCACTGTTGCGCTTTTTTCTGGTATATAAGCATATTGGGGGCAAGCTGCAGTTGTCGGAACCCCGGCTAAATCAATGTTGTCTTTAATAGCAAATGGAATTCCCCATAATGGCAAGCTTTTCCGATCCAGTGAAGCAAGCCTGTCTAGATAAGGCTGAATTCTTTCCATTGCCGGAGGGGTAATCCATATATTCATATCCTCATCTTGTTTAACTCGATGAATGATTTCAACGACTACTTCTTCGGGAGTCAATTCATTGTTAAGGTACATCTCTCTCAACCGCGCAATCGTCAAAGGTTGAGGAAAATGTTTGACCGATTTCATTTGAGAACCTCCTCTCGTTCTTTCTGCTTTAAAATGCTGACAATCAATTGTCCTGATTGCACCTCGTCCCCTGGTTTCACGTAAACATTTACTATTTGTCCATCGCACGGGGCCAGCTGCGGAAACTCCATTTTCATGCTTTCTTCAATCATCAGAACATCGCCTTTCTTAACTTGCTGTCCAGGAGACACAAGAACTTTCCATACACTTCCAGGCATGGAAGAACGAACAACCTCAGCACCTGGAGGGATATTTTCCTCTTGCCCTTCTTTCATTGGTTCATGCTCTGATATATATTCCGCCAATCCTAGCTGCTTCCACCGTTCTCGCTCTGCTTGAAAAGCTTCCTGCTGCCGCATGCGGAAAGTTTCGGCACTATCTTTGATCGAATCCAAGAATTTTAAATATTCGCCAAGATCAAACGTTGTTTCTGTTATTTCCACTTCAAACCTTCCTCTAAGAAAATCTTCCCGCAATTGCAGCAACTGTTCCGCATCTACTGGGTAAAACTGAATTTGATCGAAAAACCGCAATAGCCAAGGTTTTCCTTGTTCAAAACTCTTCGTTGTCCGGAATTTATTCCACATTTGAATCGTCCGGCCGACAAATTGATAGCCTCCAGGACCTTCCATTCCATATATACATAAATACGAACCGCCAATTCCTACCGCATTTTCAGGCGTCCAAGTCCGGGCAGGGTTATATTTTGTTGTGACTAAACGGTGCCGAGGATCAATTGGGATGGCTACTGGAGCGCCAAGATAGACGTCGCCTAATCCTAAAACAAGATATTTTGCATCAAATACAATTTTCTTTACATCATCAATGCTTTTTAAGCCATTTATGCGCCTGATGAATTCCAAATTACTCGGACACCACGGAGCATCGGAACGGACGTTTTTCTGGTAGCGTTCAATGGCCAATTGAGTAGCCGGATCATCCCAGGAAAGAGGCAGCCGAACAATACGTGAAGGGACTTTTATCGATTCCAGCGGCGGAAGCTCGCGATCAATTTCTAAAATTTTTTGACAAGCCTCGCGAACGGACATTTTCGATGGGTCAATGTGCACTTGCAAAGACCGAATGCCCGGCGTTAAATCAAGGAAAGGGATGTTGCCTTTTTGTTGTATCGCTTGCATTAAAGCATGTACTTGAAACCGATACAGCAGGTCTAAATCCATTGAACCGTACTCAATCAGCAAATTTTCGTCGCCGCTTGAACGAATCATAATTGGAATGTTTCGAGATGTTTGTTCTTGAGCCAAAATTGAATCGTCGGCTGTAATTTTTGGATTAATGGCAGGAAGTTGAGAAGGTTGAAATCCGTACAAACTGCCATTTTCAATTTTTTGCATAAACATTTCTTGTTTTTTTCGAAGTTCCTCCGCTTCTTCCAATGACAACAAATGAAACTTGACGATATCGCCCGGATGCAATTGCCCAATTTTCCAAAACTCAGCTGAAGCCGTCGTAACTGGGCAGACAAATCCTCCTAAACTAGGTCCATCAGGTCCCAGTAAAATCGGCATATCGCCTGTTAGATCAAGCGTTCCCACTGCATAAGCGTTATCATGAATATTTGACGGATGCAAACCTGCATCTCCGCCGTCTTCTCTTGCCCATTTCGGCGCTGGGCCCATTAACCGGACGCCTGTGCGCGAACTGTTAAAATGCACTTCCCATTCTGTTTCAGTTAATTGCCGCAAATAATCCGGATGCAAAAATTCGCTTGTACAATGAGGGCCCGGAATGACGCCTATCGTCCATTTATTCGTCATGATCGGTCTATATTCAGCTGGAAGCCCCTTCGTTTTTTTGACAACAGCTCCCCGGTTGATTAAAAGCACATCGCCAGTGCGCAAGGCGCGTCCGCCATGGCCGCCGAATCCGCCGAGCGTAAATGTGGAGGAGCTTCCTAAAACTTCAGGCATGTCAAAACCGCCTGCTACTAATAAATAAGTCCGCATTCCCCTTTTCGCTTCACCAAATGATAATACTTGGTTCTTTTTTGCCAAAACAGGTTCATACATCGGCACGGGCTGATCGTCAAGCTTAGCCTGCATATCGGCACCTGTAATACAAAACCATATATCATCTCGAAAACGATAAGATCCCCCGCGCAATGTCAATTCAAGACCAGGGGCGCCTTCTCTGTTCCCGAGAAGTTTATTTCCAATCCGGAACGAGAGCGGGTCCATTGGACCGGAAGGCGGCACACCTACGCTCCAATATTTAATGCGTCCGGGCCAATCCTGAACAGTTGTTTGAATTCCTCCGTCCAATACTTCCAGTGCATGTTCTCTAGGTTGAAAATGGTTTAATAAACGGGTGTATACATTTCCTTTTATAAAATCCTTTTCCTTCAATAAAGCTTTCAAGTAGTGGAGATTGGTTGTAATACCGTACAATTTCGTTTCGTTTAGCACTTGTATGAGTTTTCCGATCGCCTCTTCCCTGTTTTTTCCATGAACAATCACTTTCGCCAGCATTGGATCATAAAGAGTCGTAACCGTGATTCCGTTTCTTACCCACGTTTCCGTTCGAGCTGTTTTAGAAAATTTTGCCTCATCAATCTGTCCGGCGCTCGGCCGAAACTCATGCAAACAATCTTCCGCATAAATACGCGCTTGAATGCTATGCCCTTTCGGCTCTTTAACTAAGGAATGCAATTCATGCAGATCATCTGCTGCTTCACGTATCATCCATTCAACAAGATCGATGCCAAAGACCTCTTCTGTTACACCATGCTCCACTTGAAGTCTTGTATTCACTTCAAGAAAGTAAAAGGAGCTTGTTTCAGGATCATATAAAAACTCAACGGTGCCTGCACTCCGGTATCCAACTTCTTCCGCCAATCGGATGGCGGCTGCGAACATTTCTTTTCTGACTTCCTGGGACAAAAGAGGGGCCGGACTTTCTTCCACAACTTTTTGATTGCGGCGCTGAATAGAGCAGTCTCGTTCTCCTAAAGCTACCACTTCACCAAATCGATTTCCAAAAATTTGAACTTCTATATGGCGTGCTCTAGCGATATATTTCTCCAGGAAAACGCCTTTATTTTTAAAATTTGTTTCAGCAAGACGACGTACCGCCTCAAATGCCGAGCGCAAATGCTGTTCATTTTCGCAAACGCGCATTCCGATGCCTCCGCCTCCTGCCGTGCTTTTTAAAATAATTGGATAACCAATATGTTCAGCTTGTTTTACCGCCTCATCCAAATCGGTGATGAGGTCCGTTCCCGGCAATAAAGGAACATTGGCTTTTTTTGCAATTTCTCTGGCAGAATGCTTTAATCCGAATATCTCCATCTGTTCAGGTGAAGGTCCGATAAACGTAATTCCATTTTGTTCGCACAAGCGGGCAAAATCTGCGTTTTCACTTAAAAATCCATATCCGGGATGAATGGCATCGGCTCCTGACTCAATGGCAGCTTTTATGATTAAATTTCCATTCAAATAGCTGTCTTTGACCGGGCCTTCTCCTATTAAAATAGCTTCATCTGCTTCGTCTACATGTAAACTGTCTTGATCCGCCTTTGTATATATAGCAACCGATAGAATTCCAAGCTTGCGAAGCGTCCGTTCAATCCGGACGGCTATTGCCCCGCGATTGGCAATCAGAATTTTTTTAAACATTTTGTACTCCCCCCTGACGCATCCGTATCTTAGTTGATTCTGTTTATTTATCCCAAATCAGCACTTGTATTTTTGTTGGATTGTAAGCATTGCAAGGATTGTTTAATTGCGGGCAGTTGCTGATCAGCACCAATGTCCGCCGAAGGGATAATAATTCCACATAACTTCCGGCATAAGAGATTCCATCAGCAAATTCTAAATGACCATCTTCTGTAACCGGAACATTCATGAAGAAGTTAATATTTGGAGCCAGGTCCCTTTTTGTAAAACGCTCCCCATATTTCGACAACTGCAGCATAAACGTGTCGCGGCAATTGTGCATATGCAATTTATCATGTGCATATCGGACGGTATTGCTTTGTGCTGAGCAAGCACCGCCTAATGTATCGTGCCGCCCGCATGTATCCGCTACAATCTTCAGCAATTCATTTCCTGATTCAGAACGAAGCACCGAACCTGTTGTTAAGTAAATATTTTTCTGTCCTGTAATGGTGGCTGTTACACTGTAATGATCCTCCGGATTATCTGCATCGTAAAACAATGTATCTACTGCTTGGTTTCCTTCCAAGTCGACAATTCTTAGAATTTGCCCTGGCTTTAGTTCATGCATCCAGCCTTCACCGGCAGGGATGATTTTGTTATAGATTGCATTTTCTTCTTTTCGAGGACTTTCTACTTTTTTAATATTTTCCATGTTCCTTTCCTCCTCATATCGTATTTTTAAATCGGTATTTTCTATAATGTTGATCTTTAAAGGCATCAGCCTGGGTACTCAAACAATTTCCTGCCCGATGCTACAAAAGCGCATAATATTCCCAAGTATTTTCAAATGCCCGGCGGTTTTCAGGACGATAATTTACACAATAATCGTTCAAATCGACAGGCTCTGCCGGAAGCACTTCCATTGCCACCGGAACGGACGGATAGTTGGTTCTTGGATCAAGCGGGTTTGGTGTATTAGATACAATCAGCAAAATATCCATTTCTGTTCTTAATGTTACTGTGTCATTTTTTTTGCAATGATCCAAACAATAGGTAAGGTTGCCTTTGTCGTCGGTTTTCACTTTTGAAAACAGATTGACGACAGGAGCCAAGTCGCGC
Source organism: Aeribacillus sp. FSL M8-0254 (assembly GCF_038008845.1). Classification (NCBI taxonomy): domain Bacteria; kingdom Bacillati; phylum Bacillota; class Bacilli; order Caryophanales; family Bacillaceae; genus Aeribacillus; species Aeribacillus sp. FSL M8-0254. The sequence continues at coordinate 583,930 of NZ_JBBOZY010000001.1, read as the reverse complement.
AGGCTGAGCCCGTTTCTTACAAGCTCCATGGCAAAGTTCTCTTCTCCGCTTCTGAGCCAGTCATTTCTTAATATTTGATAGCTTGTTTTTCCATATTTCTCATCTGTTCCTTCCCTTGTGGTATAGCCTGAAACAGTGTCGTGCCAGCCAAGGCTGTCGCTAGTGATGCTGGCCAATACTCGGCCGTTATCGCTCATCAATACGTTTCCCTTTGTCAAGTGAAATGTGTGCTGGGCTTTTAATGTATCCGGCATGTTATAACGCTCTGAAAGATCATGTGCATGATACATCATAAGCGAAAGATTGGCTCCAGCCTCCAAGGCTGTAAAACGAATAAGCTTTCCTTTTCCGATTTTTCCTGACCATTTTCCTCCAGGTACGATCGTTTTGCTGAAAATTTTAGTCATCCAAAATACCTCCCTTGAGACTTTTCTTAATGATCGTTGTAAAAAAATAAAAGCCTAGGGAAATCTCCCAGGCTTTTATCCTTCCGTGTTTATAGAAAGACATCTTTTGATGCTTTCTATACGCTCTCTCTCGGACCAGACCTGCTGCAAACTTAAGCAGCAGCGGAACCCTAGACAGCTTTTTTGTTCCTATCGATCAGGAACCTTTATGAAATTTTTATTTAAGATTAATATAGAAAGGAGTGCAGCATTGTTCAATGATTTTGTTAGATAATATAACATGAAACTTACAATGAATGCTGGAAATAGATAAAAACAATGTTAAACATTAAATTCCCCGATCATGTTTCTCAGTTTTTTTGCTACATTTGAGAGATTTTCTGCCGTTGCTGTAAATTCTTCAATTGCAGCCAGTTGTTCTTCCGTTGAGGCTGCCACATTTTGTGAATGAGCTGATGATTTTTTGGCGATGTCAGCCAATTGTCCGATAGAAACAGCAACTTGATCAGCTCCTGTTGACATTTGCTGGACAGATGAGGAAACCTCTTGTATTTGACATGTTACTTTCTCAACTGATGTTAAAATTTTATGGAAAGCACGCCCAGCATCATCAACAACCCTTTTACCCTCTTTTAGATCGCTCCTTCCTTTATCGATATTCTCCACGGCGGCAGCAGCAATGGAGAGGACATGCTGTATCATTTCATTTATTTGAATCGCAGATTGTTTTGACTCTTCCGCCAAGTTTCGAACTTCCGTTGCTACAACAGCAAAACCCTTGCCTTGTTCCCCTGCACGCGCCGCCTCAATTGCAGCATTTAGAGCCAATAAATTCGTCTGCTCCGCTATATTTGCCATGACATCTGATATTTTTTTTATCTCGTCGGTAAGCTTGCCAAGTTCCTCAATCTTAATAAACGCTTCATCAACGGATTTTTGTAAAAATTCCATCTGCTTTACTGCTTTGACAATTGATTTGTTTCCTTCTTCTGCGATTTTCGATGTGGTCAAGGCCGATTCTGCCGCGAAAGAAGATGACGATGCAATTTTTTGAACTTCATTGGCAATATTATTCACCGCATGTGAGCTTTCATCCGCCATGTCACCTTGATCACCGGCTCCGGAAGCAATGTCTTGAACTGCCATCGTGATCTGTTCTGTACTTTCCGCAAAGTTTTTAGTACCTTCAGAAAGCTCGAGTGCTGAAGCGGAAACTTCATCTGTCGTTTCCTTTATTTTTAGCATCATTTTTTGCAGGTTCTCCAGCATTCTATTAAATGCCGCCGCCAGCTTTCCAATTTCATCTTTATTCGTGATATGGATTCTAGCTGTTAAATCTCCTTTATTTCGCGCCAATTCCTCTAATTTATTTGCAATTTTCCACAATGGCCGGGTGGTTCTTTTAGAAATAAATATTGCAATTAAAATTCCTGCAAACAGTGCTGTGATAAATACCGCTGCACCCGCCATGATTTTTTTTCTTATTAATTTTTCATCTTCCTCAATTTTCTTGGTTATCCGTTCTGTCTCAATTTGTTTGAATTCTTCTAGTTTGGAACTAAAAATAGCGCGAATATCCGCATATTCTCCATGAAAAATAGCAAGTGTTTTTTGGCGGTCTTCCCCGGCCAATTCCATCATCTGCGTTTCTAATTCAACTAATTTTTGATTGTTTATATTTAGATCGTGGAAAATTTTTTTCGTCCTGGAATCATCCAGCATCGGAGTCACTTCTTTAATATGTTGATCAATTTGCTTTGCAAACTGATTGTACTTTTCCCTTTCGGCCGTATTATCCGGTTCGATAATCACCCCTCTGACCGCATCTGTTAACGCAAGGTCTTCAAATTGAATCTGGTGGGCAAGCTGCAATTTTTTCATATCGGTATTTGCTAAATTAAAATAGGATTTGGAAACGTCCTGCAAAGTAGAGTAAACAATAAGAAAGGCGAGCAGGACAATTAGCAAAACGGTTCCAAAGCTAAGGAGCAGTTTGTTTCGTATCTTCATCATCAACAGCCCTTCCGATCCTTCTGTAAGTTTTTTACTAATGCTTTAATAAAGAAATGATATGTTTTTTTACGTTCATAAATTTCTCTACATCCACAAGCTCCCCATCTTGAAATAATTGCAAATCCGCATCAATCTCTTCGAGAATTCTCCCCGGTCTTGCTTCCATGACATATATTCGCTGGGATAAGAATAAGGCTTCATCGATGTCGTGCGTTATAAACACAATGGTTGTTTTTTCCTTCTTCCAAATATCCAACAATAATTGCTGCATGGATTGCTTTGTTTGTGCATCAAGCGCTCCAAAAGGTTCATCCATTAATAACACTTCCGGATTATTGGCCAACGATCTTGCAATAGCCACACGTTGTTTCATGCCGCCGGACAATTCTTTGCCGTAGGAATCCGCAAATCTTTCCAGTCCTACCAGCTCTAAATATCGATCGGAAATTTCTTTACGCTCTTTTTGTTTCATTCCTTTTAGCTTGAGGCCAAACTCTATGTTTTCTCTTACTGTCAACCAAGGAAACAACGTATAAGACTGAAAGACCATACCTCGTTTCGCACTTGGTCCTTTCACTTCTTCACCGGATACTTGCACACTGCCTGATGTCGGCTCCTCCAAACCTGCCAAAATTCTCAAAATGGTCGACTTACCGCATCCCGACGGTCCAAGAATGGAAACAAATTCTTCATTTTTTACGTACAAAGAAACATTCTCCAGCGCTTGAAAGGAGCCATTATTCGTTTTATACACTTTCGACAAATTTTGAATGTTTATTTCAATCTTCTCTTGGCGAAGATTTTTTTCAGCTTTGATAGCATTCAACATTTAATTTCCTCCTTCCGCCCATGGAAATAATTTTTTATTAATGTAGGCAAAGCATCTGTCAATAATAAGTCCCAACAGCCCGATAACAATGATTCCGACAAAGATGGACTCGGTATCCATGAAACGCTGCGCTTTCATAATCGAATATCCAAGACCGTTGTTTGCCGCCACCAGCTCTGCTACAACTAAATACGTCCAAGCCCATCCCATAATCAGCCGCATAGTTGTCATTAATTTCGGAAGCATTGCAGGGATGATAACCTTTGAGATGACTTGCCAGCGGTTTGCTCCAAGAGTATAGGAGGCATAAAGTAGGTCTTTATGAATCCGGTTTGTGTCATCTGCCACCATTAAAACGAGCTGAAAAAAGCTTCCGATAAAAATCACTAAAATTTTTGCTGTTTCCCCAATTCCTGCCCAAACCATAATAAGTGGAATAAAAGCGGCTGCCGGCATATACCTGATAAACTCAGAGACGGGCAAAATAACCGATTCTGCAAGCTTAAAAGTGCCAGCCAATATTCCGAGCGGAATCCCTAACAGACATGCCAGTAAAAACCCCATAAAAACTCTGTAGACGCTAATCCCGATTTCTCCCCAATACTCCGGACTTGAAAGGGCAGCAAAGAAAGAGCCCACAACAGCTGCGGGAGTCGGAAGAAATACTTCATCCACAAGTTTTAAATTGCTCAGCAAAATCCAAATGAGCAATAACAAGATAAAAGCAGCTGATACCCCAGTAAAATACCATTTTTTCGGAATATCCTCGCGTATTTTGAATAATGTCCATTGATGCCTTTTTCTTTTTTGAAGCTCCATCCATTAATCCTCCTTACTTTGCCCGTTCAATTTCCGCTTTAATAAATGAGGTGTCAACGAAGTTGCTAAAATCAGGAATGTCTTTAATAAAACCTAACTCTTTTAAAAATTCCGCATTTTTTTCAGCTGTGTAATAAAAAGATTGATAGTTATCCCCCTCTTTAAAAGCGTTCAAGCTTTCTTCAGGAGAAAACAGCTTGAATCCTTTCATTCCTACATCCAGCTCTTCTTTTGAAATTCCCGCCTCGTCCGCTATTAGTTGAATCGATTGATCGTAATTTTGCGAAAGATAGTCAACCGCATCAAACCATGCTGCTACGATTTTTTGCACGTCCTCTTTCCTCTCTTTCGCAACATCTCCTCTTACAACAAATAAGTCGGAAATCAAGCCTGGAAAGTCAGCGGATGTCACCAACTTATGTCCTTTTCCCTTATTCACTGCCATGCTTAAAAAAGGCTCCCACAAACCGGCTGCATCCAATTTTCCAGCTATAAATGAATTTCCCGCATCTTGAACAGATAAGTTTGTAAATTTCACATCGGATTCCTTTAATCCCGCTTCATGCAATGCCGTGAGCAGAAAAAAGTGTTCAATCGTTCCTATTTCCGTACCGACTTTCTTCCCTTTTAAGTCTTTAACCGAGCGAATATCATTTGAAGCAACAAGCCCATCGCCGCCAAGTGAATTATCTGTAATAAATACCGCTTTTAAATCAATTCCTTTTTCTAAAGGGGAGATCGAATCAAGCAAAGCTTGGCTGTTTCCATCAATTTCTTCCGTATTTAATGCAGAAAGGGAATCAGCATATACTGGAAACCAAACCAATTCGACATCCACTCCATGTTTTTCGAAAAAACCCTTTTTTTCTACGAGATGCCATAAATACCAGCTCGGCAAGGCGCTGAAACCAATCTTAATCGGTTCTTTTTTGCTGCTATTGCCGCCAGAAGTTTCATTTGCAGATTTACTTCCGCAAGCAGCCAACAACAAGCAAAAAATGATAGAAAGAACAAGTAGTGGAAGCTTCTTTTTCTTCATGTCTTTCACCTCGGCTTTATATTTTTCATCTCATTTTGAATTTAGGTATTTCAAAATAGTGCTTAAAGAAATTCTGTTATATCCCCCTCCCCAGATTTTTAAATTTTCAGCTTTAAAAAAATAAAAGCCAGAGAGAATAGATCTCCCAGGCTTTTATCCTTCCGTGTATATAGAAGTTGCAATCAAACGCAGCTTCTATACGCTCTCTCTCGGACCAGACTTACCGGCGGTGATACAGCCTGCCAGCAACGGAACCCTAGACAGCTTTGATTTCCCACTTATTTCGGGGAACGATATTCACTTTTCATCATTCCAAGATACGCTGGCAAATGTCAGCTTTTCACCTTCTTTTTCCGGTTGACAGAGAATGAGAGATCACTACAAACTCTTTAGGGGGATTTTTTTATTTATTAAGAATTATAGTTTATATGACTATATCTGCAATAAATATGTAATATTATCTAACATAATTTCTCGAAATATTCACATATTACGGAAACTATTATTACATAAAAGAATTGTATTTTTTTTCAAAAAAAACAGCATGAAAAGCTGCAAAACGTTCAAATCTTTTTAAAAAAAGCATCTGCCCTTAATCAGCAGATGCTTTTTTCTTGTGCAAAATCATTCCGAGTCATTTATAAGCGTCAATAAAGGTTCGCCAATTTTGATTTGTTTTTCTTTCGTTTCATTTATTTCTTTGTAGTGACTAGTGTTGGTTATAACAACCGGTGTCGCCAAATCAAAGCCCGCCGACTGAATTCCATTTATGTCAAATTCAATGAGCAGCTGTCCTTTCTCTACACGGGCGCCTTGAGTCGTATGAGCAGTGAAAAATTTACCTTCCAATTGAACGGTATTCATGCCGATATGAATCAAAATTTCCGCACCTTGATCAGATGTTATGCCAATTGCATGTTTCGTAGGAAAAAGAGTCGTTACTGTGCCGGATACAGGCGCTACTAATTTTCCTTCCGAAGGCTCAATGGCTACGCCTGCGCCGAGGGCCCCGGATGAAAATGCTGCATCCTTGATGTCTGATAACGGCTTTACTTCGCCGTTAAACGGGCTGAAAATAATTTCTTTTTTACCTAATAATTCTTCTTCCGCGTCAGCCTCAGCTGTTGCTTGTTGGGATTGCCGATCTGCTTCTGTTGCCGATTTTTGACTGAATCCAAAAAGGAAAGTGAGGATAAAACCAAGGATAAAGGCAACGGTAATGGCAATTAAAGTGCCCCACAAACCAAACGTAATGCCTTCAGTCGGACTGATAAAGGATGGAATACCAAAAATTCCGAGACCTCCCAGCATATACATTTTTGAATCAAATACTCCTATGAGTCCTCCGCCAATTGCCGCAGCAATACAGCTGATAATAAACGGTTTTTTGAGCGGAAGCGTAACACCATAAATCGCCGGTTCTGTAACCCCGAAAACTCCGGAAATAAATGCAGGAACACTAAGCGTTTTCAATTTTTGCTGTTTCGTTTTCACCATTACGGCAAGTACAGCACCTATTTGTGCAAAAGAAGGAGCAAATGCCATCGCTAAAATAGGATCCGCTCCCATTGTGCTCATATTGTTGATGGCAATCGATACAAGCCCCCAATGAAGACCGAAAATCACAAATACTTGCCAGAACCCGCCAAGAAGCAGCCCTGCGATAATTGGCGATAAATCATTGATGGCAACTGTTAGTTGACCTAGAAGCTTTCCTGCCCAAGTTGCAATTGGCCCAATCAATAAAAATGTTAAAGGAACTATGATAATCAGTGTAAAAAAAGGAACTAAAAATGTTTTCACGACATCAGGAATAACTTTCTTAAACCAATTTTCCACCTTCGCACTAAAATAAGCAGCCAAAATAATCGGAATAACGGAAGATGAATACGTCATTAAAATGACCGGAATGCCAAGAAATGTAATATAAATAGGCGACTCAAACATCGTGCCTGAAAACAAAGTGTAAAGCGCTTTTCCGCTAGTAAGATTAGATAGTGCCGGATAAACCAATGACGCCCCGATCGCGAGAAGCTGAGATTTTGTTTAATTACGATTCACGACTCGATCAATATGAATTGTCAAATATAGTTTTTCTTCCGAAGTTATTTCATGGCCATGCACCTTTTGAATATAATCTTTTATTTTTTTCGTGCAGGCATAAGCTTCCGGATGCTTATTTTTTACGATTTCATACAATTCATCATCGTCGCTCTTCAGCAGCATGTTGTTTATGAGCCGTTGCGCGAAAAATTTCAAGTGGGTAAGGAAACGGAAATAATTTAATGAATCCTCGTCAAGCTCAATTTTAAAATGGTATTTTACAATATTCAGTATATCTTGAATAATCTTTGTCATATTGGTGACATCCGTCATTTCTTCATTCAGCTCAGCATTGACGAAATGCATCGCAATGAAACCGGCTTCATCTTCAGGCAGTTCATCGCCAATTTGTCTTTAATCATTTTCAGTGCTTCCAAAGCGATTTGAAATTCATCTTTATATATCCGCTTGATTTCCCAAAGTAATGGATTCACAATCTTTATCCCTTGTTTTTGCCGTTCTATGGCGAAATTAATATGGTCTGTCAGCGATATATAAATAATATCATTCAGTTTTTTGCCAAGTTTATTTTTCGCGTATTGTATCATTTCCTCCGTTACTTTTACATATTCCATCGGAACCTCGTACAATAGCGATTTAAATTTACTGGCCATATCCTGATTTTCCAATTTAAATATCTTTTCAATTCTGTCTTCATCAACCTCATCGCCAGGTCTTTTCTTAAAGGCAATCCCTCGTCCCATGATGACCAGCTCTTGATCATCTTGTATAACGCTGATCACGTTATTATTAATCACTTTTGCGATTTTCACGCGTACCCCCTGCCTTTAGTTTGATGCTATTATACCTATATATTGCAAAATGCACCCGATATTATTTATGAAAGAAGTCCTTAATTAAGAGAATTTACGATTTATTAGGATTTGTCAATACAAAAATTCGATTGCTAAAGCAGATTTTCGTTTTTTTTCATAGTAAGAGTCCGCCATCATGCGTTGGGTACAGCCCGACGATAAGGGGAGGTGAATTCACTTCTGTCCAGTACGCTTTCTATTGGTCAAAATGATAAAAAATAACGGCGAGAACACATGCCCCGCCGTTTTGTCATTTTATTTAAGCGAAATCTTTTTTCCCTGTTTAATCGATTCATAGCAAGCTTCGATTACAGTCATATTTTGGATCATATTTTCGTTTGTGTAGGAAGGATTTTTTCCATGCAGCACCGCATCTGAAAAATGCTCAACTTGAAGAGCGTATTGATCCGCTACAATGCTTTCGATTCTCTGTTCATTTTCTTTTTCAACAATGACTAAGCCTTCTCCTCCTTGGCGGTCAGGTCGATAGGCTCTTGGAACGCGAATAGAACCTTTCGTTCCGACCACTTCATAAACATTTGAAAAACTCGCGTGAAAACTGCAGTCAAAAACGGCTTTGACTCCATTGTCAAGCTCCATATATCCGACAGCCGTCGTATCAACGCGATGAACAGGATCTATTTCGGCATCTACTCTCACTTCAGCCGGTTCGGCTTGAATAATATTTCGAATCGAATGAATACAATAGCAGCCAATATCATAAATACTGCCGCCGCCCATATCAGAATTTAAACGAATATTTTGCGAGGCAGGATCCAAATAAAACGAAAAGTTGGCTCTCATTAATTTCACGTCGCCAATTTCACCTGATGCGATGATATCTCGAACTCTTTGGTGCTGTGGGTGAAATTGGTACATAAACGCTTCCATAAACTTCACATTGTTTTTTTCACAAACGGCTGCCGCTTCTTTCGCTTCCTCAGCTGTCAACGTTGCCGGCTTTTCACATAATACATGTTTTCCTGCTTCAGCTGCCTTCACAATCCATTCTTTGTGCAAATGGTTAGGCAGCGGTATGTATACAACATCGATATCTGGATCCTTTAGCAAGTCTTCATAACTTTTATAGGCTTTCGGAATATTTAGTTCATCAGCCACCCCGATCACTTTATCGGATCGGCTTGCTATCGCCGCCACAACAGCATTTTTAGATCTTTGAATCGCAGGAATCAACTGCTTTTTAGCGATTTGTGCTGTGCTTATTATTCCCCAACGAGTTTTCTTCAATTTCTAAATCCCCTCCAGATCAATTTTGAAAAAACATAATCTTGTCAATTATTTTTGAAATTCTTTTGATTTTACATTAATATTTTTTGGTTATGAAAACGCTTTTTTATATTTTACCACATTTTCACACAGCGTCCATACAACTTTTCAGCAGCTTCCTTCACAAGAATTCAAACCGTTGCTGCCACCGTCACCAGAACATTGACCGCCTGCCAACTTTTTATGTTTGAAGATGTTTGTTTGTGCTTGCAATATTTTTGCCACCGGACCAATTGGAACAATCGTATAAATGTTTTCCCTTGCTTGTGTGAACACATAATGGAATCGGTGCTCAAATTCCTTCAGCAGCAAATACGGCAAATCACTCGGTTGCCGAGGGAATGTTGGCTTTGACATTTGCAAGTTTTTGAAAGAGGAATGTTGCTAGATTTAAATTTTTGTTTATGATTGAATTTTTGTGTTTTTTTCGACTAGTCGGCCCTTAAAAGTGATTTCGTACAGATTATCGTTCATTGTCATTCGCCTCTACTTCATTCGTTGCATTAGACAGTTTAGCTTATTAGATGTATAGTATATTTGGAAATAATGGAAAGAGGCGAGTCCAATGGTATACATAAAAATGAACAGTCCAGAATATGTAAAGGCCAGCATAGCTCTTTTTTTCGGCGGTTTTGTCACCTTTTCCATTTTGTATACAACACAGCCTTTACTGCCTGTTTTCTCAAAAGAATTTCATATCTCTGCCGCATCAGCCAGTTTAACCGTATCGGCTTCAACCGGAACACTGGCTTTTATGATGCTGGTAGCTGCTAGTTTGTCAGATGTTCTTGGAAAAAAGAAAATCATGATCATCTCGATGCTGCTTACTTCCATACTCTCTATGTTTATTGCTATGAGCCCAAATTTTCCTTTGCTTGTTGTATTCCGAACACTGCTTGGAATTTCTTCAGCAGGCATCCCCTCTCTCGCTATGGCGTATGTAGCAGAAGAGTTTCATCCAACTGCAATTGGCAAAGTGATGGGATTGTATATAAGCGGAACAAGCATCGGCGGAATGGCCGGCCGAATAATCACTGGCTTGTTGACAGATTTTTTTTCATGGAGAACCGCTTTATTTTCCATCGGAGCGCTAGCTCTTATTTTAAGCATCGTCTTTGCTTTTATTCTACCGACACCAAAGAATAGCGACAAAAAACCGTTTAATATAGAAGCTGTTATAAAGGCATATACTGTACACTTAAAAAATAAGCCGCTTTTATCTCTCATTTTTTTGGGCTTTTTATTTATGGGAAGCTTTGTGACATTATACAATTATATTGGCTATTTACTGAGCGAGCCTCCTTATTCATTCAGCCAATCATTGCTTGGCTTCCTTTTCATCGTCTACATTTTCGGAAGCTTCAGCTCTGTATTTTTAGGCAAAAAAGCTGATGAACACGGCCATTCAGCCACGCTAATTTTTGCCGTCGCTTTGACTATTTCCGGAGCCATTCTGACTCTTTTTCCGCCAGTATTGGTGAAAATTATCGGCATTTCACTATTTACATATGGTTTTTTCGGCTGTCATTCCATTGCCAGCGCTTGGATTGGAGAACGGGCGGATAAGAATAAAGCTCAAGCATCTTCTTTATATCTTTTATTCTATTATTTGGGATCAAGCTTAGTTGGTACATTTGGGGGCTATTTTTGGATTCATTTCCATTGGGCGGGAGTCATCTTGTTTATCGCTGCTTTATTGCTATCAAGCGTACCTTTTATTCGGTATGCTGAGAAACGTCTTTAACCGTCAGAAAGTATAATAGATTAGTGCAATCGAGTAGGAGGGAGCGATTAACTCCCGTCCTCTCACACCACCGTACGTACGGTTCCGTATACGGCGGTTCAATTAAGATGATTGACGCAAGTCTTTATAACTTCCGTGAATAGCTGTTCTCTTTATGCCAGTGGTCACTCCACCCTCCAAGAGGTCTCCCACGGGATTCACCGCTTCCTTCCTCAAGTGAGGTACTACGTTTTCTGTGTTCATCATGACTCACTGAATGCCAAGGGCTATTCTCTCTTAATTGTTCGGTCCTTCTTAGTTGTTCTAGACCAACTAATACTATGACCTCTGCTGACTTCTGACGGTTCAGCTACTTATCACTAAGTAGGTTATGAAGCGTACTTCACCTATCCGCCAGACCTCCCCGGGTAAGTACATGCACTTTCACACCATCTATCCGCCTCATTTACTCGATATGACCTTCGACAGAAAGAGCTTTGTTTTGTTTTGCAAACTCACTCAATCATACCTAGCCTTATATGAGGTTCGTGTTCCTCGGACCGGTGTTTTGCCTCCAGCTTCCTTCAGATTCCGCGTCACCACGGACACCCTTGCTCTTGGCTAACCTCTACTTCTGTCTTCGGGGTTCGGGACTTACACCCTATAGTTCATGTACATGCCGGGCGCACGAAAAAAACGCTTAGCCCTGTCGGAAGAGCTGAGCGTTTTTTTAAGAAAAAATTTATGGTGTTCGGATTATCGTGCAAAATTCCCATAAAAATTAGAGATGGTTCAGCATGTCATAAGCAGAAAATTGCATGGAATTCCTGTAAACTGTCCACTGTTTTACACAGCTCATTTCACGTAAAACCCCTCAAAAAATGCCACTTTTCAAAATAAAAATATGGCAACCTTCATCTTTAAAAAGTTCCAGAAAATAACATCTTTTTTCTATTGACTTTTACGTTGCGTAACACCATATAGTTGCTAACGCAGAGATGTAATAGGTGACAATGAAGGTAAAAGAAGCAGGGGCTTTTCAAATAATCAAAATTTGCAAGGTGGAAGCAATGAAAATAGTCATCGAAAATACAATCGAACAAGATGAAATTGTTCGATTTCTTTCAAATCTTGCTTGACATATAAAACTTGTAACAATTGATATGTGGAACCCTTATAAACTGTCAATTGTGATAGCTAAAATTCATATTGTTAAGTCAGCAAACAAAACCTGATAGAAAATTCGGCAGGCTGTCAGTTAGAATGGATTAGTCAATGAATGAGTTTATGAAAAAGTGTTAGATGCCGATTTTTCTATTGTAGCTAAAAGCATGGAAGAGGGTGTTTTTACCCTCTTTCCACACTTTTTTGGATATCCAAAATTATATTAATTGAAGAGAAACAAATTTAATTTCAAGGAATTCGTCCAGCCCGTAGTGGCTTCCTTCTCTTCCAAGGCCGCTCTCTTTCATTCCGCCAAAAGGTGCTTGGGCGACAGACGGAAGGCCGTCATTGATTCCGACAATGCCGTATTCTAGATTTTCAGAAAACCAAACAGCCTTTTTGAGAGATTGGGTGTAAACATACGCAGCCAAACCAAATGGTGTACCATTTGCACGTTGGATAACTTCTTCATCATCTGAATATGTGCTGACCGGTGCCAATGGACCAAATGTTTCTTCCTGCATGCACAACATATCATCTGTTACATCAGAGATTACAACCGGCTTCATAAAAAATCCTTTGTCCATATTCACGGCAGGTCCTTCATGGAGTTTCGCGCCTTTTTCGACTGCATCTTCTAATTGATGTTGAACTTTTTTGACTGCATTTTCGTCAATAAGCGGTCCAATGTCTACCTTCTCGTCAAGGCCATTCCCTACTTGCAGTGTTAAAACAGCTTCATGAAATGCTTTTAAAAACGGCTCCTTAATTGACTCATGGACATAAATCCGGTTGGCGCATACACACGTTTGACCGGCATTTCTGAATTTTGATTGCACAACGCCCTTTACAGCTTCTTGAATATTTGCATCTTCTGTTATGATAAAAGGTGCCAAGCCTCCAAGTTCAAGCGATACTTTTTTTACGGTATCCGCTGCTTTTCTCATTAACAGCTTTCCAACTGGAGTAGACCCTGTAAAAGTAACCTTCTTAACGCGTGAATCTTCCATCCAAACATCAACGACTTCAGCTGGTTTTTCAGTCGTTATAACATTGATGACACCTGCTGGAAAACCTGCTTCATGAGCACATTCTGCTAATAAAAGTGCTGTAAGCGGTGTTTGTTCAGCCGGTTTTATGACAACTGTGCATCCGGCTGCAAGGGCAGGGGCGACTTTCCGTGTGATCATCGCCGCCGGAAAGTTCCAAGGAGTTATGGCAGCAACGACTCCAACAGGTTGTTTTTGAACGATAATTCTCTTCGAATGAACAGATGCCGGAATCGTTTCGCCATAAATCCGTTTCGCTTCTTCTGCAAACCATTTCACAAAGCTGTTTGCATATTGTATTTCGCCTTTCGCCTCGGCGAGCGGTTTTCCCTGCTCGATTGTCATCGTGGATGCCAACACTTCCAGCCGATCATTTATGAGCTGATACCATTTTTCCAGCAATTCTGCTCGTTCATAGGCTGTCGTTTTTGACCAAGTTTTAAAAGCTTCGTGAGCTGCATCGACAGCCAGCTTTGCTTCCTTGGCGGTTCCGTTCGGCACATAACCAACTGTTTCAAAAGTGGCAGGGTTTTGAACGGCAAAATTGTCATCCAACTGAACAAATTCTCCGTTAAGATACAGCCCTTTTGTCAATGGTTGTTCTTTCATACTGCTTGAATCTCCTCTCTCTCTTTTTCTTCATTCGAGTGGCGAGTAAATATGCGGTCGTTTTCTCCGCGCAGAAAATCTTTCCCATACAGCAGGATGCATAAAAGGATGCCGGCAGCAAAAGCCATTGTTGCTCCTTTTATGACGAGGATTGCACCAACAATCCCCGCAATTCCAAGATCACGCTGGCTGCGGGACTGCATGACACCGATACGAACGCTTACATAACCTTGCACCAACAATGTCAAAGCTAAAGCAACTCCAAGTATCGGTTGTACTAAACTTACTATAGGCAGCAAAAATAGTCCAGTATTTGTACCCCAACGGAACGATCCTGCTCCGCCGAAAAACGAATGCATCGCTTCTTTACCTTTTTTAAACCGCTCGATCACGACCACTTGCATGGCAGCCCACATCGGACCGCACATCGTAATATCAGGGCCGATCATGCTCATTAGAATGTTTCGGCCACCAAATATTAAGTGGGCGCGGTTCGGATTGTAATCAATTTTTTCATCGGTACGTATGACATCAGATTCAGAAAGGAGAGCTTTCGTTTTCAGCACATCTCCAAACACAACTAAATACGTTGCAAAAACAGCAGGTACTGCCTTCACGAAAAACGATAATGCAGGGAAGCCAAGGCCAAATACCGTATATTCCGCCCAAAGTGTGGCGAAATCTGGTTTACTGAAGCCCCATTGAATGTCCGGCCATTTCGCTTCTCCAACAAGAGGCGCTACGAAAACAGCTAGCAAAATAGCAGGTAAAATCCCTAAATTCCCTAACAAAGCCCAGCCTTTGTTTTTTTGCTTTAATTTTTCGAAATGTTTAGAGAATATTAGATAAAACGCAAAGCCAATGCAAATTGTGATCGTAATCGGGAATAATTCAAACTTTCCTCCGGCTTCAAAAATCGATACGACAGCTCCAATGCCGGCACCCAGTATAATACCTGATTTAATGGCGTCAGGCACTAAACGCACCACTTTGCTGGCAAGTCCCGTTACTCCTAAAATGATGGATAAAATTCCAAGAGTCAACTGAAATGCAATGAGTGCATAGATTCGGTCCTCACCTTCAGGAAATTGTTTAACAAACAAAACAATCAATGGAATCGCAGGAGTGACCCAGCCTGGAATGACCGGGTCACCAAGCAGATGATGCAGTAAATATAAAAGTCCATTCAATACAACAACAGCGAGAGCCACTTCAAACGGCATCCCTAAATGATCCGCTAAAAGAGTAATAGCACCAAGGTCTACCGCACACATGAGCAAACCTTGCACATAATCGGGCCATTCAAACCGATAATGAATGAACGGCAGACGTATTTTAAAGGGGCCTGCAGGGATATATGGCGTTTCAGCGCCGTGCGGACGATTTTTCCATTTCATGATCATGATTTTCCCTCCTATCAATAGGCAGCACGGTATATTTGTTCAATATCTTTTTTGCTTAATTTTCGAGGGTTATTGCGCAGAAGTCGCGTTTGCTTTAAAGCTTCCTCAGCCATTTCAGAAATCGCGGATTCCGGAATATTAAATTCACGCAAAGATTGCGGAATTTCCACATAGCGGCATATCCGGATCATCGCTTCAATCGCTGCATCAGCCGCTTGATCATCGTTTAGATGATCTACTTTTTCACCTAACGCTTCTGCGATATCACGGAATCTTTCTAAACAAGCTATTTTGTTCCATTTCATGACGTATGGAAGCAGCAAGGAGTTGCTTACACCGTGCGCTATATGAAAACGTCCTCCAAGAGGATAAGCGAGAGCGTGCACTGCTCCAACGCCTGCATTACCAAAAGCCAATCCCGCCATGAGACTCGCTGTAATCATCGCCTCACGTGATTCGATGTTTTCCGGGTTTGAATACGCTTTCGGTAAATGGGTGGAAATAAGTTTCATCGCACCAATTGCCAGTGCATCCGTAATTGGAGAAGCAAACTTTGAAATATATGCTTCCACAGCATGAACCAATGCATCCACTCCGCTTGCTGCTGTCACGCTAGGAGGGCACGTAATGGTCATGATCGGCGAAACAATTGCGACATCAGGTAATAAGTACGGACTGACAATCCCTTTTTTCACCTGCTCTTTCGTATCCGACAAGATTGAAATATTCGTAACTTCGGAACCTGTTCCGGCAGTTGTCGGAATGGCTATTAACGGCAGCCCTGAGAAAGGTCGAGTCCAGTAGAATAGTTGATTTCTAACTTCCCGCTTCTAAAGGATGCAAAAAAAAATGAACATTGTTTAAATAAAATCGAATTTGCAAAGACTTGAATTAAAAAAAATGAATCCTTGCATAAAGTTAATCGTAAATTATATCAAAAGCATAAAACATTAACCGTCATATCGAAGATCAAATTTGCGGGGGGAAACTATGTATACACACGCTACGAATAGAAGTCAAATGCCCAGTGTTTTAAAGGCGTTTGCCGTTTCTTTGGCTATCGCCATGCTAGGAATGGCAGCGGGAATATATGTGCCGCCATCACTGTTTTTGCCTCTTGCCATAATTGAACTTGGCATGATTATTTTTGCATTCTTTTTGCGCAGAAAAAAAGCTATTTCTTATACATTTCTATATAGTTTTACGTTTATTTCAGGGATTACAGCCTATCCAATGATCTCGCATTATGTTTCAACAATCGGCGCGCACGCGGTCATTATGGCACTAGCCGCCACAACCGCTGTTTTTACTGGATTAGCTGTATATGCAACTGCAACAAAACGAGATTTCTCATTTCTTGGCGGAATGTTATTTTCTGCCCTGCTCGCTTTTCTGATCATTTATGTTCTTAATCTTTTTTGGCCGTTGAACTCAGGCGGCATGCTCGCATTTTCCTTCATAGGAGTATTAATTTTCAGCGGCTACGTATTATATGACTTTAATCGAATGAAGCATTACGGTGTTCATCCAGAAGAAGTGCCGTTAATAGCCCTAAATCTATATTTAGACTTCATCAACCTGTTCATTCAAATTTTACGAATCTTTGGCATTTTTTCTTCAAAAGATTGAAGGAGAGCTAAAAAAAGAAAGCTGCTTGCAAAAATTTCGGGTATTTAAAAATTTGTAGAACCGGCGCAATTTTTATATCAGAGTCATCTAGTGCCGGTTCTTCTTTTCACTCGTTAGGAAAGCTTTTACGGTTCCTTTTTTTCATTTTACTTTTGCTTGCTGCTCTCCTTTTTTGTCCTTGCAACAAGCCTAATATTTCAGCATGTTTGTTCTTTTTGCCCGGCGTTTCACTGCAAGTTTCAAACGCGTTTGCCCTGTACGGCTGACTGGTGACATGCAGCTGAAATTTGCTGTGATCAACTCTTTTTGACAAATACCCGATTTGAGTATTTTCCAGAATTATTCCAACTTACATTTTTACCTATAATCTTTTATAATAAAAAATATAGTGAAAAGAAAGGAGGCAGCCCTTTTAGTATGGAAGACGTTGCATTAAAAACAATTTTACAGGCGCTGAAAGAGCATTCTGAGCACATTGACTCAAGATTTGATCATCTTGAAAAAAGAATGGATGGCTTAGAGGCAAGAATGGACAAACTGGAATCTAGAATGGATAAGCTGGAATCTAGAATGGACAAGCTGGAATCAAGAATGGATAAACTGGAAAACGATTTGCAATCTTTTAGAAAAAACGTGGATGAACGCTTTACACGCTTAGAGAAAAAATTGGAAGGGATTCGCGCTGAATTAACAGACGCACAAGAAACCCTCGACTTCGTGTCCAGCAAAACATTGAAGCATGAAAAAAAGCTTAGACAATTATAGCTTAAGTTCTCATCTTCCAAAAATCGCTGCAATATTTTTTCCTTTCCTATTCACCTTCAGTTTCTGCATCTTTAGCCTTTTTGACAAAACGTAATAATCAAAAAATAAAAAGGGCGCCAAAAAGAAGCTTTCGGCACCCGTATTATCTAGTTATTTAATTGTGACTTTTACTTGTTTACGTCCGAATTGGATCGCATCTTGTTCAGTAGGCATATGGATATCAATTTTTTTGCCGCGGATTGCACTGCCCGTATCAGCAGCAGTATATGTCCCGTATCCTTCTATATATACTTTGCTTCCTAACGGTATAACACTTGGATCTACAGATACAACTTTTGAGTCTTTTGTTAATACAGTTCCATTTGCTGTTTTATTTCCTACTAAAGAATATGCGGTGGCTTCCATTGTAATCGTTTCGCCAGCATCTTTCGCTCCGTTATCTTCTTGAGCTTTCGTTGCAGTTTCTCTCGCTTGAACTTCTTGCTTGCTGACAGTTTGATTAGAGCTGTTTTCCTCTTTAGGTGAAGAAGACGTTGCTTCTTCATTTTTTAAACTCTTTTCATTCGCAGCATATGTACTGGTTTTATTTGCAGATGCTGTGTTTTTATCATTCGTCGTTGTTTCTTGCTGTACGACTGGTTTGTTCACTTTCTTTTCTACTGTACGTTCCTCTTTCGCTGCTTGATCAATTATTAAAACATCACCAGCAAAAATTAAATCGGATGTTAAGTTATTCGCAGATTTTAGTGACGAAACGGTCACACCGAATTGATCGGCAATACTGCTTAACGTATCTCCAGATTTGATTGTATATTTTATTTTTTCACTTACGACTAATTCTTGATTTGGATAAATCGTTTCAGTCGTTAAGCCGTTCCATTCTTTTATATCTGCCACTGATACATTATATTCTTTAGAGATTTCCCAAAGAGAATCACCTTGTTTTACCTTATATGTTTCAGCAGAAGCTTGACCTACAAATGGAAGCGAAGTCGCTACTGCAGCTGTAAAAGCAATGATTGTTTTTTTCATGATGAAAAATCCCTCCTTTTCCCTACAACGACAATCATAGCAATTTTATGTAACAATAGCTTTGCAAAAAGATATTAAATAGATAACAGTTGCATTTCAAAGAAGAAAAGACTGTAAAATTTCATACTAATATTTAGGAATTTTTCACTTCAGTTACTGTTACGCCAGTGCATTATTCCTTCTCTTCTGATTGCTCAGGCAAAATATAAGCCTTGCCATATTTTCGCTTAAACCTCGCTTCACTGCTATTTCATCCAGTCCTCAAATAAATTTGTCGTGTTATATATGGAGGGATTTTCAGACATGAATTGATAGCTTATCATTCTTGATCTACATTGATTGGACAGTCGATCTTTATCCAAACCGATCTATATGTCATAAAATCTCGAAAACCAATCGTTATACACCATTCTAGAAAAACAAGGAGACGGTGCTCAGACCAACCGACTCAGTGCCATCATCATGGATATCTCTGGTAAAATAACGAAAGACATGAACCTCTATTTTTGCTAGGAGATTCATGTCTATTTCAAAAGGCCGATTTCCCCTTCCTTGACTTCAAAGTTAAATCCCTTTCATGCCGTTTTCGCTTGTTTTGGGTATATGTAGGTTAATTGTTTGATCTCAATCATTCCTCCACCAATCCTTTCGCCAGCCATTTCGCTTGAAGCACTAACGCTTCGGCAAACTTCTCCCCTATCTCATCGCGGTACAAAAGCTGCAAAAAGAAGCTGCGTATGACCGCGACGATTGTACGTGGGTTTTCTTTTACCATAACTCCTTCGGCTTGCCATTTTTCAATAAGAGGCACAAGTGCATCTTCATCCTCTGTCGTATGCTGGTCAACATATTCCGGCGGTAACTTCCGCATTAAAAGTTCATATTCTTTTCGATCAATCATCAAGCGCAAAATTGGTTCTTGTTCGATCAACTTTACAGCTTGTACTAACAAATCTGCCAATCGTTCTTGCGTTAACGGCTTCTCTGTCCACTCAACTAGAAGCATTTCTCTTAATTTTCGTTCCTCCATTTGAAACACTTCATAAAACAACGCTTCTTTGGAGGGGAAAAATAAATAAAACGCTCCTTGTGAAATGCCAGCAGCTTCAGTCAAAGCCGCAACAGTTGTTTTTTGTATCCCGTATTGACGAAACATTGCTTTGGCTGCTTCTAATAATGTTTGACGTATCGTTTCCTTTTCTTCCTCACGAAATTTACGTGGGCATCGAATCACCTTCTTTATGTTTATATGAATATTTTTATTTTATATTCACAGAAAGTGTGAAAAAAATCAAGAAAAATCTTTCTTCAAGAATGGGGCTGTCTAATAAGCGTTTTTTCGGCTTATTGACGGCCCCTTTTATGTTTTAGAAACGTTGATATATCATCGATGTTTATGATTTTTTGTTTTCAATAGGGATTTGACTTTCTAAGACAGCTCCTTCTGTTTTTTTACCATATTTACTAAATTCTATTTCATTTTTTCACCAAAGCATGCAGAAAATTCTCTAAGCTGAATTTGTCCAAAATCTGACTTCTTTTTTTCAAGACTTATTGCACAGCTCTTCTTTTAACAGCTTCGGTAAATAATCGATATGAAATACATCATCTGGAAAGGTGATTCCTAAGTCTTCATCTTCATATAAAAACTCTTGAAGCACCTCATTTAATGCCGTCATATAAAATTCATGCAAAAATTCGTAGCTGAAGGTTTCCCGAGGCATTAAAGATTGCGCACACACATTCGGATGGCAATAATTTAAATACGTGCGGCACGGAGTCGGTCTGACCTCGTAAACTTTGCAAGTATTGGACGACCGATCTAAAAATGGACAGCTCACTTGTTCAGAAATGTACTTGAATTTAAATTGGGGATCTTCATGAAAATCGATGGAGCATACTTTTTCCAATTGCTCCTTGTTCGATTCAAAATAATTGAACAAATGTCCAAGAATATCCTGTTTTTGTTCTTCTGGCAGGCTTTGAATATATTGCAAAATTAATTTTGCTTCCAAGCGAGTGGTAATAATCGGAAAATAACAACAATAAGCACAGCCTTTAAAACAGGAAGGTTGTATATTCACTTTTGTTTCAATTTCTTTAATTTGGGAATCTATTAATTTTAAGAGTGCTGTAAATGTTTCTAAAATAATTTCGGAAGCACTTTCGTTTTCTGGGTTTTCTAAAATATGATCAATCGTGTCATAAAACAGCTGCTCATCCGGAATATAATGTATATTAATTGTTTCACAGATTTTCAACATGTCTTCGTAGGTTAATCGATTATCCAAAAGACGTCGACTCCTTGCAACAATGTCTTTTCAATATCGTAAATCATCGCCTGCAAAAAATCCATCAGGTACATCTTTTAAAATTTCAGCAACCAAAATGCACCTTTAGCCGTCAAACCGCTTCCAATCAGCCGCTTTCTACAAATGATTCGATAATTTTAACATTCGTTACAGTCCCAGTTTGTCTCAAGTACATTCAGGTGCTGAGCGCTGGAATATGTCTAGTTTCAGGAGATCATACCCAAAAGACTTCCTTATTTTAAATATTTCAAAATAAGGTCATAGCAAGTTTTCTTATAAAACTCATGAAGATGATCTTCATCACGCATTAACCACTGAATGAGACATCCATCGATGATCGAGCGAATCATTTTGGAAGCTGTATCGACATCGATGTCAGCTGAAAACGTTCCTTCCTCTTGACCAAGAGCAACAATGTCGCGGCCGATTTTCCAGCAGTTTTCGTAAAACTTGAGATTTATAAGCCGATATTGCGGATTTCGGCTCGCTTGTGCCATAAAATCAAGGTACACTTTGTAAAATTTTTTATTCTTTTTTGGATCGATAAAAACAGAATGGAGATAAGCCTCTAATTTATTTATCGCTGCTGTCTGCTTACTAACTTCTTTATACTCATGTTGATAAATGCGATCCGTCACCCATTCTAGCAAGCTTAAAAAAACATCCTCTTTATTTTCAAAGTAATAATTCGTAACCCCTTTGCTTACACCTGCATAATCAGCAATATCCTGTAATGTTACCGTTTCGTACCCTTTATCTGAAACAGCTTGAAAAGCAGCCCTTAAAATTTGTTCTCGCCTTTCTTCTGCTTTTTTCTTCATACATACACCCCTCGAACTTCGGTCATAACGCTATTATACATGAATTTTTGACGATAAAAATATTTTGACCGGTCAGAATAATTTTGTTATCGTAAAAGCAAGAATATGAAAAACAATAAGGGGGATGTCGAGTGGACCACTTCAAAGCGTTAGTCGTGAACAAAACGGAGACAGATTTTTCAGTGAAAGTACAAACCATTTCCATGAATGACCTTCCAGAAGGAGATGTCGTCATAAAAGTTGCTTATTCCAGTGTCAATTATAAAGATGGATTAGCTTCCATTCCGAATGGGAAAATTGTAAAATCGTATCCGTTCGTACCAGGTATCGATCTAGCCGGCACTGTTGTTTCTTCTAAAGATCCTCGCTTTAAAGAGGGAGACGAAGTTATTGCAACAAGCTATGAAATCGGCGTGACACATTACGGCGGCTACAGCGAATACGCCCGCATTCCTGCAGATTGGATTGTCCCTCTTCCAAAAGGATTGACACTAAAAGAAGCTATGGCTTTAGGAACAGCTGGTTTTACGGCGGCATTGTCTGTCCATCGTTTAGAAGAAAATGGATTAACTCCTGACAAAGGAAAAGTACTCGTTACAGGAGCAACCGGCGGAGTCGGAAGCATCGCAGTTTCCATGTTGGCAAAACGAAACTATCATGTTGTCGCAAGTACAGGTAAAGAAACAGAACATGAATATTTACGCGAGCTTGGCGCAAAAGAAATCCTTTCTCGTGAAGAAGTTTGTCCAGAACAGATCCGTCCGTTAGATAAACAATATTGGGCAGCAGCCGTTGACCCTGTAGGCGGGAAAACCCTTGCTGCAATCCTTAGCAGAATTCAATACAACGGCTCTGTAGCAGTCAGTGGGCTAACTGGAGGCAGCGACGTTCCAACGACTGTCTTCCCATTTATTTTGCGAGGAGTCAACCTGCTTGGCATCGATTCGGTCTATTGCCAAATGGAATTGCGAAAACAAATTTGGGAGCGAATGGCCGCTGATTTAAAACCTGATAAATTACTAGAATCTATTGCACAAGAAATCACACTCGATCAGCTTCCTGACGCATTATCGAACATTCTAAAAGGCAAGCTGCGCGGCAGAACGGTTGTAAAGCTCTCATAATACTCGCAGCACTTTCTGGGTTTTGATTGAAAATAGTTCCCTTTTTGAAACGGGAAATCGGTATTTAAAAAAATTTTTTAGTGAATTGATGGGGGTGTCTAATAAGTCGTTTTTACGGCTTATTGACGCCCCCTTTAATGTATTAGAAACGTTGATGTATCGGTGTTTATGATTTTTTGTTTTCAATGGGGATTTGACTTTCTGGACAGCCCCTGTCAACAGTTCTTAAAAAAAAAGTTTGTAACTCATTACCAGCAACTAATCCGCAGCTTTTTTTAGATAAATTATTTCTTTTAGTTCGGTCTCAGTCTTTTTCGTACATGGTATGCAACAGAAAATTCGACCCTAGCTTTACACCTTTGTTTACACAGTCAACTTGTTTAAAACAGCGGAATAGGTTTAATCAAAAAAAAGCATGTACCTGTCTATATAAACCAAGCTTAAATTCTATATCTAAATTATCTAACAAATCAACTTTTTTTCTGTGAAAATCAATTAACCATGGCTGAAGCGGTATACCCCACAATCAAATTGGATACCCTATTAACGACCAAAAAAAGGCAATAGGAAAGCAGAGCTACCTTATTTTTAGGTATCTCGTATATTTCTGAACCTTTTTGGTTATACTAATTTATTTACTGCTCTCGAAACGGTTCTTTTCGAGAAATGATGCAGTAAATGATGGTAAGCATTCGGTGCGCGATCGCAACGAGTGCTTTTTTCTTTCCCCTGCGTGCCGCCAATGACCAATATTTCGCTGCCAAACGTTGATTCCTACATCGAGACAAAGCCCAAGCCGCCTCACATAACGCCGACTTGATATGCGGATTCCCCTTCGTCGTTCGGGTACTTTTTCGTTTTCCAGCACTTTCATGATTTCCCGGCGCGACTCCCGCCCATGAAGCGAGGTGTTGAGACGTTGGAAATTGTCCCATATCGACTCCGATTTCAGCGATAATCACGGCAGCGGTTTCCTTCTTGACCCCCGGTATGGTCACAAGAAGCTCCATCTCTTGTTTGTATACTTGTAAGAGTTGGTCGATTCGTTCTTCGATGTCTCGAAGTAAACTTTCCAACGATTCGATGTGCTTCCACGATTGGCGAATCATGAACAGTTGATGGTTGGTCAATGTACCAAAGAGAGAATCCTGAATTTGTTGTTTTTTCCTCTTCATACTCCTGTGAATGCAAGCATCGACTTCGGTTTCTTCGATGTATCCCTGTTTCATTAAACGTTCCAGTAGCTTTCGCCCAGATACACCAAATACATCCGAAATCACGGAACTTAACTTGATATTGGAACATTCCAACACTTTTTGAATGCGGTTTTTCTCCGCGGTTAACTGCCCGATCCATTTTTTGCGCAAGCGAGTTAAATCCCGTAATTCTCGAATGTTCTCAGGAGGTACGAAACTCTTCTCGATCAATCCGTAACGCAACAATTTGGCGATCCATTCTGCATCGGAAACATCGGTTTTTCTCCCCGGTACATTTTTGATTCGCTGAGCGTTGGCAAGTGTAATGTCAAAGTAATCTTCCAAAATATTGAACACAGGTTTCCAGTAAACGCCCGTACTCTCCATCGCAATATGAGTGACACCACGATCTTCTAACCATTTCAGAAGACGAAACAAGTCTTTCGTGAAAGTAGGAAATGTTTCAACTTCCTTTTGAACGTGTTCTTCCTCTCCAAGAAGAGCACAAACGACAATTGTTTCGGCATGGATATCTAATCCTGCACAACGATGATAAAGAACATCCATGATTCTTACTCCTTCCATCGATAAATTCGCAAACAGGGAGTCCATTTGCACGTTAGGCATTTTTCTGTTCGTAGTCACCTTTTCACACGAAAAGGGCTGACAATGGGTGGAACACCAAATGGACTCAAACAGTTTTTATTACAGGGTCGAACCACCATTAAAGAGAACGTCTTTCAAAACTGTTTGCGTTCATATCCATTATGGGAAGAAATGATGGATTTTTGGGGAGTAAAATTACTCATGTATGTTTTTATTTCCAAAGAACCTATATTTTGAATACTAAGTTCTTCTAAAGAAATTTCGAAAAATTTAGCGAATTTTTACCTATTAATGAACATTATGGTTCATCACCAAAAGATGTACTTGATTTTTACGTTAAAATGTGATAGAGGTCTCTAGACGGACACGCAAAGTAAAACGCTGGATATTTCGATACCCATATCCTCGCCTTTTGATCAATTTTATTTTGTTGTTGATTCCTTCCATTGGACCATTTGAGTAAGAAAAAACGATGCAAGAAAGCACTGCGTCTCTTCGGGTGATGAGTGCCTTGGCAATACTGCGTACGGCGGCACAGTCGCTAAAAAGGTACCGGTCAAACCATTGGGTCAAACGAGTTTCGGCTTGCTTTCTTGTTTGGCTTTTGGATACGTAACGGAAATGTTGAAGTGCTTGATAGACATCACGTAAATAAGCACTTTCTTGGCACCATTGTCGAACTTCCTGTCTCTCTTCTTCTGTTAATTTTTCTGGACGTTGGCTTAACAATCGGCACACGCGGCGAACGCTTCCATGTTTGGTTCCGCCTTTGGCAAGGTATTTGCGACAACGTTCCAGTGCATCGGTGAATAACTGAATCACATGGAAGTGGTCAAGAACATGGATGGCTTTTGGACATACCTTTTCAATGGCTTTTCTCATGGCAGGAGCCAAGTCGCTGACAACATACTTCACTTTGGAGGCGACGGGTTGAAGCGCCTCCACAATGGCTTCTTCATTTTTTCCAGAAGCAATGGAAAGGACATTCCGAGTCTGTGTGTCCATCACCGCTACTCCGTAATCATGTCCCTTTCGGAAAGCGAATTCATCCACACATACTACTGTAGGATTCGATGTTGGTAAAAGAGCCGGGGCATATTGATAAAACCAGCGTTCTACTGTCGTATAGGCGAGTTGTAACAAGCGAGCGACTTCTTGAATCGTTTTTCCGATGCATAACTGGGCGACCCAATGTTGAAACGATTCCGTCGCGATACTGTGAGACGGAAGTCCCGGATAAGAAACGGTGAACGTCAGAAAACAGGCTTGGCAACGCCGTCTTTCTATGGGAAGTTCAATCCAAAATAAACCGACCGTATTGGTATAGCCATGAATCCATTGTTTTCGTTTCGATGATATTTTGGTTGTCCGTCCGAAGCAAGTCGGGCAGATCGGACAATGAGGAGGGAGGGAAAGTTCAAAAATCCATCGTTCTCCCTCTTTTCGTTCTCCATGAATAAGAAAGCCTGGTAAAGTGATCAAATCTTTGATAAACTGAGATTGCATGCGAAATTTCCTCCATGGTTGATGGTTTGGTCACCTTTACCATACAGGAAATTTCGCATTTTTTGTACCCTTGATCAGAAAACAACCTGATTGTCAAGTACATTTTGTGGTGAAGAGCCAACATTATTCTAATTATGTTAATATTTACAATAAAATTGTTAAAGGGAGAAACTAATGAGAATTTTAATTGCTGGTGACTCTTTAACATTACCAAGACCGTATCGCATTAATGAATTTAACCCGGAGAAAGATAAAGAATTAGCAGTTCAATATCATGAAACATATGGAAGTTTACTTCAAAAAGAATTAAATCGATTATATCCAAATAAATATTTTGAAGTTATAAACAGAGGGCAAAGAGCTTTTACAATAAAACATGTTGTAAACCAGATTTTTGATCACGTTTATTATTTTCAACCAAATATTTTTATATTACACGTTGGTACGGGAACAGGCCTTTTTTATAATAATCAACCAATTCATGGATGAACACTTGCGGTACTGCATCTCCCTCAATCACACCCATCATCGTTTTCCCTTCTGCCATCAGATCATTGTGGACATCGAGGGTCATTTCAGGTGTAACACCTACAATGGCAACTTGTCCAAGCGGACGCAATGCTTGAAGAGATTGGCGGACAACAACAGGTACACCGGTCGTTTCAACGGCATAATGAGTGCCGCCATTCGTAATCTCTTTAATGTTTTTCACAATATCGACTTCTTTGCTATTTAATGAGCAGTAGCTCCTAATTCTTTCGCCATCTCCAAACGATTCGCATGAATATCAATAGCGATGATATGTTTGCATCCGACGATTTTGGCTGCCATAATCGCACTTACCTTTCGTCAACATTCCATATTTTTTATATCTGAATACTTATGATTAGAATCAAATCCTTGATAGGTCTAGGTTTTTGCTATGTTGAACAGTTTACTGGACTCATTTTTCTTGTGGATTTAATGACAAAAGTAAGCAAGCAAAATGCCAGTTTGACTCAGAACTTTCGTAATTAAAACAAAAACAATCAACTTACTAATTTCGTTTTTCGACGCCTGCCCAACTAAATTAGCTTCTCAAAAATTATCAAGAAACTTTAAAGTACAAAAAATAACCCTTTCTGAAAGAGAAAGGATTATGTCAAGTCAGATATGTTTCTATTTTCGCTAGGCATTCATCAATGATTTTATCTATTTCTTCAATTTGTGCATCTTCTGGATTATACTTCTTTAAAATTTTTAGATTACGAGCTTTCCAATCCAATGATTTAATTTGATCAGTTAAAACTACCCCTGTTATTGGATAGCCATCGCCATCAAGGGATATTCCTTCTTTTGGTAAATCCACTTCGAAAGGATAACCCTTCTTTTGATTGGTAATCGGACAAACAGCTATAAATCCTGTTGCTTGATTGAATTTTTTAGGCGACAAAACCATAGCATTTCTTCTCCCAGCCTGCTCATGACCAGCTTGTGGATTGAAGTTTAAAACAACGAAATCGCCTCTCTCTGGTACGTCTGCTGGCATTAAATCAATTCACGCCCTTCTGTTCCGAAATCAATTTCCTCGTGTCGATTTTCAGGTATAATCTGTGATATTAGTTCTTCCAGTGTGTATTTCTTCCGTGTTCTTTTTGGCTTTAATCTGATGATACCTTCATTTTCAATCACGTTTAATTCCATTTCGGAACCTTGTTTGATTCCTATTTTATCAGCAACATCTTTTGGGATACGAATGCCCAAACTGTTTCCCCATTTTTGAGCAACAACTGTAGACATGTAGTCCCCTCCTTTACTTTGGTTTATTTTGCTTTCTAAATGTTCCTTTGAGTTCATTATATCACCCTTAACCCAAAATGTATATACATAGTATATACATTATTCCAAAAAATGATACCCCTGATTTTTCGACAAACAAAGTAAACGTTAAATAGTCTCCACCTTTTTGAAGGCCGGGACTTGAAGTATTATTTAGTTAACTTATTTAAAAAATAAACATTTTTATTTCTTAAAAAAAAATTCACACCATTCAAAATCATTTATATCATCAATATCAATAGAACGATCTTTTGGCATCAAATAGGCAATTGTTTCTGAACTTAAAAAAGAGCGATTTTTTAATAACGCTTCTCTTTGCCCAACATATACTGCACCGTTTAGTAAAAATGGTTTTTTAGCTTTTTGCCTTTGGTAAGGGAAATTGTTATTAATTATTGGTTTTAATATACCTTGTTCATTTATATGAAACATCCATTCTGGAATAGCTTTGCTTTCAGCAACAGATACGCAAAATTTATGATTATTCTTTACACATAAATCAATTGCTCCATCAATATCTTCTGCTAGTCTTAAAGGAGATGTTGGCTGCAAAACAACTATGTATTCATATTCAGGAAAGTATTCCAATGCATGAAGAATTGGATCGATACCTGGTGTGTCATCTTGGGCTAATTCAGCAGGTCTTAAAAACGGGACTTCCGCCCCCCATTCTTTAGAAATCTTAGCAATTTCTGTATCATCTGTTGAAACAATTAGTTTATCAATAAATTTGGATTTCTTTGCTTCTTCGATTGTCCAGGCAATTAATGGCTTATCTATTAACATTTTAATATTTTTTCTTGGAATTCCTTTTGATCCACCTCGTGCGGGAACAATCGCTAAAACTTTGTAATTATTAATCATCCAAATACCTCCGAAAACTCCAAATTTGCTTTTTCAAAATCGGGCATTTTCCCAATATCTAACCAGTATTCTCTTATAGGAAAAACACTTGTTTTTTTCTTTTCTTTTATTAGTAAATTAAAAAGTGAGGGCATATCATAAAATTCATTTTTAGGAATATAATCAAGCACCTCAGGATTCAAAACGTAAATCCCCGCGTTTACAAAGTAACGCTCAATCGGTTTTTCTTCTATTGAGCAAAGCTTTGTACCGTCTGTTCTGACCACACCATATGGTACTTGATGTTGGTATTCTCTTACACACATAGTTGCGACGGAATTGGTTTCTTCGTGGTATTGCAATAACCGCTGAAAATTCACTTTTGTTAAAATGTCCCCATTCATGACGATAATCGGTTTTGATGGTTTTTCAGGAAAAAGAGACAGTGCACCTGCCGTCCCGAGCTGTTCATCTTCATCAAGATATTGGATGTTCACCCCCCATTTTAAACCATTTCCAAAATAATCCTTGATAATTTCACGTTTGTAATTGACAGAAAAATAATATCGATGGAATCCGTATTCAATAAAACTTTCTAATATTGTTTGCAAAATCGGCTTCGTACCGACAGTTAACATTGGTTTTGGAATATTTTCTGTTAACGGACGAAGACGAGTACCTAATCCCCCTGCCATTAAGACGACCCAATTATCGAATGAAACGGTATCCAATAATATATCTGAAAAAATGACATCAACAACTTCGCCTCGTTCATTTAAAAGTGGAAGTTGCCGCAGCTTTTTTTGTTGAAATAATTTTTTTATTTCTTGTTTTGATGCTCCAACTCTCATTGAAATAGGGTGATGATTCATAACTTTGGTTACTTCTTGATCGAGAGAGATTCCTTTTAATATTCCCCTTCTTATATCCCCATCTGTCACTGTACCTAAAAGTCGGAAATCATCATCCACTACTAAAGCGATTTGTGCAGCGGTTTGGTCAATATTTTTCATCGTTTCGATAATAGATGTAAAAGGAGATACTAACAATTGTTTCCAGTCTCTCATTTACTCACTTCCTTAGCAGGATTACCATAAACTTTCTTATTATCGCCAATATCTCTTAAAACCAATGAACCTGCTCCGACTAGCACATTCTTTCCAATTGAGATGTTTTGAATAATTTTTGCACCCGTTCCGATATGAGTACCTTCTCCAATTTTTATACCGCCAGATAAGACGCAACCAGGAGCAATATGGCAATGTTTGTCTATAAAGCAGTCATGGTCTATACAAGTTGAGGTGTTTACAATAGTATTATCGGCAATGTTTACAAATGGTTGAATAACCGCACCTGCCATAATTTGCACGCCTTCACCTAATGTAGCTGTTTCAGAAATCACAGCAGAAGGATGAATTGTGGTAGAAAAACGATAACCTTTTAGTTTAAAAAAGTTAAAAATGTTTGCTCTAGGTTTTGTATCAGATATAGAACCGAGAGCATTAACCAATTCAATTTCTTGCGGATCATATTTTAATATTTCTTCGTCTCCACCTAAATAAGTAATACTGTAAGGATTATTTTCCTCGTTAGGTGCTGTATAACCTATTATCTCTCTTTTCTGCAGTAATAGAATGTCAACCAATACTCTCGCATGCCCACCATTTCCAATAATAATCACCGGTTTTAAGCCCATTACTTTATAACCTCATCTTCTTCATAATCTTGCCCTGCTTTTTGTCCTATGTAATCCCAATAATAGTATGGTTCAATTCCAGTTCCAGGCCGCTTCACCGTTAGATTATCAAAGGTAAATAGTTCTCCTTTTTTAATTGATTTAGCCGCAACTAAACTTTTTCTAGCCACTTCTTTATTTTTCAGCTCTGTCTGTGTCGGTTTTTTTTGCTTTTCACCAAGAGCTTTTTCAATGATTCGAATCGATTGAATCATTTCTTTTAATTCATGTGGATCTAATGATGCTTTATGATCAGGGCCTGGCAATGTCTTATCCAACGTGAAGTGTTTTTCGATGATTTTCGCCCCTTTGGCAACAGCGGCAATCGGAACGACAATTCCTTCTGTATGATCCGATAATCCAATCGAAAGATGAAATTCTTTTTCCATATCATCCATTGCATTCAAATGTACATCTTCGTATGGTGTCGGATATTCAGTTGTGCAATGTAAAATGCTTACTTTTTCTTGCAGTATCATTTTGGCTTCATCTGTTTGATAAAAACGTTTTACTTTATCAAATGAAACATCCGTCTTTTTCGCAAAGCCGTAAGCTAAAAACGCTAGTGCATGATGAATTTCTTCCTTTGTAGCCATTCCTGTCGATAAAATCACATCGACACCATGCAATGCAATTTTATGTAAATAAGGGGCATTCGTAATTTCACCTGATGGTATTTTTATAATATTCAATTTCAATTCTTGAATTAAAAAATCTACACTTTCTAAATCGAAAGGTGTAGATAAAAACATAATACCTTTTTCATCACAATATTGCTTTAGCTTTTTAAAGTCCTCATAGCTTAACTCCAGCTTTTTCAGCATTTCATATTGTGATAAGGATTTTCCAATATTCTTTTTTTGATATTCTGCCTGCTGCGCTGATTTTGTGACCAAATGTTCAGTTTTAAAAGTTTGAAACTTAATCGCATTCGCACCGGCTTTTTCTGCGGCATCAACGAGTTGAAATGCCAAGGTTAAGGAACCGTTGTGATTAACTCCGGCTTCAGCGATAATAAATGTTTGCTTCATATAATCTCTCCATCATAAAACTCTTTTGTCATTGATTTTATATCTATGTTTTTTAAAACTTTTAATATTTGTTGAGAAGTTTCACCGTTTCCAAAAATTTTATATTCACTGTCTTCTTTAAATTCATAATTTAACGCTTTAATTATTGCTTCTGTTATTTCTTTAACATCTGGATTACAATCAAAAACAGAATTTGGTCTAATTCTTCCTTTTTGCCTACTACCAATGTTGACTGTAGGAGTTTCCAAGTAAGGAGCTTCTATAAGACCACTAGAAGAGTTCCCAATTATGACATTTGCATATTTAAGTAAACTCAAATAGCGTAACTGCCCCAATGAATCAAAAAATTTTCGTTTATCGGGCTTTTGACTCACATATGAGCCAATCAAGTTGTTTATCTTTCTCCCATTGTCATCTGCATTGGCTTTTGTAAAAATCATAGTTGCATTGTTAAAATTATTTAGCGCCTCTAAAAGTTCTTCAATACCTTCAATTGGATTGGTACTTAATGTTGTTGGATGGTGGGTTATTAAAAAAATAGGCTCTTCTAAATAAATTCCCAGTGACTCTTCTAATTGTTTTTTTGACAGCAATTGCAATTTCATAATGTTTTCAATTCCCGGTGCTCCCACATTATAGACTCGATTCGGATACTCTCCTAATCGAATCACTCGCTTTCGATGTTCTTCCGTCGTTACAAAGTGAAGATAACTCATTTTTGTTACCGCATGTCGAATTGCGTCATCATATGCGCCATAAGTTACTTCCCCACCATGAATATGGGCAATTGGTATTCTAGCAATCATCGCCGCTTGAGCTGCTGCTAATATTTCAAATCGGTCTCCTAGTAAGACTAAAATATCAGGTTTTAACCGATTTAGAGAATCTGCAAATCCGATTGTTCCTAATCCCAGCGATTTTGCAATTCCTATCGGTGTATCGCTAGATAACAGCATTTCAACTTTTTCATTAATCACAAAACCGTCTTCTTCAATTTGCTTATATGTCAAACCAAACTCTGGGGATAAATGCATGCCTGTCGCAATAATTTGCAGTTCTAAATCAGGATCTGACTGTATTTCTTTCATTAACCAATATAAAAGACCGTATTCTGCTCTCGTGCCTGTTACAACACATATTTTTCTTTTATCCATCCGAATCTTCTCCTAAGTGTGGGCTACTAGGAACATTCACAATTTGATACCGTAATTGTTCTGTTACCGATAAATCAGCTTTTGGACAGTTTTGAAAAGGATTCAAAAGATGCAATGGCTTCCATACAGGCCTTGACATCACGTTATAATTATTTAACTTTTCCAAAACTTCATCTATGTTATAAATTTTTTCATCAAAAATTAATGTTTGCAGCCAGTAATTGCTTTTCGCAAACTTAGGCTCTTTAAATAATTTAAATCCATCATAACCTTCTATCAATTGCTCATATTTATTAACAAGTTGACGTTTCTTTTCAATCAAATCTTCTAACTGTTCAAGTTGTGCACATCCTAATGCTGCATTTATATTTGGCATACGATAATTATATCCTATTTCATCATGTTCATATTTCCAACGATGAGGGAGTTTGGCAGTAGTAGTAAGATGCTTCGCATAATCTGCCAGTTTCTCATCATTCGTCAAAATTGCTCCTCCACCGCCGGTTGTAATAATTTTGTTGCCATTAAAACTCATGGCAGAAGCTTTTCCGAAATTTCCCGTATGAATCCCTTTATAATAAGAACCCAGCGATTCTGCGGCATCTTCAACCATGATTATATTCCATCGTTCACATATATCTAACAATGGATCTAAATCAACAGGATGGCCAAA
The DNA here is from genome assembly GCF_038008845.1 of Aeribacillus sp. FSL M8-0254. Lineage (NCBI taxonomy): Bacteria > Bacillati > Bacillota > Bacilli > Caryophanales > Bacillaceae > Aeribacillus > Aeribacillus sp. FSL M8-0254. The sequence continues at coordinate 550,425 of NZ_JBBOZY010000001.1, read as the reverse complement.
TGTATGCATTGGAACAATCGCTCGAATGATTTTACCGGTTTGTTTATTTACACAAACATTATTTTTTACTATCGCTATATCTTTTAAATAATCTTCCAACTTAAATGGATCAATACCTAATGTTGTTTTGGAGACATCCACAAAATGTGGAACAGCCCCACAATAAACAACTGCATTTCCAGTTGCGACAAAAGTTAAGGAAGGGATTAGTACTTCATCATTTGGTTGAACCCCTACAATCTTTAAAGCAATATGAAGGGCGGCGGTTCCGTTCACAACAGCAACCGCTCTTTTTACACCTGTAAACTCCGCTAACAATCGTTCAAATTTATCTACATACTTTCCGACTGAAGACACCCATCCTGTCTTAATACAATCAGATACATACTTTTGTTCATTTCCTATAAATGTTGGCTCATGCAGCGGTATAAAATCTTTCTCTGGGCACATGTTTTTAATTTTTTTAGCTAATTCTAATAAAACATCGCTCATATGTTATACACATCTGCCTTATATTGAGATAGGTTTCTTTCGTCTGTAAACCATTCAATTGTTTCTTTTAATCCTCTTTTAAATCCTTCTTTCCCACCATATTTAGGCTCCCAGCTCAGTAAAGTTTTGGCCTTCGAATTGTCCGCCCACAATCTTTCTACTTCACTTTTTTCCGGGCGAATCCTCACATCATCTGTTTCAATTTCAATATCGACACCCATTACCTCAGCAATAAGTTTCGCTGTCTCACCAATCGATATTTCGAAGTTGCTGCCGATATTAATAACTTCACCGATTGACTGATCGTGCTTCATGACAGAAATAAAGCCTTCTACCGTATCTTTTATGTAATTAAAATCACGTGTTGGATGAAGCGAACCAAGTTTGATTTTCCGCTTACCAGATGCAAGTTGTGTAATAATCGTCGGGATAACCGCTCTTGCCGATTGTCTTGGACCATATGTATTAAAAGGACGAACAATCGCAACAGGCGTTTCAAACGAACGATAAAAAGCGATTGCCATTTGGTCTGCCCCAATTTTAGAAGCAGAATACGGTGACTGGCCTTGAAGCGGATGATTTTCATCAATTGGTACGTATTGTGCCGTCCCATACACTTCACTTGTGGATGTATGAACAACTTTTTGAATATCTAATTCCCGAGCTGCTTGAAGGACGTTTAATGTCCCCTTAATATTCGTATCGATATATGTATCAGGTGAATGATAAGAATAAGGAATCGCAATTAAAGAAGCTAAATGTAAGACAACATCGCATCCTTTCATCGCCTCTTTTACACCATGCGGATCACGTATATCTCCCGCAAACACTTCAAACTCGTTTTTTAATGGCGAATGATCTAACCAGCCCCATGAATTAAAAGAGTTGTAATAAACAAAAGCTTTTACATCATATCCTTGCCGAACCAATTCTTCTGTTAAATGAGATCCAATAAATCCATCAGCACCAGTAACTAAAATCCTCTTTTCCACTTTACCCCTCCTCTCTATTTCCTTTTATCCCCAATATTTGTTCATATATTTTAGAAATATCCTCCGCCACCAACCGATACGATACAACCCACTCAGCGATTAGGCGTCTATATTCCTTCACAATCACTTTTGCCTTGTGAATGAGATCAGAGCTGTCTCGGACAGCGGTTATTTCCTTTGATGCCATTTCATATTCAAATTGTGTCATTGACCGAAGAAATACTTTGTAAAATAATGTTGCTAAGACTTCATTTACTTTCTCATCCAATATCGTAAATAAACGATGCAGCTTATTCAGCTTTCTTGCATTAACCGTTTCTTCTATTTTATTTATGAAGCTATTAATTTCCTTTATTTTTCCTTCTATTTGTTCCGCATCTGTGATCAACTGCTGCCATTGTTCTTTTATATATTTGAGATTGTAATTAGGTTTTTGATCTGACAGCCAATGATTCATTACAATATTTTGGGGAAGTTCTTGGATAATGGATGTTAATTCTTTATAAATCGTATGCTTGATTTTTGCTCCATTTTTGGTCGTATTATAAACTGTCTTATCTTTCATCCCCGATAAAATAAGTTCCATACTTGTTTTCATCCGGACAAATCCGTCATTTGTGAGGACTTTACCCCCATCCACAGATTCTATTTCAAACACTTTCTCCATTTCTTTTTCGTTCAATTCATTTTTTACAAAATCATACTGAATTCCTGATGCATAACGTTTATTTTGCTGATAGGAAAAATTTTGGCCCACTAAAATAATAGGATTAAAATTCAAATGATTTAGCAATTGTAAAGTAATAATTGAGATGGATGGAGAGTCAACTGCAATATCGATATGATCATATTCGTTATGTTTGATGATATATGCTGAAATATAATCTTGACTTGTAATAAAATGCACCATTTTCCCTGGGTAATTTTCCAATGTTTCAAATCCGACACTGGAACCGAAAACGATCGGAATGGCCGTTATTCCTTTTTCTTTTATTTTTTGGAAAACGAACTGATTCTTTTCAGAAGGGTCGTATGTAAAAGCCGCATCCGGATATATATCATGTTCAATTAATGCATTAATCGCAGAGCCGACAGAAAAAATATAAGCAGAACGATCTTTTTTAATTTTTTTTAAGTTGTCGATTTCTTCATTTAAAGACGGTCCTGCAGAAACTAAAATAGCAGGCTTGTTTTCAAACAAAGACGTATCAAAATCGGTTAATATGTTTGGCGTTTTTAATAAATACGGGAAATTTTTCAAACTATTATATGTCCAGCGTTTTTGAAAGCTGATCGTAGTGATAAATCGACTTTTTTTCTCCTTTAAATATTGTTGAAATGCAGTGAAATATCGATTGACCTCTTCTTTAAAAATTCTATCATAGCTCGGTAACACAATGATTTGCGGGGGGGTGTTTACATCGTTGACATCTTGTAAAATCGCTGGTGCAATGTGTTCTTCTTTTTCAACTAAATGTAAATGTTTGATGTTTGAATAGACTTTTTTCTTTTTTAAATTTATGGCACTGAGTGCTTTTTTTAATATGAAAGGATTAAACTCAATGATAGAAAACCAAGAAGGTGAAAACGCTTCTGCAATGGCTTCGATATGATATCCTAGCCCAAAACCGATAAAAATGATCGGCTCACTCTCTTCTAATTTTGTTTTTATTTTTTCAACGAAAACAGCTGTTTCTTTTTCAGGATTATAAGCACTGTGAATAAATTGCTTTTGGTTGTTTGTTTCGATTTGCAGTGTTTTTTGTCCGTTTTTCGCCTCAATTAATTTTACATTCTCTGATTCGTTTAATTCATCTAACCGTTCTAAAACATTTTTCGCTTTTTCCCGCAAAATGATTCGATTATCAATTAGCATTTGAATCGTCCTCTGCTTTTAATATCTCTTTCATTTGTGCAAATAACGGCAAAAGTTCATATTGAATAAAATCCGCTATAAGGGTAAAATCTAGATTTTCCATTGCTTGAAGGAGCTGCTCAGATACGGATCTTATTCCGGCAACAATGTTTTCATGATTTTCTCCTAATTTGGATTGGGAAAAAATTTGGTACAAATAATTAAGTCCTTCGGAAAGATGGACAAATTGCTGCCATATGTCCCCCGTGTTTTCCCCAGCATACAATTTTTCCGACAGCTGTATTAAAACCTGTTCTGCCCTTTCAATATATTGATAGCCTTCATGTTTCAATTCTAACATCCATTCACGTTCAGTGATTCCAACTATTTCAACAGGAACCTCCTGATTGCTGTATTCATTTATTAAATCTTGTATATCAGAATAAAATGGCGTACCGTTAACAAGAAAATGGCTAAAAACAAGCCCGTTTTCATTTAATCTATCATTTACGTGTTTCATAAACTTTTCGAGCTCATCAAGATTATCTCCGTTAATTTTTAACACTTTATCTTGAAAAATAATATTCATCGCGCTACTCCTCAACTGATGGTTTCTTATATATTATATCGACAAAATCCAACAAAATATAAATATAGAATACAATACGTAATAAGAATAAACCATGTAATCCCTAAATTTTTTATTAAGCTTAAAAGCAGAATTTAACTCAGTTATTTATGCATATATTTCTCAAAATCTTAGCAGTAAACTTTGGCAACTATTATCAATTTATGTTACAATATATACGAACATATGTTTTGTTTAAGGTGATTAAAAGTGAGCTCACAAAATAACTTTTTATCTCGTTTATGCGGAAAATTATTAGGTGATGGTTGTCTTACAAAACAAGAGGGACGAAAGCCTAGGTTTCAATTTGTCCATAATATCCATGATAAACAATGGGCTTGGCATTGCTTTCAATCTCTAAAAGAATATATTCCGTTAAATGAACCAAAGTATAAATTTGTAAAAGATAAAAGAATCAAAAGGGGCTTCACTGAATGTTACATTGTTCAATCAAAAACTGCAGAAAAAATTACGGAACTTGAAAAAATATGGTATAAAAATCGGATCAAACGGATTCCTTTTCCATTTTTGCATATGTATTTAAATGAGGAAGCGCTCGCATGGTGGTATCAAGATGACGGCTATTTAAAAACAGAAAATCATATTCCTAGAAAGATAGTTCTCTCAACAGATAATTTTAGAAATGAAGAAAACAAGCAGTTGATCAAGTTGCTGGAGTACAAATTTTCACTCGTTTTCTCTCTTGATAAGCAAAATCGTCTCGTATTGTATGATCAAGCACAAATTATTTATTTTCAACAGCTAATAAATCCTTATCTCCACCAATCAATGAACAGAAAAATTCTCCAAATACCTATTATTTATAAACATAATGGTGCAAAAAGAACGACTATTTATTTAACCGAAAACATTGATCTGAAAAGGCCTACAGATGAAATTAACAAACAATTAAATTTGCTACCTCAATTATATAAAATAATTGAAACAAGGGAGGGTTATTTATCCTTTTACCGCCAGCATGTTCATATATTTTTGGAAAATGCTCCACAAAAACCATATCAAATAAGGATTGAATCAAGACATTGGAAATATTTGCAGTTGGTCAAATCCAAAACTGGATGGAATATAAGTACAATAATTTTTCTATGCTTTTCTATCTCAAACTAAAAAAATCTAGTTAAAAATTCGCTTTTAAATTGTGATTCATCACCACTTTTTGTGATTTTGGCAAAAAAGAAGAAAACACTTACAAAAACCTGGCAATAATTTTAGCTACCACACAAACATAAGGAGGTTTTGTAAGTGCTTTCTATATCACTAGAATTGCCAGAATTTGAAGTGATTAAACAACTTTCTTTCTCCAATCAATATTTTGTTCATGTTCAAAAAAAGTGTCATGAGGAACGTTGTCCTTATTGTAGATGTATGACTTCTTATGTCCATGACAGGAGGACAAGAAAGGTTCGTAATCTTCCTATTCTCAATCATTCTGTGTATTTATTTGTGCTGGTCAAACGATATCAATGCCAAAATTGTCAATCGATATTCTCGGAGCCTTATGAGTCGATTCAACCTAATAAACACCAAACGAATAAGTATCGTGAATACTTGTTTGAATTATGTCAGGATACAACTATACAAGATGTAAGTCGAAAACAAGATTCCGTATTCGACCTTAGAGAGAATGTACTACTCGGTCGCTCAAGAAAAAGCTGCCCTTCATCAAAAACAAATTCATGAAGCTTTAGATAAGGATGAACTGGTTTTAAGTTTCGATGAGGTGTCTGTACGAAAAGGTCATCGATACGAAACCGTTTTGACAGAGGCGAAATTAGGCTGTATCATCGGAATGCATAAAGACCGAGATTGTGATTCCACGAAAAATCATCTTTTTCCATAAACTATCTAAATCAAAAAATTTTTAAATTCTCACAAATATTTTTCCCATTCGTTTCACAAATATTTTCCCCATTTTGCTTATCTATTTGCTTTAAGTTGTCCATAACTGCTGATTTCGGATGACAATAATGATTTCGGTCACTATAAGAAAGAATAATTTTTTCATAATTAAACTTTTCCCAATCATCTGGCTTAAGTTTACCACTGTTTCCACCATGGTGCGGAACGATCAATATTAATTTTTTATTTTCTTTGTCATGAACATTTGTTGATAAAATATATTGATAAAGCTTATGATATTGTTGATCACCAGTAAAAAGAATATCTACATTATTCCCTTTAACAAATAGGACAATACTATCTAAGTTTCGTGATGAAATTTTCTTTGATCTAGATCTATATAATTTCAAATATTGTGAATCGTAAATACAATTTAGTTCTACCTCTTTACTTGATTTATGAAAACCGGAAATACGAAAAAATTTTATATGATGCTGCTCAATATAATTTACCACCATTCTGGCAGTGTTCGTATGCGGTATGAACTCCGGCGCAATAATTCCCGCTATCTTTTGACAAGTTTCATTTTGAAAAAACAGTAACGATTGATAATGGTCTACATCCCAATGACTAATTATGATAAAAATCACATCATCTTCCTTAATGGCAATCTTTTCAATTAAATTTTGTTTATCTGATAATCTATAATATTTATCAGCTCCAATATCAAAAAATATCCTATTATTTCCAACACGTACCTCATTCCAATTTCCGTGTCCCACATCCCATACAATTAATTTAGCTTCTTCACTCCAAGAAATTTGTGAAAAAAAATCTTTCAAATCTTCCATTCTTTATACACCCTATATTGTACAAAATCCACTTCTTGTTCACTTATGTATTTCGCCGATATACGAAATAAAAGGAATCTATCTTTAGAATGAAAGTTAAATTTTTTTAAGTCATATTTGAAATTTCCCCAAAATTCTTCAGGTAGTTCATACCATTTTCCTTCTCTCGGACATTTTTGCTTAACCCATTTCACATTTTCCAATTCTATTAAACTTCGACTATCTTCTTCATTCCACGGAACGGAAAAACCACGAGATTCCCACCATTCCCTTAAATCATCCAATGAATATACGTCAAAGATTACTAACCCATTGTCATTTTTAGATTCACAATAGACTAGCACATAACCACTCCCGAAAATGTTAAATCACAGTTTTCTTTATTCAACAAGTAGAATAGAAAACTGTTTTCAAAGGGACAGCCTATGCTGTCTCTTTTGCTCTCAGCTTCCCCTCATCAAACCGTACGTGAGGTTTTCCCTCATACGGTTTTCCGACGTTCTTCTTCCTTTGGCTTTCGTTCTTGTCTAACTTGCTAATTTCACTAATAAGCCTTGCGTTAATTTTATAACTTCTTTCATTCTCGCATGTTTCTTCCTTTGGGTCTTCTTCTTATTCCAGTACAGAGTAAGTCTTTCTAATACATTCCAGTCCACTTTATTTAGCCACTTCTTGGCGATGGCCGAAATACTGTAGTAATTCTTAAATCCTTGTAAAATTCGATTGAGCCCTTTCACCAGTTCTTTGATGTCCATAAATCGCTTGTTCCTTGGACTCGTATATTCCTTAATCTTCATTTTCATCTTCTTGGCTTTCTTACTTGGAATGTGAGGCATGACATAAACTTTCGAGCCACCCTTGTTCATCACAGGAAATTTCCGATGGTGTAGATCTAGAAAGTCAAATCCGTTTGTGTCGTCCCATAGGTTGACCAGTTTGGATCTCTGTGTTGATTTCAAGGTCGAGTTTCTTCATGATGGCTTTTAGTACTTGAATGCTCTCCAGCGCCTCGTTTTTCGTGCGACACATGATCACGAAATCATCTGCGTATCGCACCAGTTCTCCTAAGTGTAGGAACTTCTTCTTTCATATCGTGTCCATATAATGCAGGTAGCTGTTCGCTAAAAGAGGCGAAATGACTCCGCCCTGCGGGGTACCCTTTTCGGTGTTATGAAACTGTCCATCTTCCATTACCCCCGCTTTCAGCCATTTCCGAATCAGTTTCAACACTCGGCGGTCACTGATTCTCATTTCCACTAACTTCATCAGTTTTTCTTGATTGATGTTGTCAAATTACCCTTTTAATATCCACATCTACTACCCAGTATTGCTTCCTACACAGTTTTCGAATCCTTGCGATGGCTTGATGAGCATTTCTTTTCGGTCTAAACCCATATGAACAGTCTTGGAAGTCTGCTTCAAAGATGGGTTCCATGACCATTTTCGTTGCCATCTGTACAACTCGGTCTTTTACCGTTGGAATTCGGGTTGGACTTGCACCAACTAGCAGATAACAGCTTAGCTGAGTACGCTGAATATAAAAGAGACTCTAGAAAACTAGAGCCTCTCTTAAGTAATAGAAAATTAACGAAGCAATTGTAATACGCCTTGTGGAAGTTGATTTGCTTGAGCCAGCATCGCTTGCGCTGCTTGAGAAAGGATGTTGTTCTTCGTGAATTCCATCATTTCTTTCGCCATCGTGCGAACATTTGCTTTCACAAATGACTAGACTATCTCTTCACCCTCAGCTTTACCTGTTAGGGGCCGGGCACTTCGGATTGATACAGGACGATGGAAGAATCCTGCACATCCTACGGACTTCATCGCCATAGCATTCGCCTTAGGCGGTATGTCCTAGTCGTTGAACCTTCTCCACTCTTTCGAGACAGGAGCTTGGCTGCTCGGTTGCCCAATCCTTTGGCTTTTCAAGCCATCACGCTTGCCGTTTCCAGCTTCGTTGTGGCACCAAAGGCTCTAAGGGGTTTCCAGCAATTCACCCGGTGATACTCCCAGCCGTTTCCAGCTAGGACGACTGTGCTTGTCGCCGATTAAGCGGCTAAAGCATAATCTACGTCGCGGATACGAGATTCAGCAGCAGTTAAGTTTTCAGCAGAAGCACCTAAGTTGTTGATAGTATGCTCTAAGCGGTTTTGCATTGCACCAAGTTTTGCACGTTCTGAAGAAACTTTATTAATTGCATTATCAATAGTGGTGATTGCAGCATCTGCACCAGATTGAGTATCAATTTTTAAACCGCTAACCCCTATTCCACTAGCTTTCATGTTAGCAATTGTTAGTTCTACATTTTGCCCAGAATTTGCACCAATATGGAAAATCAGTCCATTACCTGAACCTGACAATGTACCATCCAACAAATTTTTAGTGTTGAATTGAGTTGTATTAGCAATGCGATCAATTTCTTCAATTAATTGATCTACTTCTTTTTGAAGTTCGGCACGGTCTGTATCTGTATTTGTATCGTTTGCTGATTGCACAGCTAATTCACGCATACGTTGAAGGATGGAATGAGTTTCGTTTAAAGCTCCTTCAGCTGTTTGGATTAAAGAAATGCCGTCTTGTGCGTTTTTAGATGCCATTTCCAGTCCGCGGATTTGCCCGCGCATTTTTTCAGAGATCGCAAGACCTGCTGCATCGTCGCCAGCGCGGTTGATGCGGTAGCCGGAAGAAAGTTTTTCAAGGTTTTTTGCAGTTTGTGTGTTGTTAAATGAAAGTTGGCGGTAAGTGTTTAACGCCGAGATGTTGTGGTTAATTCTCATGATTTTTTCCTCCTTGAATTGTTGTTTTCCACTTCCATGTGGTATGTAAAGAGCAGCGTCGGCCGCCGCTGCCCTTTACATGTTTTATATCGGATTGTTTTTTTGATGTTTAATAGGCTGAAAAGAAAAAATGGGACTTTTTTAATAGAAAAATAAAATGGTTGAACATCCTTGTTTGATTACGGTTTTTACAGCTTCAGACCTCAGGTTTATTTTTGTTGAGCTTTTCTTGAAAATGTTTTAACAGGTCAAGGTCGGTGCGGGAAGCCGCGCTGTTTTCTGTTTGAATGGCGTCATATATTTCCTTTCGGTGGATGTCGATTTGTTTTGGAGCTTTAATGCCGAGTTTGACTTGATCGCCTTCGATGGCGGTGATGGTAATTTCAATGTTGTCGCCGATAATGATGGATTCGTTCAGCTTTCTTGTTAAAATGAGCACGGCTTCACACCTCCTTCTGTTCCATAAGTGGATGCTTTGTTTTATAAGTAGTGCCTGTTAAAATTACTTGCTTGGCCCTTTTGTTTTTTTGATTGATGATGACCGGAGCAAGCAGATTGGCGGTTGTGTTTTCGAACGGCTCTTCTACCGTCAAAATCACATAGACAGCGACATCTTGTTCCGACTCGATTTCCAGCTGCTCAATCGTCGCATCGTCTAAGTCGATAGCATAGTCTTTGAAAAATAAAAAAGGAATAGTCATGACAAAAGCAAGTTCCTTTGTGTTGATCGATTGCAAAATAAAAAATGGCGATTCGGCGCCAAATGGCAAAAGCACAAATCGCTTTTCATCTAAAAATCCCGGAATGCCCGATGGAAATTGGATGATGCTGTCGCTTGCAGCTTCTATTTCACCATGATATTTTGTCTTTAGTCTCATGCTCTCACAACCTTTATATGTTCATTTCAAAGTTTGGTCCTTTAAAGGTGAGGTTGGCAAAGTCGATTTTTAACTTTTGGTATTGGGCGATTTTTATATCGACTCTGCCACGGTCGTAGTGAATGACCGGCTTATTGGGAATGGCACGAAATTCGGCTTTTTTTAAATGCCAATTAATGTCAAGGTTTCCTGGTTCGTAATCAAATTTCACACTGAACAATGATGGAATCCAGCCGACATTCACTTCATACATCGGGGATTCGCTGTTTTCTTTCGCTTGATCAGCCAGCGGGCTGCCGCCGTTTTCAATTTTCATCAGTTCATCTCCTTGCTCTGCGCGGCGGGCAATACCTTCAAGCCAAGCTTGATAGCTTTCCTCAGCTATTTTTTCAATGAAGCGGAACGTGTCAGCTAAATTTCGGTCTTCCCACGCTTTCGTTTGATCGATTGTCAATTTTCCAGGTGTGCGGTTGATTTCCATCGCTATTTTCGCCGGCTGTAAATCGATATCCGCTTTCGGCTGTTTGATCGACTGCTTTCCAGGAGTAGTGTTGATCGCAATTTTCGCCATTTGGCTTTCCATTCTAATTTGCGGCAGGAGCATTCCTCTCACCTCGACTGACAACAAAAGTTTTAAAGCAGAAAAGAAATTCTCTTCGAAGAAACAAAAATTCAACAGACAATAATAAGCAAGTGCTTCAACTATCCTATGCAAGAAGTTCCTTCAAGGGGGCTCTTGTCAAAAATATGAATGACTCACAAGACTATACCGTTCTAATCAACGAAAAGTGAAATTTCTTCAGTAAACTATGTACCTCTTTTAGCAGTCGGAAAACATGGAACAAAAGCAAGGCATACGATGAACAAAAAGGACCTTTATGCAGGTCCTTTCGCTCTCACATTATCGCAAAAAATCAACTAAGTTTGGCTGAATGATGCGGGCGCTGACAGCAAGCGCTGCTCTGTGCGCGCTTTCTTGCTCTTTCAAGTCGATGATGACCCGTTCGATGTCGGCATCTTCATTGTCTGACAAAATTTTTGTAGAGATTACTTCCTGTTGACCGATGCGGTTTTCCATCTGCTCGATCCGGTTGTAACGGGCACCAAGCTCAGCCCGTTCTGCACTGAGAGCATCAATATGGTCATCAAGCTGGCCGAGCAGGGTGTCCAAGTTCGTTGTGTCGTTGTTTTCCAAAGCATTTTGAATGTCTTGAATTGTATCAAACAATGCTTGGTTAAAGACATTGTCAGGCGTTATATTCACTTGGATTTGAATGTTTTTTGAAAGCTCGATTTTAAACGGTTCATTGTTGTTATTAACGACAGGCGGGTCGCCGCTGACAGGCGCTGAGTCTGTTTTCGTTCCATTAAAAATATAGCGGCCGGCCACTTGTGTGTTGGCGACAGCAACAAGGTCGTCTTTAATTTGTTTCAATTCGCGGGCAACCGCATCACGTTCGTCTTCCGAATTTGTACCGTTTTTTGCCCGAATCAAAAGCTCACGTATTCGTTGCAGCCCTTGGTTGGCCTGTTCTAATCCCGCTTCAGAATTTTCGATCCAAAGGTAAGCCTCTGATAAATTTCGTTTATATTGTTCAACTTCCTTTAAGTTAGTCCGATAGTACAATCCTTTCATTGCTACAACGGGATCTTGGGACGGGCGGTTGATTTTTTTTCCTGTCAACATCTGATCTTGATATTTTCCCAGCAGCTCATAGCTTTTACTTAAATGGCGGAGTGAATTTTGCGCAAGCATCGATTGAGTGACACGCATATGCTGCACCTCTCTTTCATTAAATAAATTTTTTGTATGAATTCATAACGTGCAAATAGTACATTTCTTATATGATTTGCACTTCATCGCCTTATTTCATTTCATACATTCTAAACCCGACAATTTTTGCTTTCATTTTCCACTATGGTTATTCAACAGTCAATTTTACTTTATCTCCCGACCAGTCCCATGCCGTTTATGATTCGGTCTAAAATTTCATCCTGCAAAGTGATCATTCTTGCTGCGGCGTTGTACATATGCTGGAATTGGATCATGTTTGTCATTTCTTCGTCTAATGAAACGGAGCTGACGGATTTGCGGCGTTGTTCAACAGATGAAACTAAGGTTTCTGAATTTTCCTTCATCCGCTCCGCTTCTTGTGTCATAACAGCCATTTCGCCGATAACAGCTTCAAAATAACTTTGAAACGAAGTATTTTTTACTTCTGCAAGCTTCAGCGCATTTTGGCCGTCGCCGATTTCTCCTGTAGCAGAAGCTGCAATTCGATCGCGATTCATATCATCCGATACTTTAATGGCAGCCGCAGCGCCTTTAGGAGAGCTTAAACCTCCGAGATCAAAGAAATCGCGCTGTGTTTGAACACCGTTGTTTATGTCCTCAAGGCTCCATCCGTTTCTGTGGACAGTGTTAAATGCGTTCGCAAAATCATATGCCATTTGATCTAAATCTGACATCATGCTAGGATAGATGCCGCGTTCAATCGTGCTGCCTATGTTCGTATAGCCGTGCGCCTCGATTAAGCCTTTTAAACTTCCATTGATGTTTAAATTTTCAACAAAATCGTCTGCCCCTATCATTCTTCCACCAACAGAAATAGATTCGATGAGACCGTTCGACTTGGATTCATTGAGGCTAAATTGTCTTACTTTGTATCTATTTCCGTCGACAAGGGTGATTGGCGGTTCGAAGCCAGCGAGCTCGACAGTTACTTTTCCTTCGGCTACTTTCAAAGCGTTGCCTCCGCTTTCAACCGGCGTCACTTTAATATCAATATACGAAGAAAGCTCATCCAATAATCGATCGCGCTCATCATACAAATCGTTTGGCAAATAACCATTCGGTTCTACTTCGCCGATTTGTTTGTTAATTTGGTTGATTTGCTCAAGCAAAGAGTTGATTTTCGTTGTTGCGACATCGAGTTCGTTGCGTAAATCTTTCTGATTATGCTTTAATGATTCCGCCAAATAATTGAACGTTTCTGTAACAGCTCTTCCGCGCTCAAGGACAACAGAGCGGGCACCGAGGTTGGAAGGATTGGCCGCCAAATCTTGCAACGATTGCCAAAAGCTATCCATGGTTTCGTTCAAGCCTGTCTCGTTTAGCTCGTTCATCACATCTTCCATTCTCGATAATGCGTTGAATCTAGAGCTCCAGTAGCCAAGCTTAGAATTTTCGCCGCGATATTGTACATCAAGATAGCGGTCGCGGATCCGCTGCACTGTTTGTGTATCCACCCCTGTTCCAAACTGCCCAGGGATATCAGCTCGAAAACGGCCTGGTGTCGGATACGCTTGCTTTTGCACAAGGTTTACCCTCTGCCGCGAATATCCAGGTGTCTCGGCATTTGCTACATTATGTCCAATTGTATATAAAGCGCTTTGTGCGGCATACAATCCGCTTCTAGCCGCTTCCAGTCCAAAAAATGTTGATACCATTGCGAATTCCCCCGTTAAATTTTTGAATCAAACCATGAACGCCGTTTCGATTGCTTCGATTCTTGATTCGGATTCGTGTAATTCGGCGATGCTTCCTCCGGCATGAAAAGATCAAGCGTTAAATTCACAACCTGCAATGCTTGCAATGCCAGTTGTTGATTGACAAAATTCGCGTTTTTCAAATTAGCCAATACGTTTGTCAATTTTTCTTTTAGATTTATCAACCGTTCTTTATCCTCATTTTCCGCTTTTTCAATACAGGCGGAAATCGTTAAATCGTCTTCTCTTTCTAAAAAGCAAGCCGCTGCTTTGATCCGTTCCTTTTCAGCATTTTCAAGCTGCATTACATATTTCTGCTCTTCCTTTAAAAGCTGCATTAATTGATTAACATCATCTTTTTTCAGCAAATCCGTTTTTTTTACTGCCAAGTTATACAATTGTTCATGAATGATTAACTGCTTTTCTAAAACGTTAATTAAATTGGCAAGAGACACGAAAACGTCCTCCCCGCAAAATTCAATACAATCATATTTACCGGGCTTCGTTCCGAACATTGACAAGATGATCCAAAGCCGGACATGAAAAATAATTTTTTGTTGTAAAGATGAAGATGCTAAAAATGCAGAAATGTACAATATAGTTGCCCAGCACATTTTCATTCTGTTCCAAATCAAAAATCGAAACAGGCTGCTTCGTACGCAACCAAATCAAAAACCGAAACGGATTGGCGCAATTTATTCTTCATTTTTTTTCTTATAAAATTGGATCATGCTTTTCGCGATCAGGTCTGGGGCGATTTTGTAAGTCCCGCTTTCAATTTCTTTTTTTATCGCCTGCACTTTTTCTTGGCGCTGAAGATCAAAACCGCTCGTCTGCTGAAGCTGTTTTGCCTGCTTGGATATTTCCACTCTATCTTTTTGGACTTCCACTTTCATCTGCTTGCTGGCATCCATTTGCTTTTGATAAGGATTAACGTTTGATGACCGATAGCTGTGAATCTTCATGGACACCGCCTCCTTTCCTGCTCTAATGGAACGATTGTTTCAGCTGGAAATCTATCTCTATATTCATTATCGGATCGATAGAGGGATTTGTTAACGTTTTTCATTATTTTTCGGTTGGATAGCGTAGTATGTTTGCATCTTCTCTTTCTCCTCCTGAAACTGCTCTTCTCTTTCCATTTGCTCAATTTGAGACTGTATTTCCTTTTTGCAAGAAACACAAAGTTTTCCCTCGCGAATAAATTTGCCGCACCGTGAACAAGGATAACCAAGGTTCGGGAAGTTCGCCAGTTGAATGCGTCCTTGATGAATAAACTTCAGTATTAAGTCCTCTTCCACTCCTGTTTTTTCCACAACTTCAGTAATGGTCGATCTGCGGTTTTCCTTTTTTCTCAAAAAGTTATATACTGTTTCAAATGCCTTTTCTTCCTCTTGGTAGCAAGCATCACATATTGAACGAAGCCGCGTTTTGACAAACAAGGAACCACATTTTGGGCAGTTTGCTAATTCCCCCATAAAAATCCACCTTTCAAAAATCTTCCTATTATTATTATTTTATATCGGAAAAACGGATTTGTCATTTAGCTGCGGACAAGCGTAAATGATTCGACACTTTTCGCACCAGCGTTCATCAGCTGCTTTGCAGCTTGGCGTACCGTTGCGCCTGTTGTGTAAATGTCATCGATGATAACAATATGTTGACCATGTACTTGTTTTGGATCTGTTACCGTAAACATATTTTTCGTCTTCATTCGGTCGATCCGTGATTTTTTTGATTGTTTTGCTGCATCTGTTTTGCGCAAAGGCTCAATAATCGGAAGCTGAAGGAGCTGGGCCAATAATTTTGCTTGATTAAACCCGCGTTCCAAAAGCCTTTCTTCACCTAATGGGATGGGAACGAGAATCATCGATTTGTCGAAGTGATGGCGAAATGCTTTCACAAAAGGTTCGGAAAACATCTGCGCCAATATCGCATCCCCGCGGAATTTAAACCTAGCAAGCACTTCTTTCATAAATTCATTATATTGAAAAACAGAGCGGTTTTTCTTTATCACTCCATGATAGTCAGGATGTTTTTCCCAAGCCGCGCAATCAGTACAATACTCGGCTTTTTCGCTTTGCCTCCCGCACATTGGACAAATGGGGCCTGATATAACGTTTAGCTTGCTGGAGCATTCTTCGCATAAAACAGGGTCTTTTTCGAGGAAAAAAAGCCGCCTCCAAGTCAAGCGGACATCTATACTTTTAAAACAATAAAGACATCTTCTCATAATTCGCATCAAGCCTTTCTATTGTCACATCGTGGGTTTTCTGAAACAATTCTTGCGCATTCTGCCAGGCTGACAAGAAGAGATGTCATTTGCTGCCGATCAAAAAATTCCGCTCTTACATATGTAATTTTATCTTCACTCGTTACATAACGGGGCTGAACTCTATTTAACACTAGAGCTAAAACATCATTGCGGCAAGTTGGGCACGTGCATTCCATATGAAATTGGTCAATATATTCATCTAGCAATTCTTCCATAATTTTTTCCAGAGCGTTTACTATCATGTCCTCACCCCAAATATATGATCTCTAATCTGTATTATATTGGATCATACTGGAAAAAGGAATTTCTTTTTTCATCCAAAATTGAAAAGATCTTTCCAACTTTACACATTCTGTATCGTTTCCTTCATTTTCTAAATACTAACACTTTAACAAATCTTCCTTTGCCGCTTCCCGATTCATAGCAAGAATATGGTGTTTCGCTGCAATCATTTCATTTGTTTTGCCATAATGGAAAAAGATAACGGAGCCTGTTGGATTGTTCATGCTCCGTCCAACACGGCCGGATATTTGAACAAGGGCACTTTCTGTAAAAATGGTTTCTTCTGCTCCTAAAACAGCTGCATCAGTTCCAGGAACTGTTACACCCCTTTCCAAAATGGTAGTTGTGACAATGATCGGAATCCGGCCATTTCGAAATGCCCGAACCTTTTCTTTCCTTTGGGGATCTTCGGCATGTACTCCTTCAACCGCTGAATTCAATTTTTTTAGTAACGGAACGACATCATGAAGCACTTTGATTTCCGGTACAAATAGAAAAGCTTGTCTTTCCTTTTGCATTTGTTCGGCTGCCCATGTGATGATATTTTTCGGCAGCTTTCCTTTCTCCAATCTTTTTTTCCAATTGCCGCACCATTTGAATTCAGGAACAGGTAGGGGATAACCATGGTATCGAGCAGGGATTTTCACAATTTCGGAAGGCTTAAAATGCTGCTTAATTGATGAGGAGGGAGTCGCAGTTAAATAAATAAGGGAGCTGTTTCGTTTGCGTGCTTTTTCAACCGCAAATTGCAAAGCATAATCTACAGAATATGGAAAAGCATCCACTTCGTCAAGAATCACCACGTCAAAGGCTTCTTTATACCGAAGAAGCTGATGAGTCGTTGAAATAGTAATTGGGCTCAGCTTCAAACGATCTTCGCTTCCTCCGTAAAGCACTGCCACATCGATGCTCGGAAAAACGTTTTTCAAACGCGGTCCAAGCTCCAAAACAACATCCGTACGCGGTGCAGCAATGCAAACAAATAGCCCTTTCTGCAAAGCTGTGTTTATGCCGGCAAACAGCACCTCTGTTTTTCCTGCTCCGCAAACTGCCCAAATGAGACAGTCTGTACGCTGCAAAACGGACTCCGCGATCCGGTCAGATGCTCTTTTTTGCGCCGGAGACAGCTCGCCATCCCATTGCAAAAAGTTTGTTTGATCCGATTGAATCGAATGTTTTTCCTCCTTATCTCGTCTTGGAAAACTAACAAGCTTTGAACATTCACTTACTCGCCCCATCATGATACAGTTCCGGCAATAATGACAAAACTTTCCGCACCTTGCACAGTCAAAGCCTGCAAATAAAAAGGGCTGATCATTTCCACATCGATTGCAATAAAAAAAACCGGATTTTTTCACAACACCTTGTTCTATTTCAACGAAGGGGGCATTTTGAACGGCATCCATTGAAAACGGGAGCTCATTTGAAAGGAGATGTCTTCCGAGAAGATGTTTTTGGAGATCATGATCATGCATATAAAACCTCCGTTTGTACATACCATATTGTTTCTTACTATTATTTTTTACCTTATATTTTCTGAAAAATCAATATATTTAATCAATTGCTCTTATTGCTTTTCGTCCGAATGAAAGATGCTAGATGAATCATTTATATCCTTCATTTCTGTAAAAAATAAAAGGTGCTTTTTGCACCTTCAGATGGTCAGACACCGTTCCATTTTTTGGTGAATCGCACCTTTTCTCGTTTTGAAGGGGAAGTTCTTTTAAGAGGATGGATACAGCCATTTATCACAATGGGTTTAACGTTTTCTTGCAATTACTTTTTATACCAGCAGAGACCCATAGCTCCCTCACCTAGATGAGTTCCAATGACAGCGCCAAAATAGCTGATAATAAATTCAGAATTTGGATATTTACTTTCGAGCTCCTCTTTCATTTTTTTGGCATCCTCCGGTCTGTTGGCATGAATGACAGCCGCCCGCACCGGATGTTTGCTTGCAGCTTCGTCAAATAATTGATAGATACGTTGGATTGCTTTTTTGCGCGTACGAATTTTTTCATACGGCACGATCACTTTATCAACAAAATGAAGAAGAGGCTTCAGTTGCAGCAGGTTCCCTATTAAAGCTTGAGAACCGGTTAATCGTCCGCCGCGCTGAAGATGAGAAAGATCGTCCACCATAAAATAAGCATCCATTGATTTTTTAATTTCATCAAGGCGAGCGATGATCTCTTCCGTTTTTTTCCCTTCCTTTGCCATTTTCGCTGCTTCAATTGCATAGAATCCCTGAGCCATACAGCTTATTTCCGAATCGTAAGGATATACCTTAATGCTGTCTACCATTTGACCTGCTGTGACAGCACCATTGTAAGTGCCGCTGATACCGCTTGAAAGATGAATGCTGATGACTGCATCATATTCTTTCGATAAGCTTTCAAACAACTCGACAAATTCACCAACTGGCGGCTGAGAAGTTGTAGGCAGCTCTTTCTGGCGCTTTATTTCTTCCCAAAAACTCTCTGCTGTCATATCTATCTCTTCACGATAAGACTCGTCTCCAAAAATAACGCTAAGAGGAATCATATGTATGCCATGCCTCTTTCGAACTTCTTCAGGAATGTAAGCAGTACTATCTGTTACAATCGCAATTTGCATCATGTTTTTCCTTTCCTTTTAATAATTTCATTCTCTCCTTTATAAGACTATTTTATAAAAAAAGCAAGCTTTTATCATTAACTTTGGCGGATTTCCATGAAACTGCAAGAGGATGAAAAATTTTTTAGCTGCTTCAAAGTCTTTATACTGCCATTTATGCGGATTTCGTTTTGTCGATCGGCTCATTACGATTTTCGTTGAGGTTATTCTTATGAGGTCTACACCTTTTTAAAGGATTTTTGAGCAGCTTAAACGGAGCTTTTATGTGGATTTCAATTGCGGTTACCAATTTTGCTGCATTTTTTCTTGTTTCTGAGCAAACCGGCCTCTTCCCAGCGACTGTTGTTATTTGAAGAGACCGTTATGCTTCCTGTTGATACATTTTCACCTAAGTTGATTCTGCAAAACCGGAACGTTGAATGTAATGCTTCCTATGATTCATTTTCGCCGCTTCTGATTAAAAACAACATTTCTCTGGTCAGGATCCGAATAGATTGACAAGTTGCCAAATGATATTATGTTTCCAGCCGTAATGAAGAAATGCAATTGAATTCATTTATCATCACTGGACAATCAGCCAAGTCGGAAAAAACAATATAGATACACCGGGCAAAATTGGTATTTAGAAATCAATCTCACTTTCACGGTTTGTCGGTTCAAGTCGTTCAAAATTAATCGCCATGGAAAATATGTAACTTTACTTAACTTCCACCCAGCCGTTTTTAATGGCAAGAACTACAGCTTGTGTTCGATCGTTGCAATTTAATTTTTGCAAAATGTTACTGACATGGTTTTTTACCGTTTTTTCGCTAATGAACAGCGTTTCACCGATTCTTCTATTGCTTTTTCCATCAGCAAGCATTTGCAAAACTTCACACTCACGTCGGGTTAAAATATGAAGAGGGCGCCGGACTGTAGCTGGAATTTGTCCATTATTGGCTGATGACAGACGGCGGAACTCATTGACTAGATTGTGAGTTACTTTTGGATGTAAATAGCTTCCTCCCTCTGCCACGATTTTAACTGCTTCTACTAAAGTGTCAGCATCCATTTCCTTCAATAAATATCCTCTCGCTCCGGTCTTCAAAGCATGTATCACATAATTTTCATCATCGTGGATCGATAATATAATAACCTTCGTATCCGGATATGAATTAACCAGCTGCTTAGTAGCTTCAACGCCATTTACACCAGGCATATTAATATCCATAATGACAACATCCGGCATATAGCTTTCAACAACTGTTAAAGCTTCACTGCCGTCATAAGCTTCCGCAACCACTTCAAAATTAGGCTCAAAATCAAGAATGCGTTTTATACCTTCCCGAAACAGAGCATGGTCATCTATTATGACAATTTTAACTTGATTATTCATTTACAATCCTCCCCATTATTATTTTTTCAGTGATGTATGCATGAAGTCAATCAGACCATTTCTCTATTTCATAGATTAGTAGGCAATTGAATAATAATGAACGTTCCTTTTCCGGGTGCAGAATGGACTGCCATTTTCCCATTCAACAGCTCCACCCGTTCTTTCATTCCCATTAAACCGAATGACTCCTTTTTTTCTTTAAACACTTTCTTGATATCAAAGCCTTTGCCGTCGTCTTTTATTGCAACATTTACTTGGTTTGGACGGACTTCAAATTTAACGTCAATTTGCTTTGCTTCCGCATGCTTCAAAGCGTTCGTTACAGATTCTTGAACTAACCGGAACAAGGCCACTTCAAATTTCGGCGGGAGCCGTTTTTCTTCCACATCACTGATGTTTTGAAAATTGATTTTTATGTCTTTTTCATATTCTTGAATAGTAGAAAGGTACTTTCTAAGTGTTGGAATGAGACCTAAATCATCCAAAGCCATAGGTCTTAAGTCGTATATAATGCGCCGAACCTCAGTTAACGCATTTCTCACCATTATTTTCAAACTTTGAACTTCCTGAAACCCTTCTGCAGTCCCTTTTTCCCGAAAAACTCGTTCAATCAGATCAGAGCGCATCAAAACATTGGCAAGCATTTGAGCTGGTCCGTCATGTATTTCACGTGACACCCGTTTCCGTTCTTCTTCCTGCGCTTCTATAATTCTTAAGCCAAAGGCTTGTTTTTTCTTTGCATCTTCCAGCAAATCGCCAACCTGCCGCAAATCTTGGTTTAAATATTGCAGCACAACAGTAATTTGACCTACTATGACCTCTGCTCGTTCAATCATTTCTTTTAATGATAAAAGCCGGAGGTCCAATTCATCCCGCCGTTTTCTTAATTGTTTTTCTTTTTCTTGGAGCATGGCCAGTTCAATTTGAATATTTTGCGCTTTTTCATAGGCATTCAAAATATCTTGTTCTGAAAACTTGTTGAAGTTGCGGCTGACTTCCACGAGGCGCTGCCGTGCGATTTTCGATTGAATCGTCAGCTTATCGGTTTGCTTTATCACCTCACTTACTTGCTCTTTCACTTCTTCCAATTCTTTTACTATTTTCTCATACTCTGTGCGGGATTTTTCACCGATTTCAAAAATTTGATCTTTGCTCGATTGGACGGTTTCGATCATTTTATTTAAAATATCGTCTATTATAGCAGAATCTAATTTTTTGGAGTTCACAGCCTTTTCCTCCATTTTAAAAAAGTTGTTACAAAAACTTTATCAGTTCATAATTGAAGTAAAAATTTTGTCGTTTTATAATATTCTAATGTGAGTGTTTTTTTATAAAAAAGTCGATTTTTGTCAAAAAAAGTTATGCCGTTTTGTTTCTTCTGCGGAGGTGATACACAATTGCTTTCCTCCTATTATACCGTAGCTGGCTTTGGAGAGCATGAAATCGTGATTCAAAAATCACGATTTATCTGCTATATTAATCGTGCCAAAACTGAGAAAGAAGCTCAAGAGTTTATTAATACAATCAAAAAAAAACATTGGGATGCCACACATAACTGCTCCGCATATTTAATTGGAGAGCATGACCAAATTCAAAAAGCGAACGACGACGGAGAGCCAAGCGGAACAGCAGGAGTGCCGATGCTTGAAGTGTTGAAAAAGAAACAACTAAAAGACACTGTCGTTGTTGTCACCCGTTACTTCGGCGGGATTAAACTCGGCGCCGGCGGGCTGATCCGTGCATACGGAAAAGCTGTTTCAGAAGCCATTGACCACGTTGGCATCATCGAACGCAAGCTAATGAAAATTATTCGCACTACGTTTGATTACAGCTTTCTCGGCAAAATCGAAAACGAATTGCGCTCGTCTGTCTATAAGCTGAAAGACATCTACTATACCGATCATGTGGAAGTTGAAACATATGTAGAGGAAGGCCAGGTTCAAAGCTTCAAAGACTGGATGACCGATCTCACCAATGGGAAATGTGTGATCCAGGAGGGGGATTTCGTTTATTTGGAGGAGAAAATCTAATTTTTTTATGGAGGAAATTATATGAAAAGTCAACAATTGAAAAAAACACGAAAGAGAAAAAAGAGAAAATTATTTAAACGAATTGTGCAGCTTTTTATTTTAATTTTGTTAGTGTTTGCCGGCTACACAGGATATACGTTTTGGAAAGTTTATAATTCCGCTTATGACGATTTGGATCGGGTGAAATCAAAACTGCGCGATGAGGAGGTTACGATATCGAATGACCCTGTTTCCATTTTGATTATGGGTGTTGAAGACTACTCCAGCGGCGGCAAAGGCGGGCGGTCGGACACTTTAATGGTTGCCACGTTTAATCCAAAAGATGAAACGATGAAACTGTTAAGTATTCCAAGGGATACAAGAGTTTATATAAAAGAAAAGGATAAGAAAACAAAAATTAACCATGCATATTCCTACGGTGGAAAAGAGTTGACAATCGAAACAGTCGAAGACTTTTTAAACATTCCTATTGACTATTATGTGACAGTCAATTTTGAAGGATTTAAAAATATTATAGATATTCTCGGCGGAATTGAAGTCGATGTCCCATTTGACTTTAAACAAAACAGTGACGACAGAGTCGCAGAGAAGCTTGAATTTAAAGAAGGACCGATGACTTTGGACGGTCGTCATGCTCTTGCCTACGCAAGAATGCGGCTTGAAGATCCGCGCGGAGACCTCGGAAGAAATGAAAGACAGCAGCAGGTCGTAATGGCAGTAATTGATAAACTTTCCTCTATCGGAACTATTACGAAAATTGATAAATTAACAGATGAAATCGGCGATAACGTAGAAACAAATATGAAAGTAGCCGAGTTGCTAGCTTTTTACAAAAAATATTCAGATTTTAATTCTTCCAAAATCGAGCAAGTAAAACTAGAAGGCACACCAGAATATATAAATGGCGTTTCCTATTATATCGTAGACGATGAATCCCTTGCGGAGGTACAACATGATCTGCAAGATCACCTAAATTTTCAATTGAATAATAGGGCTTCCCTCGAATAAATAAAAAAAAGGGACGTCCGAGAAGTCTTAAATAAAGCCAGTGGAAAAAATGAGCTGTTTTTTCCACCGGCTTTTGTAATTTTTTCGATTTTTTGCTGAAAACAGTCGCCGACTATTTTAAGATGTCGGATAACTGCCATAAATCCCAAACTCGACATAGATATTGCCGAGCCGCGCAAACGTATAAGACAGATTTCCCTAAAGGAAAAAGCTGTCAATCTTTTGACAGCTTTTTCTATTTGGCAAAGGTTATGAATTATCTTTTTGCGGTTTATTTAAAGAAAATATTTTTTTCAACATATTAAGAAAAGGTTTTTGATTTTCTCCGATTAACCCAACTATCTCAGCACCGATTTGAATTATAATAATCAGCACAATCATAATGATCAACGATGCCCATAATGTCGCATGAGTAAAGAGAATCGCTGAAACGCCGAAGCATGCGCTTATTAAATAAATGATTAGCACCGATGTCCGATGACTAAATCCTAAATCAACTAAGCAATAATGCAGATGATGTTTATCAGCCATTGTAATGCTTTGCTTGTTCAAAATTCTTCTAATGATCGCAAAAATAGTATCAAATAATGGGATGGCCAGCACAATAATCGGAATGACAAAACTGAACAGTGCAACATTTTTAAACAATCCTAACATCGAAATGATCGCGACCGAATAGCCTAAAAACATTGCGCCCGTATCGCCCATAAATATTTTGGCAGGATAAAAATTATGGACAAGAAATCCTAACGTGCTGCCGATGAGAATGACAGACAGAGCAACAACAACTAAACGGCCATCCATAAATCCCATAATCATAATGCTTGTCAAGGCAATCGCTGTGACTCCTGCCGCAAGACCATCTAATCCATCTATCAAGTTAATGGCATTCGTAACGCCGACAATCCACAAAATTGTCAAAGGATAGCTAAGATATTCTTCTATGTAAACCGTTCCAACAAACGGCAATGTTACTTTATCAATCAAAAGCCCTGATGTCACGACAACGAATGCAGCCAACAATTGCCCGCATAATTTCTGTTTCGGTGTCAAAGTAAAAATATCGTCTAAAATGCCAGTAATTAAAACTATAGTAGCCCCTAAAATAATTTTTAACATGTGAGGATCATCCGGCTGCAAGTACAGAAAACCGATCACCACTGCAAAAAAAATGGCGAGCCCGCCTAAACGGGGCATAACTTTTGTGTGAACTTTTCTTCCTTCTGGATAATCCACTGCATTTATTTTTAAAGCCAATTTTTTTACAAAAGGTGTAAGCAATGCCGCCATTACGAATGTTAAAATAAAGGCTATTATATATTGGGAATAATTCATATAATCCCCCACTCATCGCAAGAAGTATTCACTTCTTTCATCATAGCAGAAATGGCGAAACTTTCAACAATATTATTTTTAAATTTTTATAACTATTTTATGACTCATTTATTTTTGAAACGATTGGTAAAAATCAAGCAGTTTATTCCCTTCACTTTTCCAATTAAAGCTTTTTAAAAATTCGTTTCTCCCTCTTTCCCTCATTTGATTTAACTGGTCCTGACCGCATTGCAAAAAGAACAGAATGGCATCCGCTATTTCTTTCGGATTTTCAGGGTCGACCGCTCTGCCGCTTCCTGCTTTTTTCAGCACCCGATCATAATGCGGAAAATTTGATGCAATCGGAATAACACCGCCTGCTAAATATTCGAAAATTTTATTAGGCAAACAAACAAGATGATTCGGAACAGGCAAATAAGGAATAATCCCTATCGATGCCTTTTCTAAATATGTTTGGATTTGCTCATAAGAAACTTTCCCAGCAAATTGAATTTGGCTCTCAAGTCCATATTGACGGATTTTATCTTTTATTTCTTTCTCAAAAGATTCTGCTTCAAACCCGCCGACAAACAGCAGCTTTGCATCCATTTTTTCAGAAACGATCTTGAATGCCTTAATTAATTCCCGAATGCCTCTTATAGGTGTAATCCCGCCTAAATATAAAATAAGTTTTGGATCCTTTTGATTGATGCTGAGTTGTTCAAACATTTCAAGCAAAGGGTAGTTTTCAATTTTGCAGCTTTTATATTTTTTATATCTTTCCCCTACTTCATCTGTTGTATAGATAACCCCGGAAATAAACTGCAAAGAAATTTTCTCAATAATCTCATATGCGATCCGAACAGGAATTTTTACCCATTTTTTTAAATATTTTTTGCTCATAATCGCATTCGGATAATGCTCATGAACATCAAAAATTACAATTTTACGTGTTATAAGCCTTAACAAAACCCCTACAGGGAGCAATTCCGGATCATGAAAATGATAAACATCTGCGTTCGTTTTTATTGCTTTTTTTATAATAGAAAATGTATGTAAAAAACGTTTCCATTCTTTCTTCGGTTTATCAATCGGAATCAGTTGTATATTATCATGTTCAATTATTTTTTCCGGTTTTGGAGCAATCAGCGTAACCTCGTAGCCGGCTTTTTGCAGCGTTTTGCACTGTTTATGATAAATTCTTCCATCATAAGCATGATGGACTGTTGTTAACACGCACACTTTTGTCATATTCTCCAACCTCTTTATGCATTGTCATTTTCATAATTTTACTTTACACTATTAGATTAGCGAATTCTATTTTCATATAGAGGGAATTAACATGAAAATCATTTACATTACACAGCATTTTCCACCTGAAATAGGCGCTGCGCCTGCTAGAGCATACGATTTAAGTTATTATTTAGGAAAATTAGGACATAACGTTACTATTATAACAGCCTTCCCTAATCATGAAACGAATTTTGGCATTTTTAAAAAAGAAACGATGGATCATGTAAATGTTTACCGTATGTTTCGGATGAAAGATACGAAACAAAGCGCATTGCGGCGTTTAATGAATTATTTTTCTTTTACTTTTTCAAGCTTTATTGGAGGGATTTTTGTTCAAAAGCCTGACATCGTTTACGCTACTACGCCACAGCTTTTTCAAACTTTTTCCGGATGGCTTTTAAGCAAATGGCACAGAGCCAAATTTGTTTTGGAGGTCCGCGATTTATGGGTGGATTTTGCTGAGATTCTTGGCCAATTCAAAAATAAAAAACTTTTAAACCTTGCACGGAAGTTGGAAAAATTTTTATATAAAAAGGCTGATCTCATTGTCGTTGTGACCAATGGATATAAAGACAGATTAGTATCCGAAGGAATTCCGGAAGAAAAAATTATTGTCATTCCTAACGGCGTCAATCCTGCTTTGCTTAATGACACTTATGCTAATTATAAAGATATAAAAACAGAGTACAATCTTCAAAACAAACGAGTGATATTATATTCAGGGAATATCGGCTCAGCCCAAGGACTGGAAACCGTTATTCAGGCGGCAATCAAGCTTAAAGACAATTCTGATTATATATTTTTATTCATCGGTGAAGGGGTCGAAAAAAAACGGTTAAAAGAGTTAGCTGAACAAAATCAGTTATCAAACGTTCGATTTATCGATCAAATTCCGAAAGATGAGCTTATTTCCTATTACAAAGCAGCAGATATCGGTATTGTTAGTTTAAAAAAGCATCCTCTTTTCTCTATTACGATCCCATCGAAAATGTTCGATTACCTTTCCATGTCCATTCCTGTTTTAATCGGTGTTGATGGAGAGGCGAGACAAATTATTGAAAAATTAAATGGCGGTTTCTTCTTTGAACCTGAAAATGCAGACGACTTTATCCGTGCTCTATTCAACGCCTTTGAAAATGAGGCGGAATTAAAACGAATGCGGAAAAATTTGAAAGAACGGCTGCTAGCACACTACAATCGAGAAATGTTCGCAAAAAAACTATCAGATCATATTGAATTACTTCATAAAAAGAAAGAAAGAGGGAATACTTAAAATTCCCTCTTTCTTAATATGGTTGGAAAGATTGTGGTCTTTCTTCTCTTTTGCCAAAATGATATAAAATGGCCTCTACTATGCGCTTAGAAGCATTTCCATCTCCATATGGGTTCGACGCTTTCGCCATTCGTTCATACTCCTCTTTATTTGTAAGCAGCTCTTTGGCCATTTTGTAGATGGTCTCTTCGTCCGTCCCCGCTAATTTCAATGTACCCGCTTCAATACCTTCAGGTCTTTCTGTCGTATCTCTTAACACAAGAACAGGTTTCCCTAATGAAGGCGCCTCTTCTTGTACTCCGCCGGAATCGGTTAAAATAATGTGCGAACGGGCAGCGAAATTATGGAAATCAAATACATCAAGCGGTTCAATAAGATGAATCCGATCGTCGTCTCCTAAAATTTCATTCGCTACCTCACGAACAGCAGGATTTAAATGAACCGGATACACAACTTGTACATCATTATGCTCTTGAACAATTCTTTTAATAGCTCTAAACATGTTGCGCATTGGTTCACCCAGATTTTCCCTCCGGTGGGCAGTTAGCAAAATCATCCGATCCGAACCGATTTTATCGAGAATATCGTTTTGATAAGAATCTTTAATAGTTGTTTTTAAAGCATCGATCGCTGTATTTCCAGTAACAAAAATGGAATCTTCGTTTTTATTTTCTTGAAGAAGGTTTTGTTTTGACTTTGTCGTCGGTGCAAAATGCAAATCCGCAATGATACCTGTTATTTGTCGGTTTATTTCCTCTGGGAATGGAGAATATTTATTCCATGTTCTCAGCCCAGCCTCTACATGTCCGACAGCAATTTGATTATAAAAAGCCGCAAGACTGGCAACAAATGTTGTTGTCGTATCTCCATGTACCAACACAATATCAGGCTTGACATCTTTCATAATTTGATCAAGCCCCTCAAGTGCTCTCACCGTAACGCCTGTCAATGTTTGTCGATCCTTCATAATATTGAGGTCATGATCAGGCTTAATTTCAAACAGTTCAAGAACTTGGTCCAGCATTTGCCGATGCTGAGCTGTTACCGTCACAATCGATTCTATTTCGTCCGAATATTTTTTTAGCTCCAACACTAACGGAGCCATTTTAATCGCCTCAGGTCTTGTACCAAATATGGTCATTACCCTAATCTTTCGATCCATTCTGACGTCTCCTTTTTCGTTAATATGCACCAATTACTAAATTATCATAACCACAATCATTGTACAAACGAATTTCATATTTTTCACCAAATTGCTAGAAACTGTCCAATAAGTTCCTAAAATGAAACAAATGGAGAAAACTTGCTGCTTTTCTCCACTTGTTTTGTATACTTTCGATTTTTGTTTAAAGCAGCTTGGCGGATGACTGTTACTTCACTATGTTGTGAACCAATTCCGCAATTCTAAACTCGATTTGTACCTTGGTGAGTTCCCGCAAAAGTTCTTCGGAACGACCGATTGTCCTTAATGCAACCGCATTACGAACTAATGATACTTGGAACCTGTCACGATCTATTCTGCCCTTCTCCTTCTGCTATAAAAAATTGTAGCACATACCTTGACCGTGGTCTGTGCTACTAATCTTAATAAGTTTTTTGCTTAATATTTTTTCATAGTTAAGATAAAAACTTGGGGAGTTAATGACTTGGGAGGAGAGATTTTAGTAGTGTTTCATTCCTCAAGTTAAGATAAAAACAGAGTTAACGCAGGTATGACACAACAAGATGAAGCTGAGTTTCAATTCCTCATAGTTAAGATAAAAACGTTAACGCCGATGATGTAGTCGCAGTCATCTTGCGTAGTTTCAATTCCTCATAGACCCCCATGCCGTTTGATAACGGCACCAGCAGATGATGAAAATAATAACACATTTATCGTATAATGGAGACACGGCTGGATAAGAAAGGTCGTCTTACCTTGGTGCCTTAAGCACGTCTTATAGACAGACCTCGACGACCCGGTGTACCACTGATTGTTGCTCCCTTTCGGGAAGCACGCGGGATAGAATAGTCTTTGATGGTCGTCGCACCAGCCTTCTATCATTAAGCCACAAGGAGTGTTGAAGAATGGATATGGATGTTGTCTTCTCTCGTGTCTGTGGCCTTGATGTTCACAAAAAGAACGTTGTCTGTTGTATTATCACTCCGGATCATAAAGAGATCCAAACGTTTTCCACCATGACCGATGATTTACTCACCATGATCGACTGGATCAATTCCCATCGTTGTACCCATGCCGCTATGGAAAGCACCGGCTCCTATTGGAAACCTATCTATAACTTACTGGAAAGTGAAAACATTCAACCCATCGTCGTTAATGCCAAACATATCAAAAACGTTCCCGGTCGCAAAAC
Organism: Aeribacillus sp. FSL M8-0254; assembly: GCF_038008845.1. NCBI lineage: Bacteria > Bacillati > Bacillota > Bacilli > Caryophanales > Bacillaceae > Aeribacillus > Aeribacillus sp. FSL M8-0254. The sequence continues at coordinate 520,783 of NZ_JBBOZY010000001.1, read as the reverse complement.
CGATGTCAAGGATGCGGAATGGATTGCCACCCTCTTACGACATGGACTTCTCCAAGGGAGCTATATTCCTAATCGAGAACAACGGGAACTACGCGAACTCGTGCGCTATCGTCGTAGCTTAATTGATGAGCGGGCAAGAGAGATTCAGCGCATTCAAAAAGTCCTCGAAGGAGCAAACATCAAGCTTGCATCCGTCGCTTCCGACGTATTGGGCAAGTCTGGTCGCGCCATGCTTGAAGCTATTATTCAAGGCGAAACGGACCCTCATATTCTTTCAGAATTGGCTCAACGTCGACTGAAAAACAAAAAGGAACTCCTAAAAAAAGCATTGAAAGGCTTAATCGGACACCATCAACGCTTGATGCTTAAAACCCAGCTACAACACATTGACCACCTCGACCAACTCATTAAAGAACTCGATGAAGAAATCAAACAGCGGATGCTCCCTTTTGAACAAGACCTGGAGCGGTTGGACACCATCCCCGGCGTCGGACGCAGAGGCGCTGAACAAATTTTAGCTGAAATCGGAACCGATATGAATCAATTTCCTACCTCTGCTCATCTGTGTTCTTGGGCCGGCATCGCTCCAGGGAATAACGAAAGCGCCGGCAAACGAAAATCTGGGAAAACGAAAAAGGGCAATAAAAAATTGCGTTCCGCTTTAGTTGAAGCAGCGCGAAGTGCCGCTCGGACGAAAAACACTTATCTTTCCAGTCTGTATCGGCGCATTGCCGCTAGACGTGGAGCCAACCGCGCCGCTGTTGCCGTCGCTCATCGCATTCTCGTGATCATTTATCACCTCTTAAAACGCAAACAAACTTATAATGAACTGGGACCTCATTACTACGAAGAACGCAAACATCATCATGTAGCAAGACAAGCCATTAAGAAGTTAGAAACCTTAGGTTATACGGTCACGGTGGAAAAACAAGATCAAACGGCATAACCTCTATTTTCCACTATATACCAATAACTAGTGGAACACATCCCCCCATCCTTTTTTTGCGTTTTTCCCCCTTTAAATTTTCGGGATAGTTAAGATAAAAACCCCCCAAAAAATGTTGTTAGATCAGCATTCCGATTTAAATGGTTGATTGGTTAATTTCATTTTAGCCAATGAGTAAAAATTTATCAATCCTTTGATTTGCGCGGGCTCAATGGAGATTTAAAAGAGTCGTCGATCCCCTGGGATTTTTGCACGATTGGAGGTCGACGACAAATTTTATTATTTTTAAAACAGACGTATTCAGTTTGCGGCTCGATAACTCCATCCTTTATAAATATATGTTTTTCTAGAATGCTTTTACTGCTGCTTCTGTTTTTGTGCTGAATATCCATCGGCTTTTTCCATCCCTTTTTGAACCATTTTCACATTGATCCTTTTAAGACCCAAATATCTAGGATATTTGAAAAGATTGTTTAATTTTGCGATTGTCTTCGAACCAGCTAAAAAATACACCGTCAATCTCAATTTTTTGCGTTTTTTTCAATATAACTATATCTAAGAAGTGGAAAACCTTGAAGTGTTTTTTAAAAAAGGATGTCCCTAATTACTTTTAGGACACCCTCATTGTTTGTTATCGAGTATTTCTATTTTTATATGCTTCGTCAGCTAGCATAATGCCAATGGACTGATTTTTCTTCCAAATGGATGGGAAGTAAGATATCGGAACAGGACGATTGCCAACATATGGCGCGACCTCAGGAGTAAAGGCCGGTTTTTTCTGTGTTGATATAAACCAGTCCGTAAAACCTCCCCCGCTAGGATTATTGCTCGGTGGAACGAGACGATAACCTGTTTTTGATGCTATCATACTCGCTATTTTTCTATCTCTTACTTCATGCTGTTTTGGTGTATTAAAGTGCCAATATATTATCTCGCCAGAAGAATGATAAGAAACCGCCGTTTTAAAATTTCTGCTTAGCGTAAAGTTAACCATTGCCTTTGCTTCCGGTTCATTTAATGGTCTAGGCCCTTTGTAATTTTGAGGGGATGGTCTTCCTGTATTCCCAGCAATTCTATACCAATCTGCTGGGTATTGCCGGTTTAAATCCACTCCCCGAATGTTTGCTTTCCATGCTGCAAAATTCGTGCTGCCACCGTTTAGTTTTAATACATAGGCAGGATTTTTAGCGCTTCTGTGCCCTTTTTGTACTAATGTCACCCCATCCGGATTTACCATCGGTACAAACCAAATGGAGGCATTATTTAAAATGCTTCTTACAGGATAGCCGTCAACACGTAAATTTTTTGAATATGCGTAAGCATATACATCGATCATTTCCATCAGCAAGTTTGTCGTGATATATTCTCGCGCATGATGGGAACCGTTTATCATAATTTCCGTTTTGCCTTTTCCAAGCTTCACTGCATATATGTTTCGTCCATCAACCGATTGACCGATAATTCTCTTACTAATGAGATTAGGATAAGCTTTCTCTAATTCGCTAATATCCCGGACCATCTCTTCATATGTGTAAACTTGATTGGGGTTTACAAGATTCCCAGGTTTCGCCTGTTTTTTTAACGAAACTTTTACATCACTCTTATGGACGTAGCCAACCCGATTAGCAATATGGATTTTTACCCAGTTGCCATATACCCCTTCAATCGGATATTCAATATTTTTTAACAATGTTACAATAGGTACAAGTGTTTTATTTGAATTATCATAAACCACAGCATCTCGTAAAATTGTTATTTTACCATTGTTTTTTAAAGAACTTATTTGAAAGTTTGGGTGGGATAACGGAACAGTTGAAAATTTATAAACATATCCCTTTGATAAACCAAATTGAATTTCATGCCAATTGCCCTTTCCCCCAGTTCTCAAATAGGACTGACCTTTTCGTAATGAACCGACTTTCACTAGCTTCCCACTTTTTTTAATAAATACATTCAAACTATCACTTGTAACTTTAAAATACTTAGTGTTTGAAGGAAACAAAACCTTAGCATTGCTTTTATGAATAAAGCCGATTCTTCCGACATAATCAATCATCCACCAATTGCCTGCATCTTTAATTACTGGATATTCAATCCCTTTTTGTATAACCCCCAATTTTTCCAATTTTCCAGATGAATTGTCGTATACATTAGCATCTTTAGTGATTTTAATAGAATAAGAGTCAAATTTAAGGGCTTTGTTTTCATTTTTTATTGATGGAGAGCTTATACCAACTGTCGAATCATTATGAATATATCCTTGAATTTTTCCAAATTTTACGATATGCCAATTGCCTTTTGCACTAATTCTCGGATATATTTGTCCTTTTTGCAATGAACCGACTTTTGTTAGTGACTTTCCTTTTATGTATAAAGGAACATTATCATCTGTTACTTTAAAATATTTCACATTGGATGAAAATAAAAGCTCTGTTCCATCTTTGTGGATATAGCCAATTCTCCCTAAAAAATCGACCATCCACCAATCTCCTACATCACGAATGACTGGATATTCAATGCCTTTTTGAATAATCCCAAACCTTACTAGTTTTCCAGATGAATTATCATAGACAACAGCATTATTTGTAATCTTAATCGTAAACAAACTGTTTGTAAATTTTTTATTTTCATTTTTCAGGTTTGCAATAGATAATAGAGTAGATGACTTTTGGTCAACATATCCTTGAGTTTTACCGAATTTGATGACATGTATACCGTCCTTTTCACCAACTCTCGGATAAATTTCTCCTTTTTTCAAAATTGCAACCTTTATGAGCTTTCCATTTTTGTCTATATATACAGGTACATTCTCTTCTGACACTTTGAAATAGTTAGCATCAACAGCACTCATCATTTTCATTTTATTTTTTTGTTGTTCATCATTTTCTGCGTTGTAATCGGTATTCTTTATATTTTTACTTTCTTCGTTGCTTCGATTTTCAATTCCAGCGTTTTCTTCCAGATTATCAATTGATTCAGAGTTTTTTTGTATTTTATTTTCTACCTTTTGTTCCTCATTTAATTCCGAACCCATTTCATTTTCCGGTTGTGGATTCTCTTCAAAAGTGATTATTCCTTCACGATTGCCAATAATTATTTTTAACTTGTTTTCATTCTCTTCTATGAATGGAATGTTCTGACCAGGTTCTATGTATGCAATTATTTTGTTCGATGTTGGATCCGAAACTTTCACACGTTCCTTAAAACTTTTAAAATCTACTATACTGCTATTTTCGCCATTCACATTATAGTAATTTAATTGGCTTTCACTCAGTTCAAATTGATCTTGCGGCAGTTCCATTTCTTTTCCGAGCCAATCAAATACATAATTTCCGTTTTCAGTTTTTTTCACAAAAATTTCAGCATCTTTGGAAATAGTGCCTAAAATTTGATTTGTATCATCTGTGATCACAAAATCTTTTTTTAACGAAACGAGAGAAACAGCATCAGTTTTATTAGCATAAACATCGTTTAAAACTGGCTGAAAAAATAAAGAAAATATCATGATAAAGGCTAAAAATATAGAAAAATACCTTTTTGTCACAACATCTCCTCCTGAATAAAAATTGTGCCGCTTAAAAGATCATATCATTATGTTGTATCGGTATAAATAACAAATTTTTTATCACTCAAAAAAATAATGCCCAAAACAATTGGGCAATTCATTCAGCTATATATGTTTACATACTGCTTGCACAACTCTTTCCAATGGCGCTCCCGCTCTACCCATTTTCTGCTTTTTATGCCAATATGCAGATCTGCCTGAGCTTTTTTCATACATTCGTATAATGATTCAACATTCTCCGCTTCAAAGATTAATCCGGTCTCACCTTCGATCACCATTTCCTTCAAAGCTGGAATGTCGCTGACAAGCACAAGTTTCCCCATCGCCATTACTTCGTAAGGTTTTAAAGGAGTAACAAGCCGGCATACTTTCGCATTAATACGCGGAAACGGAAACACATCAATAACAGAATAATATTTTTTTACTTCATCGTGCGGGACTCTACCTACAAACGTAACGTGTTCGGCTATATCAAGTTGTTGAGCAAGTTCTTTCAATTCAGCGACAGCAGGTCCATCACCTACTAAAAGGAAATGAAAATCTTCACCATCCTGTTTCAATCGTTTAATAGCTTTTAAAGCAAAGTCCAGTCCTTCGTATTTTGTCACAGAGCCGATGAACCCGTAAACAATTTTTCCATGCAAATCATACAAGTTCATGAGCTCCTCATCTCGTTCTTCAGGAGTAAAAACATCTGCGTCAACACCATTTGGAACGATGAAAATTTTATTTTTTTCAACTCCTAAAGAGATCAATTGTTGAGCTAAGCTTTCACTTATTGTTACAACTTTATCTGCTAATTGGCAGCAATAGATTTCATATTCTTCATGCATCCGGTAACGTTCGGAATGTTCAAATCCTTTTACTTTGCTCGCTGTCGTATCGTGCCAAAAGCCCCTTACTTCATAAACAGTAGGAATGCCCAGCTTTTTAGCTGCTTGAATAGCCGGCAAAGCATTTTGAAAATTTGACGCTGCATGTACAATTCTCGGTTTTATTTCCATCAATAAATTTGCAAACTGCTCAGCATAATGTTCGAAATACATTGTCAGCGGAACAACGTTTAAACGAATATCTTGCTGCGTGTACAGCCGATAATGTTCAATTCCATCAATGTTCTCTATTTTCGTTTTCTTCCGATTTAGGGGCCATCCGAGTTTTGTCACGACGACCGGTTTGAGCCCAAGCTTCTTTTGATGAACGACAATTTCTCTGCTTCGAATGGTATATCCATTAACCTCAGGCATAGATTTATTTAATACGTGGACAATTTTGTCGCCTAATGCGATCTGCGGCAAATCTTTTTTCCACGTCCACTTTTCCTTCATCCGTTCTTTTTCATCTTTTGCGATCTCATAATCGTTCTTGAGTATTCGTCGAATGAAAAAAGGAAGCTCTTCAAAATATTTCACACGCTCAGAAATGTTTCCCAATCGATGATGAACCCCAATCAATGTTCTTAATACAAACAGACTTCTCGGCCGCAATTGATACGCTTTATTTAGAAGAAGCGATGCTTCAGCATAATACTCATGTTCATAAGCATATTTCGCCAAATAAAAAAGCATCTTCGTTTTATGATGGCTGCTATAGCTGTCGATTTCTTTAAGCAGTTCTTCTTGTTGGCGATGTTCAAGAAGCCACCTTTTTTTCACACATTCAAATTCGAAATCGCCTGCAATAAAATGATTCATTGTTTCTAAATGCTCTTTTGCAATTGGCAATTTTCTGTTTGAATGAAACAGCTTGTGGACGAAAGTCTTTAACATTTTAATCGATAAATCGTGATCTATAGTCCTGCACCAATTCATAAAAACAGAAAAATCATCAAGTGTAATAGAATCGTTCATCATTTGTTCATATAAAGAAATAAGCTGATTGTTTTCTTTTAATGTGTTTAACAGCTCCCTGCTCAATAAATGGATATATTTTGATTCCACCGCATTTCTTAATGAATAAAGCTCTTGTTCTGAAAGGACAGCATTTTGCAAACTTTCGATGAGCATATTTCTTAACAGTTGGGAGCGTTCACCTCTGTTGTATGCTGTCATGCACTGATGAAAAACTGTTTGGTACTTTTTTTGATCCTTCGCTTTTATCGCTTCTTTTAGAGGCAGTAAAATTTCTTCTGAATAAGGGATTGATACCCCTTTTCCCCATAACCATCGCAATACAGTTTCATACTCGTCTCCGTCTTTTTGTTGAAGCAATGCGATGACTGCCTGTGTTTGTTCCAATTCCGGAAGGTTTTCAATGGTTTGAATGGCCGTATGAATATCATAGGAGACACGTTGGAATTCGTCTTCCCATTTCTTTCTTATATCATAAATTTCAACTATGTGCTGATAAACTTCCTCTACATTTTTATTCTGACCCCATTGTAAAAACAGTTCACATAGCTGTTTGGCTATTTCAATTTTTTCCTTGCTGTAAGCGTATTTTACAAACGATAATTGCATCTCAGTCGGCAAAAAATGGCGGTGTTCTGTATTTTCCAAAAGCAGCAGAAGTGGTTTAGTCCTTCTTTCCAAATAGAGCAATTTCCCTTTTAATTTCACTATTTCTTCATTTTGATCAGAAAGCTGGAAAATTTCTTTTAAAGCTTTGGCAAAAAGAGAAAGTGATTCCCAAATAAGAGCTTTTATATAGCGTTTTTCTGTATCTTTCAATTGGTTTGTCCGTTGAATCATGTTCATGTATACAAGATGTTTATTAAATTTTTTTGCCAGTGGAATCAAATCAATTGCCGTTTGCAGAGAGTCCCCTTTTTCTAAATACAGGCGGAAAAGGCGATTTTGCACTGGCTGAGATTTTATAAATAAAGAAAAGAAAACGCCCATTTTTAAGATCCATTGTTTCATTGGTTTCATAACCTCCAGCATATAGAAGAAGAGGCTGCTCAAAGACATTTTTTCAGGAAGATTGCACTCCCCGACATGAGCCAGCCTCTTCATATATTAAAGTTTTGAACCAATTTTTAAATAGTGAAGCCCAGCTTGTTCTACTTTTTCTTGATCAAGCAGGTTCCGTGTGTCATAAACAATCGGAGATTTCATCACTTTCTTGATTGCCGCAAAATCCAAATCTTTATAAGCAGAATGATCTGTTAAAATTACCAATAAATCAGCATCTTTTGCCGCTTCCTCGACCGTATCCACTTTTCCTTCTACATCTGCTTTCACGTGCGGATCATGAATGCTGAGCTTGAATCCTGCTTTTTTCAGTTCCTCAATAATCTCTAAAGAAGGACTTTCCCGCATATCATCAATATTGCCTTTAAATGCCAACCCTAATACAGCAATCTTCGGCTCTTCGATTTCCTTTACAATATTTTGAATGGTTTTCACGACAGTTTTTGGTGTATTGGAATTAATGCTGCGTGCCAGTGTAATAAGCTTAGACTGCTCAGGTGCTTTTTCAATAATGAAATACGGATCAACTGCAATACAATGTCCACCAACACCAGGTCCTGGTTTATGAATGTTTACGCGCGGATGATAGTTTGCAAGCTCAATTGCTTCCCATACATCAAAATTCAATTTTTCAGCAATTCTAGCAAGTTCATTAGCAAAGGCAATGTTTATATCGCGATAAGTATTTTCCATTAATTTAACCATTTCCGCAGTAGTAGCATCTGTCTTATGAATTGTTCCTTTGACAAAGCGTTTATAAAGCTGTACAGTCAATTCACTTGATTTTTCATTAATCCCACCGACAATGCGATCATTTGATACAAGCTCTTCAAACAATTTGCCTGGAAGAACTCTTTCAGGTGAATGTGAAATATATAATTCTTCTCCAATAACCAATCCTGATTTTTCTAAAATTGGAATCATTACGTTTTCAACTGTTTTTGGCGGTACAGTAGATTCAAGAATGACAAGATTCCCTTTTTCAATATACGGAAGAATCATCTCGGTTGCACTGCGGACATAATCAACATTAGCAGAACCGTCCGGATTAACCGGCGTAGGAACTGCGATTATGAATGCGTCAGCTTTTTCCGGTTTCGTGCTGACTGTAAATTGTCCAGCATCAATAACTTCAGCAAGCATTTCAGGCAATCCGGGTTCTTCAATATGAAGTTCTTTATTATTCAACATATTAACAACTTTTTCATTCACATCAACGCCGTGCACCTGCACACCATGTTTTGCAAACATTACTGCAGTTGGCAGACCGATATAACCTAGACCCATTACACACAATCTCATGAAATGTACACTCCTTTTGCACTAATAAACACCATTATATTATACCAAAAATAAAAATACACAACTATTTTTCAAAGTCTTCGATACATTTCGACAAGTTTCATTTTTTCCTTTTGCCATGAATACTTTTCTCGTTTTTGTAAACAGTTGTTTTTATAGAAATCGTAGTTTTCATAAATTTGTAACACGGCTTTAGCAATTTGTTCAGGAGTTTCTTCCGTACAAATGCCTGTTTGTTCATTTTTGACTATATAGCTTTTTCCAGGATGATCGGAAGCTATAGCAGGAATGCCGGCTAACAAGTATTCAAATATTTTGTTAGGTGTAGAAAAATAATTGTTTCGGCTTATGTTTTTATACATAACAAGCCCTGCATCAGCCTGTTTTGTATAACATAAAATATCGCTAGCAGGTACTTGTTCATGAAAAAACACCCTGTTTGCCAAACCGTTTTCCAAAACAGCCTTTTCTAGATCACTCTTGATCCGGCCATTTCCAACAAGCACTAATTTAAAATGCTCAGGCAGCAGCTCCATTGCCTTTAAAATCTCTTCCAATCCTCTGTGAGGATCAATGCCGCCTTGAAAAATTAGCAGGAAATCATTTTCTTTTAATCGGTATTTTTTTCGAAAATAGTCATCTTCTATAGCGCACGTATCTTCTTCCTTATAAATCGGTACGTTTTGAATAACCGTTACTTCCGGCAATTGACCGTATTGTTTCTTAAATTCTTCGGCAACATACGGATTAACAACAATTAATTGATCTACATCCCGCAGCAATTTTCTTTCAAGCCGATAACCGTACCAACGGTCAAGCTTGTTCCTGCCTGACATTTCATTAAACAGTTCATGAGAATCATAGACAACGTGCGCTTGAAATTCTTTTGCCAGTTTTATTCCAGTTTTTAATGTATTCAAGTCATGGCAATGCATAACATCCCATTGTTGCTGCTGTTCTTTCAACCAGCTTCTGCATTTTAGGTAAAATTCATGATAAGAATATAAATCTTTTATCAATTTAATGACCGGACTCCGAATGATGCGGCTTAACGCCTTCTGTTTAACACTTAATTTTTTGTTTTCTTTCGGTTCATTGAGCAATTGCTGTTTATACTTTTTGGAAAATATGCTCATTCTCTCAATTTTAATGTTTTTATGAAGAAACGGGGGCTCTGTGTTAAATTCTTTCAAACAAAGAATGAAAACTTCTTCACCTTGTTCTGCCAAACCGATGGCTTCCCGTTGAACTCTCGCATCAAAATGGATATCTTTGTAAAGAAGCATCACAATCCGCTTCATTTTTTCGCTCTTCCATTCATAAAAGCATTGTATTTTGGAACAACTTCAGCAGTTAATCCGACGGCTTTTTGTTCCCCTAGGTGAATCCAGACAACTCTGTCGCAAATTTTGTTGACCAAACTGGCCGAGTGGGTAACAATAATCACTGTTTTGTCTTGTTTAATTTTTTCAAGGATGGCTTTTTCACTTTTTTCTCTAAATGCTTGATCGCCAACGCCGAGAACTTCGTCAATTAATAAAATGTCCGGGTCCAGCGAGATCGCAATGGAGAATGCCAGCCTTGACCGCATACCCGACGAATATGTTCTGACAGGCTCGTATACAAAATCACCTAGTTCCGAGAACTCAATAATATCATTTAGCTTGGCATCTACTTCTTCTTTTTTATGACCAAGAAGGAGACTGTTTAAATAAATATTTTCGATACCTGATAATTCACCGTCAAATCCTGCTCCGAGCGACAATAAAACAGGACGTTTTCCACGAACAATATATTCGCCTTTATCAGGGAGAATGAGACCGCTCAAAATTTTTAGAAGAGTGCTTTTCCCTGACCCATTTCGTCCGATAACCCCTAATACCTCTCCTTTTTTTACATCAAAATTTAAGTTTTTTAAAGCCCAAAATTCCTTTTTTTCTTTTCGTTTTTTAAACAAGTCGGAAATTCTGCTTTTTTTTCCTAACGGGTAGGAAACCCATAAATTTTTTAATTCAATAATCGATGTACTCAAATCAAATCACCTTTGCATACTCATTTTCATATTTAAATAAAATCTTTAGTGCAAAATATAACAAAATGAAGCTTATTACGATTAAGCCACCTAATAAAAGCCATAATGGCTGAGAATGGTATAGCAAAATATTCCGGTAAGATTCAATCACAGTTGTAAATGGATTTAAATAAAAAAGACCAGCCAGTCGTTTAGGAACATCCGAAATTGTAAATAATACAGGCGATACATAAAGAAGTACCCTTGCAATATACTGCATTAAATTTTTGATATCCCGCAAATAAACTCCTACATGCGCGAAAAGAATCATTAAAGGCAATAAAATGATCGCATGAATAACGGCGATTAAAGGATATAAAAGATACGTCCATTCAAAATCAATGCCGTAAACTAACAAAAACAACATTAACACAATGCTGCTTAACAAAAATTTTATACTATTTACACATAGGCGAACTAGAATAAAAACAATTTTCGGCACATATATTTGCTTGATTATGCTAGCTTTCCCGACAATCGATGACGTGGAATCAACTAAGCAGGCGGTTGTGAATTTAAGCGGAATTAACCCGGTAAATAAAATCACTAGATAATGCGGGCCTCCCCGCCCTAAAATAACGACAACAAGCAAATAATAAATCATCATATAAAGAATTGGATCGATAATCCACCACAAAAATCCCATATAGGTTCTTGCAACGTTCGATTTTAAATCAAAAAAAGTCAAATAACGAATCAAATCTTTATGTTCTTTAATAGAACGAATGAACTTCGCAAATACTGTCATGCAAATATCTCCTATTTCTAGAGTATTCTACACATGTAATCCAAAAAACAAACATTATTTTATCATATTTTTCAACATCTTACATTGCTTTTCCATAACAATTTTATAACAACATATAATGAATAGACATTATACTTAACATTTATTCCTCTTTCAAGTTTAGTCTAAACAAAAAGTTTTTTCCTATAGCAGACGGTTTATTCCCACCTTTAGTAAGTTGTGAGACTTGTTGTCGAGCCTAAACTTAAAATGTTTTTTCCAGATTCCAATAGCAAAAAACTGTTGAAATGCCGATTGCCTTACGAAAGACTCTTCTTAGTGTTTTGCTTTCGTTTTTTAAAACAGAATTTGTAGTTTCCTTTTTCGTTCGTGCATAGCGATTTTAATGATTATTAGTCCGAACCGTCTACACTCAAGTTTGACACCATTTCACTACATGTGGATAACTAAAGGTGATTATACCAATAGTTATCCACTTTTTTTATCGAAAATATAATCATTATGTAGTGTTATGTGGATAACTTTTGTATATCCAATAATATGTAATATATGTTATACTATTAGTGCTATGTATATTCGAATTAATAAGCAAAAAAATAAAAATGGTTCAGTTCGTCAATATCTACAAATATGTCGTACATTTCGAGTAGACAATAAAGTTCGGCAACAAACGCTTTGTAATCTAGGGAGGTTAGAACATTTATTAGAGAATGGCTCTATCGATAACTTAATCGAGGGATTAGCCAAATTTTCAGAGCGTTACTTTGACCGAATTCACGGGCAAGGCTCTTCCTCTTCTGTCTCCGTGCTTTGGACAAAAGAGTTTGGGCCGGTTTATCTGTTCCGAAAGGTATGGGAAAAGTTAGGGCTTGGCCGGCTATTACGTAAAATCATGGATGATTCCGAGGCTGCTTCTCAGTATGACGAAGCCATTTTTGCCATGGTGTTAAACCGTCTCATGGATCCCAATAGTAAGCATTATATCTTCAAACAATGGATCGACACGATTTATGCAGAAGGTCTTTCAGACATCCAACTCCATCACTACTATCGTGCATTAGACTTCTTAAGTGAACAAAAAGAAAAAATTGAGGAACAACTTTATGGACATTTAACCGATTTAACCTCATTAGAAGTAGATATCGTGTTTTACGACACGACAAGCACCTATTTCGAAGGAGAGGAAGCAGACGAACTGCTGGCTCACTATGGTTACTCCAAAGATCATCGTGGAGATCGAAAACAAGTCGTGATTGGCTTATTAATGACCAAAACAGGGATTCCGATTGGGCATCAAGTCTTCCCTGGAAACATGCATGATACGAAGACATTTGGCATGGTGGTTGGAGACCTGAAGAAGCGCTATCCTATTCAGAAAGTCATTCTAGTGGGAGACCGCGGAATGGTTAGTGAAGCCAACTTAGATCAAATTCGTGAACTGGGCATGGAATATATTGTGGGTGTCAAATTACGAAAGTCGAAGAAAGCCCAAGAGCTATTATCCATCCGTGGGCCATATAAGAAGGTTCTCCCGAATCTAAAAGTGAAGTCAAAGAAAATCGATGGCGAAACGTATGTACTCTGTTACAATCCGGACGCTGAAGAACGTGATCGAGCGAGTCGTCAAGTCGTGTTAGAAAACCTTCAATCGAAGCTTGATGAACTCGGTCCATCTGGACTCGTCAAAAACCGTGCGTATTCCAAGTTTTTAACGATAGAAAAAGCATCGGCCAAAATTGATGAAGAGAAGGTATCCAATGACGAAAAGTTTGACGGAAAGTACGCCATTCGGACCAACTCGTCATTAACGGATGAAGAGGCAGCACTTGCCTATAAAGAGTTGTGGAGAGTGGAACAAGCCTTTCGTAACCTGAAGTCGAATCTAGAACTTCGCCCGATGTACCATCGAGTGGAATCTCGTATTCGAGGCCATATCATGGTTTGTTTCCTTGCGCTTGTCATGGAATCCTTTTTGGCCTATAAGCTAAAAGAAATAGGATGCCAAACAAGTGTAAAGGATATTTTGCATGATGTAAGCCAGGTGAAGGCCTCGAAAATACGCGTGAATGGTGAAGAGCAAATCGTTCGTACAGAATTACAAGGTCAAGCAAATCTAGCATTTGAAGCACTTGTCACACAAGCGCCTCCTAGAGTATTAGAAAAAAACACGTGCCACTAACAAGTGTAGTGGTACGTGTTGTGGGTAAAGTCCAAAACACCAGTATTTTCGGGCTTTTCTTTAGTGTACTCTGTCAAACTTGAGCTACACATTCATAGAATTGAAGTCTCTCGTTTTTCCATATGATTCGTAGCAAATTGAGATGAGGGCTTTCATCTCTTCATGAGCACACTTGTAGTTTTATTCACAATCAACCAGGCATAAGTATCGGTAATCCTATTCCTTTCAAAGATTATTTTGACATCATTTTAGAAAGGAATAATTGGTCCTTGCGACCTCTACCTTTAAGAAAAGAAAAATCAACACTCATTTTTTCAATCATGGTTCATAATACGGGATACATAATCTTTCTGAAATGAAATCGTTAATACTTTATTGAAAATATGACTTAACCTAGTAAAAGTGTAGAATAGTTACATTAAAAATTTTTCCCTAGAAAGGATACTTACATTAATAACGGGATAGGCGTTTTTTCGTAGATTTAAAAATAGAGTAGGGTAACCTCTTTCAAGGCTACCCCCTCATCAAACCGTACGTGCCCTATTAAGGCATACGGCTTACCAATGTGTTACAATTAATACGTCGCTAACCTTTGCGCATATTGCATTTTACGGACACGGTCAGGAGTGTAAAACTCTTGACCCTCTTCTTTCGCTCTTTGTTTACGTCTTTCGAGTTCTTTTCGTTGTTTTTCTTTCATACGTTGAATGTAATTTTCTAAAGTAAATCCATAAATTTTATGATAGTAATACCAATATGCTGGTATTAAACCTATCCTCGCAAAGAATTCATTATTCCATTTTGTTTTCATAAGATGTCCTTTTCTTTGATTTGGATGACTGTGTATCATGGCAACTCTTAACCTTTTTCGTATGTAACCATCTATCGCTAATAACTCTTTTCCAAATGCTTGAAAGAAGCAAGAACTTTTAAATCCAAATTGTGCATTTGCCTTAATTGCTTCATAGATCGTCAGAAAATAGTTTACCTTGCCTCGAATGATTGGATTAACCTGCCCAAGCCATTTCTCTTTGCTGAGTGTGAGTGTTTTCCTTGTCTTTGCTTTTATTTTCTGACGAAAATCTTTCCAAGTTGCATCTTTTGGTTTAGCGATATAGTATGGTTTACCATCCTTTTTGCGTTTTCGCCAATGTTCAAATGTAAACCCTATGAAGTCAAAATCGTCATTATTGAAATCTACAAATTTCGTTTTCTCCGATGAGAGTTCAAGACCGAGTTCCGCTAGTTTCTCTTTCGTGACTTCTGCAGCTTTCTTGATGTCTTCCTCTGTTTTAGCAAACACCAGGAAATCGTCTGCGTATCTGACAAATCGAAAATTGTGCTCAGCCCACATCCAATCAAGCTCATTTAGATAGATATTGGCAAGTAGTGGAGAAATGACACCCCCTTGGGGTGTTCCTGAAGCTGTTGCATGGTATTTTCCTTCCTCCATGTATCCAGCTTTTAACCATTTCCAAATCATGTCTAATACCGTTCCATCCGCAATGTATTTGTTTAACACTCTCATTAAGTTCTTATGCGGAATATTGTCGAAGAAGCCTTTGATATCTGCATCATAAATGTAGTTATATCCTTGTTCGATATTAGCCATGATTATTTGTAGGACGCGCTTCGCGCCTAGATTTGGTCTATAACCACATGACCATTTATGGAAAAAGCCATTTTCGAATTTCGGTTGTAGCACATCTACTAGAGCTTGTTGGACAATTCGGTCTTCAATGTTAGGGATTCCTAAAGGTCTAAGTTTGCCGTTCTTCTTTGGAATGTAATGTCTTCTTACTGGGGAAGGTTTATATTCTTTTCTTCTTAACTTTTGTAAAAGTGAGTTTAGATTCTCATCTAAGTTATATCGATAGCTGTCTATCGTTTCACCATCGATACCGCCAGACCCACCGTTCGCTTCTACCTTATCCCAGGCTGCTTTTAATTTCCTGTCAAAGAGAATTTGTCCATAAATACTATGCCATTTTAAAGTTAACGCACGGTTCATTGCATATTCCACACCTTTCATTGTGTACATTCAGTTCGTTTTTACCGCAGTATCGTTTCCTGTTCGCATTACACACCTTTACAGATGTAGAGCCACAAGGTCGTTCCCCTTCCGTTCATACTTGGTTTGGTCCAAATACTACTTCCGTACTATGGGAACGTCTGACTTCTCCATTCACATTCATCATTTCGGATTGCCCTTATAGATGGATGTCCCTAAGGTAGAATGGAGACCTCACGGGGTCATCGTACCTTCCTTATAAGCATACCCAGCACCATCACTTGATAAGCCATCTCTATTCAGCTGATTTATCGAACAGAGACCACTACTCTCAGTAGAGGACTTCCCATTATTTCCGCATGGTCGTCAACTTACCCTGCCGCTGTGCTTCACGCTTATGCATTTGGGTCTGCCTAACCGACTACGGGTCTCTCGACTTTCCGCATCTCCTTCAGACACCACCTCACGATGATGCCCTAGATTAGTCTTCACTGGTTGTATCAGCACTCCAGTGGAAGGACTTTCACCTTCGAGAAAAAAATGAGTCTTCCAGGTTATTCAGAGCCGTGTTTACCATAGGTATCGTGCTCCAGCCTTTAACGACTCATTCAGTGTAGAATCCCTACACAAAGTACGACTGCCCGTCGCACAAAAAACGGGCGTGAAAAATCAACGCCCGCTCTCTTTTATCGTGCAACGAAATCTTGTATTCTCCACCATGAATCTTCTTTGTAATATTCTGGGAATATTTTGCCTCCACATTTTTCACAGGAGTTCAGTATATTTTACATTTACCTGTATTGTGGTATTTCAAATGTCAATGTGTAATTATCCATTTTTTGATATAAATTATATATATCATATACTTGATTGTATGCCCAACGGACATCAGTTGCATATTGGTGAGTACCAGGGTTAGCTGGATTCCATCTCATTTTATATAAAGTATTTTGACCATTATGGATATAGCCCTGCCCAATAAATCTTGCTCCTCCAACTATAGCAGCTTCAGGAGTAAACCAGCCCTCTTTATACGCCCTTTCTGCACCGCATGTTTTTGCACAACCATCATAGGCTCCAATACCATACATGTTATAAACAGTTTTCCCAGGTACAGATTTTCCATCTACTTTATCAACATATATTCCATTAGCCAATTCTGAACGACCGTGACCTGTTTCTAATATCGCATGAGCAATTAAATAGATTTCATTGATCGAATATTTTTTTGCTGCATCTTCAAAAGATTTTCCTTTTCCTTCCAAAATACCTTCTCCAGCCAAAACTTTATTTAACTCTGTAACGGAAATGTTCGCTGGTGATGACAAGTCTAAAAATTGAAACTTCTGTACAGCATGATTTTTGAAGTTATTTGGATTTAGATAATATTCAACTTGTTTAGGCGGTGCCATAACCCAATAAGTCACTGGGCCACGTTTGTGTGCGACATAATCCCCATTACTATTTAGTCTCCATGTGTTGCGATAATCTATTTCATACCATGTTTCCATCTTTTTAGTAGTAGAGTTGTACACTATTTCACTGCTTAAAATTTTTACTTTTTCATTATTTATTAAATAGCCGTTAGAAGTTGCTGCGTTTAATTGAGTGAATTTTGTTCCAGGACCACTTCTTATATTCCAATTGTTTCCTGAAACAATTCCATACCCATCTTGAATAGATTTAAAAGCAGTACTTAAAATATATCCATTAATCTCAGAAGATGCTATTTGAGGCGATGCAGCTATTTGTTTCTGTAAAGCTTCAGAAAATAAGCTATCATATGATTGAATTTTAGTAAACTCCAGGTTTGTAGAAAATTTATAAATATATCCTGTTCTTCCTCCAAATGCTATTTGTAGCCAATTGCCATATATATTTATCACACGAACATTTGTGATGCCTTCTTCTAAGTAACCGAACTGTATCAGATTATCTGACGTGCAATTATTTTTATAATATACAGGAGTTTTTGTAACAGTTTTTACATCTAATTTTCGATTTGTACTAGGAACGTTAAAGCAATAGGATGAATTTGCCGAAGCAGGTGCTGTAGACGGACTCCACACATATCCTGTTTTTCCGGCATAATATATAACAAACCAGTCGCCCTTTCTTCCTTCGATTTTATAAATTTGGTTTTTTAATAGCTCTCCTTCTTTTTTCAATCCATTTGACGTACTATAGTATACATTCAAAACATCAGTTAAAACTCTGAAGTATTTATCAGTTGAAGCAAATGATCTTTTTACATTTGCTTTATAAATATATCCGATTCTATCAAGAAAACTTACTTTCCACCAATCTCCCGATTCACCTATTATTCTATATTCAATATTTGGATTAAACGTCCCAAACTGAACTAATTTCCCCGAAGTGTTATCGTAAATCGGTGTCGGTTTTAACGAAATGAACTTTCCTATTACTTTAGAAGAATTCTTATCTTCATTCCTCAAATCTGCGTTAAATATTGGAGTTGTTCCATTTTTATAAACAAATCCTTTTACTCCATTCAAATCAATTTGAAGCCAATTACCTTGTTCTCCTGTTTTAGGATATATTTGACCTTTTGTCAATTGGGCAACTCGTATCATTCCATTTCCTCTTGGAATATATACATATTGCACATCAGCAGTAACTTTAAAATATTTTGCAGATTGATTTAGTATGGAAACGTTGTTTATATAGATGTATCCGGTTCTTCCAAAAACATCAACTTCCCACCAATTACCTACTCTTTTAAAAGCTTGAAGCTTTACCCCTTCTAATAGGGAACCAAATTTAATAAGTTTTCCGTCACGACTTTCATAAACTGGTGTTTCTACTTTAGTTTGAATTATTGCATTCGGATATCTGCTATTTGCTAAATTACGAAGAGATGAACCATTATCTGGAACCGTACTCGTTTCATAGACAAATGCCTCTTCACCACTAAAATCAATTTGATGCCAGTTTCCTGCACCAGCTACCCGAGGATAAACTTGTCCATTTTCTAACTGTCCAATCTTTTTTAAAGCCCCGTTTTCCTTAACATATACATTTACACCAGGTGCTGTTACTTTGAAAAATTTAACTGAGGAAGAAAATCGAACACTATTAGTTCGAACAGATTTAACACTCGATATAGCAAGTTGATTAACTGTATTTGATGAATTGAGATCGATCTTTTGTTGCACTAACTCCTCATTTAATTCTGAAGTCTTTTCATTAGTTCGTTGTTGAACAGATTTAGTTGATTCAGTAGATTCATTAGAGGTGTTTTCATTCAAACTCTCATTTTCTTGATGGTTGTCTGATTCTTCGTTTTGCTCAGGTTTTTTAGTCCCCAGCATTGTATCTACTTTTTCAGTAGATACATATACTTTGTGTCCAGCAACATAGGTATATAGCCAACTTTCATCAAAACGATAAAGAGTTATTTGCTGGCCTTTTTCTACAAACATAAAAACTTCAGAATTTTCATTTTTATCTACTATCAATGGAAGATTTTCTTGTACACTTACTTTAACCTTTTTTGTTTGGTCTTCTTTGTTCGTTTCATTTTCCTTTATTAAATCATCTAAAACTTTTTCATTTTTCACAATCGAAACGTTTTCAGCAGATACATACCCCGTTTTCCCATCAATTGATAGGCTAAACCATGCGTTTTCATTTTCTACAGGATAAACTAGAATTGGTTCTTTTAAAACAATGGTGCCTATTAACTTTCGGTCTTCTTCGATAGAATCAAAAATTTCCAATTGTTTATCTGTTATAATAACAACGATTCCTTTTTCTAAACTATTCTCATCCTCATTATTCTTCTCTCCAGTATTAAAATCTTCTTGAACCTCTTGACTTCCATTCAATCCCTCATCAACGGTATTATTTGCATTTCCAGATGCAGCATAAACAATTCCTAACTGGAGCTGAGAAAAGAATAGCATTCCTAAAAGGAACCCGACGACGATTTTTTTCAAAATCTGTTCCTCACCCTTTCTTTTTGCTAAAAATTAATGTTTCTTTTTATTTATCGGAACTTCTTTTTGAAATTCCAATATTTAATTGTTAATTTACCAAGTTTTGAAGATGCCAGAGCTTTATACTTTTTCTCGATAATTTCCAATTCTTTAATTCTGTTCTTCAAATTATGTTTTATAGACAAACTGTCGCTATTACTTTCATCTGAATATAAAAGATGACCATGTGTTTTAAGTTGTTGAACATTAAATTGTGAATTTTTTTGAACAGTTATATTTGAAAGTAAATCGTCAAAAATTGAATTTCCTAAGTTTTCAACTAAGTTTGCATGTTCATCATTATCAGTTCTATTAACGAGAGTGAGCACAATATTTCCAACTTTTTGGTTTTTCGACAAAACTCCATATTTACTACACAATAAAATATGTTCTTTAACATTTGCAATTTTATTAATGTAATTAATAATCAAAACGCTTTTACTATCATCCAAATTTTCATATATATATGGAAAATCAGCAGTAGCCTTCAATTGTTCTTCTAAGTTCTCTGGAATTTTCAAATGATTTTCCTGAAAAAACCTTTCATACCTTCCATTAATCAAATAAGGCAAAAATCTTTTTAGTGTTTCTGAATAAGTAAATTTTTTGCTAACTTCAAACATTCTTTCAGCAGCTTGTCTATATAATTTTGGATCTTCAATTACTTTTGAAACACATTGAATAAAGTCATCCATTGTTTCTGCATAAAGTGGATAGTCCTCACCAAATAGTTTAATGTGCATTTTTGTTGGATTCATAACTACAGCCTTCCCTAAACTGCCATATTCTAACAGTTTTGTTGACAATTCAAGACTGGAATCCATTCTTTTATCCCGCCATGTAATACCAATATCAGAAGCCATAATTAAACTCCGAACTTCATTTCGCGGCAAAGCTCCATACCAATCAAGATTTTTCGTATTTTGCAAAAGATATTTCAATTCCTCTACATAATGAGGATATTGCTTATTTATATTAAATCTATCCCCCGCAACTGCTAATGAAATCTCAGGATATTCATCTAATAATTCTCGGAATGCTGTAATCATTGGAATCGAATTCCAACCAACATCGAATTTTCCAGTATAACATAACTTTGTATATTTTTCTTTTTCTTCAAACACCTCAATAAAATCATCTACAGTATCTGGTATCATAGGATTTAGATGGATTATTTCGGTGTTTTTTAAAAAATCCGGAAATCTATGTAACAAATATTGTTTCATTTCAATTGTCTGACAGAGTAAATAAGCACTGTTTTTAAAAACTTTCTCAATCTTTTCCTCTTTTTCTTTTGTAAAAATTTGTCCTTCGTGGGTAATTCCAGTTACATAAGTCATCGTGTTTTTTAAAATTTGTGGATTTGTTTCAGCAAGATGCTCAACTACTTCCATTCCACGAATAATGAGCCAATCATACTCTTTTTGAGTCCAATAATATGAAAGAACATCAGCAGCTTCACGATGTGTCATTCTATTTCTATTTTTCAAATCAGGTTTTAACATCAAAATATTTTTATCACTATATGGTGAAATAATATTTACATTTTCCTTTTCAAATAATGGCTGGATTAATATATCTCTGTAAATTGGGTTAGCTATAACAAAATCAATTTCTAAATTTGGGCTTTGAGATAACATATCTGCAAAACCTGTTATAAAAACAGCTGATCCATCCATGACATTAATATTGATATAGCCATGTAATAAAATTTTTATTTTGTTTTCCTTCATTACTTTCACATCCATTTAAGTCTCGATTAGTTACTTACCTTTAATCAGTGTCTTTACTCTTTTCTTTAATCCTATATATGCTAACGCAAGTTTTCCTATCCATGTTACGCGAATTCGATGTTCAAAAAGCTGAAGTCTTCTTAATTCCTTTTGCAAATCTTTAGGTGCATGGCTGTAAACAGGATGTACCTTCTCTCTTTTAGAATGCCCTTTGTTAGCTAATTCTTTATCAATTAATTCCAAAGTCATCTCCATCATGTTTTTCATTTGCATTTCCAATTCTTCATACATTAATCTCCAATATGAGTCATCCTGCTTCTGGTTAAATTCTTCATAATCTTTATTAGTATGTGCCTCATTTCTCAACTTAATATCAACTCCATTTCCCTTGTAATAACAGAGTCTTCGCCGCACTTTTTTCTAATATCTATAGCAGCATTTTTAGAAAGACGCATAAATAGTGATTCATTAAAATACAGTCTCTCAATCATATATGCTAGATCTTCGGGATCTTCAGGTTTTGCAAGTAGTCCAGTTTTGCGATGTTCAACAAACTCAGGTATTGCTGTAATGTTAGTTGCAACTGGAACTAAACCACTCGCCATGGCCTCACACATTGAAACACCTTGAGAATCTAATCTTGTTGGACATAAAAAAACACCGTAATCTTTGTGTAATTCAGCAATTTCCGCCTGTTGTAAAAATCCTTTCCTAATCTTCACGTTTGGAAAATGTTTGATCGGGCTTAATGTTTCATCAAATAGTTTTCCATCTCCATAAAAAGCAAACTGCAATCGATTAAAAAACGGCTTTTTTGACAATTCAAGAACTGCTGCTACAGACAAATCATTGGCATATTTTCTTGAGGCATATGGTCGGATAGATAGAATTTTGAAACGTTGTTCTGGAGTTTTTTCTACATAATTAAACAATTCTCCATCAACAATATTCGGAATAATACTGGCATTTTGTGTTTTTGCACGAGCATCACATTCAGCAATATGCTCTTTAAACCATTTAGATACATGAACAAATTTTAAATCAAGCTCTTTCGTTTGATAAAGCCAGTTCATTAATTTCATCTGTTTTACATAATAATCATTTGCCATTTCTAATATTTTAGCAAGTTGATCTCGGCTTTCTAAAAAATTAAACCATCTTCGATGCCAAGCTTCAGCTTCAAAACCGTGTATCCAAATTATTAGCGGCATCTTTGGTTTAAGTTTTCGAATTACATCGATCATATCTACGGATACAAAATGGATTAAAGTTTTTTTGAAATTGTTTCCTAATAAAAATTGTTCGAAAATTTCTTTATTACCTCTGCTAACATAAACACCATCAAAATGATAATTTTCTGCTTCTTTATATATAGGACTTAATACAAAAACTTGAACTTTGAGTCCTCTTTTTTGATATGCTTTCACTCTTCTATGAATAAATCCGTTTCGATAAAGCTGGTTTTCAGAAGGGTAAGCATTTGTTAAAACTAGATATCGTGAGTTTTCGACAGATTCATTCATTTAACTTCCTCCAATATATTTTCACACCGTTTTCGATATAGTATAATATCATCTATTTTTTTATATTTAAAGACATATTTAATCGTTACTCTCTTCTTTACAGTATCAATAAATTTCAGAATATTTTATTTCTAAATTAAAGAAAACAGTCGATGTTTAGACAACTTGCTAAGAGTTCCAGCAATCTTCGTGGACTAAAATGAATTCAATGATTGAGTTCTTTCGGCATCAATTGGTCACAGACATATTTTCAAAATCTTCAACTTGGCATATGAACAGTGATCGTATAAAAAAATTATTTCCCAGAAAATTTTCGTTTTTCCGCGTGTTTTGACGGCAAACAGCAAATTTTCCACATGGGAAAAGGAGAATGGACGATCATTGTCCGTCCTTTGCGACAAAATATTTAATTAAATACTCTCCCCATACTTGATTCCCTTTTTCACTCGGTTTGGATCGGTCTTCTGTAACGTATTGCTTCAATTGTTCGTCTTCCTTATCCGGCCAATTTTCCCAATGGTTTAAATAAGTAAAGTGGTTTTTTTCAGCATATTGTTTGAGCGCATCTACTTCCTTAGGATAAAATTTTGCACCAAAGAGCGGGTGTGCAGGCTGCAGCATAATCGATACGTCAGGATTTGCTTCTTGAATTTTCCGCAAGATGTCCGTAATGTTGCTTAGAGTATTGTCAATGCCGACAACGCCGTTATCATTCAAAATAAACGGCTCGAAAAGGAGGATGTCAGGCTTTTTGTCTGCAATTTTTTTATATAATTTTTTATTCAATACACTATGGGTTGTCTCCTCGGCATCGGAAACAATCGAGATGTTAAAGAGCTCATCTCCATATGCAGAAAGAAGCTCCTTTTTCAGTTTTTCCGGCCACCCATTTTGATCGGAAGGAACTGATTCAGATCCCCAAATTACAAAGTTCAATTGTTTCTCTTCTTTTAATGCTGTTTTGATTTTTTTCTGAACATCCTCCGGTAAATTTTTGGCGTAGTCCTCTCGCGTATCATTTTGTTTACTATTGTCTTCCTTTTTATTTTCTGCAGATGATTCCACAGAAGCAGCTGTCGGTTTTGAAATTTTCTGTTTCCAATAAAAATGGCCGACAATAATTGATGCTATACATAAAACGACAACATTACTAACAATAATCCTTTTTTTCACAGATAATCCTCCAAACGACAAATTTCTCACTTTATTATAGCGGAAAATGCCCTGCCGTTCCATGCTGTCAATTCATTTTTTCAAGCGGTGCTGACAAGTGTATACGAAAATATTTTCCTCACAAATATATTGTCTTAATAGAATTGGAAACTTATAATCAGATTAGATAAATTTAGTAATGAGGGATGGAATTATGAGATCAGATAGACAGAGAAAAAAGAGAAAAAAATGGCTCTGGATTTTGTTATCAGTCATTGGAGTTTTCATTATTGCCACGGGATCCTATGCCTTTTACATTTGGAACAAAGCACAATCGACCATTGCCAACATTCAAGAAAACATCGGACGAGATAAGTCAGACAAACGCGATCAGCAAGTCAACTTTAAAAATCGCGATCCTATTTCCATATTGCTGATGGGTGTTGATGAAAGAAAAGGGGACCGAGGACGGTCTGATTCGCTCATTTTGATAACAGTCAACCCAAATGAAAAGTCAATGGAAATGGTCAGCATTCCCCGCGATACAAGAACAGAAATTGTCGGAAAAGGCATTCAAGACAAAATTAACCACGCCTACGCTTTCGGCGGAACAGAAATGGCTATTAAAACGGTTGAAAATTTCTTAGATGTGCCGGTTGATTATTTTGTCAAAGTGAATATGGAAAGCTTTCGCGATATTGTCGATGCAGTCGGCGGTGTGACGGTTGAAAATGATTTAGATTTCACTTACGAGGGCTACCATTTTGAAAAAGGAACCATTCACTTGGATGGCAAAAAAGCTCTTGCGTATTCAAGAATGCGATATGATGATCCAAGGGGCGATTTCGGCCGCCAGGAAAGACAGCGGCAAATTATTGAGGCGGTTATTGAAAAAGGAGCAAGCATTACATCCATTACAAAATTTGGAGAAATGTTTAAAGTTATTGAAAACAATGTAAAAACAAATCTTACATTTGATGAAATGTGGGCAATTCAAGAAAATTACAAAGATGCCCGAAAAAATGTCATTCAGCATCAAATAAAAGGGAGCGGAAAAAAAATTAACGGCATTTACTACTATATTGTGCCTGAAGATGAACGTCTTTCCCTTTCCAACGAGCTGAAAAAACATTTGGAATTAAAGAAGGAAACCGCTGAAAAATAAAAAATAGTGCGGCAGTTCACCATTCGATCGCATTTTTATAAGAACTGCCGCACTTATAATAAAAATCCCCGCAAGCCGAGAATCATTCAGTAGCATTATGATTTTCGTTTACAATCATAACAAGATGGCTTCTCATATAAAATAAAGGAATGGTATTCCTTCCCCTCATTGATCCTTCTCTTATATGTATCATTGATATGAGACGCACTTTTCATTTTGTTGTAAATGATACTCATATGCTTCTCCACTACTACTTTCTCATGATTGATTAAAACGATTGTTGAATGCTTTCCTTTTGAAACGACATGTCGAATAGCCGAATGCGCAATCCATTGGCAGTCTAAATGTTCCATTGATTTAGTAGGGAAAAAACAAAGATCAAGGGCAGGAATGCATACAGGAAGCATGCGCTGGCGCGGCAGGATTTTCTTAGCTGCCTCAATGATACCGTTAAGAGACACACCATAATAGTTGCAGCTCTCCGCCAAAAGATCCTTCGGCTTCTTTTTCACAAGATACTTTTCATACTTTTCAATAACAATTGTCCAACATTCCCCATACGTATTAAAATAAGGAAGCAATGCTAGCGTGTCACAAGTTACAATATAATTTTTGACCTGCTCCACTCTTTCACCCCTTTTTCTTCACTATTTGACAATCCTTGCATGACATTAGACTTTTTTTACTAGTTCTTTCGATGTATATTATACACGAATTTCAAGAAAATTTGGTAAATTTCTAAACTTTTTTGTAAAAAAAGAAAAAATTCCATGATAAAACCAAAAAATTAGTATAATATTATCATTACGAGGTGAACTTATCGTGAGAAAAAAATCGACGATGGGGCGAATGGCATCTATTTTTTTATTTACGTTTTTTCTTTTAAGCGTTTTTTTTATTACGTGGCGCTCGAAGCATGTCGATTCAAACGACTCTTTTGCAAGCATTGAACCTCAAATTCCGACCATCTTTGTCCATGGCTATAAAGGAACAATGCGCTCGTTCCAACATATGCTGCATCGTTTTGAATATGATTACCGCTGGGGAACAAAATCAATGGTCATTCGAGTTGATCGCATGGGCATTGTCCATATTTCCGGAACAATCCCACAAAACTTAAAAAATCCTTTTATACAAATTGTTTTTGAGGAAAACCGCACAAGTATTGAGGAAACGGCAAATTCTCTGAAAAAGGCAATGCGCTTATTAAAAGAAAACTATTCGGTAGACGAGCTATACATTGTGGCTCATTCGATGGGAGGACTCGTTTCGACAAAATATATCGAGGACACGAACAACTTGAAGGATTACCCGATTGTCCGCAAAATGGTGGTCATAGGCAGCCCGTTTCAAGGAATAGAACAGGAATCTTACCATAAGCTGAATACAGGTAAAGCAATCATTGATTTAAAGCCAGATTCTCATGCTTTACTAGAAATATTGAACAACCGGGATCAATTTTCTAAAAAAACGAAAGTTCTCAATATCGCAGGGATCAATCCCGAGTATAAAGACAGTGATGGAGTTGTCTCCATCCAGAGCGCTCTCAGCGCTAGAAATATTGTTCCGTTAGAAAATTATCATGAAATCATTGTTAAAGATAAACTTGCCACACACAGCGGTCTTCATGAGCATCCGAAAGTGGACAAGTATATCGGCGAATTTCTATGGGGGTACAATTGAGTTGGGGAAAGTATTTCTTCAACCGAATGACCTTTTTTCAATAAAAACCCCGATTCTTCTCCCTCCTTTAAAAGGAGAAAGAAGAGTCGGGATAAATGTTTTATACATGAGATACAATGAGAACACATTTTCCTTTTATTGCGAAATCGCCCGTTTGGTTCGGCAAAATAAAATGAGCCCCTTTTTTTAGTGTGTATGAACGGCCATCATGAGTAAGCTCCCCGTCTCCCTCAATCACGCTTGCAAGAAGGAACGGATGATTTTGAACAAACTTCCCTTCGCCGTCAATCTCCCATTTGTAAACTGAAAAAAATTCGTTTTTGATAAATGTGGTAATCGTTGCTCCTTCCTTTACTTCCACAGAACGTTCAATCGTGTAATCTTTATGAGGAACAGTCGCCACCTCTATCGCTTGTTTCAAATGCAATTCTCTTTTATTTCCGTTTGCA
This sequence comes from Aeribacillus sp. FSL M8-0254, assembly GCF_038008845.1. NCBI lineage: Bacteria > Bacillati > Bacillota > Bacilli > Caryophanales > Bacillaceae > Aeribacillus > Aeribacillus sp. FSL M8-0254. The sequence goes on along the minus strand of NZ_JBBOZY010000001.1, from coordinate 493,346 downwards.
TCTACACGGTCGTAATCATACACTCTGTAAGTCGTATCAGAACTTTGCTGCGTTTCAAGGATGAGCGTTCCTTTGCAGATGGCGTGGATGGTGCCGCTCGGAACATAAAAGAAGTCGCCCGGTTTTATTTTTACTCTTCTCAGCAATTGATCCCATTTTCCGCTTTGAATCATGGATACGAGCTCTTCTTTCGTTTTGGCATGATGACCGTAAATGATTTCCGCATTTTCTGAGCAGTCAATGATATACCAGCACTCCGTTTTTCCTAATTCACCATTTTCGTGCTTTTTTGCATATTCATCATCTGGATGCACCTGTACGGACAAATCGTTGTTTGCATCCAGAATTTTCGTTAAGAGAGGAAATCGATCCCCTTTTATTCCGCCGAACAATTCTCGATGGTTGTCCCATAATTCACCCAATGTTTTTCCTTTAAACTTTCCTTCTGCTACAATGCTTTGACCATGCGGATGGGCAGAAATCGCCCAGCATTCTCCTGTTGTCTCCGTTGGAATTTTGTAATGAAAATGAGTGCGAAGGTTTGTTCCACCCCAAATTCGATCTTTAAAAACAGGCTTTAAAAAAATTGGAGACTGCACCACCTTGTTCCACTCCCTTTCTGCAATAATTTCCCCATTATTTATATTAAACAGTTCTTGAAATTTTTTCACCTTTTTTCATTTTTTATACAGAGCTCGCTGAAGAGAAACCTTCAATATCAAAACAGAAAAGGATGCCGAATTCTTTAAAGCATCCTTTTCTTTTTGATTTGTTATCAAATTTTCGAATCACTGTTCGTTAGCATATACAGTGCCAGTCGCCTGACTGGAAACCTGCTCTTCTTGAGAAGCTTTTTCCGGATGAAACTCTCCTTCCATTTTTGACACAACAACTGTTGCGACACCGTTTCCAATTAAATTCGTAATCGCACGGGCTTCTGACATAAATCGGTCAACACCGATGAGAAGTGCAATTCCTTCAACCGGAACCATTGGAAATGCAGCCAAAGTAGCGGCTAATGTAATAAATCCGGATCCAGTCACACCTGCAGCGCCCTTTGAAGTCAGCATTAAAATTCCAAGTAGAGTCAGTTCTTGCCAAATGGTTAAATCGATCCCATATGCCTGTGCAATAAAGATAGCCGCCATTGACAAATAAATCGACGTTCCATCTAGGTTAAAAGAATACCCAGTCGGAACAACAAGACCAACAACAGACTTAGAACATCCGTACTTCTCAAGCTTTTCCATCAATTTTGGCAATGCGGATTCAGAGGAGGAAGTTCCTAACACAAGCAATATTTCTTCCTTTATATATGCGATAAATTTTAAAATGCTGAACCCGTAAAATTTTGTGATCAGTCCCAAAACGATCACGATAAATAAGAACATCGTCATGTAGACAGAGGCCATTAATTTTCCTAAAGACACAAGCGATCCCAGACCGAAATTTCCGATTGTATAGGCCATTGCACCAAAAGCTGCAATCGGTGAAATTTTCATAACCATATTTACGATGCCAAAAAAGATATTTGTCAATTGTTCAAACAAATTGATAACAGGTTTTGCTTTTTCCCCTAGTCTTGCCGCTGCTAATCCGAAAAGGACTGCGAAGAATAAAATCGGCAAGAGTTCTCCGTTTGCGAGCGCTCCCACTGCATTTTCTGGCACAATGCTCATGATAAAGTCTAAAGCACCGTGACTTGTTTCCTCTGCTTGTTTCGTATATTGAGAAATATCGCTTCCTTGCACACTATCGGTGTTAAAGCCCTCACCTGGCTTCATAATGTTTACAACAAAGATCCCGATAGCAAGAGCAATCGTCGTAACAATTTCAAAATAGATCAGAGCTTTCCCGCCGATCCTGCCTACTTTTTTCAGATCACCCATTGATCCGATGCCGATGACAACGGTGAAAAATACAATTGGTGCAATCACCATTTTCACTAGTTTAATAAAAATATCTGCCAAAATCTTTAATTTCGCCCCGAACTCAGGGAATAAAAATCCAACTGTAATCCCTAAAATGATACCGATAATAACTTGTACAGTCAGGTTTTTAAAGTTTATTCGCATCTATCTCTCTCCTTTCCCCTTTGATAACGTTTTCAAACGTCCGTACATTTATGTTAATAGAATGTTCAAAAAGTTTTAATATTATGGTTTTATTAATCTTTTTGTTCTTTTTGGTCTCAAAATTAATTTGAATGGCCAAAAATGAGAAAGGATCAGCACCTCCCTAGTCATTCTGGGAAACAGAAGCAGAAACTCTTAATAGATTCATTTTTGCTTTTCAACTACTCCCGCTTAAAGTCTAACGAGCTGGTCACTCCAAAGAAACGTAAACGGCTTCTTCTCCTTCCTTAACAGAGCTGGTTAACTACTGCCCAACGACTCTCATGCTTCAGTCGTAACTCCAACGATGACCATTTTCATAACCGATTGTCCATTTGTAACCCCAAAAAAATCAAAACACAACGGGCGATAAACCATGAAATCGAGTTTCTTAGAATCATTCATTCGTTTCAAATAGTTACTGCCGATAAGCTGAAAGGTTTTATTTCAGCCATTCCTGTAAAGAAAGTGCAGCCGCAGTGATGTCCATGTACTTTATCTTACATCTTTCCACCGAATGCTCGTTGGACTATTTCTTGTGGTGTATCATGCGTAAAAATGGATGAGAGCGGCGAATATAACACCTCTTTTTTTTCTCTCAAATTCCATAAAAAAGACTGCCGCCTCGCGGACAGTCCATTTTTGCTGAAACGATGGCTAGTTCAGCTTGCTGCATTTCTTATTTCTTTTAATAGCTTTCCATATTTCGCTTCATATTCTTGGTAAAGCGGCACAAATCGTTCCTGCCATTTCTTTCGCTCTTTTTCCGTTAACGTATGAATATGTATATTTGGATTTTGCCTCATTTCTTCAAGCTGTCTTATATTTTGCTGTTTCGATTGTTTCATATTCCAAGCTGTCGTTTCTTCTATTGCTTCCATAATTTGTTTTTGAACGTCTTTAGGTAGCTGATTCCAAAATGTTTCATTGACCATTACGACATATCCTAAATAACCGTGATTGCTAATTGTTACATACGGATGAAATTGATAAAATCTTTTTGAATAAATATTCGAAATTGTGTTTTCTTGTCCGTCAAATGCTTCCTCTTCTAATGATTCATAAACTTGATCAAATGAGAGGGCAATCGGTTCCGCTCCTAACATGTTAAATTGTTTTTTTATGACTTTATTAGGCATGATCCGAAATCTTTGGTCTTTGAAATCATCCGGATTCTTCATAAACATTTGACTATTTACCATTTGTTTGAATCCATTTCCCCAAAAAGCCAGTCCTTTAAATCCTTTCGGTTCTAACATACTGAGCAGCTCTTCGCCAATTTTTCCTGTTAAAACCCTTTCAACATTATCATCGTTTTGAAAAATAAACGGTAAATCTAACACTTCCCATTCCGGAACCAATTCTGCCACGTTTGAATAGGAAGGAGCAATCATTTGCACTTTGCCTTTTCTTAAAGCTTCTATTTCATCTTTATCTGAATATAATGAACCGTTTGGAAACACAATCACTTTTACTCGGCCCTTCGTCTTTTCCTCGACCAAATCTGCAAACCTTTGGGCAGCCAAGCCTTTTGGCGTATCCTCCGCCACTACATGGCTGAAATAGATTTTAATTTGCTCTTTTAGCCCCTCTTGCTCATCATCGTAAACCGGTGGATCATTTTGAGATTGTATAATGATATTATAGGAAAATAACGCAAAGGCTAACCCGGCACATACTATAGCCAAATACCTCACGATTTTTTTCTTCATGATTCATCACACCATTTGTTTTTGATCATTTTAACATAAATTATACCAAGCATGCTCTTTCTCTAAAGTAAAGGAAAGCAAATCTGTGATAAAATAAAGCAAGTATGAACGTTTAGCTAAAAGAGGTTGCCTTATGAAGCGATTACCAATCATATGGAAAATAACAGGTTTAATTTTTATTATTGTCTTTTTATCGCTTTTTTTCGGAGGATTATTTATTGTAAACGAATATTTAAACCAAAAAGAAGAAGAGCTTAAACAGCAATCTATATTAGCTGCGAGGACGGTTGCGGCGCTGCCTGAAGTCAGAAACGGGCTCAATGGAAGCATGAAAGATCGCCAGCTGATTCCTTCGATGATTGAACGTCTTCAAATCATTAACGGAACAGAATATATTGTTGTGCTCGATATGGATCGTACCCGCCTTTCCCATCCGGTCAAATCGTTAATCGGAACAAAATCGGAAGGAGAAGATGAGGGTCCTGCCTTTGCCGAACACACATATACGTCAAAAGCAAATGGAGAAATCGGCACTGTTATCCGCGCCTTTGTACCTGTCATGAATAAAGAACATAAACAAGTTGGAGTCGTCATCGCAGCCTATAAGCTTCCAAGCTTATATGAGCTGCTTGCAAATTTAAAATCGCAAATTTTTTCGATTTCTTTTCTTGTCTTACTATTAGGCGGTTTGGGGGCTTGGCTCCTGGCAAGACATATAAAAAAGCAGATGTTTCACTTGGAGCCTTTTGAAATAGCTAAAATGCTAGTTGAACGAACTGAAACATTTAATGCTATGCACGAAGGAGTCATTGCCATTGATAAAAATGAACGTATAACTATTTTTAATGACCGTGCCAAACAAATGATGGGCATTGAAGGAGATGTGATCGGAAAGCCGATTCGCGACGTTATTTCCGACACCCGACTCCCGGAAATATTAGTAATTGACCGTCCTATTTATAACAAAGAATTGCAGGTAAGGAATCTGAGCATTTTAAGCAATCGCATCCCGATCAGAGTGAATAACGAAACGGTCGGAGCTGTCGCCATTTTCCAGGATCGAACTGAAATCAAAAAGCTTGCGGAAGAATTAACCGGAGTGAAAGCTTTTGTCCACGCGCTTCGTGTTCAAAATCATGAACATATGAACAAATTGCACACGATAGCAGGTCTCATTCAGCTTGGACATAAAGAAAAAGCGTTAGAATATGTATTCAAAATAACGGAAGAGCAAGAAGAGCTGACAAACTTTTTAACTGAACATATTAAAGATGAAAGCATATCAGGCCTTTTACTCAGCAAAATCAGCCGGGGCAAAGAGCTCGGAATTAAAGTAGTCATTGACAGAAACAGCCATTTGGAGCGCTTCCCAAAAAATATCGATCATAACGACCTGGTGATCATCATTGGGAATTTAATTGAAAATGCTTTTGATGCCTTTCAAGAGTCGACTGATCCTGACAAAGAAATATTCGTCAGCATCGATCAAAATAAAGAAATTTTCACGATATTAGTTGAAGATAACGGTCCTGGCATAGACGATTCTGTATTACCGAACATTTTTGAAAAGGGTTTTTCCACAAAAAACAAGCAAAATCATGGAATAGGCTTATATCTGGTCAAACAAATTGTTGATCAAGCAAACGGTCACATTCAGGTTGAGTCGCAAAAAGGTACGGGAACTACATTTATCATCACATTTGATATGTAAAAACAAAGGGGGCAAAAAATTTGAACAAAAAAATTAGTGTATTGTTGATCGAAGATGATCCCATGGTTCAAGAGGTGAATAAACAATTTATCCAAAAAGTCGACGGCTTTACTGTGATTGGAATCGCAGGGAACGGAAAAGAAGGCATAGAGCTTGTTCGGGAATTGAAACCTGAACTAGTTATTATAGATATTTACATGCCTAATCAGGATGGATTAGAAACGCTTAAGCAAATCCGGTCAGAGGGTCATTCCATAGATGTCATTGCGATTACCGCTGCGAGAGATATGGAAACCGTTCGCCGCGTTCTGCAAAACGGTGCTTTTGACTACATTATGAAACCGTTTAAATTTGAACGGCTCCAACAATCATTAAAAAACTATTTGCTTTATCATAGCCAGCTGAAGGAAAAAGAAAAATTAACGCAAAAAGATGTAGACACTATGTTGTTAAACAATAAATTCAAGAACAAGCCAGAGGATCCAGACCTGCCTAAAGGGTTAAACCAAGTAACACTTGATAAGATCATCCGTCTCCTCCAAAATCAAAAAGAACCGATTTCCGCTGAAGAAGTTGCGGAAGGAATCGGTATTGCACGCGTTACTGCACGAAGATATTTAGACTACTTGGCGAAAATCAAAAAAGTCTCAATCCATGTTCAGTATGGCAGCATCGGAAGACCTGTCAATCGATATATGTTTCATTCTGATTAAGCTTGGCAAGAAGTGAAAAACAAAGGAAAAAATCATTGAGCTGGACCACTTTTCTCATTTTTATATTGCTAGGACAAATAAGTGCTATGTTGGCTTTATCAGGGGAACAGTCATCGCACGTTGAATACTAATGGTGTCAATTTTCTCTTATCGGATATTTTGCTTTTTCAATCGGGACACAGAAAGGCTTTCGAACCCACATTATGAGTTCTCAATAACAACGATTATTCTAGAAACAAGTTCAGAATTTTTCGCCGACTTTGCCTTTCAATGCGTTGAATTTTCAACTTTTACCCCTCCTCCCTTGCTTTCCTTCAACCTATTGTCCGCTCTTTATCTGTTCCTTCGCCATTACCATTTTCAACTTTGCTTTTAAATTTTTTACCCCACTTTTTTTAGTGGAATAACTGCCTTGTCATGATCCGTTACAAAATGCCCCATGCTAAACAAAGACGCGTGATTTTTTAAAGTAAGCGTCGACGTTTTAAATCGACAAAATATTTCAGCAAAATCAAAAAAAACTCCAACTTCAAAACTTAATGATTTGAGAGTTGGAGCCATGTTCAATTAAATTAAATTTTTTAGTTTGCTTTAGAAACAAAGGATTAGTCCAATTCTATAAAACTATTAGTTTGTTTTATTTGGTCTTTTATTTATATAATAAGCTGTTGCTAAAGCAATTAATGCAATAATGATCAAACCAATATACCCTAATTTTGCACCGAATAAGAAGATGGCAGTCGTTGGAACCGCTCCGTCAACAAGCGATGATATTGAGTTCGCTCCTTCCGGGAAAGAAAACCCCACATTTTTTGCTGCTTGTGTGAAAAGTGGAGAAATATATGTTGCCAACAATAGACCAAAACCTAATGCAATCGTGCTTGCTACAACTGTTCGAACAACGTTCCCTCGGAAAATCGGAACCATCATACTCACAATGAATGGTATTGTTGCCAAGTCGCCAAACGGCAATACTTTGTTACCAGGAACAATAATTGCCAGTAGCAATACAATAGGCACCATGATCAAAGATGAAGCGATCGCTGCTGGATGTCCTACTGCCAAAGCACTGTCCATCCCTATAAATACTTCTCGGCCAGGAAATTTTGATTTTACAAATTCACTGGCAGATTCAGAAACTGGTGCAAGGCCTTCCATTAAAATGGATACCATCCGTGGTAAAAGAAGCATAACAGCTGCAGTTGATACTCCTAAATTCAACACCTCTTTAACATTCCATCCTGCCAAAATTCCGATAATAAGACCTAATATAAGCCCTAATACTGTCGATTCACCTAAAATTCCCAATCTTTTTTGAATTGATTCAGGATCAGCTTTTAAATTTTTAAATCCAGGAATAATGTTGAATAGTTTTTCTAAAGGCCAAGCAAATAAAATATACGGCGTAGACGTTCCATGAGGAAAAGATATGTTAGGATATCCATAAAATTGCTCTACATGTTTTTGAGACATATCAGCAAGGACTAAAAGGACGATTGCATGTACTGCGGCTGTTACAATCCCCATTGTAAAGCTGTCGGTCATAATGCTGACAAGCGCGCCTGTGAATGCAATATGCCATAAGTTCCACAAATCAATATTCAATGTTTTTGTCAAACCTACAATTAGTAAAATTAAATTGACAGCTAATCCGATTGGTATTGCCAATGCGCCTACAGTTGATCCAAAGGCAATGGCAGAAGTAGCCGGCCAACCAACATCAATAATGCTTAAATCGATACCCAGTCTTTCAACCATATCTTTTGCGGCAGGTCCTAAATTGTCCATGAGCAGACCGATAATTAAATTAATACCAATAAATCCAATTCCAACTGTTAAACCTGCCCGAAATGCACGCCCCGGCTTCATTTTTAATACTAGACCAAATAGAAAAATGATGATAGGCAATACGACTGTAGGTCCTAAATCAACAATTTTTTGGATGAAATCCATATACTCCCATCCCTTCATTAATTATTTTAATGCTTCTAATATATCGTTAAATACCTTCTCCTTTCCTACACCTGTTAGTAAAGGAACGGCATTAACAACCTTTGTTTTAATGCTTGGTGGAACAACGGTCGTAGATACGATGACATCATAATCATTTCCTGTTGACAGAACATCCGACACTTTTGATTGATGAAGTTGAACATTTATTTGTTTTTCTTCAAAAAATTCCTTCAGTTTATTCATCACCATTGTTGATGTTGCAACCCCAGTCCCACAAATGACAAGTACTTTTTTCATTTTTATTCCTCCCTTTTAATATTAAAATTGTTTATTTTTAAAATATTTGAGATTCCAAATATGCAGCGATTTCTTTCTCGCTTTTCATTTCTTTTAAAGCAAGTAGTTTTTCTTCTTTTTGAAAAAATTCCATTAATCTTTGAAGGAGTTCTATTTGTTTTTTACCATCGTCCATCGCAAGCATCAAAATAATTGAAGCATGTACTTTATCACCAGGGCTTCCCATTACTGAAAACTCTACAGGCTTCTTTAAAATTGCAACTCCTATGGCAGTTCGAGCAACATGATGAGCATCTGTATGCGGAATTGCAACACCAACTGAAGTTAATGGCAATCCAGTCGGAAATTGGGCTTCCCTCTCTAAAACTGCATTTTTAAAGGTATCCTTAACAAAACCATGTTTATACAAAGTATCAGAGAGTTTCGAAAGAATGTCATTTTGATCATTTGCTTCAATATTTAACAAAACACAATTTTCGTGAATAACTTTTTCAACGGAATTCATGAATCTTTCCTCCTAATTAGGTCAGAAACCCAATTGTATAAAAAAATAAATTCTGACTATTTACATTTGTTCTTTTTTGTTACTTTTGTTTTAATTATATTTGTAATCGCTTTCTTCTGTCAATATATAAAATGAAATTCATGATTGAGATGTTTTTAAAAAATTTTTTTATCAAATTGTTTACCAATTTTCAACAATAGCTGCAGCAGTCTGTTCATCGATAATTAAAACATTGATGAAGCCCCCGTTTAGTGCACCTTTTATACTTTCAAGTTTATGAATTCCTTCAACAACAGCAATCACTTGGTCAACCTTCTTTAATTCGTTTAACGAAACTCCAATGACTTTGTTTGTAAATGAATTAATAATGACATTCCCACTTTCATCAAAAAAGCGAAATCCTATATCACCAACTACACCAAGCTTCCGTAAATAATGCAAATCATTATCTTCTAAATAACCTAGCTTACGAAGCGTGGATGATTTATGCGGGTTGCCGATCCCAATAACCGCCATATCTATATTCCGTCCTTCTTCAAGCACTGCTTCGATATCCGGCATTGCTAATAATCTTTCCTTTAATTCTTCTGTCTCCACAATCGCTGGGGCATATAAATAAAGACAAGTGCAATTCATCTTTTTAGCCAATTCATGAGCAAGTTGGTTTGCATGAATTTCGACAAATTTTCTTCCCATCCCCCCTTCAAGTGGAATAATTTTTAAATCTTCTTTTCGAATATAAGGAAATTCTTTCACAAGTTCTGCGAGCGTAGTCCCCCATGAAATACCTAACCTTTTCACCGATTTTAAATTTTTGGAAAGATAATATGCGCCCGCACGTGCTACAGCTTGCTTAATCATATCAGGTGTTAATCCTACTGTAGGTACGACAATGGCATCCTTCAATCCGTAATGTTTCTCCAATTTTTGCTCCAGTTCAACTGTATGGGCGCTTTCATCTTTAATAAATATTTCTATAATTCCTGCTTCTTTAGCTCGTTGCAGCATTTTTGAAATAATCGGTCTTGACACTCCTATTTTTTTCGCTATTTGTTCTTGCGTCCAACCTTCCATATAATATAAAGTGGCCACTTTAACAAGTTGTCTTTTTTCATCCCACGTTAACATTTCGTCACCTCTTCTTTTTTTCTCAATATCATTTGATCCATCTGATTACTTATATAATTCTATAATAAACATTTCATGAGATGAATAAAAAGCTTCTGTTTTCAAACGAATAAACTTACTCTTTTATAAAGGAAAAAAATAAGAGCTTATTTACAAATTTGTTTTACTAAATGTTAATTAGTATAACAATTGTAAATAAGCCCTTTTTACATCACGCTATTATTTTTTACTTTTGTCTATAATGTTTCTGGCGACGTCAAAAAACGATTCAGATATGGTTGGGTGAGGGTGGATCATATTGGCCAGCTCTTCTACAGTGCCTTCCAGGGATATGAAAGAGGAAGCTTCTGAAATCATTTCAGTCACGTGTGGGCCAACCATTGTGACTCCAATTATTTCTCCATATTTTTCATCATACACTATTTTTATAAATCCTGATGTGTCGCCAGAAACAAGCGCTTTTCCATTTCCGGCAAGATCAAATCTTTCAGCCTTTACTTGCAGCCCTTTGCGCTCGGCCTCCTCTTCTGTCAAGCCAACACTAGCTACTTCTGGAAGCGTAAAAATGCACCTGGGAACAACTTTTTCATCCATTTTCCGTTCACAGCCTGCTGCGTTCGATGCGGCAACAATTCCTTCCATATATGCCGCATGCGCCAGCTGATATCCTCCTATGACATCGCCGACAGCATAAATATTCGGATAGCTCGTTTCCATTTTTTCGTTCACTTTAATAAAAGGCCCGTTTTGTTCTAGCTTTACTGCCTGAACGGCAGATAAATTAGGTTTTCTTCCAACGCTTACTAAAAGCGCCTCCCCTTCTACCGATACCGATTCGCCTTTTTCATTTAGACATTCGACAATGGTTTTGTCTCCGTTTTGTTTCACGCTTGTTACTTTCGCATCTGTTAAAATTTGGACTCCTTTTTTCTGCAGCGATTTAGCAAGCGCTTTGGAGGCGTCAGCATCTTCAGTTGGGATAATCCGTCCGGCCATTTCAATGATCGTTACATTTGTTTTTAGACTGGAAAAAATAGTCGCTAACTCCACCCCAATGACTCCGCCGCCAATTATGGTTAGGGAGCTTGGTATTTTTTCAATATCAAAAATGGTATCGCTTGTATAAAAAGACGCAGAGTCCAGTCCATCTATTGGGGGAACGGAAGGAGATGAACCGGTTGCCACAATAATTTTGTCTGTTTGAACACGTTCCTCTTTTTTATCCGAAACTACTTTTACAATATTTCCTTCTTCTACAAAGCCTTCTGCCTCATATACATCAATTTTTCCTTGCTTTAACAAAAACATAACACCGTTTCTGAGACGGGAGATGACTTCGTCTTTGCGCTTTTTCATTTTGTCTAATGAAATCGTGATGTTGTCCGTTTGAATTCCCCATTCTCTTGATAATTCAATTGCCTCAATAATTTCAGCGTTTTTCAACCATGTTTTGGAAGGGATGCAGCCTCTATTTAAACATGTGCCGCCCAAAAAATCTTTTTCGACTAGCATTACTTTTTTTCCAAACCGTGCTGCATGAAGTGCTGCCATGTAGCCTCCTGGTCCACCGCCAATTACTGCAATATCATACGATTTTGTCAAATTGAGCCCCCTCCTTATAAGATCATTTCATACGGGTTTTCAAGAATGCGTTTAACTTCTGCCAAAAATTCTGCAGCAGGTGCTCCATCTATTACACGGTGATCAAAAGACAGGCTGGCTGTCATCATCGGCCGAATGACGATTTCCCCGTTGACTACTACAGGTTTTTCTTGGGTTCTACCAACACCTAAAATGGCTATTTCCGGCTGATTAATAATCGGTGTAAATACATCTATCGGATACATGCCGAGATTGCTGATCGTAAAGGTAGAGCCTTTAAGCTCGTCAGGCCGGAGTTTTTGTTCCCTTGCACGTTTGCTTAAATCTTTTGCTTCTGCACAAATAGCGGTCAATCCTTTCTGCTCAACTTGTTTAATTACCGGCACCATTAAACCGTCTTTTACCGCAACTGCCACTCCAACATTAACTTCATTTTTATAAATGATTTCATCATGCTCCAAATGAACGTTCACTTCAGGGAATCGTGATAAAGCTGTACCGACTGCTTTGATCATAATGTCTGTATAAGTTAAACGGAATCCAGTTTGTTTTTCGACAACCGGAAGAAGCGCTGTTCTCATTTCGATTGCTTTTGTCATATCAATATCGCTGGCCAATGTAACATGTGGAGCAGTAAAGGCGCTTTGCACCATTCTGTCGGCAACCACTTTCCGCAATCCGGATAGTTTCTTCCGGACTTCAGGCTGCTGAGCTTTCTGACTTGATGCTTGAATGGCGTTGATAACATCCTGTTTCATCACCTTGCCTCCTGCACCTGAACCTTGAAGCGCCTTCAAGTCTATATTCTCATGCTCTGCAATTTTTCTTGCCAGCGGCGATGCTTTCGGTTGTGCCTTTTCTGTTTCTAAATATTGCTTCACATCTTTAAGGTGTATGCGTCCTTTTGGCCCGCTTCCTACAATGTTCCGAAGATCTACTTGCGCTTCTTTTGCTAAACGTCTTGCGGCAGGTGTGGCTCGTACTTTACCATTCTCATTGCTTTTTACTTCGACAGCGTCTTCGTTTGTTTCAGACTGTTCAGTCTTTTCACCGGATTGTTCGCTTGATTCCTCTGATAAAGCCGGCGGCTCGTCAGGAACCTTTTCCCCCGGTTCGCCGATATATCCGATCACTTGATTGACCGGAATTTGGTCATCCGGTTGGAAATATTTTTTCAACAATATCCCTCTGTCATATGCCTCAACTTCAATATTGATTTTATCGGTCATTATCTCAAATAACGGTTCGCCGATATCAACGGATTCTCCTTCTTCTTTAAACCATTGAAGGAGTGTGCCGACTTCCATCGTACTGCTCAGCTTCGGCATAAAAATTTCTTTTGCCATCGGTTCTCCCCCCTTTTTATTTAAATTGAACCGTTTCTTTTACTGCTTTTATAATATCCGGTACTTGCGGGACAGCTGCTTTTTCTAGATTCGGATTATAAGGAATAGGGACAGGTAGCCCGCCAAGACGTTTGATTGGGGCATCGAGATAATCGAAGGCCTCGCTCTCTGCAATGACACTAGCGATTTCACCGCCATATCCTCCGCGTTTTACAGCTTCATGGACGACTACAACTCTACCTGTCTTTTTCACAGATTCGACGATCGTTTCTTCATCCAGCGGGACAAGTGTTCTTGGATCGACAATTTCGACGTCAATTCCTTCTTTTTCAAGCTCTTTTGCCGCTTCTAATGCTTTATGCACCATAATCGCTGTTGCAACAATCGTCACATCTTTACCTTCCCGTTTAATATCCGCTTTTCCTAACGGAATCGAGTATTGTTCTTCTGGAACGTGGCTTTTTGTTTTGTAAAGGAGTTTGTGTTCGTAGAAAATAACTGGATTATCATCGTCAATCGCTGCTTTTAATAATCCTTTTGCATCGTAAGCTGTTGACGGCTGTACGACTTTCAGCCCCGGAATGTGCGCCATCCAAGCTTCTAAACTTTGAGAATGCTGGGCAGCTGCGCCTGTACCTGATCCTGCAGGAGTTCTTACAACCATCGGAACTTTCCCCTTACCTCCGAACATGTATCGGAGCTTTGCAGCTTGGTTCACAAGCTGATCCATAGCGATTGTGATGAAATCTGAAAATTGAAGCTCCAAAATCGGCCGCATGCCTGTCAGCGCTGATCCGACAGCCGCACCTGCAATGGCCGCTTCAGAAATTGGCGTATTTCTCACGCGTTCCGGACCAAATTCCTCGATCATCCCCCGCGTGACACCAAATGCACCGCCGTAAACCCCGATATCCTCGCCTAATATATAAACATCTTCATTTTTTCTCATTTCTTGACTCATTGCTTCTCGAACTGCTTCTAAATAAGTGATCTCTCTCATCGCTTTTCCCCTCCCTAAATTTACGCATAAACGTCTTCAAGCAATGTATCAACAGACGGTTCTGGACTGTTTTCCGCAAATTTAACAGCGTCTTCAATTTCCTGGAATGCTTCTTCTCTCAGCTGTTCAGCCTTTTCTTCTGTTAATACTCCTTTGTCAATCAAGTACTCTTTAAACCGTTTGATCGGATCTTTTTTTCTCCACTCTTGCTCTTCTTCACGAGTGCGGTATTTTTTTGCATCGCTTTTTGAGTGGCCTTTCCATCGATATGTTTTTGCTTCAATCAGCACAGGGCCCTTCCCTGATCTGGCATGTTCAACAGCTTCATAAACTGTATTCATCACTTCAAGCATGTCGTTTCCATCGATTACTTTGCCTGGAATACCGTAAGCCTGTGCACGATCTGCTATATTTTCAATATTGAACATTTCTTTTACAGACCCGCTCATTCCGTATTGATTGTTCTCGCAAATGAACACAACTGGAAGATCCCAAATGGAAGCAAGGTTTAACGATTCATGGAAGCTTCCTTCATTTGCTGCACCATCTCCGAAGAAGCACAATACAACATACCCCTCATTTTTCATCTTTGAAGTTAATGCCGCACCGACTGCCAAAGGAATGCCTCCGCCAACAATTCCGTTTGCCCCTAGGTTTCCTTTCTCTACATCTGCAATGTGCATGGAACCGCCTTTCCCTTTACAGTATCCGGTCACTTTGCCAAACAGTTCGGCCATCATTCTATCGACTGTTGCACCTTTAGCAATGCAATGGCCGTGACCCCTGTGCGTGCTGGTAATTTTATCTTTCTCTTGCAAAACGGCAATTGATCCTGCTGCTGTTGCTTCTTGTCCTACACAAAGGTGAGTCGTTCCATGAATCATCCCTTTTGCAAAAAATTGGTCGACTTTTTCATCAAAATATCGAATCAGCCACATTTGTTTATACAATTCAACTAATCTTTCATCCGTTATAAATGCTGGAAGTACATGATTACTCATTTCTTCCACCTCTCCTTTACATTTGTTCTTTATAGTTACTTTTGTAATAAATATAGAGTTTTTTCCGAAAATAGTCAAGGAATATCTATATAAGCTTATTTATTGGAGCCTTTCAAAATAGTGGAAGTACTCAAGCTTCTTTCTTTTGTTTGGTAAACTAAAGATAATCGAGGGGCTGCAACCATGTTTTATGCAAAAAAAATGGCTGCCAATTTGTAGTTATGGCAGCTCAGCTCTTTTAGACAAAATAGAAAACATACGAAATCAAGCAGAGAAAAACGGTTTATTGTTTTTTACTTGATTTATTTAGGGACTTATCAAACACCATCTTACACATATGATTAATTTTTTTAGGTCAAAGCATTTCCGCTGTTTTTTCATCTGTAATTAACACATTTATTAACTTCCCTTTTAAAACGGCTTTGATCGCATCGACTTTTTCCAGTCCTGCTGCCACTCCAATCACAAACGGAATTTCTTTTAATTTTTCAATATTAAAAGAAATGATTTTATCATTCCAAATATTTGAAGGGGCACTTCCGTTTTCATCGATAAACTTATAGCAAATATCGCCAACAGCATCGAGTTCATTAAAATATTGTCTATACTTTTTTCCCAGCTCTGATCTCGTAATGGTTGAGTGTTTAGGTGAACCGCCGATTCCTACAAGGATGATATCCGCTTTTTCGGCAAGGTTAAAAATGCTTTGTATAGATGTTTGGGTCATAAACAATTCCTTATCTTTTTTGCTGTCAGCCATCACAGGGGCATGGAGAAGCTTATAATTTGCCTTCAATTTTTCAGCAAACATCGAAACAAGAACATTGGCATGTATATCTACCCGTTCATCCCCCATTCCTCCTACAATCGGAACAAAGGTCGTGGAGGAATAATTAAAGTTAGCTGGCATCTGCTTCGCAACAGAAAGCAATGTCGTGCCAGAAGAAACCCCGACAATTTGTTCGTCTTTCAATATCCTTAATAAATATTTGCTCGCATATTCCCCGATATTTTCCAAATCCGGTCCGTTTCCTAGATTCGGAACGCAAATGACTTCCCGAAGTCCATATTTTTTTTCAATTCTTGCTTCTATATTCATGAGAGGATGATTTGAGCCGTCATGAATTTTAATTTCAACAATTCCCAATTCTCTTGCTTTTGATAAATATTTTGAGATCAACGACCGGCTTACACCGAACACTTTTGCGATTTCTGATTGTGTAGCTCCTTCCGTATAATACATATGAGAAATTTTCACAAGCAGCCTTCTATCTTCCAATAATTCCCCACTTCTTTCTATAAAATCTAGGTTCGTATTAAATTATAATGGTAACAGAAAGAAAATTGTTATTTTTCAAAGCGAATTTCTTTTCCAACTTCGATATGTGGGAAAGTAAAAGGCTCGACAAAAACAGCTCCTGGAAGCACATGTTCATTTGGTTTGGAAAAATAGATCGAAATATGGCCTAATTCCTTTAAATTTTTGTTTGCTGCCGAGCCGACTGCTGTGATGAAATATTCTTGATCGCCCCATATAATTTTTCCGCCCTCAACAAGCGGCTCATCCGACACATCGCCTTCAAATTCATGAATAACAGATACTTCTCTAAGCTCTTGAGGAGCATTAGGTCCAAAGAGAATTAAAACTTTTTCTTCTTCAAATGATGGGACTAGAGTACCGATTTCACGAATAATCGTTTTCGACATCTTCTGATCCTCCTTGAAATCCTATTCATTATTGATACATGCCGATGCTTGCTGCATATGCGATTAAAACTGCAAGAACTCCTGTGATTAAACGGCTGTACAATACAGCTGGCACACCGTATTGAATCGTTTCTGGCTTCGCTTCTCCAAGAGACAAACCGACAGGGACAAAATCCGCACCCACTTGACCATTAATGGCAAATAGAGCCGGCAAAGCAAATTGAGGCGGAATGTTGCCCGCTGCAATTTGGCTTCCAATTAATACCCCAATGACTTGCGCAATAACAGCTCCAGGACCTAACACCGGTGACAGAATCGGGATTGTACATACGATAACGATGACGATCAATCCCCATAAAGAACTGGCAAGAGGAGAAAGAGTATTAGCGATCACATCACCGATTCCCGTATAATTAATTATACCTATTAACATACTAACAAAAGCCATAAATGGAATAATATTTTTAATCAACATATCAACAGAATCGCGTCCCGCCTGATAAAAAGTACCAGTTACTTTTCCTATTCCTCTTGAAAACTTCATTAATATATTTTCATTGTTTTCACGGTGTTCCTTTTTTACTTGTTCGTATTGAGCTTTAAATGCTTCCTTATCATTCACATTGAATTTTGGACTGTCTTCTTGCTGCTCCGTTTCCGAAGCATCCGTCTGAATGTTTTGTTCTTCTGCTTCGTCCGCAAGATAAATATCCTTCACAGTAACACCCGATACAAAAATATCTTCAGTAATGTGTTTCGCCAATGGACCAGAAGGTGAAGAAGGAAGAATATCAACGGTCGGGATTCTTTTCATTGGATACAAACCAATTCTGGCTGTTCCGCCGCAGTCAATCACGACACACATCATTTCATCTTCCGGAACTGAATTTTTAAAACCATCTACAGCTTCAGTGCCTGTTAATTCTGCTATTCTCGCTGCTACAGGATGGATGCCGCCGCCTGTAATGGATACAACTTTTTGTTTCTTTCCTTTCGGTTCAATGCGCAAGCCTTTTCCCCAGCCGCCAGAACCTTTTGCAACAAAAACAGCTCGTTTTGACATATGTTCTCCTCCTCTTTAATATTTGAACTCGCTTTCATCTTTGTCCAAAATTTAAGATTTCGCTTCCATTCTGCGCGCCAAAAATTTTGTTATATATTCCGTAATAATTCCGCGCAATAAAATAACTACGATCCCTACGAGAAAATAACGGACAGCAAGCTCTGACATAGAATAGCCGGCTTCTTTTATTCCGTTGGCTATTCCTAAATAGACAAATAATTCTCCTGCGTTTGCATACGGGAACAACGCCGTCACCGGATGAACAAACGATACAGCTGAATCATAAAACGCCGGTTTTTGCTTTTCTGGCAAAAAGCGTCCGAACGTATAACACATCGGGTTTGTTAACAGCAATACTGATAATATCGGCATGACAGTATATCGTAACAGCATATACTTCGAAGCAAATTGTATCGCTCTATTAACCCGCTCTTCACCAATAAATTTAATAACTGCATAAGTAAATGTAAGCAAAACAACCAAAGTCGGGATAATGCCTGTAAACATACCCATAAACGTTTCTCCGCCAGCCTGGAACATTCCGATAAAATGTTCACCAATCCATTTCAACCATTCCATCTTTCACTTCTCCTTTCAGCACATTTTATATTGAAAGCTTTTTCTTTGAAATGGAAACGATAGCATTTTCGGCCGCCATTGATAAAGCCGCCAAAAATGAAGGGGTTTTCCTCTTTTTTCCTGCAGCATTTTCTGTGAATTCATGGTGATCATCCAAAATTTCAGCTACATGATGGCCAATGTATTTTTCATATTTTTTAAACTTTGAGAAAACTGAAATACCTTTTAGAATATAGCAATCTTCTATAACATAATCTTTGTTCACTACAATCATTGCCATAGCGCCGGGACTAAATTTTCGCCGATTCATGCCTGAGTACAAAAAATACCCTTCTTTGCCCTTGTAATGGCTTACAATTTTGTCGACATATTTTTTATAATGTCTGACTTGTATAATCGTCGCCACATATTGAATGAGCAAAATCATGGATAAAATGATTGCAAGCTTCAAAAAGAATCACCCCCTTTGCGCTGCACAAATGCATTTTTTAGTTAGAAAAAAGATGATCTTGAAGAGATCTTAATTTCCAAACGGTTGTAGATGGGTCTAACTCGACATCATCTAATGTTAAAAATTGACCTTGTTTAATGGAACGTTTTGCAACAATGTTTCCACTGATTAAACCGATTGGGATGTGTGAATTTTTCTTCATCTCTTGATGAGTTTCAAGCACGCCTCTTACTGAGTAGCCGCCGATGCCATCAATGGCTTCTCCTGCTTGAATATCGCGCTTGGCAACAGCGACTGTTTCTGAAACTGGCGCCCCTAATGGATGAATCGATGTATCGTGTTGCAATACTGCTTTTGCAATCGTAATAGGAGTTTCTAAACTTGCTAGATGATAAGGCCGGTAAAGAACGTAATGAGGGCCTTTGCCAACTTTCAAATATCTTAATTCTGCATCTACAGGTTCTAATTCGCTTTTCACAATGACAAACACGCCCGGTGCTAATCCGTTTACATATTCAACTACTCCGAATTGACTTAAAACACCGCCGTTTTCTTGTAAATTCAACTTGTCGGCAACCGTTTCCAAATTTGCTTCCACGCCGTGCATACCAACTTTATCTGGAATGAGACCTGTAGCGTTGCTTAATAAATTCATTTCAGCCATTGTTTTTGTGCCGTCTTGGAACGCTGCAAGCATATGGGCGCTCATATGTTTTTGAGCAGCTTCTTCCTTGCATGTATCCGGATTGGCGTTTGGTATGAACGGGTTGTTTTTCCCTTTCCCAGCAACAAGCACTTCAAGACCCATTGTCTTCGCAAACTCATACAGTTCAAGCGTTGCTGCCGGTTCATCTCCCGCAGATCCTGTATAAACTAATCCGGCTGATGTAAACAAATTGTGCATAATTGATCCAATTGTAATATCTACTTCAACGTTAAGCAGTACTAAATGTTTTCTAGATCTTAATGCTTCCAGTGAAATGTTTGCACCAACTTCAGGAACCCCTGTAGCATCTACAATGACTTCTACTTCATCAGATTGAATCACTTTTCGGTAATCACTGCTGACAAGAACAGGATGTTTTTTCGTTAATTTCGATTGATAATAGCTGCTGGCTCTTTCTGCCGCTTCAATATTGACATCACAAATCCCTCTGACTTCCATGCCAGGTATGCGTGAGATTTGGGAAATCAGACTGAATCCCATTTGCCCTGCACCAACAACACCTACTTTAATTGGCTGGCCGTCACGTTCCCGTGAAAGCAATTCTTGATAAATAGACATGTTTCCAGCTCCTTCTAGGCAATTTTTTGTCGTATGTGCATGTACCCTGTAACATTTGTTACGACTTATAACATTTGTTAATCGTTTGTAATCCTTATTATATTCCAGATGTTTAAAAAGTCAATAAATTCTTGAAAGTATTTTTCAAACTTTTTATACTTTGAAATACATATTAAAATTTGGTTATAATGATTTAAATCGTTGAAGATGTTTTATCAATTGTTGGCATTTAGAAACATTTTTATAGAAGGAAATGAATGCAGCTTTGAATAATATACTTAGTGTAGAGAAGGATTTTGGAGAATTCATCCTTCATAAAAAGAGGTGAAGAACGTGGAAATTAAAGAAATGGAAGCAACGTTATTTTGTATTCATTGCAATGAGGAACAAGATCACATCATTACTTACATTAACGATAAAATTTCAAGGATAGAATGTGCAAACTGCCATCACACAGTTGAAATAAAGATTGACTTATTAAACGAATTTTACCATGAGGTGTATGAAAAAATTGTTCATAAACCAGCTGAGATTACAGAAGAATACCGGAATGACCTCAGTAAATTTTTGCTTTCCCTTCCGATCCGGATCATAAAAAAGCCTTACAGCATTTATAAATATATGAAGCAGACACGAGATGTTTTCAAAACATTTAAAGAGAAGCAAAAACGGAAAAAGTAGCTTTTTTCGGCTTTCCATGCAGTTTAAATCTCCGAATCCCTTAAATGTTTACAGCCTCTTTACCTGGATTTATGCCGATTAATTGCCGGTAGTTAATAAAAAAGCAATACGGCAATTTCAACGAAATTTTTCTCCATTTTCCCCCATTTAGCTTGACGAGCAGAAAACGTTAATTTTGAATTAATAAAAAAGGGGTAGCAGCTTTTAGAAGAGAATATAATAAGTATGAATAGCCAAAGATTTATTCGGCATAAGTAGACATGGTTCGACTTAGTGATGTAAAATGATTCTGAATAGGGGAAACATGTTTTCTAGTCATTTCTTCGGAATGGAGCTTTCCCTTATTAATATTTTGTATTTTCATGCATTTGCAAATGAATTTGATTTAAAATTGGACTTTTACGTTTACTTTTTTTAATTGCGATTATGTTGTTTCTAAATAAAAACAAACATTTGGGTTAAAAGGGTTCTATACCAAATGTTGAGGTAGAAGAAATTTCTTAAAAAATAAAAAAGCATTTACGAAATGCTCTCTTTTATAATGAAAGTGGCAAAACCTCATTAAAAAGGAGACTTCGTAAATGCAAGACTATTTGCATCCCAGAGCTGATTGGATTGGAAAATGTAATGGCGTCAAAGATTGTGGAGACAGATACGCACCTTGAATTTTTCTCGAAACCAAACCTTGTTATCAACATGGCCCTCAATGCTGGAAGAGGCAAGATCCATTCATGATTATGTCTGCAGAAGATTCGAGATATCAAGTTTCGTGGAATGTATGCGTACCTCATTCTGAAAAAGCGTCGTTATAAATGTACATCTTGCGGAAAACGTTTCTTTGAATTATATGCCTTTTAGGGCGTTATCAGCGTCATACGAAATTTGTCCTTCAAGCTCTTCTTATCAAAAGGAGAACGGCCAATTTTAAGGAAGTGTCTAAAGATATTGGATGATGATACTCAACGGTTATTCGATATTTTGACCGTTATGATACTTATGAAAGCCACTCATTACCACGAATTTTAGCCCTTGATGAGATCAAGTGGACAACCGAAAAAGGAACATATCAATGTGTCATTGGTGACCCTCAAGGCTACAAGGTATTGGATGTCATTCAAGACTGAAAGTTGGTCCAAGTTAAAAGATTATTTTCGCTCTTTACCGATTTATCGTATTCAAATGGTAGTCATGGATATGTGGCAGCCGTATAAAATTTTGGCCCAACAACTCTTTCAAAATTCGATTATCATCGTGGACCAATTCCATTATGCGCGCCAAAACTTTTGGGCACTCGAACCAAGACAAAGATCGAAACTCGATGAAAAAGTTGCGGTTTCTCTTCCATAAATCGAAAAAGAAGCTCATCACACGTAAACAGGAACTCTCAATATTATTTAGAGTTGCCCCCGATTTAAGGAAAGCTTACCAAGTGATAGAAGTCTTTAAAAAATAGATGACACAAAATAATGAGCGAAATGCAAGGTCAAACTTAGAACTGCTGTATTAAGCTATTGATAAATCGGGACTGAATGAGAAACGAATCTTTAAAAGCTGGGAAAAAGAAATTATCCATTCATTTATTTATCCCTACACCAACGGTTATTTAGAAGGGATTGACAATAAAATTAAAGTGATGAAACGAATTTCTTATGGTATTCGCAACTTTGATCGACTCAGAAATAAGATATTATGCTCACTTATCTAACTTTCATACATATAAAAGAGGTGCTCTTCACATCAAGTACACCCAATAATTGACATAGAACCGTTAAAGGAAGGTGAAATGATCATGATGATTGGTGATCGCATAAAGCAGCTTAGAAAAAACAAAGGTCTTACGCTATCTGAACTGGCTGAACAAGCAGGGGTGGCAAAATCTTATTTAAGTTCTATCGAACGGAATCTTCAATCAAATCCCTCTGTCCATTTCTTGGAAAAAATATCATCCGTTTTAGATGTTCCTGTTAATACATTAATAAATGGGGAAAATGAAGAAAATACGAATGTTCTTGATCCTGAATGGATGTTATTAGTACAGGAAGCAATGAATTCCGGAGTATCGAAAGAAGAATTCCGTCAGTTTTTAGAATTTACAAAAAAATGGAAATTACAGGAAAAGAAAGATCTAAATGTTAACTAAAATTTTTATATTTGTTTAGAAAAATGAACCTCTCTTCGGTTATGATTTTTTTGCTTATATTCCGCAAGGGCGGCAGAATATTTTAATACATTGCGACAGAATATTCCTTCCATGGAAGTAAGATCAGAACGACATGATGGGCACAACCATTTTCTTTCAGAGCAGCTGCTATATGAAAAACGCAGACAATTAGGACAATATTTTTTGTACACCGCTTCCTCCAAGCGCTTCATAACTCATGAAGCTGATCTTTATGTTTATTTCGTTTTTGAAAGAAAAAAATGGCTCCCATCGCGAAAAACATTATCCCAACAAGAATAAATGCATAAAAGTTTGTCGCAGTATTTGGCAAAAGTAAACCTTCATTATTCCCGCTGCCATACGTTTGAATACTGCCTAAAGAAGAATTTGCCTGAAAAACAATTTTAAAAGAAGTTTCTAACCCTTGATATTCATTTCCTAACTGTTCAGGAAATGTGATTAAAAATGTCAACTGGTCTTCTTTGGAACTTTGGATATTTCGCGGTGTAAAACCTTTAAAATCTTTTAACAATCCTTTAAACAAAAGATTTTTTTGCCCATCTTTAACCTCTAAAGTTAAAGCATCAAATAATTTTTTTGATCCTTTTATATTTTCAATTAAAGTATTATATTGTATATCAGCATTTTCAACATTCTCGATAATGACCGTTCTTTCAGCCCAATCGCCTGGTTTCATGTTTTCTGCTTGAAATAGCATATGGTTTGAATGAAGATTTTTTAAAGCGATACCTATTTGTGTTTCAGCGCTGAAATTTTGAACTTGCATTATGAGCCAGACAAATAAAAAACATATGAAACATCGTCCAATTGATTTGACCATGTATTTCCTCCATTATTGATTTTGAGAATGGTTGAAGTCTTCTTTTGCAGTTGATTGCTTCAAATTTTTATCAATTTCTGCAAGTGCCCGAAAAATGCTGATTAATGAGTAGCTGAACAGAATAATGCCTGGTATGATTAAAAGAATAACGCTTCCTTGTTTAGAATTGGCGAAATTCATAAAATAGCCAATATATGGGATGGTAATGCCTGTATATTTAGCAACAACATTTTTACTTAACACAAGTTCGGAATCTGCTTCCTCATTATTATCCCCTTTTGTCTGGTACATAACTTCATTGCCATTTTTGACAACCTTTATAATTCTATGTGTTACAAACACGTTTTCATCTGCTTGAAATGTAATGATGTCGCCTTCTTTGTATTTTTCCGTTTCTTTTTCAGGTTTTACAACGATCACGGAACCAGTCTGTATACTAGGTTCCATTGATCCTGAAAGAACAATTTTTAATTGATGTCCGAAAAATTTAGGCTCCCCGCCTGAAGCTTTTGACGAAATGACTGTGAATAACATGATGATTAATGAAGCCAGCAGCATGACCGATATCGTGTTGCTGATCCATTTAACAACTTTTTTCATTTTTTTACCCATTCCTTTCGCTTTGCTCAAGACACAAAACGTAATGAAATAATTGTAATCACTTTACTGTAAAGGTGGTTCGTTTTGCTCTAAAGCATTTGAAACTTGTTCTTGTTTTGCTGATTGCTGCTCTTTCAGGTGAATGTCATTTGATTTTGTTTCGGTTTTATTCTGTTCTATTTGTTGCGCTCCATTTTCTTTCATTTCATCTTTTGAATGATTTTCTTGATTCTCATTTTCTTTCATTAACGTTTCGTTGGATTGCTCTTTCTTTACTTCGTTTTCTTTCCCATTATTTTCCCGTATAGGTTCTTCCACTGGAAGTTGTTTTTGTTCTTGTTTCGAATGTTCGGATGGTTGAGCTGCCTTATCTTCATTAAGGTTTTGATCTGAGTCATTCGCAGGTTGATCAAGTTGTTCGTTCTTTTTGCAAATTACTTGAATGTTTTTGCTCCAAACATCATCATTTGTATTCATTAAAACGTTAAATTTATAATTTCCAGGTTTTTCGGCATTGTATGCTAATTGGAATTGACTCTTACTTTTTAATGCTGGAATCTTTCCTTGACTTATTTTTTCTCCATTCATTGGATCTCCTTGAGCAATGAAATATATTTCATAATGCAATGCTTCCGCTAAATCATCCCCTTCATTTTGAGCAACAGAAGATATTCGAACTTTCCCGCACGATTGAATGACCTTGTCTTTATCGTCCACAAAGCGCAGCAGAATGGATTTGTCCTCTTCAGGAATTGTTGCAGCAAGAAAACCGGTTATGGCTACTGTTTTATTAAAACTGGCCCCGGTGTAGGAACTAGCAAAGTTGAATGTTATGAAAAGAAAGTAACAAATTGCGACGATTTTGAACATTATTATCAAATGCATTTTCTTTTGCCCAAATTTTTTTACTCGTGAGTACCGAATTTCTCTCACCACCGTTTCAACTTTTAGCAATCAAGGGAAGTTGGCAGTTCCCCGCCTTCTCCCCTATATTGATAGCTATCTTGCTTCACCTGCTTCTTGCTTCGCGTCAAATTTCCAAGTTAGTTTTAAAGAATCGCCTTGGAAACGATTTTGATCTTGATTGTTGTCTACAAAGACGAATTTAACTTTGAACTTATCCGTTTCATTTGGATCTAAACCGCCAATATTCCACCAGAGCCATTCATCCTGCACTAAATCCGGCTTTAGATTTTTAAGCTGTGCCAACGTTTTTTCATAAACAATAACTTCCTTATTGCTCACATTCTTTAAAATTTGCACCTTAATATGATTGCCGAAATCATCGCCGTTATTGTCATTTTTCGCATCCGTTACAGTATAATCTGTCTCAAGAAGAACTTTAGAAATACCCAAACTTCCGCTGTTCTTTAATGTGAATTCACGCTCCATCCAATCCCCAGGCTTTAAGTTGTTGACATTAATAATTGTTTGCGGATCAAGAGTTAAATCTAATGTACCTGCTGCAAATGTGTTATTGGAGGTTTCAACATCATTAAAGTAGGCATATGTACCTCCCCCGATTAAAGATAAACCTAAAACCGCAGTTGCTACACCCATTCCCAACTTTTGTTTAATACCCATTTTTTAAATCCTCCTCATAAGAAATATAATTAAGACTGTGTTCTTTATAACGAACACAACTTAAATATAATTGAACTCTATCATGTTGTAAACCCCTTTTTTAAAAATATTTTTATTTTTTTTACAAATAAATCGTTCTTTATAATGAATTGTTAGAATAATGCAGTTATCTCTTGAATAAAACTATTAAATTAGAAGTATATCAGTAAAAGGTTATTTACTAATTTTTAAGGCTCATTTCCCATTCTGATAATCAAACAATTCAAGAAAAGGATTATAAACGCAGCTTGCGATCTAACTTTCATACGAGGCGCGCTGCAAGGGCACCTCAATAATTCACGTAGAATCTATAAAAAAAATAGTAGCACAAACCATGGCCGTGGTCTGCACTACTATTGTTAGTATGTTTTTTCAACCCTTTTGTTTATGGACTGCCGTTATCCGTTGATTGCTTTTCAGATTGTGATTTTCCGTTCGGATTGGTTGTGCCGGCTCCTTTTCCTGGACCATTATTACTGCTTGATCCGCTGCCATTCCCGTTGCTATTCGAGCCGCCGTTTCCGTTATTATTTGATCCGTCAGTTCCGTTATTTCCTCCTGGTGGTTTTTGGCCGTTTCCTTGGTCGCTGCCGTTGTTAGCTGGCGGTTGTGGCTGCGGCTGTTCATTGGCAGGAGGCTGATTTGGCTGCTCTATTTCTTTATTATCTTCAGGCTGCTCTTTGTTGTCCTCAGAATTTTCTTGCTGCTCTTTATCCATGTCATTTTGATTGTTCTCTTCTTTTGGCTCCTGATTTTCCTCTTCTTGTTTTTGCTCCTGTTCATTATCTTTTACTTGATCCTGTTTTTGATCCTCTTTTTTATCCTTTTCTTTTTGTTTTGGAATTGCTGGGATTGGAGTTCCCCTTACAAATAATTCAGTTCGGCCGCCAACCACTCTTTCGACGACGCTGTCCGGTTTTTCAAAATCAGGTGTTTCTATTTTTTCAGAAACGTGAGACATGATTTCTTTAAAAATAAGTCTTGAAATCTTCGTCTTCTCGTTTGTCACATACGTTTCCTGAGTCGTCTGGTCGTATCCCGTCCAAACCGCAGCCGCATAACGAGTCGTGTAGCCGACAAACCAGGCATCAGATGTTCCATCTCCTCGTATATTTTCCGGCAAGTTGGTTGTTCCTGTTTTTCCTGCTAGCGGAAGTCCTGGGATGTTCGCCAGTCGCCCTGTTCCTTCTTTCACGACGGTTTTCAACATATCGGTCATCATGTAGGCGGTATAGTCGCTCATCGCCTTCACCGGTTTGGAAGAAAGATCGATTTCTTTACCGTTTGGATAGACGACTTTCCTTACCGTAAAAGGCTTATGATAAACGCCCTCATTTCCAAAAGCGGCATACGCCCCAGCCAATTGAAGCGGGGACACACCTTTATTAAAGCCTCCGATCGCATATGAAGGATAGATCTGATCGAGCGGGATTCCGAGTTTTTCCGCAAATTCTTTTGCCCGGTCTTCCCCTACCTCCAAAAATGCTTTTACAGCCGGTATATTGTAAGACCATTGTAACGCTTTTCGCATCGATATACTGCCGCGATATTGACCGTCCCAGTTTTTGATTTCTTTGCCATGGATGGTGAGCGGCTCGTCAATGAACTGTTTATATGTAGACCATTTGAAATGTTCGATTCCCGGGCCGTAATCCAAGATCGGCTTAATCGTCGAACCTGGCTGTCTTTTCGTTTGTGTTGCGTAGTTAAAACCTCTTTGTATTCCTTGATCTGAGTTGCGGTTTCCGCCAATTGCCCTGACGGCACCAGTCTGTGTATCAAGTAGCACGACTCCTGCCCGGAACTGATCGTCTGGATAATAAATGTATTGATCAGTTGTCAGCACTTTTTCTGTAAATTTTTGAGCATCCGGATCAAGGGTTGTATAAATTTTTAAACCGCCCGTATAGATATCCTTTTCCGATATTCCGGCATCAACAATATCTTTGATGACTTGATCGATAAACGCTTGATATTTCGGCCCTTCTTTTTTCTTCTTTAATAATTTCTCAACCGGGATCGCTTTCGCATCTTGCTCTTCTTTTTCGGTAATAAAGCCATACTTCCTCATTAACGACAATACTATATTTCTTCTTTTTTCAGCTAAATCCGGATTTTTAAACGGATCGTATTCGCTCGGTCTTTGCGGCAGCCCCGCCAACAGCGCCGCTTCACTAATCGTCAGCTTTTTCACGGATTTGTTAAAATATGTTTCTGCCGCTGTCGCAACCCCGTATGCTCCTTGACCGAAATACACTTTATTTAAATACATTTCAAGAATTTCTTCTTTTGAGTAGCGTCGTTCCAACTGAACAGCCAAGTAAGCTTCTTGTATTTTTCGCTTGAGCGTTTTTTCAGGCGTTAAGAATGAATTTTTGACTACCTGCTGGGTAATCGTACTTCCGCCTTCAGCGCCGAATCCTTCTTTTACATTCGCAACGGTTGCACCTGCGATTCGTTTAAAATCGATTCCATTATGCTCAAAAAACCGCACATCTTCTGTTGCGATAAACGCATTTTGTACATTTTTCGGTATATTTTCGATTTTGATGATTTTCCGATGTTCGCTTCCTGAAATATCTCGCACTTTTTCATTATACATATCATAAACGGTTGAGGATAACGGATCTTTCAGTAATTTCGGGTCTAGTGCAGGGGCGCTTATAATGTAAGACAATACCACGATACCGCCCGCAGTCATCATTACGATAATCGCAAGAATAAAGGCTGTCATGATTTTTATGAGCGGAGATTTTTTAGAAGCTGATTTCTTTTTTTGACGTTTCTCCATACGCGTCTGATATTGATCTCCCATTTCCGTCTCCTCCTAACCTGTATAGAAGGTAATCTATAAATAATACACGATTAAGATTATACGGATGACGAGAAGATTTTTGTGGTGGAATTTGTCGGCAACAGACAATTTTTTTTACAAAAAAATTATAACACTTATTTGAACTACTCTTAAAATAAAACACTTTTTAGAATAGTACCGAAGGCGAGAAAGAACAAATTTATACAGCCGAATTACTTAAAATAAAACACTTTTTTAAAATAGTATCCCTGTTTTGAAAAAGATTTGCGAACCTTCATAACATTCCTCTTCATTTAGGAAGTGTTTTATCGAACAGATCGTAATAAGTTCCTACTAAATAGAGGAAGAATCGACCTTATCTTTGCTCCGTAAATATCTTCGAAGTTCAAGAGTATTGCTATTTACCATAAATTGTAACAGTTTTATAGCAATGAGTTTTTTCATTATTCTTTGATGAATCGAAAGAATATTATATACTAGAAACATATTTATTTTTTTACTTAAACGCAGAAAAGCGTAAAACCTGAAAAGCGATTAAGTAAAAAAGTATGCTGCCAGTTATTCTAGTATATTTTTCATAATGGACAGAAAGGCATGAACACCATGGAAAAAGATCAAACATTAAAAAAAGGGTTATTACCTCGACATGTTCAGTTTATTGCGCTAGCAGGCATGATTGGAACAGGAATTTTTAAAGGGAGCTCAGATACATTAAATATTGCCGGCCCAAGTGTTGTAATAGCTTACTTATTAGGAGGCCTTTTATTATTTATTGTCATGACGGCACTGGCTGAGATGGCGATTGTTTATCCGAACTTAAACGTTCAGCATCTTGTTTATAAAGCTTTTGGCTTCCATATATCCTTTATTGTAGGATGGCTTTATTGGATCAATTGGATTGTTGTCACCGTTGTTGAAATTTTAGCAGCAGGAAGCTTTCTGAAATATTGGTTTCCAACCGTACCGTTATGGCTTTTAAGCCTCCTTTGTATGGTTTTAATCATTGGAATGAATTTGTTTCAAGTAAAGTACTATGGTGAAATTGAGTTTTGGTTTGCAGGAATTAAAATTTTCGCATTAATCGCTTTCATTTTATTAGGCTTTGGCATTTTGTTTGGAATTATTCCGAGCAATATTGATGATCCTTTTTCTAACTACACGGCACACGGCGGGTTCTTTCCTTATGGAATTGGAGGAATGTTAAGCGCCTTTTTAGTCGTCATGTTTTCATACGGCGGGGCTGAGTTAATCGGTGTTGCGGTCACAGAAACAAAAGATGCAGAAAAGGTTTTGCCAAAAGTCATTAAAGGAACGATGTGGAGAGTTATTCTCTTTTATATGCTTCCTATTCTTATTATTTGTGGTTTAATGCCGTGGAATCAAGTGACAGGGGAAGACAGTCCATTTGTCCAAGTATTGAGCATCACAGGTCTTCCTGGAGCCGCTCATATTATGAATTTTGTCCTTATTACTGCTGTTTTATCAGCGGCGAACTCAGGGATTTACGCAACTTCCAGAACATTATATTCCATGGCTCAAAGCGGTGAAGCGCCAAAAAGATTTTTAAAGATTTCCAAACAAGGAATACCGATCAACTGTATTACCGTTACGGCTATCTGTATTTTATTTGGGGTATTTTTAGCTTATATGACTCCAGACCGAGTCATCAGCTATTTAATGACGATACCTGGTTTTACGATTATTTTATTATGGACAAGCATTTGTCTGGCTCAGCTAAAGCTTCGTTCTCAGTATAAGGAGAAACCATATTTCCAAGTAAAATGGTTCCCATACACAACGATAGTAGCCACCGTTTCATTATTGGTCATCTTTTTCTCTTTTATCTTTAATAAGAAAAATATGATCGGTTCTACTGTTTGCCTTGTCATCTTAGCACTGCTCACCATATTTTCTTTTATGAATAAAAACAGAAAAGAAAAAAGCGATAAAAATAACAAGGATATGGTAGAAAGTCCGTAAAATAAGGACATTAAAAGACTCATTCGTAACTCTGTCAAAAAAATGCAGTGTCTTGAAAAATGCACATGATAACAAATTTTAGGGGGGAACCCTTCCCCTGTCAGACAGTCGATTATAAACGGCTTTAGCCCTTTAGAACACAGGGCTAAAGCCGTTTTTATGATAGTTTTCCCACCGGAAGACGGGAATTGGAAACATTATGATAGGTCAAGATAACAGATTATTTTTTCAACTTCTCGGAAACAAGATATGCTACGAGCACGTATCGTTCCGGCGCGGAGCCGATAAAATGAAACGGATAACATGTACTGACAGTTAACGTAGCCCTCGGTTTCGGAACGATCACGGTCCGGTCGTCTTTATCAACGATCCGAACCTTATAGATTTTATAAGTAAATTCTCCAGCTGAAGTTGTGACGATTAACTCGTCTCCTTTTCCTACTTCCCCCAGCCTACGAAACACGGTGTCGCGATGACCGGAAAGAACCGAATTGTCTGCCTCTCCTGGCAATACGCTTCCTGCAAAATGACCGACCCCTTTTTCAAGCTCTTCTTCGTTCGTTCCATGGTATATCGGAAGTACTGCATTTAGTTTTGGAATAAACAGCTCTCCTATTTGCTCCCCAATTTTAGGTCGTGTCGGATATAAAACCTTTTCTGCCTTCGTATTTTTTTCTGGGGCCGGCTGTGCAGCTTCCGCCTTCTGTTTCGTTTCAGAATGGGTCTCAGGCAGTAGCATTCCTTTGAAAAGTTTATAGCTGTTTGCGGCTGAAAACCATAGGCCGGCTAATATAATCATTGATGCAAAGAAAAGAAGAAACAACCGCTTGTTTCGGCTGCTTCTTTTTGTAGTTTCCAGCATATTAAACCTTCCTTGCTTGCCTAAAAATTAAAAATCCCGCTAAAACAATGAACAATCCTACAATAGCATGCATGCCATAGCCGGAATCTGTTTTCGGCAATTTTGCACCTTTTACTGTTTTATGCTCATTGTCCTTTACAGCTTTTAGCTTTTTTTCTATTTTTTGCGAAACGTTTTTCTCTTGTTTCACACTTTTGGCTTCTTGAGCGCCGTGACGAATCGTTTGCCCAGTTCGATGTAACGTATCTGAATCAACGATTTCTCCGGTAATGAGGAGATCAGCCAAAAATTCTCCACTTTCACTGTATATGTTGATTTTCAATTTTGCATTGATCAATTCTTTCAAGTTAAATAGATCAAACAGCGAAAGCTCCTTTTCAGACCCATCTTTTACAAGGGAAAATGTAACTTTAATTTTAAAAATACGTTGAAAATCTTTAAAAATCGAAATTAACTCCTCGATTTGGCTCTTTGTAAGCTCTGTCGCTTCATCAAACCCTTCAAAAGCCATCATCCGATCCGCCAAGTCCAACAAAGCTATAATTGTCTCTTCTTTCATAAGATGCTCTTCAATTGATCGCAAATGGTTCTTTAACCGCTCGATTTCTTCTTTTGTCAATCCGTATTCCTGCTCAAAAACCGTTAATAAATCGTAAAGGAGCTCGTCTTCTACACCAGCATCCCATTCTTCACTTAAAAATGTTATAACATCCTCTTCCAAATCATCTAGAAAAACGTAATCCTCCAATTTTTTTCCGTGTTCTTGAAGCAGCTGGCGCAACTCCTTTTCATTTAAATCATATTCATCATAAATATAGGATAAATTGCTTAAATCCTTTTTAATAACTTCTCCTAAAAATCTTTCTAAACTTTTAACGGTTTTAAAGTCTTCCAGTTTTCTCTCATATAAACTCAAAGATCTATTAATATGGTCAATCGTCACAGGAAATCCTCTAATACTACTAATTTTCGCCAAATAGTCTTGCAAATTTTTATCAAAATTTGGATCACGCTCTATGTAAAGCATGACGGCATCATACAAATTTTCTACAAACACATACTCATCTAGATCTTCACCGTGTTCTTGAAGCAGCTGGCGTAAACTGGCTTCATTTAAATTAAATTCGTCATATATTTCGGTTAAATTGCTTAAATCTTTTTGAATAACCTCTCCTAAAAAATCACGAAGTTCTTCAACAGAATCAAAATTTTCGATCTTTTCTTCATATTGAGCTAACGAAAATTCGATATGTTCTCTTGTAACTTTGAAACCTCTTTGTTTACTTACTTCCTCTAAATATTGATTCAGTTCTTTCTCAAATGATGCTTGTTGTGCAGCTGATGACGGCTTTGGCATCACTCCTATCCACAAAATAAAAGCTAGTAATATGAATCCCCATTTTTTCATCATAATCCTCTTTTCCTCTTTTTTATATCTCTTGAGAAAATTATAAATAGGAATAACGAATCAATCAACAAAATTTTTACAATTTTTACAGAAATTTTTACATGCACAAAAAAAGCGACTTCTATGATTAGAAGTCGTTTTCTTCATTTTCTTCATTCAAATTTTGCAAACGCTGCAATTCTATAATTCGACTTTTATCTTTTTCAAAAAATTGAATCAGATTCCCTATTCGGTCAATAGCATCCCAGCTCAAATGGTGCTCAATTCCTTCCACGTCGCGATAAATGTTTTCTTCTTTGACGCCAATAATCCGCAAAAATTGCTCTAGCAGATCATGCCGGTAGACGAGGCGTTTTCCGATTTTTTTTCCTTTCGGCGTTAAAACGAACCCTCTATATTTTTCATAAACTAAGTAGTCATCCTTGTCGAGCTTCTGCACCATTTTTGTAACGGAAGAAGGGTGTACAGATAACGCTTCTGCTATATCCGACACTCTCGCATAGCCTTTATTTTCAATTAGCAAATATATTTGTTCAATATAGTCTTCCATACTCGGGGTTGGCATTGGTTATCCTCCATTAATATCTTCATCATACAAAGTTTACTATATAAAAGCACCATAAGACAAGCGTATGGAGGAGATCAACCGTTATGAAAGACAATTTAATAGCCGATTTTCACCCTGTCTTTTTTACAGTTTTATGCAATCGCAAATATTTCGCAATCCATCCATGTTTCGGAGAAAACAAAAAGCTTATGAAAAACACTAATCCTGTGGCAAATGCCATTGAGCCAGAAATAGAAGTGTCGATCCAAGCGGCTATATAATAGCCCGCTACAGCAGATATTACGCCAAATAATCCGCTTAATACTAGCATAATAGAAAGTCTATCTGTCCAAAGATAAGCCGAGGCAGCTGGAGTAATTAACATCGCAACGACCATAATTGCGCCGACCGCATCAAAAGAAGCAACTGTCGTGATCGATACTAAGCATAAGAATACATAATGCATGAGTAAAACAGGAATCCCTAAGCTGGCAGCAAGCGCAGGATCAAATGAAGTGATTTTCCATTCTTTATAAAAAGCGACAAGAACAAATAAAACAACAAGCAAAACGATAGCCAGCAATGCTGTAGCCTTCGGAACCTCGCCAATTAGAGGAAGCGAAATTTTATTCCAAGGTATAAAGGTGATTTCCCCCATTAAAGCATGTTGAACATCTAAATGTGCATTTCCTACAGAAGTCGCTATTAAAATAACGCCAATAGCAAACATCGTCGTAAACACAATTCCTATTGCTGCATCTTGCTGAACGTCTAAAGAATGAAGCCACTGCACTAAAAAAGCTGTCAATAGTCCTGCAAATATAGCACCAATGAGCATATGAGTTCCGCTTAATTCACGCGTAATAATAAAAGCGATGACAATTCCTAACAGAACCGTATGACTAATTGCATCAGCCATCATCGCCATTTTCCTGAGTATCAGAAATACACCAACTAAGCCGCAGGACAGCCCTACTAAAGAAGCAGTTACGATAATCCACATAGCATGATAAGTCATGGTTATTCTACCCCTTTTGTTCTTAAGGCCTTACTGGTATGAATATTCACTAATCTTTTTTGCATTTTCAATTGTAAATACTTGACCAGAATCCCTTTCTCTTTTCCAAAGAAAAGCGATAAGAAAAACAGCGCGGACGCCACAATGACGATAAAAGGTCCTGTAGGCCATCCTCTTCCCAATGCACTGATGAATGTTCCAAATGCGCCAGCCGCTCCCCCAAACAGAGCTGATATGATAATCATCCGTTGAAAAGACTGTGTCCAATAGCGGGCACTTACAGACGGGATAATCAGCAGGGCGGCAATTAAAATAACTCCTACAGCTTGAATCCCAATGACAATCGTTGTGACAAGAATCGTTGTATATAATCCGTTCATCCATTTAAGTGACAGTCCTAATCCTTTTGCAAATTCCGGATCGAAAAGATATATTTTCCATTCTTTAAATACAATGAATACAATCAAAATGACCGCCAAAGCTAGGATTAACATTGTAGTGACATCTGATCTGACCATCGAGGCGGCCTGACCGAAAATAAAACTGTCCAAACCGCTTTGATTTCCGCCTGACGTCCGATTCACAACTGTCAGGAGCATGATTCCTAAGCCGAAAAAGATAGACAGCACCATTCCCATCGCCGTATCTGCCGAAATTCTAGTTGATGAACGTATCCATTCGATAAATGATGCTCCAATTAAAGCGCTGATGGATGCTCCAATGATCATGACAAATAAGTTTTTTTCTCCAAGTAGAAGAAAGGCGATCACAACACCGGGCAATGCTGCATGAGCTAAGGCATCGCTCATTAAGCTTTGCCGCTTCCAATAGGCTAAACAGCCCATTGTTCCAGCAGCAATCCCAAAAATCATCGTGCTAAATAACACCCATTGTGTGTTGCTATTCAATAGGATTGTGAACATGAAGACTCTCCTCTCTCAACCAGCGCAAGTCTCCTCCATAAGTTCGCGAAATATTTTCTCTAGTAAAAATTTGCTTCGTTTTTCCGTACTGAATGACGGTGCGATTTAATAAAAGAACATGGTCAAAATAATCTTCTACTGTTTGCAAATCATGGTGCACGACCATGACCGTTTTTCCTAAAGCTTTTAATTCTTTCAGCAATGCCATAATAGCGCGTTCTGTTGCTGCATCAACACCAGCCAGCGGTTCGTCCATAAAATACAAGTCGGCATTTTGCACTAATGCGCGTGCTAAAAACACACGCTGCTGTTGACCGCCAGAAAGCTGGCTTATCTGACGGTCAGCGCAATCAGCCATCCCTAATTTTTCCAGGGCCTCGAATGCTTTTTGTTTATGCAATCGGGATGGCCGCTTCAGCCATCCGATTTGCCCATATAGTCCCATAGTGACAACATCCAATGCGTTTGTTGGAAAGTCCCAATCAACCGAACCTCGCTGTGGTACATAACCGATCCTTTTTTGGACCTTGTTGAATGGCAATCCGAAAAATTTCACTGATCCCGTTAAGGAAGGGTGAAGATTTAATATTGTTTTTAAAAGCGTCGACTTCCCAGCACCGTTCGGACCGACGATTCCCACTAACGAACCAGCCTGCACTACAAAATTCACATCGAAGAGCACTGTATTTTTTCGATAGGAAGCGGACAGATTCTCTACTTGAAGCACTGCTTCAGCCATGCTATTTTCCTCCTTCGCTTAATGCTTCATAAATCGTATTGATATTATGGCGATACATTCCTATATAAGTCCCTTCTTCTGTTCCTTTCTCACCCATTGCATCAGAGTAAAGCTCCCCGCCTAATGTAACGTTAATTCCTTCACTTTTCGCTCCTTCTATGACAGCCTTGATCGATTTTTCATTAATACTTGATTCGATAAATACGGCAGGAACTTTGTACTTTTTAATAATGTCAATCGTATCTTGAATATCTGTAACACCGATTTCGGATTCAGTGCTAAGTCCTTGAAGACCAACTACTTTAATGCCGTGCATTCGTCCGAAATATCCGAAAGCATCATGCGCTGTGACAAGAACTCTTTGACTTTCTGGAATGTCCGCAAGCTTTTCGGCTTCTTTTTTCAAATCAGCTAATCTAGCAAAATATTTCTTTTTATTTTCTTCAAAATAATCTGCGTCTTCCGGAGAGAATTCTTTTAATTGTTCAACCGCAGCATCCAATGCCTGCTGCCAAAGGTCCAGATCAAACCAAATATGAGGATCAACTACCCCTTTTTCATCCTTTAAAAGAGATTCTTCAGGAATGGTTTCACCTACTGCAAGAACAGGTTTTGATTCAGAGATCTTTTCAAATATTTCAACCATGTTCGCTTCCAAATGCAATCCGTTGTAAAAAATGATATCTGCTTCTTCAAGAGTTTCCATATCACTTTGAGTCGCCTTATACAAATGAGGGTCTACAGACGGCCCCATTAAACTTTTGACATTTAAACGATCGCCGCCGATTACAGACAACGGCTCGCCAATTTGTGCAATCGTTGTGACGACATTAATTTTTCCATCTTTTGATCGTTTGGATGCTTCTTGTCCAGAACTACATGCGCTTAACACCAGCAAGGCACTAATTAAGAATAAGCACCCCATTTTTTTCATAAAATTTTTCATTTTTTCGCACTCTCCTTTTATTTTTATGAATTGATTTGATTTTTAAGTCAGCCCATCTCTCTAGTTCATTGGCGAACGATTTCTATTAAATATCGACAACCATTCTGGCAAATTGTGAATTCAGGAATCAAACATTGTCCGTTTTTTATAGAAAACTCCTATATGTAACCTCAATTTGTTTTTATTCCTGAGAAGAAACAAAACTGAAAAAACGCAATCAATGAATAAATGCCAAAACACTTACAGACATGAATTTCATTTCGCTAGTTGATTTGTTTCAGCTTCGCCATTCAGCTTACCGTTTGGCTTAATACTTTACAGAAAGTTGTCGGCTTCATGTTGCACAAATAGGAAATTTTCCCATTCCTTCACCTACTTTTTTACCATAGTTATAAATATTGCCTAAGGGCAAACTTTATGTTAAAAAAATTCCTTCACACATATTTATTTTATTGAGTTTAAATTTTGTTGTTATTGCATATATTTTTCCTTAATGCAAATTTAATACCATTTTTGAGAAACTGTCAAGCATAAACTATCTGAATGAACGGGAGAAATTAAAACGAAATGGAAGAACCGCATTCGTACACAGTGGTGCAAAGAGATGAGGACCACTCGCACAAGTGTCCTAATGAATGATGATCAAGGAAGGATTTGCTTGCAATTTCTAATACCGGATAACTAAGATACAATTTTCTCTACAATCATAAAGAGCCTTATTAAGATACGAATTATATATAGACCCCATCAGAGCTGTTTGTTTATCGATTTCAATATGGGACTCCTGCAATAAATTTTCTAAAGTCTCGGTCAATCTTGTTGAACCGGGAAATTTTTGATTGAATAAAACCACGCACTTCTTCAAGTACAACGACCGTTACACAAATTTAAAAAGGGACAACAATGAATCTATTGTTATCCCTATTTTTGTTAAATATATTTTTGCGCAATCCTTTTTAGTTTGAGCAGATCCTCTGTGGTGTCAATATCAAATCCCCATTCTGAATTTTCAAACGGTACAGCCATTAAGCTGGAATAATGTTTTTGGACAATTGATTTTCCTCCCTCATCACCTTGAATTTGCTCAAATTCATCAAATAATTCAGCATCAAACAATACAGGGTGTCCAAGCACATTATTATACTTAGGGCGGAAAATGCGGACACCTTCTTTTCGATATTGATCATAAGATTCTAGTAATTTAGTTATAACTATTGGAGGTACAAAGGGCTGGTCTGCCAAAAATACGAAGACTGCATCCGTTCGTCCCTTTAAAGCCTGAATCCCTGCTTTAAGAGAGGAAGCCATGCCGGATTCATAATCCCGATTCTCAATGATTTCTATTTCTGTTAAATCAGATGTGTGTTTGCGCAGCTCTTCGATATGTTTGCCGCCGACCAATACAATTGGTTTTAAGCCAGCTGCGGCAGCGGTGTTCACAGAGTAGCGAAATAATGGCTTCCCACCTAGAGATAATAACAGCTTTGGTTTTCCCATCCGTTTTGACATTCCGGCTGCTAAAATAATTGCTCCAACCTTTTTCAAACCATCTCTCCCCCAGACTCATTGTCACTGTCTCAATTCCTCAACCGCACCCAGCAAATACACTTCCGCTTTCTCACCTGCATTAAATCCTTTTCCCCCAGGCACTTTAACGAGACAATTGCTTTCCAGAAAGCTGGACAGAACATTAGAAGCTTGTTTCTTTGATATTTTCACTCTTAGTTCACCGGTTGGGGAAACGTACGTTAATCCTCGTAAAAACCGGGTGTGAAGCATTTGCTTCCCTTCAATTGCCTCGTCACATACAACCGTTACCCGTTTCGGCAGCGGATCCTTAGAACCGCTCATATAGCGTATAGCAGGCAGCACATAAAGATGTGCATTGACGTAAGACGAAGCTGGATTTCCTGCCAAAGCAAAAATCGGCTTATCCTGCCATACTCCGCACAAAACTGGCATTCCAGGGCGAGCTAATGTTTTCCAGAATATCACTTTCGCATTAATTTTTTCAAATACCTTTCCAAGGAAGTCATATTCGCCCATGGACACGCCTCCGCTTGTTACTAAAATGTCCACCTGCTGTAGAATCTCTAGCATCTTTTTTTCTAGCTCTTCTACTTTGTCCGGGGCAATCCCGAAATAAACCGGTTCACCTCCTGCTTGACTCACTTGACCGGCCAGCATTACGCCGTTACTGTCACGAAGCTTTCCAGGGACGATCGGCTCATCTACGTTTAATAATTCACTTCCCGTTGAAAGAATACCAACCTTAGGCTTCGCATAAACCGCAACAGATGCAATCCCGAATGTAGCGAGCAGACCCAGTTCAATTGGTCCTAAAAGCGTCCCTTGTGTGAGGACGTCCTTCCCTTCTTCAACATCTTGTCCCTTTTTGGCAATAGCGTCGCCAATTTTAACCGATTGATAAACCAAAACGCTTTCGCTATCTTCCATTGCATTCTCAGTTTTCTCTACCATAACGACTGCGTTTGCACCTTCGGGGATAGGTGCTCCCGTCATAATGCGGCTGGCCGTACCTTGGGTAATTTTTTGTTGAGGTAAATATCCAGCGGGAATCTCTTCCAAAACCTTCAGCTTTACCGGGTCAGAAGCGCTGGCATTGATCACATCCTCCGCACGCAGAGCGTAACCGTCTACAGTGGAACGGTCAAACATAGGGACATCGTGATCAGCCCTTACCGTTTCCGCTAGATAGTACCCAAGAGCTTTAGACAGAGGTATGGTAATAACCGGAAGGGGACGTATCACAGAGAGAATAAGACGTTGTGCTTCTTCAAATGGGATAGGGGAAGAATTCGGGATATATAACATGCAATCACCACCTGTATATTTTGAAATGATCCTGCGCCTTTCATTAGTTGAAAAATACGTTCTTTTGTCCCTTTAGTCGACCGACAATTTCGTTGTTATCATAGCGATTAGCTGAAATATATGTTCTTTTCTCCCCCCCGCTCTGTTTTATCCTCCAATATAGTACATCTCTATCTTCTTTTTGTTCGGCATCGTTGTATTGTTAAATCTTTCTTCAGAGTAACGATCAGCTCGACGGCTCCAAACATCCTGAATGAGATTCCTAATTTCTTCATCCTTTGCCCCGCTGCGGAGCTGCGCCCGCAAATCTGTCCCTTGCGAGGCAAATAGACAGGTGTAAAGATTGCCGTCCGCTGAGAGTCGAGCTCTTGTGCACGTGGAACAAAAAGAGTCCGTTACGGAAGAAATAATGCCTATTTCCTCATTTGTGCCGCGATAGCGATAACGAGAGGCTACTTCTCCAAAATAATTGGACGGGATTGGTTCTAACGGCATTTCAGCGTTCACACGTTCGAAAATTTCTTGCTTAGATACCACTTGTGTAAGATTCCAGCCGTTGCTATTTCCTACATCCATAAATTCAATAAAGCGTAAAACATGTCCGGTCCCGCGGAAGTGACGCGCCATGGGCACAATGTCCTGATCATTGATCCCCTTTTGTACAACCATATTCACTTTCACCTTCATACCTGCCTTTGCGGCTGCTTCAATCCCTTCAAGAACTGTTTTGACGTCACAGCGGCCGCCGTTCATTTGGCGAAAAACTTTATCATCTAAGCTGTCCAAACTAACGTTGACACGGTGAAGACCAGCGTCCTTTAACGCTTTCGCATGTTTGGCAAGAAGAGAACCGTTCGTAGTCAAAGCAATGTCAGAAATACCCTCTATAGAACCGAGCATTTCAATTAACTTCGGCAGCTCTTTGCGCAGCAACGGCTCTCCCCCTGATAGGCGAATTTTCTCGACGCCAAGTGAGGCAAAAATGCGAGCCAGTCGAGTTATTTCCTCAAAACTGAGCAACTGATCATTTTTGAGAAATTGAAAATAAGGACCAAAAATCTCCGCTGGCATACAATAGCGGCAGCGAAAATTACACCGATCAGTAACTGAAATGCGCAAATCACGGAGAGGACGCTGAAGGGTATCGGTTATTTTGTTCATATTGCCCATTTTTACACTCTCCTATCATGCTAACATTATTTTGGAGAAAAAGCTTCTCATGAAAATTTCAAGTTGTTCCGAATTTTTGAAACTTTTTGATGCAGGCGTTGATGAATCAGTTCTCACTTGTTTTTTAGTTACCGCCTAAAAATATAAATGGCGGAGGATGGAGAAGACTCCATCTAAAACTCCGTCATTTGTTTCAATTTTTCAAGCAAGCTTATTTTCAAAAACGAGTGATACTCTGGTACTGCCTCCGGTACTGCTTATAAAACCTGCTGACCTTGGTTTATAAAAAGGAGATGGCCGGAAATCCTATTATATGTTTCTATCAAGTTGAAAATTATGTCTAGTCATTCTAAATCTTCAGACAATATTTTCGGTGTGCACCAGCTCCTACTCCTCAGATCAGAGTCAAAGATAGCTTGATTAAAAGCTTTGCTTAATGTCCTTCTCAGAAAAATTGTTTTAATGTTCGAATGCTCATCATGGCAACTTCCTAATGATTTCATTATTTTACTGTTGAAAAGATATTCCATTGATCTGATTGCAGTTGATCACATAATTGAGCGAGAAATCTTCCACCGTAGGCGCCATCAATTGTACGATGATCAAATGAAGCATTTAATGTGATCATCGGCTTTATCAAAGTTTCATGACGATTCGTTAAAACAGGCTGTTCTATTATATTTCCAACTGCTAAGATGCCGGTTTCAGGAGGATTTACGATTGCCACAAACTCGTCAACTCCAACTGAGCCAAGATTGGAGATTGTGAAAGTTCCTCCACGCATTTCTTCAGGCTTCAATAAGCCTTTTCTCGCTTTTTCAACCAATTCTGTTCTTTTTTCTGCAATCTCGATTAAGGACAATTGATCTGCCTGATGGATGACGGGAACAACTAAACCGTCATCAATAGCAACCGCTAGACCAATATTAATATCTTCATGCTCCAAAATATAAGGATCTCCTTCAGAATCTATGAATGAGGCATTTACCCTCGGGAATTTCTTCAATGTTAAAGCCACCGCCTGTATGAGAAAATCATTAAATGATAAACGAACGCCTGCCGAATGTTCAATGCTTGAAACTACTGCCTGCCGCAATTGCACAATGGATGATACATCGACTCTTTTCTTGATT
Source organism: Aeribacillus sp. FSL M8-0254 (assembly GCF_038008845.1). Classification (NCBI taxonomy): domain Bacteria; kingdom Bacillati; phylum Bacillota; class Bacilli; order Caryophanales; family Bacillaceae; genus Aeribacillus; species Aeribacillus sp. FSL M8-0254. The sequence goes on along the minus strand of NZ_JBBOZY010000001.1, from coordinate 450,897 downwards.
TGGAATTGAGGAACATTCATAAAGCTTGCGGTCATTCGCTGCGCAATCGTTTTTCTCATACTTGTAAGGTTAACCCTTTTCCCTTTAGCATGTATCGATGCTATGACTTTATTTTCTGTTTTAACACTTTGATTCACTACATTTGCAGCTGCTTCCGCCACATCTTTCAGAATCACTCTTCCCCTTGGTCCCGAGCCTTTAATTTTGGTTAGATCTACTCCGCGCTGCTTTGCAAGTCTTCTAGCTGCTGGAGAAACTCGGATTCTTTCAGTCTTTCCTGGTGAGATGTTCTCTTCTTTTACAGGATTATGATCGGAGCTGCCTTTTTGTTCGGTGGAATGTTTACCACTCGATACATATGCAAGAACAGTTCCTACTGGTACAGTTTCACCTTCATCCACAACAATTTCTTCTAACGTTCCCTCTACTTCTGATTCAACCTCAAGACTGGATTTTTCAGTTTCTACAACAATTAAAATTGGGTCATCTATTTTAATGGTATCACCAATTTTGACCTCCCATGAAACTATACGAGCCTCTTCCATTGATGAATCCAATTTAGGAAGTACAATTTCCTGCCGCACCTTTTTTCCTCCTTCGTCATAACACATAGATAGCATCTTTTTGTGTATATAAATTGCAATTATTTATCAAAATGCTTTCAAATAATTGTTGTACTGTGCCATTACACTGTTTCCATTTGTAAATACAAAGATTTTTTTACTCCTTGAATGATATCTTTCGTTTGCGGGAGCATTTCTTTTTCTAAATTTAAGTTATATCAGTAGCGTTGCATAAAAAAATTTAATGTTTGTCAAGCTCAATAAAAATTCCAGTTATTTCATGTAACTGAATATTCAGACATACAATCTTTCTAAGCAAGCTTAAAAGGACAATGACGTCTTAATCGGCAGTCCATTTCCACAATTTGGTAATATATTACAGAAACATTGGATCATAAACTAAATCGTCTAGGTGTTCCACCTCCCCTTCTTCAAATTGGTACACGATGGTTTCAAAATCTTTTTCCCAATCGTATTTTTTCCGACCGTTGGACGTTCGAATTGGCTTTTTAAAAAGGGAGCGAACAAAACAGTCAAAACCTTTAAAAAGCAGATTCTGTAAACTTCGCTTGATCTCTAATAAAGGACCATCGTGATTCACTTTTAATTGGAGCATGGCCTGTAAGCAATAGGTGATTAGGGCGATCCAAATTTGATTGTAAACGGCATTTTGACTTTTTCCATAAAATCTTTTTATCTTAAGGTGCTGTTTCATCCATTTAAAGAAGGTCTCTATCTTCCAGCGATATCGGTATAAATCTGCAATCTCTTCCGCAGAAAGATCAAAGCAATTGGTTATGATGATCACGGGATTCCCTTCGCTGTCGACCGTTTCGATCAATCGGAGAGGATGAGTCATTTTGGTATGATTACGGTCATTTCCTAAAATGACAATCTGATCCCTATAAATCAAACGTTCTGGATTGGGAATCCGTTCCGATAAAACTTCAATCTCTGCGTTCTTTTTAAGCCGGGTAATGAATCGCACCCCTTCTCGGCATAAGCGGTCGAACTGTTTGTAATCGACATACCCTCGATCAAACAAGTAAATCGCATTTGGATCGATTTCAATGAGTTCGTCCATCTGTGTGCGATCGGCATGTTTCGCGGGTAAGATAATCCCTTGATCCGGAACAGTGATATCCTTCGTTACAACAACCTTTAAATGGAGTCGAACACCAGCCTTTGTCTTACGAAAAGTTGCCCATGGATATTGGCTCAAACTCATGCTCATCGTGGTAGAATCAATGACCAGAAGACGACCAATGTTTCGGATGATCGGGGCATTTTTCATTTGCCCTTGGATCTTTAAGACCAGATATTTAAATACTTTTTCAAACAGTTGAGGGGATAATTGGCCTAATTTGCGAGAAAGTTGCGAAGTACTAATTGCATCAAATTCCAGATATGTCTGCAACTCTTCCTTGTCTTTCAAATGTTTGGCCAATTTTGTTAAGCTTTCCAATTCATTTATCTGAGCGATGATACAAAGTTGTAAAAACTTATACACCGTTAATTTTTTAATATATTTGTCAACGTCAATCACATTAATTAGTTTTGAAAAAGTTATTGGATCGATCTCTTTCAATAGTTCATTTATTGTGGATTCTGTGGTATTCTTATCCATAATAGTTTCTCCTTATTCTTAGGATTTGGATAGGACTGCCAATCCTAATTATAAGGAGTTTTTTTATATCCAAAAAGATGAAATTTAACATAAAATTGGGCTTGACAAATTAAAATTAACTTAATGCAATGCTACTGCTTAATTTTGTAATAATTCACTTAGGGATTCTTTAGCCAATTCATTTTTATTATCGAGCTTTAAAATTTCCTTACAAATTTTAATTGCTTCTTCGTCACTAATAAGTTTATCTGGTATGGTATTTAAAAATAGTAAATTTTCTAAACTTCCCACATCTTTTCTATTTGTTAACTCAACAGATCTCAATGCATGATATAGTGCTGAATTATATGCACCTTCCAAATGGCTTAATGGATTTACTAATAGGGAGAATGCAAGGTCATGTATTTTACTAGTCTCATTTTCAATTAATAAGTAATTTAAGAAACTATAATAAATAATACTACAATTATTATACGCATTATAAAGAATTTCTTCAGAAAATGTCTTAAAATCTATTGATTCAACTAATCTTTTGGCATCTTCAAAATTATTCGAAAGTATAAGACTATCTAAATTTTTTATCATTACTTATTCACCCACGCATCACTTATTTTTATTTGCCCACGAATTCGTGTAAAGGTAACAGTAACAGTATGGCCATTCATTTTTAAAGTTTTCTTTCTTACAGACTTATACGAAGATTCTTTCCCATAGCGCATCACATGTGAAATTACTTTTGAAACCTCATTCCAGTTGTTTTTCGTTACCTTATGCCAGTTGTGTTTTGGTTGCATAATGTGATTAATTTTATTTTTATCTAATTTTGAGACAGAAGACAATACTTTTCCGTAACTATGTCTCTTTACCACATTGGTTACTGCTTTTTTTCCGAATTTTTTTATGGCATAGTTAACTCCATATCTTGCAACAGCAGCTATTATTACCACTGGCCAAGCAGACGCTTGCGCTTCTATAGTATTCATATCATATATTTCACCAGTTTCTTGATCAATAAAAGTAGCAGTAAACTCTTCACCCTCTACGTGATGTACTACTACATCAAAGCTTTGAACAATAGTTTCTCCATTTTCCTCATAAGTTCCATCTACAGTAATAACTTCATCATCAGTACTATATTCAACATTTGTTGAAACAGAAATATCTTCTGTTTCAATCTCTGTATTAACTATTATTGATTCATTATTAATAATTTCAGCTTCCATATCTAGCTGTTCAGCAACATCTGTTCCAAAATCTTCTGCTAATTCTTGTTCTATTTCTTCAGTATTTATTTCAGTAATATTAGATTGATAGTTTGATTCTGCATAAATGTTATTAAAATTTGGTAATATAGAACAAAACATCGTTAATATTATTAACCTAATAATGTGTTTTTTCAAAAACATTACCCTCTTTCTTTATTTTATTTGAACTAAACCGTATCCATACTCTTCATCAAACCCTTTTTTACCTAAATCTTTTACATAAGGCTTCAGAAAAGTTTTTAAATTTTTGTTAGTAATTTTTTCTTCTGTATTACTAATTAGAGTCGCAATAGTTCCACTTACAAAAGCTGTTGCAAAAGAAGTTCCTTTAAATTCACTATATCCTCCTTTTGAATCTGTAGTTAAAATATTAATTCCTGGTGCTGCATATTCGATTTTTCCCTTACCTGAAATACTAGATCGTTGAAGATTAGGTTTTAAAGCAGTTACCGATATTACTCCATCATATTTCGCTGGATAATCTACCCGTAACCCTAAAGTGTTACCAGATGAAGCGACAATAATAATACCTTTATTTAATGCTTTTTGAATTATTTGTTCTAATTCTTCGTGGTTAACTTCAAATCCAAAGCTGATGTTAATTATATCTACTTCCTTCTTTATACACCATTCAATACCACGAACTACTGTTTCTACATCACTTTTTCCTTCTTCATTTAAAACCTTAACATCATACAATTTAATAGTCGGAGAAATTCCTGTAATACCATCTTTTATTTCCTTTGCAACTAATATTCCTGCAATTGCAGTACCATGTCCAAGATCACCATAGTCATCTATTACATCTTCATTTGGATTTAAAGCATTGTATGACTCAACAATTCTTCCTTTTAGAGCAGGATGGCTTTTATTTATCCCACTATCTAAAACTGCAACTTTTACATTGTTTTGTTTAAATTTTGTTTTAGTAATATTTTTTGAGAAAACAGTTCTAAAACCCCATGTACCATCGTCCTCTTTTGAATAATTTTCAATATTAGAATTAACTGATTGATTTGAACAGCTTAAGAGTATGGAAATAATTAAAAAAATAGGTAAACATTTAATTATATTACAAATATTATCACCTCCATTGATAGAAAAATAATACAATATAAGTAATAAATAATAAAAAGTAAATACTATTTTAGTAGTAAAATTTAATATCCTCTTATCTTGAAAGGTATTATTATAGTATGAGTAAATTATTGTGGGAGAAAAAACAACCTCTTCATCCAGATAATGGTGGAACCATTATCTGGATGAAGAGGCCACCAAGCGAAAGCAAGGAATACTCTCTTTCCAATCCAATTGTGCTTGTTTTCCTATAGGCATTTCAAAACGTGCTGTGCCTTTAGGAGAAGGAATCTGTTTATCCTCTTGAAAGTAAGCATTAATTCGGGCGTTTTCGCAATATACGCTCGGAACATCGATGCTGCACAATCCAGTCCATGATGATCCTTTAAATACTGCCATAGTACACGACGATAATAAAACTTCTGCTTCGCATCTTCCGAAAGTAGTGCCGCAATGATTTCACAATATTCATAAATTTTGGAAGGCTTCTTTCGTGTACGTTTCGGAAAAAATCCATTTAAATATTTATCAACGGTTCTACGATCTACACCTAGATCTCTAGCTAATTGACTTTTATTCATTTTCATCTTCAAATGCTCCATTAGTTGTTTTCATTTTGGTAAGTCTTCAAGACTCTTAATCTCAAAATCAGATTCGACATTAATCGATATGTACATACTAATCACCTCATGATTAGTATGAAATCTAAAGTCAATTTTGTACATTATTATTCAAGCATTTGTGTACATATTTAAATTATCATTTCTAAACGGATCAGGACTGGGTGGAAGTGTGACCTTTCCAATCGACCGAAAAGGATTGATTTTACGGACTGGAAGTGGAGAGCTGGATACAGTGAGTAAAGAGAAATAGATTAGGAGGTTTTTGAATGTATTTTGTAATTTTTAAAGGGCCATTCGGTGGATGTACATTTACTTGCCACAGGAAGTTCCGATGAAAGTGAAAGTGACGGTTGAGTTTTGAGGTTACGTTTTTAGAAAGGAGAATGAAAATGTTGAAAAAATTGTTAGTTTGTTTAGCAGGCAAATATGGGAGGTAATCTATCTGATACTAGCCCACACATCAACACCCCATCATCATATGATACACGGAAAATGAATGAAGTCCTGCGGTAATATGTCAAGCACCAAAATCAAAGGAATTGGAAAATCTAAACCGCAAAAGTTCTAAAAAAGGCAATACTAAAGAAACCCAGTAAAATGAATTACATTTACTGGAAATTATAGAAGGATTTAGGGTTTTGCTATTCCCCTATTTATTCACCTTCCTTCTAGGCGTGTAAATTTGGTCGTTACGTAGCAGCGCATCGACCAAACGCACAAGTTTTCTTGCGGTTAAGACGAGTGCTCTTTTATGTTGGTGCTTTGGAACTTCATGATACTTTTTCAGGTAATATGCCCGAAATTCAGGTTCATTTCGTTGTACCGAGTTGGCAGCTTCAACTAGGTAGTAACGAAGATAATGGTTTCCTGATCGTATCATGTTTGTTTCCTCTGCCTGAAACTTTCCTGATTGATGTTTGGACCATGTTAACCCGGCATATTTCGCTAATGATGCTTGATTATCAAAGCGTTCAATTTGTCCAATTTCAGCTAATATACCGGCACAATAAACGGGTCCGATGCCAGGAATCGTCTGTAAAGTGTTTGGAATGCCCTCTAATAGCTTTTGAATGGCTTTATCCAATTCCTTGATCTGCTTGGTAATACTTCGAATGTACTCAATGGAAGTCGCCAACAAAAGGTCAATCGAGTCTTCTACACACTTGGATAAGCGATAAGAAGATCTGGCTGCCTTTTGAATAGATTTGGCTATACATTCGGCATCAGTAAAGCGGTTTTTGCCCTTTTCCTGAAGATAATGCGCAAGTTGCTTAAGATCCATGGAGCTGATTTCATCCAGGCTATACTTTTCGAGTAACAGCTCCATCATGGCGTTTCCAAACACGGAGCTTTTCACTTCAACTGTAAAAGAACTACACTTGTAAAAAAGGTTTTGGAGGAAATACTGTTTTTCACGAGTTAAATTGTGAACGAGATGATATCTCATTCTCGTTAACCTTTGAAGGGCAATATATTGTTCCTGCATGACAGCAGAAAGTCGAAGGCGTCCGAAACGGAGTCGATCCGCAATAATCCAGGCATCGATATGGCCTGTTTTATCGAGATCCGTATAGGACTCCTTAAACTTCTTAATTAGTTTTGGGTTAATCGTAAATACTTTTGTATTAAACTTCTTCAGAGATTCATCTTCATGAAAGAACATGGCTGGGTGCCAACTGTAAACCGATGTGGCTTCCATCCCGATTTGAATCTCTTGAATCAAGTTTTTTCGGGCAATATCCACGATTTGATTTCGTAGATAAGATGCCCCAGTTAAATTGTTTTCAACAGTTAGAGAAGATAATGTTTCACCATCTAAATTCATGACACAAGCTTTCATATCTTGAGAGCTGACGTCTATTCCGACAAATAACTTCATGGGAGAAACCTCCCTCTATAAATGTTGATATATCAACGGTTGTAGCCGTTTCAGGGGTGTCAAAAAAATATTTTTCGACAAAGTTTCTAACATTATTTCTTAAATATGTGTATATCTTACATTGACTGGGTACGCTTCGCGGCCACTACTGGTTAAATTTGGTTGTAGTGGGGGGAAGCGTATGGGATGCACCGTGGATCTCTGCATCGCTGATGATGACGAACCCTCCCATGTCTCTTGGCATCCTTGTGCCTACATTCCTTCGTTCGGTCTAGTCATCAGGCAGAGGCCGGCTAAGCTCCTTTAGGGACTCAAGGTCGAATGGATGATATCGCGCCAGCTTCTCCGTGTCATCCTTGTTGTCTAGAGAATCGAGACTATAGGCATCAAGCAGCCGTTTCGAGGCCAAAGATGTCCTGCATCATTCGCTTCGCATCGAACGCTTGGTGCTTCGTACATACAGCGTGCAATACCTTCAATAATTTTCCGCATAACACCACAATCGATTGCTTCTTCCGCAACGGATTATCAGGACGTGTCGTGTAATAGTCGTGCAGCTGCCGAAACGCTTCGTTGTGGCGGATCATCGGCATCATCACGCGGAAGAGGAGGGCGCGCAACCGCCTTCTTCCACGCTTGGAGATCCGTTTTTGCCCTTTGTGTTGGTCGGAGGAATGTTCCCGCAGCGTCAGGCCCGCTAATTTGATAAGCTGCCGCGGATCCTGATAATGGGAGAAACTCCCGATCTCTGATAACAATTCTACGATGGTCGCATCGCCTAAGCCCGGAACGGTCTTCAACCATTCGTACTCGACCGATGTCTGTACGAGTTCAATCAGCTGTTCTGTCAATGCCTCGATCTCTTTTTCCAGCTGGCGATATCGGCGGACAAGCGTGGCGATTTCGATACGGGCCATCTGTTGTCCTTCCGTTACGCCAATGGAGTGTTGGGCCAATTCCATCAACTTCTTCGCTTTCGGCTTTTGTGGCGATTGTAATCCCTCACTTTGCCGGTAAAGGGCCAGCACCTCTTCTAGTTCTTTTCCTGCCAGATCACTCGGAAATGGCGTATATTCCAGCACCGCGAGCGCCATTTTCCCAAATGACGGGAAGACTTGGGAAAACTCCGGAAAATATCGATCAAGCCAGCGAATCATTTGATTTCGAATCGCTCCCTGTTCTTCCACCAATTTGGAGCGAAATGTCGCTCCAACGCGCAGTTCGGCCTCCATCCCTTTCAGAATGCGCGGATAGCTGAATCGGCCGTCTTTCACTAACCGGGCAATGACGAGCGCGTCTTTCGCATCATGCTTGGTTGGAAGATTGTCGTCTAGCTCTTTGGAGCGCTTCACGTGCATCGGGTTTGTCATGACGAGAGGAATGCCCTTCTCGTCAAGAAAGTAAGCGAGATTGAGCCAATAATGTCCCGTTGGCTCGATGCCAACGATCACTTCCGTTTTTTCAAATTCCTCCATCGCTTTCACGATGCACTGGTACAACCATTCCAACCCTTCTCTGGATTGCGGAACGGGAAACGATTTTTTTAGCACCCTCCCTCGCTCATCCACAAAGCAGGCATAATGCTTCTTTTTCGCGATATCCATGCCAACGACGAGCGTTTGATCGGTGACTTGATTAATCTTCTTGTTTGAGATAGAATTCATGTATAGTCCTCCTTGGTATCCAAATTAGGGGTCAATTCGTGCGATTGACACCCCCGAATCATACCAAGAGGGCTTTTTTTATTCAAGTCCCCGAAAAAACTTCTAACAGGAATGCTCCTTTTGGTTTATAAACCATTACTTCCTCTAAATTTTTGAATGCGTCAAGAACCGTATTTCTTCTTAATTCAAGCGCAATTTTTAGTTTTTCCATATGATTTTTCATCCGCTCCGTTCGCAAAATGGGAAGCAACGCTTTTTGCGGTAAGAGCGGGCTTCCGATATCCATCGTCGCTTTCGTACCGTACAGCCAGTCGAATAAAACCCCATCCACAATGACAGCCGCAATGCGAATGCCAGGCGCAATTGTTTTGCTAAATCCTTTAAGGTAAATGACGTGACCGTTTTTATCAAAGAATTTTATTGGCTTTGGCACCGTAATATTGTCAAATGAAACTTCGCTGAATGAATCGTCTTCTAAAATTAAAAAATGGTACATTTCTGCTAGTTCTACCAATTGCTTGCGGCTCTTTTCCGGCATGCATGTTCCAGTAGGATTTTGAAAGGTTGGGTTTACATATAATAGTTTTGGTTGATGCACCTGCAATTTATCCTCCAATTCATCCACTTTCAATCCCTCTTCATCTACTCCAATCGATACGACTTGAAATCCTTTATTGACAAACACATCAATGGCCGCACCATAACAAGGGCTTTCAACCATCACAACATCCCCTGGACTTAACAAAGTTTGCGCCACTAAGTCAATTCCTTGCTGTGCACCGCTTGTAATGATCATTTTGTCGTGTTTAACAGATAAGTGATGGAAGTTAAATAAGTAATTGGCAATTTCATACCTTAATTCTTCATCTCCTTCAATAGGACCATATGTCGACAACACAAGGGGATGCTGCTCCAATATTTTTTTCATTTCTTGAACAAGGAAGTGAGATGGAAGCAGCCTTGGATAAACGACTGCTTGGGAAAAGTCATAAATCTCTTTTTCACGATAGGCGAGATATTGTGATCTTGTTCCATTCATCTTCATCTGATGCTGCCAGCCGAAAGATTCAGAGTGCTTTTCATATGATTTTTTCTTTCCCGCTGCAACAAAAACACCTTTACCTTGCTGAATCTGTATATATCCTTTCAATTCCAGCAGTTTGTAGGCTTTTTGCACCGTCAGAAAGCTTACATTAAGTTCATTTGCTAACGATCTTAAAGAAGGAAGTCTTTCACCGTGAAGAAGCATGCCCGATTGAATCCGTTCTTCGATTTGCCTGCTGATTTGTTCATAATATGGGGTGCCTAATTTTTTATTAATCGATAATTGCATTGTCTCCCCTCCCATTACATAAAAGACAAAAGATAAAAGCGCATAACTGTTATACAGTGCATTGTACTGTTATATACCGTTGTCGTTATAATATCAAAAAACTTAACAAAAAGGAGTTATTCGTCGTGGTTATTTTGAATTACTGTTTTATATGCTTAATTTTTGGAACAACTTTTTTAGCTATCAAAATCGGAATTGAAGCAGGGGTACCGCCGTTTTTTTCAGCGGGAATGCGTTTTTTTGCCGCTGGGGTGATTATGATGGCCGTCTTTAAAATGCGGAACTATCGATTAAAAACCGTTTTATTTTCCTCTTCTCTCGTGTTTAACGGTTTTTGCTTAACTTTTATCACTTTTGCTTCATTATATTGGGCTGAGCAATTCATCCCGTCCGGACTAGCTGCTGTATTATCTGCAACAGGCCCGATGATGGTGCTGCTCCATCAGGCAAGAGAGAATAAACAACCGATCAAAAAAGAACAATTAGCAGGGATGGCGGCTGCTTTAATAGGCGTCTTTCTGATCTCTTCACCGGGGTTCTCTTTGTCTGTCTCCGGCATGTGGGTTTTGGCTTGCTTTATGATCATATTAAGCGAGTGGTTTTATGGACTTGGGACAGTTCGGGCAAAAATGTTTACAAGCAAACATCCGGATATCTCGCCATTTCTTTCAAATGCCGTACAAATGTTTTACGGCGGCATTTTCTTATTGGCTCTATCCTTTTTAACGGGCGAACAAGGCAAATGGCTGCTGCTGGCAAGCTATGAAACGGTGTTATCACTGCTCTATTTAATCATCATCGGCTCCATCGTCGGCCACGGGCTGTATTATTGGCTTGTTTCAAAAACAAATCCGGTTTTTCCGTCAACTTGGCTTTACATTTCGCCTCTTGTCGCGCTAATCGCCGGCTACATAATATTAAATGAAATCATGAAACCCATTACGCTGATCGGCGCCTTCTTGATTTTATTTGGTGTATTTTTAACTAATCGATCAACTTTTTATGAGTATTGGAAAAAGGGAGCGCTATTTCACAGGACCGCTTCAAAAAATTTTGATTGAAAACTCTGGAATATTTTAAAAAAAGCCGTTAAATCCCTGCGACAAAAACTTTCAGTGTGCCATTTCATCCATAGCGATTTAAAAAAATGAGGCCAGCTTGCCTCTCTCATTCAGAGGACAAGCTGGCCGGATTCTTTTGCACAGCTCTCTTAATATGTTTTAAATTTACCCATTACTTGATTTTTTTCAGATCGGCCACGTTGCGGCAAATGAAAGAACGACGACTTATCTAAGTGTAAAGTGGGCTATTTTCAACAATAAAAAAGCTTGCAGAGAAAAAATACTTCTTTCTCCGCAAGCTGATAGGAAAGGAGAGTTCTTTTTAACCCCTCTTCAATCCATTAATTTTTTCTAAAAAAGTCAATAAACGCGTTGAAAATTTCCAATCCTTGATAAGACCATAAAGAGAGAGCTGTAATTGAAAAAAATGCTGTCAATAACATACGTAACCAAATCATGGTACTCATCCTCCTTTGAATGATTTGTTTATGATTCATTCAAGCAGGTGAGACCACATAATTCGATTCGTAAAAGACGGGATTCAGCAAAAACCGTCTTTTGACAGATTGCACAAAGCAATAGCAGAAATAAGTGGTGCTTAACGCTATAAAAATGTAACTGGCAATATCAAACCAAGAGTCTTTTCCTATATCTGGTCCATCAATCGGAGCAAAATTTTCTGCCAAATGATCGATGGTGCTAATTTCGTGTACAGCATTTATAGTATGACTGGAACGATCACTGGAAATGTATAAACAGGTAATACTTATAAAAATAAAAATTGTCAGGGCAACGATTTTTTTCATGTATTCACGCCCCTTTAACATCTTTTCTTCATTATATACTTGGTTTTAATATTTTAAAACAAAAATGTTTTTCTGTGTTCCCCTCTGTTTGATTATTTAACGAACAATTTCTTTTCCTCGATTCTGCCATCTGCTTTAGTTCTGTAAGATTTCACTGTTGAATCCGGGAGGCAATCCGCAGTGCCTTCAAAAAACTTCACCTGTTTCTGTACAAAATTCCGAAATGCTGTCTGTCGGCAGGTTTTATTTTTTGAGACTTATTAAACGGATCAGTGAGGAGACCAAAAAAGCAGCAGCAACGGCTAGAAGAATTTTTCCGACAAGCAATGCTGTTATTTTCAGCACGAATACTGCCAAAACCATGACTAAACTGATTGCGATCATAATGAGAGAATAAGTTTTCATATGAGGTTCATCTCCTTTAGCTGTCTGTTTTCAAGCAGAAAAAATCGGCTGCCTAATTCGGCATAAATATATCGCTGGTGACTTGTAAATAAAATGCATTGTTCCTTGAACGCTTCTTTCAGCATCATGATTGACTGCTTTTGTGAGTTCTCGTCTAATGAAGTAAAAGGTTCATCCAAAATAATCAACTCAGGTGATCTTGCTAACATACTAATAAGGAATAGTTTATATTTCATGCCTAGAGAGTAATGTTTGACCGGCTTTTGCAAAGCATGTGTCAGATCAAACTGTTCACAAAGCTCTTGGAATCTTTCTTCATATGCAGCTCTTTTTTCTTTTTTGATCCTCCAAAGTGAAAGAATAAGCTCCTTATTTTCAAATCCAGTTAATGCATCATAAACAAGTGGTTTATCAGGAATATAGGCCATTGCTTCTTTAAAACGATCTGTTCCAGGCTTATACTGTTCATTAAATAAAATGTTGCCTGAATCCGGTTGGATTAATCCTGCTATTAGCCTTAGCAAAGTTGATTTGCCGCTGCCATTTTTTCCGATGATACATGCTCGGTCTCCTGCATGTAATTGAAAAGAAACATTTTCCAGCAATGCTCCTTTTTCTGCAGTTTGTTCATACTGAAAAGCCAGTTGTGAAACTTGAAGCTTAACCATATAGAAATCCTCCAATAATCAACAAACAGTTTATAATCCAATAAAGCGAGACAATACGCCACAGCTCCTATTCTGCTTCCTTTTAGCGTAAGAAACTATTCCGTAATAAAGCAGAAATATCAAGATAAAGGGATAAGTACTTATGATTGAAAAAATTAATAGTTCCGGTATTTCAAGCACTGTGTGAGAAAAAGGTAAGTCCTACATGACAGCGGTCATATAAGTTGTGATTTCCCTATGAGAATCGTTGTAAAACAAAGTGACTGCGGTCATCTTCCATCAAGTCAACGAACCAATTCCAAACATTGATAGCTCTCTAACATAAAAATAACTGCGAAAGAAAAATTGTTTCCTGGTTGTAAATTTGGAATGCACTCATTGCGAGTATATAGCAGCGATTTCAAACACAAGAAATAAATCAGTCCCAGCGAGGCAATCACTTATTCAGTAATAGAAAGGATTTTAACTTTTTCAACATGGTCAATTCCTTTTTTCATTGTGTTCTTACAAACAATTAGGCAAATGGCTGAAACTATCATAAAATATAGAACAGATATGTAGTTGACAGCACCTGCCGCTTCCCTCAATACACCAATAAATAGTGATGCGAGCAAGTAATAAATAAAAGGCATGACGAGAAAGTTCCTCATAAAAGCTTGGCCGTTATTTACTATGCTTTCCTCTTCTTCTGTTGTTCCAATCTCGTATTCATGAATAAAATGAAACTTAGTGATAAATGGAAACAAGTATAATTGAATAAATGGAAAAACGAAAAAAGAGATAGTTATTCCAATAAAAGGAATGATCATCCTGAGATCAGCTATTTGGAAATACGTAAGAATCATTATATTCCCGATCGTCAAAAAGAAAGATGGAATTAAATATAGGCAATAAAACAATTTCAATTTTGCCCAAAAGAATTCAGTTAACGAAGAAAATGATAGTTGATACATCCATATGTTTCTTTTTTCGGTGCTAAAAGAAAAGAAAGAAGGAGTCAACATTCTCATTTCCATTGCTTGGTTAGCCAAAACCATCAAGTTCAATGTAAATAATAGCTGTATTTGGAGAGCCGTGTTCCCTGTCGCTGACATACATGCAGTAAAGAAACCTATATAAAAAAAAGCTTCGTAAGATAAGACCATATAATTAAAAAATTCTTTTGAGAGCAGCCATCTTTTTTCACGTATGATTTGTAGATCTTTATAAATCAGTGCATTCTTCGGCAAAAAAATAGAACGTACCCAATGCAGCAGCTGTAGATAGAAGTGAAAAAAGTCACGAAATCTCTTAATCTCTCCATGATCTTCAGTTGGAATCATTTTAACAGGCAAGGAAAGTACGCCAACTAGAAGGAAAATCAGAGGCCCTAACATCCATGGAGTCCCAATAAAATGTTCAATCTGCAAATATAAAGAGCCGTCTGAAAATAAACTCTTTTGAAAGGAGTTTATTTTATTCCCATATAGATTGATCAGCTGCTGAGATAGATTGACCCAAGCTGTATCTTCAGCTGCAGCCAAAAAGGATGGAAAATTATCCTTAAATGTTTTGAAAATAGGGACTAGAAGACCTGACACAAGAACGCGCCCCAGCATAAAAAAAGCAGTTGAGACAGCGGCGAAAAATACAAAACGGACCCACCCTATTTTTTTTACTACAATGTTATGAATATAGGCACCTGCAAGTTTATTGCTCGTCATAAACAACAGAGCGCCCAGCAGCAAAATATTCAACTGCTTCATCCAGAATAAAGCATCTAATGATTCCGCAATTCGTGATTGAAATAAAATATAAACAAAAAATAGGCTGGAATTTGTAAAAATGCTCCATACCAGCTCTAAAGCAATAAATGTGATATGTATTGATTTGAACGAGACTGGAGCAGCCTGAATAAGATCCATAAACGGTGGAATATGAGTTCTTCGATAAGCTCCGGCTCCCTTAAAAATTGAATAAAGAAGAAAAAAGACAATGAAACCACTCTCCCATTGCTGGCGATATTGCTGGGAGTATAGCCATTTGTACAAAACGGATACGATGACGAAGGCAAGCAAAATATCAAGAATAAAAGAAAACATCATATACTGTTTTGAACTAAGTTTTCTTAAAAAGGGCGCTTTTTTAATAATGAATTCGATGACAGCAGAATATTGCTGTTCCATTCGAATCGATAGCATAAGTGATAATAGCTTTATTAACATTCTCTCACCTGTATTTCAAAGTATGAAAATTCTTCATCGAAAAATAGTTTGACTTTCAAGCCGATAATCACTTTTCTTGATTTCCTTCTTTAGATATTAACGAATTGCTTCTTAACCTGCTGCAGCGCTCAATGAACGTCCGTCTGAACCAACTGCTGTTGGAATAGAAACGAGTGCAGTAATAGCTCCGCCAGCTTCAACAACATTTAAGACAACCGCCGCTACACTTTCACGATCTGCAGCTGGAAACGCTGAAGAGAGTGAGCACAGTGCAAACGTTAAATTGCCGACTGCTAAAGCACTAAAAGAAAAGACAGCTTGTTTTATTTCTTTTAGCTATTAACAGTAAATTACTTACTAAAATACTTTTTATTACCATCTAAGTTTAAGATATATTCAGACCACTATCAATACATCTTTGTAAATTTTATTCACAAAACTTTCACTCAAGTTTTTAAATTTTTTACAACACTCTAACCCAACAGATCAGGCAAGTATGAACTTCTATCCTGCTTGGCTTGTTAGGGATCTTATTACTATCGCAGATGATTTTTGTAGTCATGGAAGGGTATCATTCCGCTTACGAGGCAGCATTATATCTGATAGGAAATAATGAAGGACAAAAATCTTTTTTATTTATTATATGTCTTTGCATTATAGATCAAAAAATGCCTCTATATAACTTTATTAAGACAAAAGTAGAGCCGATTCTTTAATAGACAGACTCTAAAGTAAATTCATTCAAATTTCGTCTTAACAACTTATACAAAAACAAATTTTCCACAATTTAAGAGATATTCTTCCTTTTTCTAGAGATTTCATATTCTGAAGAAACATCTTTGGATAAGATGTTATTTATTTCTCCGATCAAATCATTTCCTAGCTCCTGAAATTTTTCTCAATCGATATTTTGATACTGAACACGATTCGTTAGTTGGTTAAATACATCATGATAACGAGAAATAAAGAGAGATAATTCATCTTCATTGTTTTCAGCTGTTTCTTCATTTTGTTGTCCTGTATTCGTTGAAGAAAGATTCGCTTCATTACTCTTCCCATTACTAGCTTCATTAGTTGACTCTTGATCTTTTTGTCTGACATTTTCTTCACTGTTTAAAAAATAAAAAGCAGATAGACTGACAAGCAGAAATAAACCGCACAACGATAACACTACTACTTACTTTTTTGACTTCATGTCTTCCACCCTATTCCATTTTTTGATCTATTCTAAATATATAAAATTTTAAATCTATAAAAAATGACAAAAAAGCACCCATCTCATTTGAGAGGGTACTTTCAAGCAGATTAGACCAAACTTAATCTCCATCAAGACAATCAAGTTTACACAGAACTTTGAATCTTTTATGTTATACAAGAACTGCTTCTTTTTTTATTACAGTATTTTGAAGAACGAGATTGACCGGATCTCCAACTTGAAAGCGGGAAGTATGTTGAATCAATTCATGTACCGTCCATTCTTCTTCACCTACTTGTACGATGTAATACATTTCTTTTCCTTGATATTGAACAAATTTTACCACCCCATGCGAAGAACCTTCTTTTGCTTTAGACAGCGCCCATTGATCCGGACGGACAGGATATAGACCCTTTTTTTTCAAATTAATAGATACTCCTATATCCGGCCATTTTTCATTAGGAAATGGCTTCGGAATAAACATTCCTTCCTCCCATTTACCTTGAATTAAATTGCATTTGCCTACAAAAGTTGCAACAAATTCTGTCTCCGGCCTTGTAAAAATCATTTCCGGCCGGTCAATTTGTTCAATTTTCCCACGATTCATTACGACAATTCGATCTGCCATCGCAAATGCTTCGCTTTGATCATGGGTAACATATATAATGGAAGCATTTGTGTGACGATGAATGTGTTGAATCTCCTTTCTCATTTCCATTCGAAGTTCAGCATCTAAAGCACTGAGAGGCTCATCCATTAATAAAAGACCTGGTTCTGCCGCAATTGCACGTGCTAAAGACACCCGCTGTTTTTGTCCGCCGGAAAGTTCATGAGGATATCGTTGGGCTAGCGACTCTAACCCAACCATTCGTAAAACATTTTTCACTCTATCCTCCCGCTGCTCCTTATCAGCCTTTGGAGCAAACGAATGATGCATTAAAGGAAATTGAACATGCTCATATACTGTCATATGCGGCCATAAGGCAAATGATTGAAAAACCATCCCTATGTTCCTTTTTTCCGGCGGGAGGACGGCTTCCGCTGAAGCAACAACAGTATCATTTATCGTAATGGTTCCGCTTGTCGGTTTCATAAAACCGGCCAGTAATTTTAATAATGTAGTCTTTCCACAACCAGAAGGTCCCAAAATGGCGATAAATTCTCCATCCTTGATTGTTAAATCAATGGAATGCAAAGCTGTGACATCCCCATATGATTTTGAAATCCCATCAAGCCGAATCATTTTGTTTCAACACCTTTCGTCTCCAAACTTTTTCAAGGCTGATAAACAAAAAACTGCCGAACAAAATTCCTAAAACAATTAAACTTGAAAATGCTGTGGAATAAGTGGTATATCCAGCCTGTTCGTAGTTAAAAATAACAACTCCCACCGTTTCGGCTCCTGTAGACCATAGAAGGCTGGAAACTGTCAGTTCGGTCAAAGAGGTTAAAAAGACCAACAAGGCTCCGCCAATGATACCCGGCAAAAGAAGCGGCATGAGAATTCGCCGCCATTTGACCAAAGGTTTAGCCCCTGACGTACGAGCAGCTTCTTCAATGGAAGGCTCTACCTGTGTCAGCGCCGTGTAGCTTCCCCTAACCTGTAAAATGATAAATCTTGTAATGTAGGCAATAATTAAAATCCAAATGGAGCCGTAGATACCCGGGTTCCATCCTGGCAACGGCTGCATCCATGAAAAGATCATACTGAGAGCAAAGACAGTCCCCGGCAGTGCGTAAGGTATCGTTACAAACAGCTCCACTAACTTTGTCCATCTATTTGGTGATTTATAGCGAAGATACGCAATGGCCGTTCCGACAATCAATGAGACAATTGTCGTTAAGATCGCAAGCTTCATGCTGTTGCTGATCGCTGACATCGTTTTTGGATCAGAGAATAGAATGTATCGATAGTTTTCCAGTGATAAATTTTCTAATTGAAAAGGGAGCCCGTAAGCTTTTATTAATGATGTCGTACCCATTGAAACGAACGGAACGAAACTCGTGAACAACAAAAATGCCCAAATGGCTATTTCGATCAAACGCTTCCACTTCAACGATAAATGAATGCGAGGTTCTTTATCCCGTTTGACCGTTTCAATTACACGGCTTCGCCTTAAAAGAAGCCATTGAATAGACAGTCCGATTAAAGCAATTGCTCCCAACAAAATCGATAGAACGGCCGCTCTTGCAAAGGCAGCCGGTCCAAATCCGACGACTTCTTCGTAAATATACGTACTTAGCACACGAATGTTTGCCGGGATACCTAAAAAAGCAGGGATCCCAAAGTTATCAAGATTTGATAAAAAAGCGAGCATCCCGCCGCTGCAAATCCCGGGCAATGCTAGCGGAAGGATGACCTTACGTATAATAGTTCCTCTTTTAGCACCGCATGTTTGTGCCGCTTGCTCAAGCTCCAGAGGAATTTTTCTAAACACTTCCACCGTTAGTAAATATACAAGCGGATAATGAGACAAACCTAAAATAAAAATGATTCCACCTATGCTATACAAGTTTGGCAGCTTCCAATCTCCCGGAAGCATATGAAGAACAGCTGCAATTGGTCCATTGCCGCTAAAAAACTGAACCCATGCAAGTGTTGTAATGTATGAAGGAATAATAAACGGAAGAAAGATAAACAGCTGCATCCATTTTTTCCCGCTAATGTTTAAATAGGCGATAACCCATGCCATCGCAATCCCTAAAATAAGTGAAACCAAAGTAGAACCGATGACGATATAAAGCGTATTTTTCACAGTGATCCATGTTTGTTCTTCTTTCAGCACTTCTGAGTAATTCGAAAGTGAGACGGCACCCTCTTCTGTTAAACTTAATAAGATAAGGCGAAAAACGGGAACTATAAAAAATAAAATAATCAGTAAAAACCCGAAACCCATCCACAAGTTTTTCAATGGGAAGAAACGAGAAAACGAGGACGTGCTCCTCGTCATCCCTTTTGTTTGCTCTTTACCAGGAAACATCGTCCTCTCTCCTTTAATTATTGTTGACCAAATATTTCACCAAATTTTGCTTTATCTTCTTCACGAGATTGATAAAGCTCAGATATGTCTGCATTCAGTACGTTCAACTCATCAATCGTTTTTAATCCCTCTGGAGCATTAACGTCTTGGCGAATCGGTGTATATCCAAGTTCAGCTGCTAATTTTTGTCCTTCTTCTGATAAAACGAAATCTACGAAAGCTTTAGCTGCTTCTTCATTTTTTGTATCCTTCATAATACCGATCGGTTCAGTAATGACAGGAACGCCTTCTTTCGGATAGATGAATTCTACAGGGGAACCTTCTTTTTTGGCGCGCGCAGCGAGATAATCAACAACGATTCCGTATGGCTTTTCCCCTGAAGCAACCGATTTTAACACACCGCCATTCCCTTTCGTAACAGCCATTCCGTTTTCTTTTAAACGCTTGAAGAAATCCCATCCTAAATCGTTTTGTCTTGTAAACACTCCAAGATTGTATGCAGCTGCTCCTGAATAAAACGGGCTTGGCATAATTGCTTTTCCTTTTGCGTCGCTTTCCGTCAATACATTCCAGCTATCAGGTATGTTTTGCACACTATTTGTGTTCACTGCAAGAACAGTTGCCATCACTTTTGTGCCTGTGTACATGTCGTCGCTGTCAATAAACTGACCCGGAATTTGTTCTGCTTCTTTTGATTTGTAAGAAAGTAAAAGATCGTCATTTTTTAAACTTTCAAACGTTACAGCGTCTGCAACAAGCAAAACATCTGCTTGAATGTTTCCAGCTTCTTTTTCAGCTTGTAATTTTGCAATCACTTCTTCCGTTCCTGACCGGAAAGTATTGACTTTTACATCAGGATATTTTTCATTAAAAGCTGTCACTAATCTTTGAGCATCTTCATCAGGCTGTGAAGTATAGAAATTAAGTTCCCCTGAGACTTCCTTCGTTTGTTCTGACTGCGTTTCTACATCATTGCTCGATGAGGCATTATTGCTGCTGCCACAGGCAGCTAATACAAAAAGTAATGTGAATATAGTGAAAGCGGACAACCATTTACGCATTGGAATGTTCCTCCTTACCCTCTTTTAAGAAATTTAAAGAGCATTTTCGAAACCAGCGTTCAATCTGTTCCATTTTCCGTTTGTGATGAACGGGAAACTCCACAGGTGAAACGGTAATATAACCTTCCTTTAGCTTTAAATAATCACTGTTTTCGTTGAGGTTTACTAATTGGTTTAATTCATCTTTTAACCAAAAATATACTTGACCGTGCGGATCGTTTAGCCCTACGTATCGATAACGGGAAACTGTCAAATCTAAAGGAACTACCTCAACACCTTTACAAAGATAAATCGGAATATTCGGTAAATTGATGTTTAAAAAAACTCCTTTAGGAATTCGGTTTTGTAAAATAATTTCAACCGCTTTATACAAAAGCTGTTTTGTTTTTAAATAATTTACCTTCGCTTCATCAAATTCGTTCAACGATACTGATACGGCTGGAACGTTGTAAAGAGAAGCCTCAACCGCACCTGCCAATGTACCAGAGTAATATAAATCCCTTCCTAAATTCGGACCAAGATTAATACCTGAAAACAAAATATCAGGCGGAGTCTTTAACAGTACTTCCATCCCAAGTTTGACGCAATCGGCCGGAGTACCGTTTACGGCCCATGCCCCTTTCGTTCCAGAGAATATTTCCACAGGTTTCACTTTTAATGGTGTTCTGAGAGTAATGGAATGGCCGACTGCGCTTCGCTCTTGGTCAGGACAAACGACATAAACTTCACCAAAATGCTGAAGAACTTCTACAAGTGCTTCGACTCCTGGCGCAAAAATTCCGTCATCGTTTGTAACTAAAATTCTCAACGGACGACCTCCTTCAATCGATTTCCGTTCCGTTTTATATACAGTACATTTTTCTTTAACACCATCAAATCTTTTGAAGCATCAAACCCTTCAATAATTACTGGAATATTCTCGATAGTTAAAAATTTGTTTAATATTTCTTCTCCGATATCACCGTCACCTAACGGTAAATGAAGAATTTCTTTTGTTGCATCACTAATATGAATTTTGTTTACCTCCGGCATTTCATTCCAGATAGAAAAAATGTCTGCGTGTAATGGAATGTGGGCGACATCAAATGTCGTTTGAATTTGCGGGAAAAAAGGTACAATCACTTTTTTTACGGCGGCTGGTTTAATAATAAACTCTTTCGCCTTCCATTCCATCATTTCTAACGATAACGTGAGTCCTTCTTGTCTAGCTTTTCGATCAAGTTCTTCCATTGATTCGAACAAAAGCTCTTCATGGATAGAAACGTCTGAATCCGCAAGAGTCAGCTTTCCTGGATGAAATGTAATATTATCAGCCCCAATTTGTGAAGCCAGCTCAATAGATCGAATAATTTCATGAACGGACTGCTTGCGAATGCCATTATTTAGAGAGCTTAAGTTTAAATCCCAGCTTGCTGCGTGCATCGTCAGTTGCATGTTTGTTTCTTCTTTGACCTGCCGGATTCGTTTAGGCATGCTTTCATATTTCCACACATGCTCTGCCCAAACCTCAACACCGACAAATTTTAACTCTTTTGCCAGCCTAATCACTTCCTCAACCGGAAATGCCCATGCAAGTGTAGAAGCAAAGCGTATATTCATCGAACTGATTTCCTCCTTTCTTATTTTTTAATGAAATGGAGAGATTCATTTTTACATTGCCGATTAGAGAAAGATTTCGTGATTTAAGTCCATGAAAATCACTTCCTCCTGAATCAACAATTGATTCTGACAAGCAATTGGAATATGTATATCCACTTCCTTTTCATCTATCTTAAGTTTAGAAAAGATTTGTTAAGGAACACTTAAAGGCGGTTTGAACTTTTGTAAACATTCTGTAAATGAAAAAATAAAAATAAGAAATGAAAAAGCGGCTTCAAATCGTAATTATGCATCATTCCCAACTTAGAATGTAAATTGTTTGTAAATTTTTTACGATTTATTCATATTCTTTGCTAAATACACTCTTTTTTGTTTAGATATCACATGTGTTGTCATATTATAAAAATCATTGCGGACGTGATATTTTCCGAGTTTACTAGCAGTTTCCCACACAGATGAAAAAATTCAGTTTGTTTTTCCAAATGAGATTGATCCCGGAAATAATCGCAAAATATTTTATATGCCCCTTTTGAGGACGCTAAAGGACATTTCGTTCAATGCGAAAATCCTTGCCGACAGTGGAATCTAAAAATTCTCTGCCTTTTCGGTTGTAGTACTTGAACTTAGCCTTCAATGCTGAATTCGCTGCTGATACAGCTTCAAAAAAGACAATGAAAAAGCGCTCAACACAATAAAATTTGACAGGCTCTGTTTGTGCGTGATATAGTTTGTTTTGAAAATACAGAAAATTTTTTAAATAATTAAAATTGTAAGCGCTTAAAGAGGGTAAAGATATGACAAGACAAGCAGTAAAGGATGCTCTCAAGGAAACTCTTGACAAGGTGTTGGATACCGCTGTAGGCAGGGCTGGAGGAGCCCCTGGTGTAGTTGCAATGGTAACTGACCGGGAGGGAAACATCTATGAGGGTGCAGCCGGTGTACGCGATCTTGGAAAGAAAACACCGATGACCACCGATACAGTGTTCGCTCTTTTTTCGACCACGAAGGCCATCACCGGTACGGCATTGATGAAATTGGTCGAGGAAGGAAAAGTCAGTCTCGACGATCCGGTCAAGAAGTATGTACCTGAGATTGCCGAGATTCCAGTTCTCGAAGGGTTTGACAAAGACGGGCAGCCAAAACTAAGGGAAGCAAAAACCGACGTTACGATCAACATGTTGATGCTTCACACTGCCGGCTTCGGCTACGAGTTCTTCAGTCATGAAGATCGAAAATACCGTGAAGCAAAAGGAGTACCTTCCATTCTCACTAGTACATTTGACTCTGTAAAGAGCGTGCTTCTATTCGAGCCAGGTGAACGCTGGAACTATGGCGTCAACATCGACTGGGTTGGTAAAGTTGTTGAAGCCGTATCCGGTAAACGACTGGGCGAAGTGATGGCAGAGCGTATTTTTGCTCCACTCGGCATGTCCGACATCGGTTTCACGTTATCACCTTCGATGATGGAACGCCGCGCAACCATCCACAGCCGCAGTCAGGATGGTCAACTCACACCAAAACCTGAGCTTATTCTCCCGCAATCTCCAGAAATGGATATGGGAGGACATGGTTTGTATGCGAGCATTGGCGAATACACGAAGTTTATCCGAATGATTCTGAATGACGGTGCGGGTGTACTCAAACCAGAAACAGTCGCGCAAATGTCTCAAAACGGACTTGGGGAATTGAAGAGCGGCGGATGGATTTCGTCCGATCCAACGCTGGCTAATGACGGCGAGTTCTACCCCGGCGTACAAAAGTCGTGGTCTTATACATTCCAGGTAAACGATGAACCTACCCCTACAGGTCGTCCAGCAGGCCAATTGATGTGGTCGGGATTGGCTAACCTGTTTTACTGGATTGATCGCAAAAACGGGATTGGCGGATATTGGGCTACGCAAATATTTCCGTTCCAAGATGTGGGTTCATACTTAGGCTTCCTCGAATTCGAGTCAGCAGTCTATAGTACGTTGAAACGGTTCGGTCAGATTACGACTTGATCTAGGGAATGGAGACTATACAGATGACTCCCCCGCTTACTCCGTATCATGTCACAAAGTGCGGATGGATGATCATATAAAGTATTTTCTTTCTAACATACACTTCAGCGGCGGAAGCCATAGCTTAAGAGCTTGTTAGAAATATATTCGATAGCGCTTTCTTTAAGAATCCTTTTATGCACTGCATTTATCAATATCAATCATTGAATATCGGAGATTTTCCGGGCCAATCTTTTTGCCTATCCAGCAAACTGAAACAAATTTTTAAGGGGCTTTCTAATAAGTCGATTTTCCGGCTTATAGACGCCCCTTTAATGTTTTAGAAACTTGATATATCAACGCTTATGATGTTTCGTTTTCAGTGGATTTTGACTTTCTAGACAGCCCCTGTTTGTGCTTCGAGCAGCTTTTATTGTCTTTTACATTATGGCTGCGGCGAAATCTGTCAGAAATGTATATTTCCATCAAAATCACGAATTAGACTTCAATATATTAGATGAAATGAAAATTTGTGAGCGTCATAAGATACAGTCTTTACAACTTTTGTTAGAAATTCAACCTTGGAACCACCATATCGTAACTATAGTTAGAAATAAAAGATATATGAATGATATAATTCGGAAGAGCCTTTTTTTATTTTTAAACGGCGGCTTCCACATTATGACGATAATGGCAGGAGCAAACAGAGTGATTAAAATGAGTTTTATCTCAATAAATGCTATACATAAAGCTAATAATATGGAAACGTAAAAAACGGGTATAAACCATGTGCTTTTTTCATTTTCTTCATCATCTGACCCATTATTCGAATCATTCAGTAATTTTTCTAAGTTTAGTTTTTCCCATAGCATATGCTTTACACCTCCTCATGAAAGTTGGGCCATTAAATATGGAGTGATCTTAGCCTCTACAACTGCAGCGATAAATGTCAAAATGATCATTAGAAAAAAGAATGTAAAGATGTCCTTTAAAAAAACGGAATTTGATTCTCCCCTCATTTTGGCAATGACCGCATCAATCAGTTTAAACCCAATAGAACCCGCAATAATCATAGCAGGAATCTCAAATATACCATGTGGAACTAGGGCTGTTACAATATAAATTAGATCGTTCCCATGTTGAAGACTGTGCATGATAGATACACCAACTAAAAAACGATTGACTAGTAATAAAGCAGCAGTAAAAATTCCAAACGTAAATATAGTAAAGCTTATGAAAACATCCGCAAGTAGGTTATGTATAAAATAATCAAATATAGTACGGCCAACGTTTGGTTCCTGTCTTTCTACAGGTAAGATATTGCTAAAAAAAGTACCCATGATAATTCCAATCACGTATATTATAAACGCTACTGATAAAACCCGCTTATTTCGCAGTAGAACGGTTTTCATTTAACCAATCTCTTCCATATCGTTAATAATCATATTTTCGAAATTTATTATGTTTTTCATGTTCGTGTATTCCTTTAATATTTCCCCATTGATTAAAACTCCTACACGATCGCATAGATTTTGAGCAACATGCACTAAATGAGTAGACATGAAAATAATTTTCCCACTATCTGCGTATTCCCTTAAAAACTTTTTCATAAACATTGTTGTCGGAGGATCAAATGAGCTTAGCGGCTCATCTAGTAAAAGCACATCCGGTTCATGAATGATAGCACCGGCAACAGACAGCTTATGCTTCATACCAAAGGAAAGAGTTGAAATCATTTCATTTTCCTTATCTTTTAGTGAAAAATTTTTTAACAACATTTGAATACGGTCAGTTTTTTGCGAATCGGGTACTTGCTGCAGATCAGCTATAAAATCTAAATATTCCTTTGGAGTAAGATAATTGTAAATAAAAGGTGTGTCCGGCACATAACCAATATATTGTAAAAATTCGGATCGATCATCATCAATTGTCTTACCATCAATAAATATTTTTCCAGAGTCTGGAGTGACCAATCCGATTATACATTTAAGCAAAGTGGACTTCCCAGCACCGTTTGGCCCTAATAATCCATATATTTCTCCTCTTTTTAATGTAATATTAATTGATTTTAATACATCATACTCCTTATACCTTTTTGAAACATTTTTAATAATCATCTGCTCATCTCCCAATGAGAAGTACCGACTCGTTTAATCCAAAAGTAAAAGAATATAAAAAAGCTTATGAGTAGCAAGGAAGAACCTGAGATTGCCAACATATTAAAAAGAATGCTGCTGATATAGTTTTTCCAGTAAAGAACCCCCAACAGCCCATATATTTCTAAATTTAATATTAAAACAATTCCAAGAATCGTGTGTTCAAAAACAGAAGCTTTAACGGAAGAGCCAATATCTTCAATATGTTCCCAATCCAGACGCGGATACAAAAACGTTCCAATAATTTGAGCACTGCTGATGATAATAGCGGTAGTATTTACAAGGACAAATATCATAATGACAGTACTTAGTTTCAGATGAAAAAACGATACAACACATATAAATAAAACGTTCATGACGATCAAAATAGGAATAACATGTAAAATCGCCTTGCTTACGATTAACTGGTTCAAAGAAGAGCCTGACCCTTTATATAAAAGCAAGTTCTCCCTTTCAGCATCAGCTGATGTAATCCCTAATAATCCGTCTCCTAAAAACGAGACATTTATTGATACTGCAAAGATGATCGGATATATTACGAAAAGAGCCGGGAATTCAAACCAATTTTGCATCATTCCTAATCCGAGCAATAAACCGATTTCGGAAGCCAGCATATAGATAGATAAATAAAACCTCTTTTTTATTAAAAAATTCGCTCGAGTGAAAGCGATGAAATCTTTTTTCATAACCGCCAAAACTTTCCTTGATAAAAGCTTTTTTAGTTTTCTATCAATAAAGTTATGAAAAGATCTGTTTTTTATTATTTTGACATTTGTTTTTTCATTGGAAAGCTGCGAAATATCTTTTACGTCTAAATATTTATTTACAATAAGATACGAAATATAAATTAGAATGATTCCAATAATTAGCAACAACGGTTGATAATAGAGAAAGTATTCTACTTCCATTAGTGTATTAAATAACCAATTAGTAGGCAGCACATAACCAGTCAAAATCACATCAAGATTGAATTTAGAAATAGAATGAACGATCGATTCTATAAAGTTTTCCTCATAAAAGTAGCTAAAGCCTAACCAGCCAAATACAATCGTAGACAGAAATGATAGCAGCATAACAAAAACGAAAGAAAGTACACTTTTCACAGCTGACTGAAAAACAACATGCAAAACCTTTGAATATATTATGTATAATCCTGACGAATAAAAACTGACGACCCCAATTAAAAAAAGAACATAAAATGGAAACGATACAAATAACAATAGCCGAGAAGTTATTGATTCTTCTACAAAATTTAAAACGTAGAACAGGATTGGATATAAAAAGAAAAGAGTCGAAAACAGTGACTTGAAAATGATTTGCGTAAAAAATCTTACCAATAATATATCTTTTGGATCTGTTTTCACGGAGTATAGTAAGAGAAAATCTTCCGGATAGACAAACCTTTGCAAAATATCATGAGAAGAACGAAGATTGCTGATTAAATTCCATAATACTAGCAAATTGACTAACAAAACAGCTGCTTGAGAAAAATAAGGAATGATTAGTTCTACTAAATGATATAGGATAAAATTGTATACTCCAAAAATGAAAACAAATAAAACTATATAAGTTGAAACTTTGTTTTACATCCAGTAGAACGCCCGCTGCATTCTATCAAAATGACTTGTTATGAAGGAAAACAGAATCGAACAATCGGAAAATCTTTATTGCAACTTATATAGTAATATTTTTTGATTCAATAAATTTTCCCCAAACGGAAAGAAAAAAAGAAATCTATTGACATAGCGTCTAAAATTTAACTTGAAATTCGAATAAAATAGATTAGACTTTAACATACTGCCCCCTGAATTTAAAATCTAGGGCGATGGCAAAAACTTATTTCACCATCACTCGATTTTTTTAATTTGCCATTTCGAGCCCATTCTTTATCTAGATTGAATATATCATAAATAATAGAAAAAATTCCATATTCTGATAAATTTTATTTTAAGGGAAATGCCCGCGCTTTTTTAATAAGCGTCCATTTTACAGAGATGATTTGACGATTACATGAGAGAGTTACAAAAAGTGAACTGGAGCAGGTTGCCTTTTGCCGTTGAAGTAGCTTCAAGCGCTGAAAGATGAGAGGGAATAGATTGACAGAGCTTCTCTTTAACATGAGATTCTTTTACCAGTAATTTTGTTGAAGCCCTTACAGAAAATCATAATTGAAGGATGAACGCAAAACGGAATGTTTAATAAGTTGTCAGTTTCTGTATTCTATCTTCCAAACCGAAAAGCCGAAAGCCTACTGATAGGGAAAAGAGTAAAAATTGTCAAAAAAGCCGCAGTTATTATTCTCATTTCTGAGGGAGCTCTTGCACGCTGCAATTTGGCAGGAACAATGAAAAGGGAGAAAAGAAATTGAATAAAGGACTTTGTCTCTTCACCATAGTTTGTGATTTAAGCACAATTCTGGCAATTAGTTAGCTAGATTATGGCCCCTCACAATCTCTCCTTCTTCAGCTTACAGACCGGCCAGTTGGTGGAAAGGAAGCGGTCAAGTGCTTTCCTTGACGGCTTCCTTTCCACCAACTATCATCCACCATAATGCTGAAGAAGGAGGGGCTAGGACGCCTGTTCTTGATAAGTTTTTCCTGTACATTCCAAAAATACACGTGTTCTAAATCGATGTAGGTTCCTATATCCATAAGCCCGGCGTTTTATGTTCTTAATTTTATGGTTGGTTCCTTCTGTTCTTCCGTTTGTAAAAGGTGTCTTAAAGTATTGCAGGATTTGCACTTTCCAATTTTCCAGTGTCTTGGCGGCCTCATGAAAAGACGGAAAAGGGCTACTCCATGCGAATTGAATCCACTCGGTTAGGAGCACTTGAGCTGTCTCATAGTCAGGGGATCTATACACGTCCCGAAACAGTTCCTTCAGACCATAGCTGTAAGCCAGCTCATCATGTGTTTCCAAGAGTTCATCTAACTGTTCTTTTTGATATTCTTTTAAGTTTTCATAACTTTTCAAGAGGAGGAAACGACTTTTTTTCAAGCCAGGAATTTTCTTACGGACTTGATCTAAAGCTTGAGTTACCTTTTGAACCACATGATATTTATCAATGACAATATCGGCGCATGGAAAAGCCTTCCGGACAGCCTTGTGGAAAGGGTCCCACATATCCATGACAATGGTTTTTACCCGGTCAGAAGCCACTACCTTTTGGTTTAAAAGCTTCAGCGTTGACTCATAATCGCGGTTCTGGCCCATCCCCATGACAGCACCTAGGTTGGCATCTAAGAGGACCGTTTCGTATTTATGGCCTTTTCGGACGGATACTTCATCCAGACTTAGGGCCATGTCTTGTTGGTCCTGCATTTTTTCAAGATATTCTTCATGAAGGTCCACCTTTTCCTGGGCAACCGTATAAAAAATACGTTCTACAGTGGAATAAGCTATACCATGTTTACGGCTGACATCCTGAATGGTTGTTCCCAAGACTTGTTCATACAGAAAAAGTCGAAATCGATTGGTATAGTGCTGGCGTGACATAATGGATTCATACGTTTCTGTAAAAATCTCTTGACAGTTTTCACATTTGTACCGTTTTACACACACCAAAAGATATAGTGGCTTATTTAGTACGCATAAATCACGTACTTTTCTTGTCCTCCTGTCATGGACAAAAGAGGTGAAAAAGCCACATTGGGGACAGCGTGCCTCCTTCTCTTTTCTTTCAACATGGACGGTATAATGAGTAGAATGCATTTCTTGTTTAATAACTTTAAATTCTGGCAATTCTAGTGGTACAGAAAACATTTTAGAAACCTCCTAATTAATGTGGTGTGCTAGCTAACATTATTGCCAGGAATTCTAAAATGTTTTCTTTTTTACTGTAAAATCACCAAAAGTGATGAAGAATCAGGACTTTTTTATATGTAAGTCCTTTATCCGTTCAAAACGATAATAATCGGAAGACAAAAGGCTGCAAATTGTTGTTAAAATAATCGCCGAAGTAAAGAATCAATTTAATATTCATCTGTTTCCCACTGTTAATGACGGAACATATTTTTTACACACTACAATTATTGAAAAGAGAAGCGTTTTTTGCGCGAATTATATTCCTAACTTGGCTCCAAAAAAATGAAAGTTGAGAGCTTCTTACATTTACGATAATGTTTTCTTACTTTCACATAGCTTTTGATAGCGTTCGAGAAGTTTTTCATATCGAACCATTCCGGCATCTTTGCTGCCTAGTTCAAAATTTCCATAAAAGCCGTGAAAATCAGATCCTCCTGTTTCGATCAGCTCGAATTGGTCCGCATAATATTTGACAAGTTCTTCGTCCTTAGGTCCATGCAAAGGGTGAACTGCTTCGATGCCTTCTAAGCCAATCTCAACCCACTCGGGAATTGCATCAAAATTGTTGAATTGTTTTGGATGGGCAAGTACCGGCAAACCGCCCGCCTCGCGGATGGCAACAATCGCATCTTCCACATCGACATACTGTATAGGTATGTGCGCTAATCCTTGCGGCTTTCCTTCCCCGCCTTTTGAAAAAAGCTTATCATATAGATCGCCATAGATTTTGTCAGCGTATCCTTTGTTTATTAAAGCATGCATAATATGCTGTTTGTATACCCCTGTGCCGTCTTTGGCGAATTGTTCTACTTCTTCCCATGAAATGTTAAAACCTGCTTTCATAATTCTTTTCGCCATTTCATATGATGCTAGGTGTCTCATCTTTAACAGCGGGCTGCACAGGTTTTCAATCGCTTCGTGATGCGGTTCCACAAAAAAGCCTAAAATATGGGCTCTCCGTTGTCTTTTATAGTCATAAGCCGAAATCTCGATCCCTGGAATAATGGTTACTCCGAGCTGCTCTCCTATATATTTCGCTTCCTTTAATCCTTTTGTCGTATCATGGTCCGTAATTGCCAAATGGGTGATTCCTTTTTCTTTCGCAAGAGAAATCAATTCAAATAGACTCATTGAGCCATCTGATATATTTGAATGACAATGTAAATCAATCATTACGGTCAACACCTGCTTTCACTGTTTTTATAAAATAATTAATGAGTTTCACGCAAATTTGCCTTCATTCTTGTCGAAACAAATTCGAAAATGATCGCTAAAACAAGAATGAAGTAAGTAATCATTCCGATTTCCCTTAAATCAAAATAAAATCCGCTCGCCATAAACAAATCAAATCCGATCCCGCCTGCTCCTGCGGCAGCCCCCATCGCAACGGCAACAGAAAAGTTAATCTCAAATCTCATAAACGTCCAAGAAATTAAATACGTCATTGACGAGGGGATTACCGTCTGAAACACAATTTGCCACCAATTGGCCCCGCAGCCCTTTAATGCTTCGATCACACCTTCATCCAACTCTTCGAACGATTCAGAATATGCTTTAATCAAATAGCCAATGGAGTGAAACGTCATGCCAATAACAGCTGCAACACTTCCTAGACCAGCAGCGACGGAAAAAATCAGCACCCACAAAACAGTAGGAACGGCGCGAATAAATGCAACAAAGGCTTTAATGGTATTGGAAACAACTTTATTTGATAAATTTTGCGCTGCCAAAAGCCCTAGAAAAAGTGCAATAACAGCTCCGAACACTGTCGTCAAAAAAGCAAGCCCCAAGGTTATCAACACTTGATAGATTGCTTCTGTTATAGTTAATCGCGAAAAGCTTGCTTCGAAAAACATTGTTTTAAAATTCGCAAACGTTTCTTTTAATCCAGACATGAAATTTGTATCGCCATAATCAAACACGGTAAAACTATAAACAGTAATAACGAATAATGCTGTCAATGTCAGCCGGATGGCAATTGCCTGCTTCGTCAACGGTTTCACTTTTATTTTCGAAGAATGCGTTAATTTTCCGCTGTCTTTCAGAGTGCTTCCAGTTTTCATCAACCATTCATTATTCATATCATCACCCTTTCTTCCTTAAATTTTCATTCATCGTTATAAAATGACCCTTCTTATCAAATTCGAAAGATATTCAATGACAAATACCGTCAGTACGATAGTTATGACAACCAAACTCGCTGCACTATAATTGGAGCTTTTATAATACAAGTCAAAAGAAAAACCAATTCCTGTACCGGTTAAAATTCCAACTAAAGTCGCGCTGCGAATATTCGTTTCAATTTCAAATAATACCCAACTGATCATTTGGGGAAGGCTGGATGGAATGACCGACTGGAAGATGATCGGAAAAAATTGGGCGCCGGTTGCACGCAATGCTTCAACGGAACTATTGCTAACTTCATCGATCGTTTCTATAAATGCTCGCGTTAAAAAACCAAAGGAGGCGAAGAACAAAGCAAAAAATCCGGTAATGGAGCTTTGTCCAAAAGAAAAGAGCAGAATCAATGCCCATGCAGCTACCGGAATATTACGAGAAACAGTTGCAATTCCTCTGCTTATTGCACTTAATAAACCATTCACTTTCGTCGTCTTCGAACCACATATTGCAAAAAAAGTAGCAAAAATAGCTGCAGTTGTCGTGGAAGCGACTGATATTAAAACTGTTTCTTGTAATTTACTTAAAATATCCGGAAGCTTTTCCATCGCTTTTGCATCAGGAAAAAAATTTGTCACTCCCCACTCTACTGCCTTTGCGACAGAGGTGAGTCCTTTCACAAGCTGAAAATCTGTTATAAACATAGAAAGATACGTTAACACAATCAACAATAAAAAAAATAAGGAGAAGCTTCTTCTTCTTTTTACAAAGATATCTGCTTGCATGATCTTCACCTACATTAAAGAATCAGATTCTTTACTTCAGAGCCATAAATATTGCGAACAATATCTTCCGTTATTTCTTTCGGAGGACCATCGTACACTTTCTTTCCATTATTAATACCGATAATTCGATTAGAGTACTTCAAAGCGACATCGACTTGGTGCAGGTTGACAATACAAGTAATTCCGAGTGTAGAAGAAATATTTTTTAAATGATCCATGATGATTTTGGCTGAGTTTGGATCTAAGGAGGCAATCGGCTCATCACACAATAGCATTCTCGGATTTTGAATTAAGGCTCTGGCAATTCCGACGCGCTGTTTTTGTCCGCCGCTTAGCTGATCACACCGTTTATACACTTGATCCTCCAGCCCCAACAATCCGAGAATATGAACCGCCTGTCTTTTCTCCTCCTCGCTGTATAAACCGAATGCTCCTGCCAAAGTTGACTTGTAGCCGAGCCTGCCGTGGAGCACGTTTTCAATTACGCTTAATCTAGTGACAAGATTGTAATGCTGAAAGACCATTCCAATGGTTGCTCTCACTTTTCTTAAGCTTTTTTTGCCAAGCTTTAAAATGTCGACACCATCAAATATGATTTCACCGCTAGTCGCTTCGATCATGCGGTTAATACACCGGAGGAGGGTTGATTTCCCCGCCCCCGATGGACCAATAATCGAAACGAATTCCCCTTCTTTTACAGAAAAGTTCATGTCTTGAAGAGCCATTGTATTGGTTCCATAGCGTTTTGACACGTTATTTAATGTTAAAATGGCTGTCATCGTTTATCCCTCACCAAATCCTTATTTAGACAATTCTCTGATCGGATCAAACCAAGAATCCTCTACTTCAACGAAACGCTCATTAGCTTTTTTCGTAAACAAACCGCTAAAATCAGAATCCTCCGGCACGAAAATCTTCGTATTGTTGGCTACTTCATCAGAAACAAAAGCTTCCACAAGCTTTTTGCGATCTTCTTCAGATACGGTTTCCGTATTGACAACAAACGGAGCATTCAATACCGGTGTGACTGAAATTAAGACAAATTCCTTTCCAGGCACAGTATGAAACGGCTCAGCAGCATCATTTTTGACTTTATATACCGCTCCCGGTTTATTTTGCTCACCGTCAACTAATTCAATATAGTTGTTCACACATGTGTCGCAAAATGCTGCTACATCTACTTTTCCAGACAGTAAGTTAACCGCAGACCCTTGATGAGAGCCTCCATATTGCACTTCGCTGAAAAACTTGCCCTCGCCGCCTTCTAATAAATCTTCAGCAGTTAAATCTTTGTACTCTTCTTTTTTGTTAAAGTACGAAACGATTTCGGTCGATGGAACTTTAAAGCCTGATGTGGAGCTGTTAGACACAAATGAAAATTTCTTTCCAGCTATATTATCAATGGAAAACCCGGAGCCGCTTTTGTACTCGTCTTCATCCCCTTTATTTACGGCAAGCCAGCTGTAGTACATGGCATCATCAAGTGTGCCGGATTCACCGCTCGGAACAACGAGAGGAAGCACTTTTTCATTTTTGTCATGAGCCTCTATGTATCCCTGTGCACCCATAAACGCTAAATCAGCATTTCCGTTTGCAATCGCCTCAATGGCAATAATGTAATCAGTTGTCGTCTTATGCTCGACTTTCTTTCCAGTTGCTTCTTCAATCAACTTAGCGATTTCGTCACGTGCCGCTTTCAAATCTTCACCGGATTCATTCGGGTACCATGCAATTGTAAGCGTATCGTCGCCGCTTTTTTGAGCGGAACCGCTTTCTGTTCCTGCAGATGATGAACATCCTGATAAAAAGATGACCAAGATGAAAGCGATGCTCATAAACCTTATCATTTTTTTCATATTCATTACCCCTTTTCTTGTCAAAATAGATTTTTTTCCATTTATAATTGAATATAAAGGATGAATGTAAAGGAACTGTTAATTCATACCGTTGAATTACTAAATAATTTTTAATGTTTTGTAAAGGGATTTTTTTCTGAATACTTGACGATTTCTCCGTCTATCATCCGGTATTCTACATCACATAAATTTTGCATGAACAACAAATCATGAAAAATTCCCAGCATTGTTGTCCCTTCGCGAACGAGCTGCTCCATCAATACTCTTACTTTTTCCTTCGATTCATCATCTAAACTTGCCGTCGGTTCATCCAATAAAAGTAGTCTCGGACGCTTTACCATTGCTCTAGCGATGTTCAACCGCAGTTTTTCACCTCCGGAAAAAGTAGCAACATAACTATCCCAAAGCTGCGGATCCAGTTCAAAATGCGTCAATATTTTTTCTGTTTCTTCCTCCGCATACTTATCGTTATGCCCCATTTCTAATATCGCTTGTTTGACTATTTCTCTGGCCGTTATACGCGGCAAAGCATTCAAAAACTGTGATACGTATCCGATCTCATGCTTTCGTAAATAAATCATTTCTCTTTCCGTTGCTTCTCGCAAATTGATTAGGCCAAACTTTTTTGAGTTGTACCAGATGTCTCCACTTTCAGGCAAATACGTGCGGTAGATGCATTTTAAAATGGTTGATTTTCCGCTGCCGCTTTTACCGGTAATGCCGACAAATTCTCCTTCTTTTACAATAAAGCTAATCTTGTTAATTGCGTGGATTTCCTTGTTTACGTTGTGCAATCGAAATGTTTTGGACAGATTCTCAACCGTTAAAATGTTTTCCACTGAATTCCCTTCTTCCCTCATACTTATCTAGAAATGTTTCAATATGTTGAGACAAGTCGTCGATTCGTTCTTTCAACGTTTCATACGACCAATCCCACCACTTGATTCGTTCCAATCGTTTAACCGTTTGCTCATCAAATCGGCGCCTTAACGGTTTGGCTGGTATTCCAGCAACGATTGTATAAGGCTCCACATCCTTTGTCACAATGGCTCCGCTGCCGACTACTGCACCATTGCCGATTTTTACACCAGGCATGATGATGGCCCCATGGCCAATCCATGTGTCATGGCCGATATAGGTGATTTGTGCTTTACGCCATGATAAAAACGCTTCATCGTCATGAGTATCAACTCCATACATTTTTCTCCGATACGTAATATGGTGCAAAGTAGGGCGATTCATTGGGTGAGCGGTTGGGCCGATTCGCACCATCGCAGCAATATTGGAAAATTTTCCGACTTCAACATTTTGCAGAATGCAAAACTGCCCTGTATAAGAAAAGTCTCCCATTTTTACATTTTCTAAATAATTGTGAGCTCCTATTTCTGTGTATTCACCTAATTCTGTATGAAACAACTGGCAATGTTCATGGATATAAGGTTTTTTTGACAGCTTTTTCTCGATCATAGAAACTCCCTTTCCATCATCTTTAAATTCTATAATTGGTTTTCAAAATTAAACGGCCGTCCACAAAACAAGACGTGATAACCGGAAAATCTAAGTCTATTTTTTCGATGATGACTATATCCGCTTTTTTTCCTTCCTTAATTGATCCAATTTGATCATCCAGCTTGACAGCTTTGGCCGGGTTAATCGTCACAAGCTTAAACATTTCGACTAGGTCGATATCGCTTTTTTCGCTCATTTTAAAAACAGCATGAAGCAACGATGGAGGATAATAGTCACTACATAAAATATCGATACACCCGTGTTGAATGGCTTCTTGTGCAGATAAATTTCCGCTGTGGGACCCTCCCAAAAGAACGTTCGGAGCCCCGGCTACCGTCAGCATTCCCTTCTTTTTCGCATTTTTAGCAATTTCCAAGGTGATTGGAAATTCACTGATCGAAGCCCCAAAGCTTTGCACAAGCTCAAGTTTTTCCAACGTGTCATCGTCATGAGAAGCGATAGCAATACCTTTTTGTTGTGCCAGCGTTGCAATTTCCTTTATTCCCTCAAGTGTTAATTTTTCCTTATGCTGATGTTTTGTAATGACTCTATCAATCTCTTCATCACTGAGCTCTTGGTAGCCTTTTATCGTTTTTCTGTAAATTTCTAAATCTCTATATTGTCCTTGACCAGGGGTATGATCCATAAACGAAATTAAGTGCACCTTGCTCTCAGCAATGTACGATTTTAAGTTTTCAACTTCTTCGATGCTGTCAATTTCAAACCGTGCATGGAACCGATGTCGTATTAAATGCTTTGTATGATGAGTTTGGTGGATCATTTCAATAAATTTCCGGACATTTTCCGGCTCACGGATCGGTTTATGTGAAAATTCCGAGCTTTTATAAATAGAAAGTGAATGAAACATTGTTGTAATCCCATGGGTGATTAATTCTTTTTCCGCTTCGCGAAGACTTAAATGAAAATTCATTAACGATGTCGGTCTTGGTGCTGCCATATGTTCAATATAGTCAGAATGAAGATCGATAAACCCAGGAGAGACATATCCGCCCGCCGCATCGATTACTTCCATTCCTTCCTTCCAAGCGATTTTCCCTTTGCCATCAATTTTGCTAATTTTATCTCCTTCAATAAGAAGATCGTAACCATCGAGAATGGTTTCTTCCGTTATAATTCTTCCGTTTGTTATGAGATACACGTTTTTTCCTCCATTCTCACAAGTCCAAAAAATTGATCATAATAATGAATGGACGAGCTGCTGTGTATAAGGATGCTGTGGATCTTCCAAAATTTGATCGGTCAACCCTTGCTCGATAATTTTTCCTTCCAGCATGACGAACGTTCTGTCTGCAAGCATTCTGATAACGCCTAAATCATGGGAAACAACGATCATGCTTATCTTCAGTTCCCTCTGTAAATTCCGTATCAAATCTAAAACATTTGCTTGAACGGACAAATCAAGACCGGTCGTTACTTCATCGAGAAGAAGAAT
Organism: Aeribacillus sp. FSL M8-0254; assembly: GCF_038008845.1. Lineage (NCBI taxonomy): Bacteria > Bacillati > Bacillota > Bacilli > Caryophanales > Bacillaceae > Aeribacillus > Aeribacillus sp. FSL M8-0254. The sequence goes on along the minus strand of NZ_JBBOZY010000001.1, from coordinate 413,226 downwards.
CGGCGGATTATTCGACAATGCTTTGGCGATTTGAACTCTTTGCTGCATGCCCCCCGAAAATTTTTGGGGCTCCTCCTTCATCCTAAATAACGGAATGTTGACCTCCTCAAGCAGCACTTGTCCTCTTAACACCATCTGTCCAACATTCCTGTTCCCTGCCGCAATTAATTTTTCAGCAATATTGCCGATGGAGGAAAAGTTCATGCGCAAGCCGAGAAGCGGATTTTGGTAAACTTTTCCCATCAGATGGTTGCGAATGTACCGTTTTTGTTGGGAGGACTCGTTTAATACGTTTTTTTTTCCATCATGATAAAATCGGATATACACTTCACCGCTTGTGGCCTCTTGATCAAAATATAGCTGTCTCATTAATGTTGATTTACCGCTGCCGCTTTCACCTACAATGCCTAATACTTCACCGGGATAGAGATCAAACGAAATATCACGGCAAGCATATACCGTACCGCAGACAGGGCAAAAGTTTTTCACCAAAACGGCGGAATCCGCCTTTCCGCATTGGCTGCATCCAGGTCCGAATTGTTTGTTTAACTTTTTGACCGATAATACTGGATTGCTTAAATCATCCATGTTGAACACCTCTTGATTCTGATTGCTCATTTAATCTTGATAAACAATAGCTTGTATCATTGCATTGGTAATAGGTTTCACCTGTTTCCTCATTAAACAATTCATCCAAATATACTCCCGTAGCGCCGCACAGTCTGCAATGTTTATCTTCAAAGCTCTCCACTTCAAACGGATAATCGTCAAACGCAAGTGAAACGACTTTCGTGTATGGTGGTACAGCGTATATCTTCTTTTCACGACCGGCTCCAAGCAAAATTAATGCCTTTGAATAGTGCATTTTCGGATTATCAAACCTTGGTATAGGACTCGGCGCCATGACATACCGATTTTCCACCATCACAGGATGATCAAAATCCGAAGCCATATGCCCGTATTTCATGATTTGTTCAAAAAGCATCAGCCATGCGCCGCTGTATTCTTTCTCCGCATGAAGCCTTTTCGTATTATATTCGCTCGGTTCATAATCGCGCAGCGGTTCAGGCAGTGGTACTTGTAATACAAGTATCTGGCCTTCTGTAAGAGGAATTTCTGGAATTCGATGTCTTGATTGAATGATCGTTGCTTCTTGCGTCTCCTCCGTCGTTTTAATGCCCGCCGTTTTCATCACCAATTTTTTAATGTTTACCGCATTAACGGATTCATCAGAGCCTTGGTCGATTACTTTTAAAACATCATCTTTGCCAATGAGAGAAAGGGTTAATTGCAGTCCACCTGTTCCCCAGCCGCGTGCAATCGGCATTTCTCTTGATGCAAATGGAACTTGATAGCCCGGAATGGCAATTGCTTTTAATGTGGCTCTTCGAATTTCCCGTTTGGAACCTTCATCGAAAAAAGCAAAATTATAATGGATTTGCATGAATTCCTCTCCTTTTTACATTTCTTGCTTGCTTTTTGATTTGCGTACAATATCAAGCTTCGATTGGAAAGTGACATAGTGAGGCAGCTTCAAATGTGAAATAAACCCGGTGGATTCAACCGAATCAATATGATAAAGGACAAATTCCTCGTCTCCTGTCGGATAGTCCCTATTTCCTTTCTCCAAACTATTGTCTAAAATCCCCATTGCGATTGCTTTCGTTTCGTTTTGACCAAAGCAAAGACCATATCCGATTTCAAACTTAATTTCCTTTTTTCCGTCCCCGACCTCAACTGTTTCCGGAATTAACATTTCGACTTCGGTTGCTTTAATTTCCCCAATATAATAAGCATCGTCTTCTCCATTAAATGAATGAAAAGGGCTATCGATGTAAACCGGCAAATAGCCGACACGCAGTTCACCTACTGTTGGATGAAGACTTCCATATCCGCGAATGACGGCATAAGCTAATGAAGTCACCGCCCCTGTCTGGCCTCTCGTTAAAACTTGGAGACGCTGACTGCGGGTGGAAGGAAACGTCAAGCTTTTTCTCGTTACATCATCAGGCTCTGTATTATCCATTACACACTCCGAGAACAAACCTTCTTTTCTTAAGTAATCACTTACTTTTGGCAGTTTGCCAAAATGTTTTTCATCCACTTCATCGAGCGTTTCCTTCTCATAGGCTGAAAGCCAATTTACTGCATCTTCATCTGTTTCCTCCATGAGGTCAAAGTCGAGCAAACGATGAGTGTAGTCAGTTGTAGCTCCTAAAACTTGGCCGCCTGGTATATCTTTAAAACTAGCTGAAATTCTTCTTTCGATACTCATATCCTTTGTATTAACTATTTGCGAATAATGCTTGCGCGGTAAAGTGGATCGATATGCACGAAGCAGAAAAACCGCTTCTTCAAGATTGCCTTCAGCATGTTTGATCGCTAGCGCCGCAAGGGTTTCGTCATATAGACTGCTCTCTGACATCACCTGATCAATCAATCCCCGCAGGCCAGCTTCAATTCTGCCAATGTCAAGAACAACTCCTTTTTTTAACCGCTCATATTTCAGCCGTTTAATCGACTCCTCAATGGCAATTGTTCCGCCTTTCACTGCCACATAACCCATCAAAGCTTCCTCCCTTCTGATAAAATTTGCGTCGTCCTTGGCAGACATAAGAGATGATGATTTTTGTCCACAAAAATTAAATCAACCCCCATTGGAAATTCAGCGTTTTGTTGCTGTCGAACTTCCATCCAATTCCCATTTACTGAAACATTTACATAATTTGCTTCTTCAATGCCCGGACCTGTTAATTTGAAATCGCACCCATCCGTAACAGCATCTGCCTCAACAATAATGGTTGCTGAATCATGGGGATCGATGAGACTGCCGGTTTTTACTCGCTGTAATATTTGCCCAAGTTCATCTTCAGCTTTGTCATAAAGTACAAAAACGAAATCAGCGCGTTCTGCCGCATCAGCTTTTGCATAGGTTAGTTGGTTTATCCAGCGAGTTGTCTCTTCTTCCTTCTCGGAAACTACCTTAAAGGTCACTTCAGTATCTAGAAGCATTGCAGCCAGAACAAGTGTCAAGGGAAAACAGCCAGCCTCAAGATCTACTTTGGCCGCTTCATCTTTTAAATTTGTTATCAATCCAGGCCTAGACATGGAATCAACAACTTTTCGATATGCACGTTGAATATCGTGAATAAAATCTAATTTCATTCAACCTCTGCTCCTTTTAAACATCCATCGTTTCAAAATTTACTTTTGTCTTCAAAATTTTCATGAAGGAGTTCTTTCTTTGCTCATGAATTGCTGCTTCCTCCTTCAACAAAACTTCATTCCATCGTTCCGTTTCTGGCAATTGTGCATTGTAAGCTGCATCGACCACAGCCAAATGGTATGCTAATTCCGGCTCATGTCCTTTTAATATGCCGATGCCGATATACCCGCTAATTTCCACTTTACATTCTGTTACAAAAACTTCTCCTAAGTAGAACAAACTGTTCTTTGCCGTTTCCCGAACTTTTACCATTACTAAACCGTTGTTCGGCTTTTCAATCGTTTTTACCTCATACTTAGCTAAAATTTGTTGTGCCAATGTGGCGGCAACGTTCTTATTTCCGTTGATTAAAATTTCTGTTCTTCGCCTTCTTTCCATTTCCGCCCCTCCATCATGATTTTTTGCTTCCGTTGATTTAAGCATATCTTGTTGCCAAGTGGAAAAAATTTAAAAAAAAGTAAATTCTATTAATTTTTTGCAAACGCATTTTTAAGAAAATGTTAATGAGCAATCGAGTAGGAGGGAGCGATTAACTCCCGTCCTCTCACACCACCGTACGTACGGTTCCGTATACGGCGGTTCAATTAAGATGATTGACGCAAGTCTTTATAACTTCCGTGAATAGCTGTTCTCTTTATGCCAGTGGTCACTCCACCCTCCAAGAGGTCTCCCACGGGATTCACCGCTTCCTTCCTCAAGTGAGGTACTACGTTTTCTGTGTTCATCATGACTCACTGAATGCCAAGGGCTATTCTCTCTTAATTGTTCGGTCCTTCTTAGTAGTTCTAAACCAACTAATACTATGACTTCTGCTGACTTCTGACTGTTCAGCTATCTATCACTAGATAGGTTACCAAGGTTACTTGGCGTGCCAGCCAGACCTCCCCGGGTAAGTACATGCACTTTCACACCATCTATCCGCCTCATTTACTCGATATGACCTTCGACAGAAAGAGCTTTGTTTTGTTTGGCAAACTCACCCAGTGATACCTAGCCTCATATGAAGTTCGTGTTCCGAGAGACCTTAAAGTTTGCCGCTCGCTTCCTTCAGATTCCGCGTCACCACGGACACCCTTTCGTTGAGCTAACCTCTACTTCTGCCTTCGCAGCTTGGGACTTTCACCCTATAGATTACACCCATGCCGGGCGCACCAAAAAAAAGAGAGATTCCTTGAATGAATCTCTCTGCTGCTTTCAATCCAAAATCGAAAGCATATAAAAACAAGCAGAGAAAAACGCATGTTTTCCTCTACTTGTTGGATTTTAGGGACTTATCGGACATACCCGAAAGCAAAAGTTTTTTATATAACAAAGTTAAAGCAATCACTTCGATAAAAAATTTCTGTATGTTCAAGCACCGTTCCGGTTTTTTTATCGATACATCCTGTCTCCAACACTAAAAGCGGAATTAAGCTCGTGCATTCAAGAATTTCCCATAAAAATTTAGTCGGAAATAAAACCTTTAACACGCTTGACTTCGATTCAAATTCAGTGAATCCTTTCTTTTGATAATAATCAAACATGGACGTGATTTCCTTGCCGTACAAATCAATATCATCAAATACGGATTTCGCCACGTAGGAAATATGCAAGGCAATTGGTCGATTATTGACAATGCGCAGCCTGCCTATTTTAAATACTCGATCCGTTTCCTCAGCACCGAGAGAATGAAAGATTGCTTTATTATAGCCGATTTCTTCGCAGAAAATGTTTTTCGATCGGAAATGGTGCCCAAGTCTAATCATTTTCCTGCTGAAGCTTTCATCCCCGGAAAGAACAAGCGGAATCTGCATTTGCCGATCTTTTACATAGCTGCCCTTTCCTTGTCTTGAATAAATATATCCCATCTCCTGAAGCCTTTCGTATACTTTGCGGATTGTCATTCGCGGAACGTTAAAATAGTCAGCAAGCTCATTTTCGGATGGTAATTTATCATTGGCTTCATACCTGCCAGAATGAATATCTGATATGATTTTATCAATGATCTCCATTTCTTCTGCCATCTGCATTCTACCCCGCTTTGAAATTGACCTGCTATTTTTTCACACGGCAGCTCAAAAACTGCGCTTTGAAAAATATTTTTTGCTACACTTTCTATTGGTTACATTCAGTATAGTTTAAGTAACTAGAACTGTCCAAGCCCATTTTATAGTCTATATAGGATCCATCTGCTAATTTGCTTTAGATGCTGATAAATAAAGTTTTGCTGCATTATATTAATCTAATTTGCGAAGATGCTTGCTAATCGACGGCTGACTTATGTCAAACACTTCAAGTAGCTTGCAAACGCAATGTGTAAAACCCTCCTGGAAAGCATTAAGAACGTTTCAATCGAGTTGAAATACGTTCCTTCCATCCATGTTCCATAAAATTCCTTTCTGTTTCTTGTGTAGAGCCGGATCAGTTTTGGAAAATATGAATCAAAAAATACTAAAATTTTCAAGCTCTTTGCTAAACCTATTCTAGTTAACCCTTATCGGTAAAGGTATTGATCAGTTTTCATCATTTTATTCCACAACTTACCACTATTCTTGAAACAACTTTACTTGATAGTTTTTTATTTCGTTCACCTCTTTGCATATTTTCATATCCAGTATAGTCAACGAATGATTCTATTAGCAAAGAATCAAAAACTTGAAATAGTTTTTATAAAATATGGTGTTAAAATATTCTAAATTGTTGTATTATTATTTTAACAGCTAGCAAAAAAAGACAACAATGTTTCCAAAATGACGCACTTTTTTCTGTAAAAACCAAGAAGGAGGAATCGAAATGGGGGAGTCCGGGAAAGGAGCGGTTATGGAGACGTCCATTGATCACTTGTTGGTTGAAAAGCTTTCAGATCCGCGAACGATGGAGCAGCTAATCCACTTGCTTGATAAGCTGGAGAATGTAACGTTCCTTTTGGATATGCTGGAAAATTTTCTTCGCCGCGGACCGGAATTTGCTGATTCGATCAATGAACTTGTCGTTCTTTTGCGACAAAGCATATCTAGACCAGAATATGTTACGCGTTTTGAGAATGCTTTAACCGCGTTGCATAAAATGCAAGAATTCCTCGATTCTCCGCAAGTTCAAGAGCTGATCAAGTCCGATGTTTTAGACGTGCGCTCGGTGCAAGTAATTGGAAAGGTGTCGCGTTCATTGTATCAAGCCTCTAAAGAAGCAGCGGAAACGGGAACGAAACGTGTGGGAATTATTGGTCTGATGCGGACATTAAGCGATCCGGAAGTACAGCCTGCACTTAATTTCGTCCTTAATTTTGCACGAAACTTATCGAAGGAGATCAGCGATGCATGAGTTGTCTATTGCCCAAAGCTTAGTTGAATTGGCGGCAGAAGCGGCGGAAAATTCGGGAATAAAGAAAGTTAAAGCGCTGTTTTTAAAGCTTGGAGTATTATCAGGTGTCGTAAAAGAAGCCTTAGAATTTTCTTTTGATGTGGTTGTTCAGGGAACTTCTTTGGAAGGGGCTAAACTCATTATTGAAGATGTCCCCGTGACCATTTTCTGTCCCAACTGCCAAGAAGAACGGATTTTGCCTGAACCGCTTCCTATGCGCTGTCCTACGTGCGGCACAAAAACTGGCCAAGTCCTTGCGGGACGAGAGATGGAATTGTACGCTTTGGAAGGTGGAGAAGAAAATGCATGATTTGACCTTAAATCCTCGAATTGTTGAAATTCGCCAGAATGTTTTGAAGAAAAATGATCTCCTTGCTAGAGAATTAAGAAAACGGTTTCAAAATGTGGGCGTTTATGTCGTCAATCTCGTTTCCAGTCCTGGAGCGGGAAAAACGACGCTGCTTACAGAAGTGCTTACCCGCCTTGGCAAACGCTATCGAACAGCCGCTTTAGTTGGTGATTTAGCAACTGAAAACGACGCGGACCGCTTGCGGCAAAGCGGAGCAAAAGTACGCCAAATTACGACTGGCACAGTTTGCCATCTGGAAGCGGAAATGATTGAGCGAACGTTGCAAGATTGGGAGTTGGAAACATTTGATTTTCTTTTTATCGAAAATGTTGGAAATCTCGTCTGTCCCGCAAGTTATGACTTGGGAGAAAACCAGCGTGTAGTTCTTTTTTCCGTGACAGAGGGCGAGGATAAACCGGTAAAATATCCGACTATTGTCAACAGTGCTGATACGGCGATTATCACAAAAATTGATTTAGCGGAAGCGGTAGATTTTCAGCGAAAACGATTTTATGAAGCATTGAATGAGGTGCGCCCAGGCATTCGCATTCACGAAGTTTCTGCTCGCACAGGAGAAGGAATTGACGAATGGATTTCACAACTGGAAGCGGATAAATCAGCATTTATTCATTCGTCCGGCTCTCTATAAGCAAAATTTTAGATGAATAGAACGCTGCGAAAGACTATGATTTTGAGTTGTTTGGTTGAAATAGAAAACGATTTGAATCAAGCCGACAAGTCGCCAAACACCAGTGAGACATCTAAACAGGAGAGCGTCTATACGAAGATGTATTTTAAAATATCAGAACCTTCTGACTTAAATCACTCAAGGTATTGAAATTGAAAAATCTTGCCCAAAACTTTTTGGAGGTGGAGAAAATGGTGAATCTCCTTTGGATGCACGGCGGTGCGTGCAATGGAAACACTCAATCATTTTTAAATGCGGAAGAGCCAACGGTCATTGATTTAGTAACCGATTTTGGCATTAACATTTTGTATCACCATTCTTTGTCGATGGAGTTCGGTGAGCAAGTTCGCCGCCTTTATGAGCAAATTCTCAATGACGAAATCCCGCTGGATATCTTGGTGGTAGAAGGGACAATTATTCAGGGACCTGACGGTACAGGGCACTATGATATGCTTATGGACCGTCCGAAAAAAAACTGGATTTGGGATTTCGCCCATAAAGCGCAATACGTTGTCGCAATCGGTGATTGTGCGTGCTGGGGTGGAATTCCGGCGACAAAACCGAATCCGTCTGAATCGATTGGTCTTCAATATATGAAAGAAGAACGCGGGGGATTTCTTGGTACACAGTTCCGTTCGAAAGGTGGACTCCCAGTCATTAACATTCCTGGTTGTCCGGCTCATCCCGACTGGGTGACGCAAATTCTTGTAGCCATTGCTACTGGCCGTTTGGAAGATGTTGTTTTAGACGATCTTCAACGTCCGCAAACGTTCTTTAAAACGTTTACCCAAACGGGCTGTACGCGTGTGCAGTATTTCGAGTGGAAAGAGCCGGTGGAAGAGTTCGGACAAGGTACGCGAAAAGGATGTCTCTTTTATGAGCAAGGCTGTCGAGGTCCAATGACTCATTCGCCATGCAACCGCATTCTTTGGAACCGTCAATCTTCCAAAACTCGGGCAGGAATGCCTTGTATTGGTTGTACGGAGCCTCAGTTCCCGTTCTTTGACCTAGCACCTGGAACAGTATTTAAAACGCAAAAAGTTCTCGGCTCAATTCCAAAAGAAGTACCACAAGGCACCGATCCGCTCAGCTACTCTGTGAATGCGGCATTGGCACGTGCTGTGGCGCCGAAATGGGCGAAAGAAGATATGTTTGTTCCGTGATATTAACGAAATTCGGATTTTTGTCATCAAGATGAAGTGGAATCAGATATGAGTGAAGCACCAATAAACCGTTTGTGATCTTACTTAACGGAAAAAGTGACATCTCTACAAAGACGTGAAGCTTGTTCCGTGATCATTAACGAAAATCACGACTTTTGTCATCAGCATCTAGTGGGAACCGGATATGAGCGAAGCACCAATAAGCCGTTTGTGATCTTACTTAACGGAAAAAGTGACATCTCCACAAAGACGTGAAGCTTGTTCCGTGATCATTAACGAAAATCACGACTTTTGTCATCAGCATCTAGTGGGAACCGGATATGAGTGAAGCACCAATAAGCCGTTTGTTGATGTTGCTTAACGGAAAAAGTGACCGTCTCGTCTACACAAAGGCATGAAGAAAGTTATTTTGTACGTTTGAAATCGACGATTTCCATTTACTGTGATTCAGATATCTTTTAATGGAAACCATTTTAGAAACGAGGTGCCTAAAGAACATGAAAAAGCAAGAGGCTATTGTAAAAACAAACAAACTGGAAATTAAAGTACATTCCCTCGGTCGTGTAGAAGGAGATTTGGATGTAAAAGTAGCCATTGATGATGGCGTTGTTGTAGATGCTTGGACGGAAGCAACGATGTTCCGCGGTTTCGAGATGATTTTAAAAGGAAAAGATCCGCAGGCCGGTTTGATTGTTACTCCTCGGATCTGCGGCATTTGCGGCGGCAGCCATCTCACGAAAGCAGTTTATGCGCTCGATACGGCCTGGGGCACGGAAGTACCGCCGAATGCTACGCTCATCCGCAATATTGCTCAAGCGGCGGAAACGATTCAAAGCATTCCTCGTTGGTTTTATGCTCTGTTTGCGATTGGCTTAACGCATCAAAATTACGCTTCTTCTAAGTTGTACGATGAAGTGGTTCGCCGTTGGGCTCCTTTTGAGGGAGAGCATTATGAGATTGGCGTCACTGTTTCAGCTAAGCCGGTGGAAATTTACGCGATCTTTGGCGGACAATGGCCGCATTCCAGCTTCATGGTTCCGGGAGGCGTTGTCAGCTCGCCGACATTGTCCGATATTACTCGCTCTATCTCGATTTTGGAATATTATCGGGAAAACTGGCTGGAGAAAGTTCTTCTTGGTTGTTCCGCTGAACGCTGGCTGGAAAACAAGACTTGGAACGATGTTCTTGCATGGCTGGATGAGAAGCCGGAGCATCGCAATTCTGATCTTGGCTTATTCATTCGCTATAGCATGGAAATCGGATTGGACAAATACGGAGCGGGGCCGGGGCGCTATTTAGCCACTGGAAGCTTTTTTAACCCGCAGCAATACCGCTATCCGACGATTGAAGGACGCAACGCAGCGCTGATTTCCCGTTCGGGAATATTTGATGGGGAAAATTTCCATGATTTTGATCAAGCACGGATACGCGAGGATCATACCCATTCTTTCTATCGCGGCAGCGGTTCTTACCACCCATTTGAAGGAGTAACCGATCCGGTGGATCCAATCGAAGGGCAAAAAGAAGGAAAATATACGTTTGCTAAAGCACCGCGGTATGATATTCCAGGCATCGGAGAAACTCCTCTAGAGGTAGGTCCGTTGGCCCGCCAAGTAATGGCTGGCCGCTCTGGTGCTGAGGAGTGGCAAGATTATGATCCTCTCTTTTTGAACTTGATTAAAGAAATCGGGCCAAGTTCAATGGTGCGTGTGTTGGCTCGCCTTCACGAAGCCGCGAAATATTATTTGCGCATGAAGAAGTGGTTGAAGCAAATCGATTTAAACGAAAAATTTTACATCAAGCCGAAAGAATTGCCTGAAGGACGCGGATTCGGAGCGACGGAAGCAGCCCGCGGCGCTTTGGCTGACTGGATTCAAATTAAAGATGGAAAAATTGAAAATTATCAAGTCGTCACTCCGACAGCATGGAACATTGGACCGCGTGATCGTCACGGTCAGCGCGGACCTATCGAAACAGCGATGATCGGCGTACCTATTAAGAATCCTGAAGATCCGGTCGAATTGGCTCATATTGCCCAAAGCTATGATTCATGCCTTGTTTGCACCGTTCATGCTTATGATGCCAAGTCGCATAAAGAGTTAGCCAAATATAAAGTGATAAATATATGCTGATATCTCTAATATGCAACTTTAAGTGACGTGTTTTTCTGCAGTGCAAGCATATCAGCAGACGTTTCATATACAACTGTAAAACTAATAGTCGAGTAAAACAGACAAAGAATGGTAATGGGAACGGTACGCCTGCAGAAGGAGGAATTTTGTATGAACGTTATGATTATTGGATGTGGCAATTTGCTGCGAAGTGATGATGGGGCGGGACCCATGTTGATCCGCAAATTGTGGGAACATGGGGTCCCACCGGGAGTCCGTTTGGCTGATGGCGGAACTGCTGGCATGGATGTAGCTTTTCAAATCGGGGATGCAGAGGAACTGATTCTAGTAGATGCCTGTAAATCAGGAGATGAACCGGGCACGATTTTTGAAATTCCAGGTGAAGAGGTGGAAACTCCTCCGCTAAAAGATGTTAATCTTCACGATTTCCGCTGGGATCATGCGATTGCCTTAGGCCGGTGGCTTTTAAAAAGCCGCTTCCCGAAGAAAGTGACCGTTTTCCTGATCGAAGCCGAAAACATATCGTACGGATTTGGATTGTCTCGAACGGTGGACAATGCCTTAGATCGTTTAGCGGATGAGCTGCTTCAGCGCTTAGGAGGGAAAAAAAGTGAAGCTTGAACTGACACCAACTGGCTATCTTCATATTCCCGCCGAAGAAACGGTGCGGTTTCCTATAGGAACAGCCATCGTTTTAATACGTGACGAAGAACTGTGGGTGATGCCGGTAAGTCATTTGGGAGCGGGCGGATTACTGTTAAAACTGCGCAATTCTCGTGGAGATCGAAGCATGTTTGTCCAAGAAATTTTGCCCGAAGGTGTGCAGCCGGGAATTCGTGACGCTGTATGGGATGAACAATATGGAGCGCTTCGCATACCACTTTTTTGTTCCTGTGCGATGTCGGAGAAGTAAAAGTATATAAGCCGCTTCATCCCTTGACTTGAATGGTCATGATGAAGAAAAAGTTTTGGACCTGGCCGACAGGACGATAAGATGATATCCATACTAAATGAAACGAGAGTGAGTAATTGCACAAAAATCGTTAGTACGTTAGAACATGCCGATCTTAGTTATTTAGAGGTTTCGTTGTCTTTCCAATTACAGTTTTTAAAAGGGGGAATAACAGTGCTCAAGCCACAGCCAATCGGTGTTTTTCCTGGAGCGGCAGGTTTTTTTCTTCTACCACCTGTTCCAAATGCAGATCAATTCATATCCCTTCTTCTCCGCGGACATTTTCCTGATCGTTGGCCGGAGAACTGGCGTTTTTTCGCTGCGGCGATTGAGGGAAAAAGTGAAGACGAGGTGCTAACATTATTGCCGGAAGGACCGGAAGCTGCTTATAACCGTTTTATTTTGGATCCACAAACATATACATACACTTTAGCCAAAGAAGTGCTCCCAGACGATTTCTCCTTGCTTTTGGATGCAGCGGCGTGGCGCCTGAAACTGTTTGAAACTCCCCCACCGCTTGGCGATGCGTCAGGAGAAATACGGGCGTTTTTATTGGCGACTCAAGCGTACGACGCGTTTCAACGAAAAGATTGGCCGACTGGGCTTTCGCTTCTTTCCAAAGCCGCCGCTACAGTAGAAAACGTGTCACCTGTTTTTTCCGCTCGCCTTTACGCGGAATATGCGGCGACAAAACAAATGCTTGGTGATTGCGGGAAGGAGACAGTAGAAGGATACCGGAAAGCCCTCTCTCTTTTAGAAACGTCTTCCTTTCAAGAAGCCAGGGCTGAACTGTGGTTTCAATTAGGCACAGTACATCAAACTGGCGCCGATGGACGGAAAGGTTCTCTTCTAGAAGCAGTCAGATGTTATCATGAAGCACTAAAAGTATATCGGAAAGACACTTATCCAGAAGAGTATGCTACCGTTCATATGAATCTTGCTTTAGCGTATTTAGCCATTCCGTCTTTAGACCGCAGCGCCTATTTGCGCACAGCGACAGCGATCCAGTCATTAAGAGAGTCTTTACGCATTTTTAAAAAAGATAAACACCCTGAGCTTTGGGCAAGCGCCACGGTCAATCTAGCCAATGCGCTGCAACATGTAAAATCCTCTCATCTTGAAGATAACCTTTGGGAAGCAGTAGCTCTTTATGAAGATGTGCTCGAAGTACGCCGCTCTAAAGGCGATCCAATAGCATATGCCCGCGTTTTAGCTAATCAAGGGAATGCGTTGGCACATCTAGGTGCGTTTTCCCGAGCGGTACCTCGGTTGGAAGAGGCCAGTCAATTGTTTCGTAAATATGGAGAGCATGAGGCAGCGAGTGCCATCGAAGACGTATTAGCGGAAATTGCCCTTAAGCGGAAGCAAGCAGCAGTCAATGAAAAAATGGAACAGTAAAATGTGCGAAAGAGAGGAAGGATTGCATGAATCCCCACGAACAGCAATATTTTAATCTTTTGTTGGGTATGGCGGTTGACCGCTTTTGTGAACGTATCATCCAGCGCAATGAAGGAGCTCAAAAAGCTCTGGAACGGCTTCGCGCAAATCCTCAAAGTGAGGGAATTTGGCTGAACGAATTTGTGGACGCTTTCTTTCGCGATGCCCTTCTTGATAATCCAGCGGGCTCTTGCCTCATTTTGCAGGCTTTAGCCAATCATCGCGTCAATGATTTTACTAACATTGTTGACCGTAATACGGTTGAAGAAATGCTGCAGGAGATGGCCAAACAAACATTTGCCGCTTTATTATATCGGAAAACCGAAGAAGCTCTGGAGCAAACATTGGCTTTTGGAGGTGAGTGATCATGAAAGTTCAGCAGGAAGAGGATTTTCAAGCTTTGGCTGGACGGGTGGATCGCGTGCTGGACTCAATAAAGGGTCTGCCAGAAGACGCCCGGATGAAAGCAATGGAATTGAAAAAAGCCATTGAAGCCTTTCACGAACATGCTCTTAGAAAGCTCGTTCGCACGTTTCGTGAAACGGAGGCGGGAAAAGAATTGCTGCTGAAAGCTGCAGAAGACCCTTCTATTTATGCGATGTTTTTGATGCACGGAATCATTAAACAAGATTTATTTACCCGTACCGCCGCCGCGTTAGAAGAAGTGCGTCCTTATATGCGTTCCCACGGAGGTGGCGTGGAGCTAGTTAAAGTGGAAGGAAATACAGTTTATGTCCGCCTTCAAGGAGCTTGTTCCGGTTGCTCGCTATCCGCTATGACGTTGAAAAATGGGATTGAGGAAGCAATTAAAGCCCGCGTTCCAGAAATTGAACATGTTGTCATGGTCGAAGAGGAAGTGACCTCCGGCTACATGCCATTTCACGCTATGAATGATACTGGAAATTTAGAACAAAACGGATGGGTGCAAGGTCCATCCGCTTCGGAACTGGAAGAAGGGAGTCCTGTTCGCTTTTCGCATGAGGAGCTCGATGTTTTGCTGGTTCGCTTAGAAGGAAAAGTAATGGCATTTCGCAATCAATGCCCTCATATGGGGATGTCTCTTGACGGAGGACTGGTGGACAACTCTATTATTACTTGTCCATGGCACGGCTTCCGTTTTGATTTATCCACCGGGGAATGCATGACGGCACCTCACGTTCAGCTAGAACCATTTCCAGTTCGGGTAGAGGATGAAAAAATATGGATACGATTAAGTTAACCGCATATCCCGAACGGTGGTTAGGGGGACCGGCCCCAGGCGGTCTTGTGCTGCCCCCTGCCCATCCAAACAGGATTCATCTTTATGCACCAAGGGGAGTGTATGTAGACGATGATATTGTAGTGGCGGCCGACAGCGGCAACCATCGCGTACTCATTTGGTACAGCTGGCCAGAAAATGATCATGCGCCAGCTGACATCGTGTTAGGTCAGCCTGATTTTGAAACAGAAGGACCAAAGCTGTTTCATCTCCCAACTGGTGTTGCGGTCATTGAAGGAAAGCTATTTGTCGCAGATGCTTGGCACCATCGTCTGCTCATTTGGGAAACATTGCCGAAAATAAATAACCAGCCTCCCGATTATGTCTTGGGACAAGAGGATCTGTCAGGGACATCCCCGAATCGAGGAGGAAAAGTTAGTCCGACTGGATTTTATTGGCCATATAATTTTGCATACATTGATGAATGGTTTTATGTAGCGGATACGGGGAATCGCCGAGTTTTAGGATGGAAAGGTTTACCGGAAGATGGGCGTGTTCCTGATGTCATTCTTGGTCAACCGAATGGTTATGTAAACAGTGAGAATAGGGGAAAAGGCGTAGGAACGGATACGTATCGCTGGCCTCACGCTCTTGCCGGCGACGGAAATACGTTATACGTTGCCGATGCGGGCAATCACCGCATTCTTGGTTATACGCCGCCTCCAGAGACGGACCGCCCAGCTGAGTTAGTTCTCGGTCAACAAGATTTTACTCAGTCATTTGAACTTCCCCATGTACCGCAAGGACCCCGGCGCTTCCGCTTTCCTTACGGGATCGCACAATACGACAATTTGCTAGCGGTGGCTGACACGGCAAACAACCGCATCCTTCTTTTTACTGAGTCGCCGCGAAAAGGAGCGTATCATCCTGCTTCGTATGTTATTGGCCAAGCAGATTTCGAAGGAATGGGAGAAAATCGCTGGAAAGCCGTAACAAGGGATTCACTTTGCTGGCCGTACGGGATTTGGTGTCATCAAAATCGTCTGGCAATTGCTGATTCAGGAAATAACCGCGTCATCATTTGGCGCCTTGAATTTACATGATTGTTCTAAAGAATCTCTAACAAAAGTTTCAGTGTTTTAGTGTTCGCATAAACTTCTAGTTTTCTTTACGGACAATAAAATATCTAAATTTTCACATTTATTGCAAATCGGGGGGAGCGATTCATCCATGTGTTTAGCTATTCCAGGCCAAATTGTAGAAATGTTAGATGGTGACCGCCATTATGCTGTGGTGAATGTCTGCGGTGTGCGCCGCAAAATTAACATTGACTTATTAAAAAATGAACATCTCCTTCTTGGAGATTGGGTGCTTATTCATGTGGGATTTGCGATGAGCAAAATCAGTGAAGAACAAGCAAATGAACAATTGAATTTGCTAAGCATGTTAAATGAATCGGATGAAGCGATCGAGGAAGTACAAGGTTACCAATTTGATAACGAAAAAGTTTAAACATGTTAATACACAGCGCTGGAGACTTAAGGCAACAAAAGGCATATGATTGGTCAATCAAAACCCGTTCCGAAAAAGACGATATGCATGCAGGCGGTCGTTGTTGATCTAATTTTAGGAGGTGCAGTTTAATGACGACGATGAAATATGTTGACGAGTTTCGCAATCCGGAATTAATCCGCAAAATATCGGAAGAAATCCACCGTCTCGTCGATCCAGATTATCACTATCGTTTTATGGAGGTTTGCGGAGGACATACCTTTTCGATTTTTCGATTTGGATTGCAGAATCTGCTGCCTGAAAACATTGAGCTTGTCCATGGACCGGGATGCCCTGTCTGTATTCTTCCAATGGGACGTATGGACAATGGACTTTCGATTGCCAAGCAGCAGAACGTCATTTTTACCGCATTCGGTGATGTAATGCGCGTTCCCGGGAAACATGGAACGCCTCTCGAACTAAAAGCTAAAGGGGCTGATATACGTATGGTGTACTCCCCTTTAGATGCTTTAAACATAGCGATGAAGAATCCTGACCGGCAAGTTGTGCTGTTCGCGATTGGCTTTGAAACTACCGCCCCATCAACAGCATTGACGCTCATGCGCGCACGTGAATTGGATGTGCCCAATTTCTCTGTATTTTCCAATCACGTCCTAATTATACCGGCAATGCAGGCAATATTGGATTCTCCGGATATGCGCATTGATGGGTTTATCGGACCTGGTCATGTTTCATCTGTAATCGGCGCCCGTCCTTATGAAAGCATCGCAAAAAAATACCAAAAACCGATAATTATCTCCGGTTTTGAACCGCTCGATTTACTGCAATCGATCCTCATGCTTGTAAAACAAATGCGCGAGGGGCGGTTTGAAGTAGAAAATCAATATAGCCGCGTCGTTCCTTACGAAGGAAATATGTCTGCACTTGATGTAATGAAAGAAGTGTTTGAAGTTCGCTCTCTTTTTGAATGGAGGGGACTTGGGGCTATTCAGCAGTCTGCGCTCAAATTGCGGCCTGAATTCGCCAAGTGGGATGCGGAAGTTCGTTTCCAAGTCGAGGGAGCTCGTGTGAGTGATCCGCAAATGGCACCTTGCGGACAAGTATTAAAAGGTATATTGAAACCGCATCAATGCCAACTGTTTGGCAAAGAATGCACTCCGGAACATCCTGTGGGAGCTCTTATGGTGTCGTCAGAAGGGGCATGCGCCGCCTATTATCATTACGTTCATTTGCAAGAAGCAGTGGGTGAATAAAAAGGAGGAAATTATATAGATTGGTTTTCCCTGTTAGGTGAAATACAATGCGTTTCGAATTCGGGCAGTGGCAGGGTTCATCAGCTTACTTTCAGACGTTATATGATTTGGGAGACTCTCACTGAACTTCTTAATTAATCGTTGCATCAGGAAGAAAGGAAGGAACAAGCATGAAGACAGCCAAAGTGAATTTTACTGATTCTTATATCGAATTGGCTCATGGCGCTGGCGGGAAAGCAAGCAGAAGACTGATCGAAGGACTGTTGGTTCCCTATATGATGGGAGACAAACCAGCAGAATTAAATGATGCGGCATATGTTGAGGCAAATGGGAGCCGATTGGCGTTTACTGCAGACAGCTTTGTTGTCAATCCACTCGTCTTCCCAGGGGGATCTATCGGCGAACTTGCCGTCAACGGGACTATAAACGACTTGGCGATGGGGGGAGCAAAGCCGTTGGCTTTGGTGACAACACTTATTATCGAAGCGGGATTGGCAACGTCGGAGTTGGAACGGGAGGTGGCGGCTATCGCCAAGGCAGCTCAACGTGTCGGAGTGCCTGTGGTCGGGGGAGATACGAAAGTAGTGGAGCACGGAAAAGCGGACGGTCTGTACATCACGACAGCCGGTATCGGCCTTACCGATCCGCGCGTTTCTCTTTCGTCCAGAAACGTTCAACCGGGTGATCATGTCATTTTGTCTGGTGCAATTGGTGATCATGGGATTACCGTTCTCTTGGCTAGAGGGGAGTTGGATTTAGAAGCTGACCTTACTTCCGATACTCGGGCGGTTTGGCCGTTCGTATCGGCACTTATTGAGGCGGCGGCGCCGGGGCTTAGATGGCTGCGCGATCCAACCCGAGGCGGTGTAGCTACGGCATTAAACGAATTGGCAAGAGACGCTCAAGTAGCTGTTATACTCGATGAAGAGGCAATTCCAGTTCGCCCGGCAGTGCGCGGTGCCTGCGAAATTTTAGGATTGGATCCCCTTCATATTGCCAATGAAGGGCAGTTTCTTGCCGTCATTTCGCCTGAATATGCCGATATCGCATTAAAAACACTTAAAAGCATGCCGGGCGGGGAGAATGCGAAGTGCATTGGTGAAATACAAGCAGAGCCAAAAAAAGCAGTTTTAGCACGTTCTCAATATGGAGGTACACGCTTGATCGATATGCTGATTGGCGATCCGTTGCCTCGCATCTGTTAATCAATCATGAAAATGCTTAATAATAAATCATCTCTTTGGAGGATGAGAAATAATGCTGGAGCTTTATGGTGCGAAAGGATGTCCTTACACGAAGGAATTGCGGGAAAGTTTATTATGGGACGGAAAAGAATTTGTCGAGTATGATGTCGAAGAAGACAAAGCGGCATTAAAGCAGCTTGTTGTTTTGACGGGAGGAGGTACTGTTCCAGTCTTAGTAGAAGACGGGCAGGTCATTCAAATAGGAGTTTCCGGCCGCGGATGCATGGTTGCATTGCCGTCCGCAAAAGAGGAGAAGCCGTTATCTTAAACGGGCGCCCCCTCTTCTCTTTAGGGAAGATACGTGCAAAATAAACGGATACATCTCTAGGAAAGTGGAATATGTCGGCATGAAAGGTTCTGTTATGTATACGCCTTCAGTTCAGAATGCGAGAATAAAGCTAAATGCCAGCGCATTAAGTTCAACGGACAATGTTTTCTTATTCAAAGTTCGGACGGTCCACTGAGCTCTATTTATCTGTTTGAAAGCTCCAAAATCTCCCGTTTTATAACGAAAGCAGGTGATTCATCATGAAAATAGCGCAGCGTATTCTAATATATGGTGTTGTGCAAGGGGTCGGTTTTCGTCCTTTTGTCTTTCGTAAAGCAAAGCGGTGGAAGCTCAGCGGATGGGTGCGCAATGGAGAAAGCGGCGTGGAGATTCATGTGGAAGGGGACGCAGATGCCATTCAACAATTTGTTCAAGACATTACAGATCGATACCCTTCCTCAGCTAAAATAACCAATTTGGAAATTAAAGATGCGCCTTTACAAGAAGCAGCTGATTTCGAAATTTTGGCCAGCACGCTCCATAATCGGCCGACAGTGCAAATTCCTGCTGATCTTGCGGTTTGTCCGAAATGCTTGTCAGAATTGTTTGATCCAGTGAACCGCCGATTCCTTTATCCATACATCAATTGCACGGATTGCGGTCCACGATATACGGTCATTGAGCGGCTGCCGTATGACCGGCCTTATACGACAATGCATATGTGGTCTATGTGTCCGGCTTGTTCAGCGGAATATTATGATCCGGCGGATCGACGGTTTCATGCGCAGCCAACTGCTTGCCCCGATTGCGGTCCTCATTATCATGTGCAGGGACAGGATGGAGAAATACATGGTGATGAAAAAGCGATCAAAAAAACGGCCGAGCTCCTTCGTTCTGGGCGCATCGTTGCGATCAAGGGGCTTGGCGGCTATCTTTTGGCGTGTGATGCTGAAAACGAAGAAGCGGTATGGGAGCTTAGAAGGCGGAAACGACGCGGGGAAAAGCCGTTTGCCTTAATGGTAAAAGATCTCGAGACAGCAAGGGCGTTTATCGATATATGTGCGGAAGAAGAAAATCTCCTTACATCTTCCGCCCGACCCATCGTGTTGGCACGGGCTCGCCGATTGCTGCCGGGAGTAGCTCCTGATAATTCCGATTTAGGAGTAATGCTTCCATACACCCCTCTCCATCATTTGCTGTTTCATTTCGACGCACCAGAAGTGCTTGTAATGACAAGTGCTAACCGTTCCAGTGAACCGATCATCTATGATGATGAAGAAGCGATCAAGGCACTTGAAGGCATTGCGGACGCATGGCTTATTGGGGAGCGCCCTATTGCCCGCCGCGTCGATGATTCCGTCGTTCGCGTCAGCCCATTTGGCCCTACTGTACTTCGGCGGGCGCGGGGGTATGCGCCGCTTCCTGCTGCCCAATTGCCCAGTGATCGGCCTGTACTTGCGGTTGGAGCTGACCTAAAAAATACCATTACATTAGTGGTCAACGGACAGGCGATCATGAGCCAACATTTAGGAGATTTAATGAAATACGAAGCATATATGTCATTTGAGCAAACGGTCCATGATCTTTTGTCGATGTATGATGTTCGATTGCAAGAAACGATTGTGGCGTACGATCTTCATCCCGACTACCAATCTACCGCCTTTGCCCACAATCTAGAAGCTTATCAACATATTGGCATCCAGCACCACCGCGCTCATGTGGCGTCCGTGCTGGCGGAGCGAAATGCATTGGACAAACGGGTGATCGGAGTGACGTTTGATGGAACAGGTTTTGGCGACGATGGAGCGATCTGGGGCGGCGAGCTGATTGTCGGAAGCGCTGCGGAAGGTCTAAAACGGCGCGGACATCTTCGTTACGCCATGCTTCCTGGCGGAGATGCGGCGGCACGCATGCCGCTTCAAGCGCTGGCTGGTTTCTTTGTGGATGATCCGAAATGGGCAATAAATGTCGGCAAGCAGCTTTCGTTTCCTGAACGATTTTTCACGGCAGTGAAGATGGTAGAGAAACAATTGCGCACCTTTCCAACAACGTCCGTCGGCCGTTTGTTTGATGCAGCAGCGGCCCTTTTAGGATTTACCGGTCCTATCTCATTTGAAGGACAGGCAGCCATTTGGCTGGAGCATTTAGCACGTACAGCTCCATTAGAGAAGGTATATTCTTTCCCGTGGAATGGAAAAGAGCTAGACTACCGTCCTTTTTTAAAGGAAATGGCAGAAGACCGCCTAAAAGGAAAAGATGCAGCGGTGATTGCTCGCGCATTTCATCGAAGCGTCGCAGAAGGCATATTTAGAAGTGTTCGTTCCTTAGGAGCGGCTTATGAAATTGACACTGTTGTGTTGTCCGGCGGCGTATTTCAAAATTCGCTTTTGTTAGCTGATTTGAAAGAGTTATTTTTTGAAAGCGATATGCATATCTGGGTCGGTGAAGAAGTTCCGCCTAACGACGGCGGCATTAGTCTCGGGCAGGCAGCGCTTGCAGCTGCAGCGCATTCGAATTTATGAGTCGTTATTGCTTCAAAAGCTGTAAATATTGGTCTATCACTTGCTATGTTTTAATTGTTGTACATTCATTTTTTCCATTCAATGTATTGTAGACCGCTGACTCGAATTCGAGGAAGCCCAAGTATGACCCCACAACAATTTATGTTTCATTCTTCGCATCGTCTATTAAAAATTTTTTACAAGACATCTTTCGGCGACTGCACTTAAAGAAGGAAAATTCCTTTTCCGTCCAATTTGTAAAAATGAATAAAAAAGCAGATTCATCAAGGGCTGCTATGCCAAAAATGCAGGAAAGCTGCTCAGGCTGCTGCTCTAAACGGATGAATCTGCTTCTTATCTATTTATCTTCCTTTTGCATTAGACCCGTTTAAACACCCATCGAAATATACTTAACTTCTAAATATTCGTCTATTCCATGGTGTCCCCCTTCTCGACCTATTCCGCTCTCTTTCACGCCTCCAAATGGCGCTTGGGCGACAGCAGGAATCGAATCGTTCAAACCGACGATGCCAAATTCCAATGCTTCCGAAACTCTAACGGACCGAGAACAGACTCAATAGAAGGTCTTCCGTTATCCGGGCAATACAAATCCTTAACCTTTTCAGTGATATATGTATTGATCTATTTTTCGTAAAAGGTGATCTTCCGGTACAAGTTCCTCAATACAACAAATTTATATTCATTTTAACTCTCTTTATTTGTAGTTCATATGGTTATTATCCTCCTAACTAATATTATAATAAATTAACACGGTAAACTGATAAAGATTATAAATAAATCGAGTAGGAGGGAGCGATTAACTCCCGTCCTCTCACACCACCGTACGTACGGTTCCGTATACGGCGGTTCAATTAAGATAATTGACGCAAGTCTTTATAACTTCCGTGAATAGCTGTTCTCTTTATGCCAGTGGTCACTCCACCCTCCAAGAGGTCTCCCACGGGATTCACCGCTTCCTCCCTCAAGTGAGGTACTACGTTTTCTGTGTTCATCATGACTCACTGAATGCCAAGGGCTATTCTCTCTTAATTGTTCGGTCCTTCTTAGTTGTTCTAGACCAACTAATACTATGACCTCTGCTGACTTCTGACGGTTCAGCTACTTATCACTAAGTAGGTTATGAAGCGTACTTCACATATCCGCCAGACCTCCCCGGGTAAGTACATGCACTTTCACACCATCTATCCGCCTCATTTACTCGATATGACCTTCGACAGAAAGAGCTTTGTTTTGTTTTGCAAACTCACTCAATCATACCTAGCCTTATATGAGGTTCGTGTTCCTCGGACCGGTGTTTTGCCTCCAGCTTCCTTCAGATTCCGCGTCACCACGGACACCCTTGCTCTTGGCTAACCTCTACTTCTGTCTTCGGGGTTCGGGACTTACACCCTATAGTTCATATACATGCCGGGCGCACAAATAATGGCTGTCGAAGTTTCTCGACAGCCTGAGGATAAGGAATTTTCTCCCTTGTCCTTTTCCTCTTCAAGCAGTGCCAGACATCACTTATACTGCTTGTTTTTGGATGTCAGCTCTAGGTTTTTCTCGTTTGACAAGTAACATAAAGAAAGCAAACACAAGTAAGCCGCTTAAGAAATACAACCCGGCACTTGTTCCTCCCGTCAAATCTTTCAATGCTCCTACTGCATATGGACCGATAAAACCGCCAAGATTGCCAATTGAATTTACTACAGCTATCCCAACAGCTGCTTGTGCTGGATTAAGCATTGTTGTAGGCAGCGCCCAAAAAGGACCTTTATAACAATACATGCCTGTAAGTGATAAAGTGATGAATAACATGCCCAATACAGGTTGGAGTGTTACTCCAGCGCCTATCAATGTTATTGCCCCTACCAAGAGCGGCAAGGCAGCATGAAGCCATCTTTCTCCTTTGCGGTCAGAGCGGACTGACCACCAGTTCATGGCAATAGTAGCAACAATATAAGGAATGGTAGCAATTAGACCAATTTGTGTATTAGATAAAGACGCTGACATTCCATCAATAATCTGCGGCATCCAGTAACTGACACCAAGAGTACCGGCAATATAAACAAAATAAATAATGGCAAAGTACCACACTTTTGCATCACGAAGAGCTTCTATATGTCCGCTATGCTTTGCAGAACCCTTTTTGCCATCTGCTTCTTTTACTCTTTCCTTTTCCAATTCAGCAATTAGCCAATTCTTTTCTTCTTCGGTGAGCCATTTTGCATCCTCTGGTTTATCCGCTAAATAAAATAGGGTCACGATCCCAAAAATCACAGCCGGAGCACCTTCAATTAAAAACATCCAGCGCCAGCCTTCAACATTGAACCAATGAATGTTGTCCATAATCCATGTCGAAAGTGGAGCACCGATAATATATGATACAGGAATCGCACTCATTAACATGGCAATGGTTTTTGCGTGATCTTTTGCCCTAAACCAATATGTTAAGTACAAAACAATTCCCGGGAAAAAGCCAGCTTCTGCAACACCGAGCAAAAATCTAATAATGTAAAGATGACTTGCTTCCTGTACAAACCCAGTCGCCATCGATATAATTCCCCATGTAATGAGGATTCGCGCAATCCAGACACGGGCGCCAAACTTCTCCATCAAAATATTACTTGGTACTTCAAAAAGAAAATAGCCGATAAAGAATATACCAGTTGCCAGACCGAAAACCTGGCTGGTCAAACCAAGGGCATCATTCATCTCCAAAGCGGCATAACCAATGTTAGCCCGGTCCAAATACGAAATAATATAAAGGAAAAATACAAATGGAATAATCCTCCTTGTTACTTTTCGCACTGTTTGCTTTTCCAAAGATACTGCGTCATTCATCATACCCACTCCCCCTAAATTTAAAATGAATATAGAAAAAACTGTATAGATTGAATGAAGTAAATGTTCCGAAAATTATTGAAACGAAATTACTTCACTTTATTTACAATTAGGAATCAACACACCTTGAAATACACAGGCTGAAGGCCAAAAAATCTTATAAAAATGTAAGTGTTTACATTTTCAGACTAGAATAAAGGGTCCCTATTTTGTGTTGGATCCTAATGTAAATAACATGTTCTAACAACTTGTTATTTGTAATACAAATTAGTAATACAAATTTCACTGTATATCTTGTGTTTTTTATTTTTTTTGATTATTATAATCATAAAATAGCGTGTTGTAAATTAAAATTTCAAAAAAATTATTATAAATTTGTTATATAAATCAATAAATTTGTTATACAAATTTCATCCATTCCCTATTTTAGAACTACGAAAGGAGAGGGAGTCATGGCCAAAAAAGAAAAAGTTTCGCAAATGATATCTCGTGAATTATTGAAACAAATTGAAATCGGAAAATTTCCACCAGGCTCTAAGCTGCCGACAGAAATGGAGTTGGCTGCTCAATTCGGTGTAAGTAGAGTACCTATTCGCGAGGCTTTAAGTATGCTGCGTGCAGCAGGTGTCATTTCCTCGCGTCAAGGCGGCGGGAGTTATGTAGAAGAATCAACAAATTCATCATTATTACAGCGTATTCGAATTGAGAGCGATGATGTGGACAGCATTAAATATTTATTTGAAATGAGAAAAATTTTGGAGCCGGAAGCAGCATATTTAGCAGCACTCCGACGTACACCTGAACAGCTAGAGCAAATGAAACGAATTTTAAAAACAATGGAAAATGAATCTTTAGAAGAAGGAGACATTTCAACAGAGGCCGATATCGAATTCCATCGTTCGATTATTTTGGCTACACATAATCCAGTTTTAATTCAAACACTTGAAAATCTATCCTCTCTTTATGAAAAAACATTAAAGATTACGTTGCGACCTAACGTGGAGTTAAAACAAAAACGAAAAGCTGTATATCAAGAACATTACAATATTTTACAAGCAATCGAAGCAGAAGAACCGGACCTCGCCAAAATCCAATGTCTCATCCATTTAAAAAATGCTGAGAAAAAATTAAGTCTGCTTTTAAGAGATTATACGATATAGAAAATTGGAAAGTGAGAGATTCATATGAAGGTAGTTACACCGAGTCATATTGAAGAGATTAAATCAATAGTTAAAACCGGTAAAGTACTCACTGATGAGAGCGACCGTTTCAGCTATTCATTCGACGGCTCTTTCGGAACATTTCTGCCGGATGTGGTCATTCAAACAAAGAGCGTGGAAGAATTAGCATCCCTTGTGAAGCTTGCCAATCGCGAGAAAATCCCAGTTTATCCTCGCGGTCAAGCCACATCATTAAGCGGTGGCCCGCTGCCTGTCAAAGGCGGTATGGTATTGGATTTATCGGTATTAGATGATGTACTTGAAATTCATGAAGAAGACTTAATCGCCGTTGTATCCCCGGGAGTATTAACAGCGGATATTCACAAAGCAGCCGAGAAAAAAGGATTAATGTATCCTCCAGATCCAAGCAGTTCACATGTGTCTACTATTGGCGGAAATTTAGCTGAGAACTCTGGAGGTCCAAGAGGATTAAAATACGGAGTAACGAAAGATTATGTGATTGGTTTGGAGGTTATCACTCCTGAGGGTGAAATCATTCATACTGGCGGACGCACTGTAAAAAATGTAACCGGTTATGATTTAACAAAACTCATTGTCGGATCAGAAGGAACCTTAGGCATCATTACAAAAGCAATTTTGCGCCTTCTTCCAAAGCCGCCCGCTTCCGAAACCATTATGGCGGTATTTGACAGCCTTGTTGATGCGGGAAGCGCCATTTCAAAAATTTTATCGTCAGGTATTTTGCCTGCCAAAATGGAGTTAATGGATCAAGCTTCGATTGTGGCGGTCGAAAATTACGAGCCTTTAGGCCTGCCTGTAGATGCAGAAGCGATTATTCTCATTGAGCTCGACGGCCATCCTTTAGCTTTAAAGGATGAGATCAAACAAGCAGCGGAACTATGTTATCTTGTCGGAGCAAGAGCTGTTCGCATTCCAAAAAATGAAGCGGAAAAAGCGGAGATCTGGAAAGCTCGAAAGCTGGTATCTCCTGCTATCGTACGTATAAAACCGACCAAAATTTCAGAAGATGCCACCGTACCACGAAGCAAAATACCTCAAATGTGCGCAAGATTGCAGGAAATTCGAGATAAATATAATATTCACCTCGTCGTATTCGGTCACGCAGGTGATGGCAACCTGCATCCAAACATTATTTGCGACAAAAACGACAAAGAAGAAATGCGCCGCGTAGAACAAGCTGTCGCTGAAATTTTCACAGCAGCAGTTGAACTTGGCGGAACGCTTTCAGGCGAACACGGCATCGGAACTATGAAGGCTCCTTTTATGGAAATGGAATTAGGACCAGTCGGTCTGGATATGATGAAGCGGATTAAAAAAGTTTGGGATCCAAATAACATCATGAATCCAGGAAAAATTTTCCCCGAAAAGGGGCAGAAATTGGAGTTGAGTTAACATGAAAGAATCTCTTGAAGAACTAAGGGAAGAATTTCAATATAATAAAACGAACAGCTGTGTACAGTGCGGTTATTGTCTGCCCGTCTGCCCGACATATGTAACTACGCGAATAGAAACACATTCACCGCGCGGACGTATTAATTTAGTCAAAATGGTTGGCGAAGGAAAAATCACGGATCTATCAGTGCTTGAAGAGCCGTTGGATTTATGCCTTGGATGCCGGGCTTGTGAAACGGCTTGTCCGACTGGAGTGGAATATGGTTCCATCCTTGAATCAGCAAGGGCTGCACTTGTGAAACGCAAGAAATTTAAAGCTCCTGTTCGTCTGCTGAGAAAGACAATGTTTCAGAACGTATTCCCTAGTAAAACAGCCATGAATGTGATCGGCAATACGTTTTGGCTTTATGAGAAAAGCGGATTGCAAAAAGCGATGCGCAAAACTGGTATTATGAAAAAGCTGCCTTATCATTTAGGTGAATTCGAAGCGACAATGTCTCAGGCAGTTTCACCAGCAGAGCGTAAACAAGCTCCTTCCAAAGCGAAAGCAAAAGGTGAAAAAAAATATACAGTTGCATTTTTCACCGGATGTATCATGGATGCTATGTTCCATCGCATCAACCGGTTGTCTGTACAGCTGCTTGCAGAAGCGGGTTGTGATGTCATTGTCATTCCTAATCAGACATGCTGCGGCGCACTGCATGCGCACTCTGGTGAAATAGAGGAAGCCAAGCGTCTCGCAAAACAAAACATCGCCGCATTTGAACAAGAGAACGTTGATTTTATTGTGAATAATGCCGGAGGATGCGGAGCTATGCTGCATGAATATGACCACCTGCTCGCAGATGATCCAGAATGGGCTGATAGAGCGGCTGCGTTCACTGCAAAATCAAGAGATATCAGCCAAGTGCTAGTCGCTTGCGGCGGACTGCCTAATCTTCGGTCAAATCCGGAAGAACGAGTCACATATCAGCCTTCGTGTCATATGACCAATGTTCAAAAAGTGACTGAGGAGCCTTTAAACCTTCTAAAAAGTATTTCAGGAATTAATTTTGTTGAGATGGAGCAAGCAAACATGTGCTGCGGTTCAGCAGGAATCTATAATATTATTAACTATGATGCCTCAATGGACATCCTTGATGAGAAAATGAAGCATACGAAAGCGACCGGAGCATCAGTCGTGATTACGACCAACCCAGGATGTCTCATACAGATGAAGCTTGGTATCGAACGCGAAAAACTGTCTGATTCTGTGCGGGCATTGCATCTAGTCGAATATTTGGCCGAAGCTGCCGGAATTTCATAAATTTTGCTTACACTTATGATGGATACGTGTTTATTGTACATTTGATAGAAGCATTAAAAATGACATTCCGCACCTGAAAGGAAAACTTCCATCTTTTTTTCAGGTGCGTTTTTTAAAAGTTTTCACTTATCATTTAATTCCTTTTTAATCAACTTCTTCCACCTTCATTCTTTTTTCGATAATTTCCATCGATCATCTATTTTACCTGCTCCGACACACGGATGGAAAGGAAAGATTATAGCCAGTCTCAAGTTCAAATAACCCTTTTGATTGTTAGCCGGTGTAATCAAGTCAGCCGGAAAAGAATTCGATCCGCTAATACAATCGGATTTTCTTCACGCTGAAAATCTCCAAAATGTGTCCAGTTAAATTGAATTGGACGATGTTTCAGAGCAACGTTTTTCGTATTGGCATAGAGAATCTGTCTGTAAAAGTAAGAAAATGAAGCTTTATATGACGTTTTATTAATGTTTCTGTTTATTCATATAGGTTTGTAAATTCCGCATATCCGAGAACAGCCAAGTACGATTCATTACGAAGTCATAAATACCTTGATATTGCCATTCTCAGGAAAGTTGGAAAAAAACCCCTAGTTTGGTAACAAACTAAACCGGATATCCGGCAACAAATACTTTAGCCGTTTGTAAATACGACCATACGCCAAATATTTCTCCGTAGTGCATTGGCTCTTCTTTTGGATTATCGCTTAAAATTCCTATAATAAACCTCCCTCTATAAATGTTGATATATCAATGGTTGTATCCATTTCAGGGGTGTCAAAAAAATATTTTTCGACAAAGTTTCTAACATTATTTCTTAAATATGTGTATATCTTACATTAACTGGGTACGCTTCGCGGCCACTACTGGTTAAATTTGGTTGTAGTGGGGGGAGCGTATGGGATGCACCGTGGATCTCTGCATCGCTGATGATGACGAACCCTCCCATGTCTCTTGGCATCCTTGTGCCTACATTCCTTCGTTCGGTCTAGTCATCAGGCAGAGGCCGGCTAAGCTCCTTTAGGGACTCAAGGTCGAATGGATGATATCGTGCCAGCTTCTCCGTGTCATCCTTGTTGTCTAGGGAATCACAAGGCATGCAGGCATCAAGCCGCCGTTTCGAGACCAAAGATGTCCTGCATCATTCGCTTCGCATCGAACGCCTGGTGCTTCGTACACACAGCGTGCAGTACCTTCAGTCATTTCCCGCATAACACCACAATGGATTGCTTCTTGCGCAACGGATTATCGGGCCGTGTCGTGTAATATTCATGTAACTGTCGAAACGCTTCGTTGTGGCGGATCATCGGCATCATCACGCGGAAGAGGAGGGCGCGCAACCGCCTTCTTCCACGCTTCGAGATCCGTTTTTGCCCTTTGTGTTGGCCGGAGGAATGCTCCCGCAGTGTCAGGCCCGCAAGTTTCAATAATTGGCGCGGATCCTGATAGTGGGAAAAACTCCCGATTTCCGATAACAGTTCCACGATAGTCGCATCCCCTAAGCCCGGAACCGTTTTGAGCCATTCGTATTCCACGGATGTTTGCACAAGTTCCGTTAGTTGCTGGGTCAGTGCCTCGATTTCCTCCTCCAATTGGCGGTACCGGCGGACAAGTGTGGCGATTTCGATACGGGCCATCTGTTGTCCTTCCGTTACGCCAATGGAATGTTGGACCAATTCCATCAACTTCTTCGCTTTCGGTTTTTGTGGCGATTGTAATCCCTCGCTTTGGCGGTAAAGGGTGAGAACCTCTTCGATCTCTTTCCCTGCTAAATCCGACGGAAACGGCGTCTGTTCCAGCACAGCGAGCGCCATTTTCCCAAACGACGGAAAGACTTGCGTAAATTCCGGAAAATACCGATCGAGCCAGCGAATCATCTGATTTCGAACCGCCCCCTGCTCTTCCACGAGTTTGGATCGAAACGTCGCCCCTGTGCGCAGTTCGGCCTCCACCCCTTTCAGAATACGCGGATAGCTGAATCGGCCGTCTTTCACTAACCGGGCAATGACGAGCGCGTCTTTCGCATCATGCTTGGTTGGAAGATTGTCGTCTAGCTCTTTGGAGCGCTTCACGTGCATCGGGTTTGTCATGACGAGAGGAATGCCCTTCTCGTCAAGAAAGTAAGCGAGATTGAGCCAATAATGTCCCGTTGGCTCGATGCCAACGATCACTTCCGTTTTTTCAAATTCCTCCATCGCTTTCACGATGCACTGGTACAACCATTCCAACCCTTCTCTGGATTGCGGAACGGGAAACGATTTTTTTAGCACCCTCCCTCGCTCATCCACAAAGCAGGCATAATGCTTCTTTTTCGCGATATCCATGCCAACGACGAGCGTTTGATCGGTGACTTGATTAATCTTCTTGTTTGAGATAGAATTCATGTATAGTCCTCCTTGGTATCCAAATTAGGGGTCAATTCGTGCGATTGACACCCCCGAATCATACCAAGAGGGCTTTTTTTATTCAAGTCCCCGAAAAAACTTCTAACAGGAATGCTCCTAATTGCCAAGTAAGAATAAACATAGACAAAATTAAGGGGAATAAACCTAAATATAGATTTTTAGTTAGTACTATAACGATCAATGCTAAGAAAAAAAGAGCAGTTGATAGAAAATTTGCAAATTTTGCACTCATGACATGACCTCCAATATTATAATGGGGTTATATACCATTCTATTATTGCTGCCAATGTAAGGAAAATTAATATTATACTGGTTAATAGGGCTATTTCAAATAACGTCTGTTTTATTAGCTGTTTTGCACTTAAAGAAGTACGGAAATATTCAATAATAATTGATACGCCTTTTAATCCAATGATTCCACTTATTAATATCGCAGGTATCTCAAATATTCCATGCGGGATTAGCTTTACAAAAATACTTGAAATAGACAATCCAAGCTCCAATTGCTGCTGAATAGAGGAACCGACTATTAACCCATTGGTTATCAAAAATATAACAGTAGGAATACCTAGAGAAAGTAATCCCGAAGCAATAACTAGTGATGCCTTTATATTATTAAAAAGTAAGTCTTCTACATCAGCCTGTATATAGTTTAAGTCTCCTCTTACTGCATCTATTCTAAACAAATACCCCCCTGCCATCCCCCCAAAAAATAAAAGTAAAGAAATGACAAACAATATTTTGTTATTCGATACAAGCTTACGAACAACATCTTTTATACCCCTTCCCTGAAAATTCATTTGCTCATCATTTCTCCAGAATTTTCACCTAAGTAAACTGATGTAATACGCTTTTCTATTGAATCGAGACTTAATTTATTGGTTGAAAATTCCTCGACAATTTTACCTTTATGTAAAATCCCTATTTTATCGCATAGAGAATGTGCCAATTCAAGTAAATGTGTCGTTAGAATGACTGTTTTATCTGCTTTTACAAACTTTTTTATATGTTGTCTTATAATATGTGAATTGATTAAATCGATTCCTGTCAAAGGTTCATCTAATAATAATATATCTGGATCGTTCAATAATGCTGATGCAATAGATACCTTTTGTTTCATTCCGTGGCTATATGTCTTAATCAATTCATCTTTTGCTGATGTTAAATTGAAGAGGTCAATTAAATAAGAAACTTTATCTTTTCGCAACTCTTTCGGAACATCTAAAATAGATGCAAAGAACAAAAGATATTCTTCCCCGCTTAAATATTCATATAAAGAAGCGGAATCAGGAACAAAATCGCTAACGCGACTTTAAGCACGTCCCAAGTGAGTATTAATCACTTGGGACATTCCTCGCTCTGCGCATTGTGCCATTACAAAAAGGACATACTACTTCCACTTCTTCATTATCATTTAAATCATAATGAAATTCTTCAAACACATATTCAGGAACTTCATCTTCTTTTCCACAATCCAAACATTTAAAAATTATTATTTTTATATCTTCATCTAATCCAAATGGATCTTCTTCTAACCACTTTAGAAAATCTTTACTCAGATCATCCTGTTCTTTGTTTTTGGCCAAGATTATACCTCCTGATATTTTTAATACACTCCATGTCCTCCATATAATGATAAAGGAAGCCGTAATCCGCATGCCATATTTCAACTAAATCCATCTCACGATGGCAATGTGGACATATAAAAGGATCTTTATCAAATGATTCAATCATTCGTTGTCTATAGGTTTTCTTTTTCTTTTTTGTTTCGAGTAATAGCGAAAGTTGTCTGGTTCTCATAAATGAATAAAGACTTAAAACCTGATTTGCTTTTTTATATGATCTTCTACTGTACAAACCAAAACGACCAACCATTCGAAAATGCTTGGGTGAGATGTGTTGTAATAGATTAAATAAAAATTTATATACAGGTTGTGTTTCATCAACTCTTTTTCCTGTTTGATGGTCTTCGTACCAAAAGTGAACTGTCTTACCATCGTATTTTACAATGCGATACTCTGCTATAGCTGGTCTCGCTAGGTATCTTCCTATGTATTTCGCTGCTCCTTTGGCATCTCTCATTCTCTGTTCTGCATTCACATAAAACCCTTTTTGATAACGTTGGTATAGATCAATAATGAGGTTTATAACGGACTGATTATTAGGAAACCAAGATTTTAATAAATCTAAAACAACCTTTTGCCAGGACTTTCTCAAATATTCGTATGGAATAAACTCAGTGGGAACCCACTCATTACGGTTATCAATTGCACCTTCAGTTACTAGGGCATGTATATGTGGATTAAATTTTAGATCCCGTCCAAAAGTATGTATCACCGTAATAATGCCAACCTGTAAATCTCGTTTTTTACTTTTACGTTGAAAGTAAAATTGGAAAACTTCAGCCACTTTCTTAGCTAGTTCATTTAACTTTTTACGGTCTTTAAAAAAGACATTTCTCAATTCCTTCGGTATTGTAAACACCATATGGCGATGAGGGACGTTAAAGATCATTTCCTGTTGCTTATCTGACCAATCATCTGTATATTTCTTACCACACTTATGGCAAAAACGACTTTTACAAGTAAAACAAACAAAAACAGGTCTTGGTCCACCTTCACAACCAAGACATTCATAGCGGGCATACCCCAAATCCCGAGTGCCGCATCTTATTGCTTTCTCAACTGTTTCTTTTATGTCTTCACGGTATGACTCCGGAAAAAGATCTGAGTGCATCTTCCAATAACCATCAAAATGATCTTTTAATATACGTTTGATAATTCCGCTGTTAGCCTGACTCATATGACATCTCCATTAATATATATATACGAACATTTTACAGAACAGTTATCCACACGTCTAGAATTTTATAATTTCCTAAACGAGAACAAAACTTATTTTTTTATTGCTTTTATTACCAACAGGATTCATATTATCAATGTATATTTCACCATTATCTGGTTTGGATAAACCTGCAAGGATACGTAGAAAGGTAGTTTTCCCAACACCATTCGTACCAACAATCCCATAGATACAACCCGTATCCACTTGGAAATTAAGGTTATCTAAAACGATATTTTCATCATATCTTTTAGATAAATTTTTCACCTTAATCATTTTTTAAGAAAACCTCCCTGACTGAAATTTGTTTAGTATACGCAGCAACGATGGCATAAGCGCAAAAGAAAAAAGCAACGAGAATTAATATTAGAATACATGCAACCATAGTGTTTAATTTTAATCCGAAAAATTGATCTGCGATCAGTAATCCTCCTATGAAAACCGTGTATAGATAAGTTAGACCATTATTTAAAATGCTTTCTATAAAATTAGCTTTATGGGATTCACCAATTTCATAGGGATGCTCCCAATTTATCCGTGGGTATAACGCTGTTGAGAATATTTGAAATAAACCACTCAGTCCACCATAGGTGAGCATAATAGTGATGGATAAAGCATACAGAAAAATATTTACATTTATAAAAACAGAAGATAATAAGACGACGAAAAAAGTGACTAGAAATGTAAAAATAAAATATATATACCATTTTTCTTTGACAATATCCCACATTGTATATTTGGTATAAACAAGCAAGTGTATATTCTTGGCCTCTGTATCAATCGCTAATATCATTTTTAGTGAGTCGCCAACAATTTGAAATATGGCAAAAGCAAATACTGTTATAATGGATAAAAAAAACAACGGTGATGTTGAATCAATAAAATGTTGTACGACTGGCAAGGCGATTCCGATAAATACTAGCAAGCCTAATATAGTTTTTCCTATATGCCCAATAAACCATGAACTAACACGCTTAATATGAAGTATGTCTTTTACAAAAAAATATTTATTCGTATTTATGAACTTATCTTTATCAGATATAGAGCTTTTACGGGTACGAATTTGGTAATAAGGTATTAAATCTAAATGATTTAATGTTTTGATCCATATCAAAGTGAATACACCAGCTATGAATAGCATGAAAAGAAAAACGATGAAAAGTTTATGAAATTCCAGATTATATATGTCCTTAGGCAGACTAAGTTCCATTAAAAAAGACTGATATTTTATCACAATATCTGCTAATTTAATTCCAAATTTTTGTGAATTGAATAACAGTGAAGTGATTGTGAAGGGTAATAAAAAAAATAAGAGCGCAAGGACTATAAATAGAAAAAAGCGATTTAATAAACGCAGTGATTGTATATAAAAAAAATGGGCAAACAAAAAGCGGAAGTATGAAAAAAACATAGTCATTATTAAAGATTGTATATAAAAAAAATGGGCAAACAAAAAGCGGAAGTATGAAAAAAACATAGTCATTATTAAACTTAATAGACTCAACTTTCGCACACAGAAATATTTAAGCATTGCTTGATATAATTAGGTATAGTGGCCAACCATTTATTCATTTGATTTTTAAAGATGTCCATGTTCAAAGAAACCTCGGCTTCCGCCAAAGTTTGGAAAAGGTCAATAAGTGATTGAAGGGCAGTAATAAAATCTATGTCTTTTACATCTTCGCAAAGGATGTAAAAAAGGTTGCCAATCGTCTTAGGATCCTCCTCTTTTCGCATTTGCCAAGCAATGAGAATATATCGTGTAAAAACAATGGTTGTATGGCTAATTAACATGTCGTAGGAACGTCCCTGGAATTCTTTCTCTAAATTTAAAAGGGATTTATTGCATTTGAAGAAGACTTCAATGTCCCAACGCATGCCGTAAATACGAATGATCTCTTCATTTTCTAATGTTGTATCTGTGCTGAGAATGGCAAGCCATTCGCTCCGTTTATTACGGTTTCGTACAAATAGAATTTTTACTGGAATTCCATTGTCTAAAGTAGCATAAACGGATCCGAGAATGTCTTTTTTACCCATGTGAGGTTTTGCCAATTTGTAAAGTTGATTCAGTGTGAAACGTTCACCATTGTAAACGTATCGCTGCTTTAATTGCTTCACCATGCCAATGACAAATAACCCTTTGTTCGTAATCTTCTCAATTAAAGGCGCTTGTGTAAACCAGGAATCCATGAGAACATAGTCAGCTATAATCCCTTTTTCAAGCGCATGATCAAGTAAAGCTGAAGCCACGTCCGGTTTTGATTTCAGAGCTTCCTGGCGACGCTTATAGCCAGATGTTCGTTTATCAATATTGGTATTGATTTCTTGCAGGCGATTTTCCTTTTTCGGTGAACTTAGAAGAGCAAAATCAACGGGAATAAAAGTAAAACTATCGGTCCAGCCAAGGGTAAGCATTTGAAACCCTTTCAAGTACTGATGGGTAGAGTGATCAAAAACCTTAGCCAACAGTTCAACCGACTTACTACGGTTTCTTGAAAAGACAGAATCATCAATCACAAAAGCTGTGACACGATCTTTTGAAGTTAATGGTTGAAGCAGACGGATCATTTCACTGCTTAATGAAAGTAGAAACTTTCTCCAATGATAGGTTGGTGTATTTAAAAAGCGATAGACTGTATCCTTTCCGGGCAGATCCTGAGATCGTTTACTCATAAAAGCACGAAACCAGTTCTTATATTGGAAGACTAAAAGAAAAATCAGTTTGAAAACAGTAAGACAAGAATACCCGGAAAGTTTCGTAATATTCGCTTTTCTTAAATGATATCCAATATTTAATTCGGAAAATCCTTGTTTAATTTCTTTTGGTAATTGCGCAAAGTAGTCTTTATTCGTTATCATAATGGTGGCACCTTTCTTTTGGATTTGTTTTCGTCACCAATATTTTACCAAAAGAATAGGTGTCTTTCTTTATGTTTTAAAAAATGTCAAATGATAATTTTGTACTTCCCAAAACCATTTACATCAAGCATTTAAACAAGATTTTGGACTGCGAAAGTTGAGTTAATAGACTAAATAGCGGAAAATAGTAAATCAAAAATTTCGGCTCAAAACTTGGGTAATTTATATGTATCCCTAAAACTACAGGCATTAACAAAACGAACCACATTATCACTGTATTTTTCAATGAGTCACCATAAATAGAAGCAATGACTTGCAACACTCTATAACTTTTTAATTGAGACAACATTTTTGTCGTGTCATAATAAAAAACAGAAGATTTTTTATAAAAGAAACTTAATGAGTTGAAGAAAGCAAGAAATATTACAAAGCTCAAAAAGACATTTAACCATGTATTTGCATCTAGATCTTTGATGATATAACCAGTTAAAAATACTGTGAAAAAAAACAAAGCACTCATAATAAAAATCATAATGAGTGTAATCCATCTATATATCTTTCTAAGATCAATTTTATCCAGCTGCCAGTCTGCTAAAAATTTTCGCAGAGCAGATTTTCTGTTATATTTTATTATATTGATCATTTTATCTAAAAAAGAAAAGACAGAATTACTAGTAAACATTATTGAATTGGCACCTCCTGACTAGGTAAACAGAAAAAAGAGAGGGCTTGTAATCTTCCAGCTTTAATTACCAAGAAATGGCAAAGTCTCTTCCTGACTTTTTAATAACGGCTTTAATTGCAGTAATACCTCCAATTGCAATTAATCCGGCGCCGCTAATTCCAGCTACTGCCGCAACAATTGACCAAAGGGTTGAACCTCCAGAAACCAAATCAATAATAAGCCCTGCTGTAGCCTGTTTAATTCCGAGTTTAGTAGCTAATCATGCGAAAGATGAATTTACAGTTCCTATTTCAGTAGTAACTTGAGCTGCCATTAAACCTAATGCAAAAGTTAAAAGACTAGCAAGTAATCCTTTTTTCAGGTCTACACATTGCTTCATTGTTACTACCTCCTAAATTAGCAATTTTATACAAATCCCTCCAATTCCCTATATTACCATATATAGGGTTAATTGTCGATTAAATTCCATATAACACTTGTAAAATAGGAACTGCTAACTATTATCATGCTTTCATCCTGGTACACAATTTTATTAATAGTTACGTGTCCGATTGTTCCATATAAGCCAAATTTTTTTCATATAAGTCCC
Source organism: Aeribacillus sp. FSL M8-0254 (assembly GCF_038008845.1). NCBI lineage: Bacteria > Bacillati > Bacillota > Bacilli > Caryophanales > Bacillaceae > Aeribacillus > Aeribacillus sp. FSL M8-0254. The sequence goes on along the minus strand of NZ_JBBOZY010000001.1, from coordinate 375,836 downwards.
CATTTCTCAAAGCCTTGTTGTTATAAGACCTTCCATTAACACTGCCAAGAGAAGAAAAAATACATAGAGCACAAACAGTATAGACATATCTTTAAAATCTCTTTTTTGGAAAAAGGGCTTTTTTAATATAATGCACTTAAAAGTCACTACTGCAGGCTTTAGTGCGAATGCCCCAACAAGTATAATTGCTAGGATTTCAAAAACACCATGAAAAAATGTATATTTAAATACAAACCAAAAAGAGAATGGGGGTGTTTAATAAGTCGTTTTTACGGCTTATTGACGCCCCCATTAATGCTTTAGAAACGTTGATATATCGGTGTTTATGATTTTTTGTTTTCAATGGCGATTTGACTTTCAAAGACAGCCCCTACTAGTACTTAATAAATATCCTTGTAAAAGGATATACCAAAAAAACGAAACCAAATGAAAACACACCAATACATGCTGGTAATAAAATCATGAAATTATGAAAAAATATAGACTGCCACGTAAGCTCCTCATCATCGAGGTTTTCTGAAACTATTACTACAGCCTCCTGTTCCATGTCTGTTGCTTCTCTTCATCAGTTAACTGCAAATAAATCATTGGTTCAAAAAAACTTATTAAAACAATTAAAAGTGAAAGTAAAAAAACATCTCGATTTCTTTCCAAAAATGCCATACCAAACGCCTTAAGTCGAAATATATTTTTCACGTTCATTCCAAGTCCTTGATAAAGTTAATTCTTTTTTGGAAGGATGGATGAGTTTCTTTCCACTCTTTCCTTTTGAAGTCAAACTCGTCATTCTCTTTTTCACTGATTCGCTCTAACTTCATTAATGTTTGAATATATAACTCCTTATTCCCCAATTGCCTTACAGCAAATTCATCTGCTTGGTGTTCAAACATTTTACTAATTTTATTCGGAAGCCATTCTGTGAGCCCTATTAAAGCGATTATACCAACTGGAAAAATAAGGATATACTGTCCCCATCCAAATCCTAGCATAATTTTTCTAGTAAAGAACATCAGCAAACTAATAAGCGTCGCTACTCCAAAAGTAATAAACAGTATCCAACGACCATGCTTTCGTTTGATATGTCCAATTTCGTGAAATAACACTGCCTTTACCTCATCTAAAGTAAATTTTTTTATCAAACCTTCTGTCATGTAAATGTTAATGCTTTTTTTAGATGCAAAAGGAGTACTATACACCCAAGCATTCGTCTCATTCTCGGACTCTTTCTTCGTAAATAGGTTAACGTTTATACTACATGCAGCTTCTATCGTTTTTTTCAAAGAGTAAAATTGCTCGGTGAATCCCACATTTTCATAGTTCCCCATGAAACGATGTATTACAGTATAAACTAGCATTATAATAAGGGTTAACGATAAATACCAAGCAGCAAATAAATACCATTTGTCCACAATTTTTACATATAGGGATAGTGGAAAAAGGAAAAATGAGAAAAAGTAAGCAAGACTTCCTATAGTGAGTACAAAAATTATAACTTTTTCCCTTTTTGAAAATTCAAGGAAATCTGATTCCTCCATTTCAGACTCTCCTTCAATATCCTCATCACTTTTTATCGTCCATTGGTATATAGCAGTTGTCAATGAAACTGATAAAAACGTCGGGAGAAAGATACATAACAAAATGCTCCAAATGTATGATTTTGTTAAAAGTAGTGCGTAACCCATCGAAAAATGATAGTTTAATATCAATGGAAGGATTCCAGCTAAGATAAACGGAACAAACAATGTAAAAAGATTGCGCCATGGAAGAACCTTGTTAATAAACAATGCCAAAAGAAAAGGCAATAAAAATGAACAACCATATATCAAAAAAGTAAGAGTTTTACTAAACTCCGTCTTCAATTGGATGGAGAATGATCCATCATTTTTTGCAGCACGTATTGTATATTCATTAAAAAAAAATTTCCTCTTACTAGACTGAATCGTCACTTCCTTACTAAAAGACGGTTCAACCCCTCTTCTCGTCATAACAGTCAGCTCTTCTCCAGCAGGTAAGATAATGTTTTCTGTATTGACTTTGATAAATTGATAATCAATAGGTCCAATATGAAAAGCGAGCGGACGATTGGTAGAGTCTTCTTCAGTATTTTCAATATCTAAAAGATAGTCCCCTTGGTATATGGAATAGCCAGTTAAAAGCTTCTGGACTCCTACATTTTTTTTTGAATCGAGAAGAATAAATGGCGATAAAACAGCTGAACGGATACTTAACTCAACCATAATAACCGAAACTGTAAAAAACGCCGTGACCAATAAAAATATGAGCATTCTTTTTTTCATAATAACTACTCTCCTTAATTTATAGGAAACTTGTCATAATCGATGGAATTGTTTTTAATGACAAGTTTGCTACAAAGATAATACTTACAATAAGTAAAGGAGCAACCCGTCTTTCAGATTTCAATAATGCTTTAACACCAAAATACAATAAAACAAACTGCCATATTAAAAAAGGCTCAACTTGATTAAGAAGAGCAACAGCCACATCATGATCTAGATTTGGAACCAGAACCCGCAGTCCTACCGGTTCAAATACTTCTCCTGCAATTAAAACAAGTGTAGCAAAAGATATTGTTTACAGAAAATGATGAAGAGACGACAATTTTTTTACATGTCCCTTTATTTATCAAATACCATATATAGGGTTAATTGTAAATTTTATTACATGTAAAACAGGAAATATGAACTATTGGAAAGAAAGATGAAATAATAGGCCGGAAGAAGCAGAAAATCTGATATAAGAAGAATTAGACTATCTTGTAAATGAAGTTGGCCATTACTAAAGCTCAAGTTTGACACCATTTCACTACATGTGGATAACTAAAGGTAATTATACCAATAGTTATCCACTTTTTTTATCGAAAATATAATCATTATGTAGTGTTATGTGGATAACTTTTGTATATCCAATAATATGTAATATATGTTATACTATTAGTGCTATGTATATTCGAATTAATAAGCAAAAAAATAAAAATGGTTCAGTTCGTCAATATCTACAAATATGTCGTACATTTCGTGTAGACAATAAAGTTCGGCAACAAACGCTTTGTAATCTAGGGAGGTTAGAACATTTATTAGAGAATGGCTCTGTCGATAACATAATCGAGGGATTAGCCAAATTTTCAGAGCGTTACTTTGACCGAATTCATGGGCAAGGGTCTTCCTCTTCTGTCTCCGTGCTTTGGACAAAAGAGTTTGGGCCGGTTTATCTGTTCCGAAAGGTATGGGAAAAGTTAGGGCTTGGTCGGCTATTACGTAAAATCATGGATGATTCCGAGACTGCTTCTCGGTATGACGAAGCCATTTTTGCCATGGTGTTAAACCGTCTCATGGATCCCAATAGTAAGCATGATATCTTCAAACAATGGATCGACACGATTTATGCAGAAGGTCTTTCAGACATTCAACTCCATCACTACTATCGTGCATTAGACTTCTTAAGTGAACAAAAAGAAAAAATTGAGGAACAACTTTATGGACATTTAACCGATTTAACCTCATTAGAAGTAGATATCGTGTTTTACGACACGACAAGCACCTATTTCGAAGGAGAGGAAGCAGACGAACTGCTGGCTCACTATGGTTACTCCAAAGATCATCGTGGAGATCGAAAACAAGTCGTGATTGGCTTATTAATGACCAAAACAGGGATTCCGATTGGGCATCAAGTCTTCCCTGGAAACATGCATGATACGAAGACATTTGGCATGGTGGTTGGAGATCTGAAGAAGCGCTATCCTATTCAGAAAGTCATTCTAGTGGGAGACCGCGGAATGGTTAGTGAAGCCAACTTAGATCAAATTCGTGAACTGGGCATGGAATATATTGTGGGTGTCAAATTACGAAAGTCGAAGAAAGCCCAAGAGCTATTATCCATCCGTGGGCCATATAAGAAGGTTCTCCCGAATCTAAAAGTGAAGTCAAAGAAAATCGATGGCGAAACGTATGTACTCTGTTACAATCCGGACGCTGAAGAACGTGATCGAGCGAGTCGTCAAGTCGTGTTAGAAAACCTTCAATCGAAGCTTGATGAACTCGGTCCATCTGGACTCGTCAAAAACCGTGCGTATTCCAAGTTTTTAACGATAGAAAAAGCATCGGCCAAAATTGATGAAGAGAAGGTATCCAATGACGAAAAGTTTGACGGAAAGTACGCCATTCGGACCAACTCGTCATTAACGGATGAAGAGGCAGCACTTGCCTATAAAGAGTTGTGGAGAGTGGAACAAGCCTTTCGTAACCTGAAGTCGAATCTAGAACTTCGCCCGATGTACCATCGAGTGGAATCTCGTATTCGAGGCCATATCATGGTTTGTTTCCTTGCGCTTGTCATGGAATCCTTTTTGGCCTATAAGCTAAAAGAAATAGGATGCCAAACAAGTGTAAAGGATATTTTGCATGATGTAAGCCAGGTGAAGGCCTCGAAAATACGCGTGAATGGTGAAGAGCAAATCGTTCGTACAGAATTACAAGGTCAAGCAAATCTAGCATTTGAAGCACTTGTCACACAAGCGCCTCCTAGAGTATTAGAAAAAAACACGTGCCACTAACAAGTGTAGTGGTACGTGTTGTGGGTAAAGTCCAAAACACCAGTATTTTCGGGCTTTTCTTTAGTGTACTCTGTCAAACTTGAGTATAAATAATTAGCCCTACGCAACCTAATATAGTCAGGAGCGGAATTGAATAAATCTGCATTTAATTTTTCCTCCTACCAGTATAACTTTTTACCTTCTAAGTGAATATTCTGCAATATTTTGTAGTTTCTAACCTCTCTATCTATAATGTATCTTGAACGATTAACCTGTTAAGCCGTTGAAAAACTTTTATTCCTTTAATCTTAATAAATCTAATATAGATTGATTTTTTATTATTTTTGACAGGACAAACACCCCTAAGGTAGCAATTATTAAAATAAACAACACAGCAAATATATAATATATTGTATAAAAAGATGTAGGGTATACATGATTTAATACTTTCATAGACAAGAAGAAAAGGATGGTACTAATAACAATTGATATAAAGAAATAAATAAATATTTCAAATGACAGAAGTTTCATTACAAATCTTTTTCTCATTCCTAATGAAAGATAAATACCCCAAGTTCTTTTTTTAATATAATATTTACTTAGTAAAATACTTATAATACTTGTCATAGACAAAAACAATGAAATCAAGAATGACAATTTACCTAAAAAACCTATATAAGAAGATATTTTCATTTCTTCTATTTGTGTAGTTGATATCTTTTGATAAAGACTTCCGGGTATAGATGCAACCATTTCATAAACTAAAGAATCTATTATCTTTTCTTCTATTGAAGATATATTATCTTCTAAATAAATAGTTAAATCCTTATATCCCGTAAAAATTTTGCTATCTACAGCTGTTTTTTCATCTAAAAGAATAGTAATTTCATTATAATTTATGGACATATTATTTTCGTTACTGTTTGCACTCTCAATAACATCAAAAACTTCAAATTCCCATTTTTTTGTTTTTAATTGATCTGACTCTCTATACATTTTTATAAAACTTAATTTTTCGCCTATTAATTTACTGTTATTATTAATCTCTGTTTTGGGCAATATCAATAGTATTTTACCCTTAAAACTTTCAAAATCTTTAAATTTATAAATCTCACCAAATTCAACTTCATTCACTATTCGATAACTTACATTGGGAATAATTATATCTTGTTCATATAAATTATTTAGTGAACCATTTTGTTTTATCCAGTTTTCTATAGAAGATGTTAATAAGTTGGGTTTTATAAGAGGATGAACGTCAATCATAAATGGATTTTTGTCAATGTACTTAATACCTCTAGTTTGTTCAAGTTGTTTTACTTCATGTATTGGAAATGTTAGTCCCTTATGAGCTAAAACGTTAAGATTCTGTATATTCTCATAAGAATATATTTCTTGCGAATCAATATAATAATCCTGCTTAGCGTCCCAGATACCTTCACTTTCTTTTTGTAGAAAAAAGGAAAATAAAATAATCATCGTGCAAATGCTTAAATTGAATATAATTAGCAAAGAGTGTTTGGGATATTGAACCATTTGAATTACTAACTGTTTTTTAATAAATGAGGAAAATTTATATATCAAATAATCTCCTTTATTTTTAGAGTGACTATTGTTGTGTAATATGTTATTTATAGACTTTTTATTAAATTTGTTAATTGATTTAGTTGAAATTATGACAACTATAGTAAATAAAATGATAATCCATATCGATACTGTATTGATTATAGTGCTTAATTGTGAAGGATTGAGTTCTCCTTCAAAAAAAGTTTTCTTAATTATTAGTTTATGTAATGCTATATTTAGCGGAATTGAAAAAAGTATGCTGGATAAAAAGATAATTAAACACTGAAAAAAATGAAGTTTGTACAAATTTAAATTATTAGATCCTGCTGCTTTAAATAGCGCATCTTTTTGCAATTGAAAGAAATTGAAATAATAAAATAAACTCCAAAAACAAAAGGAGGCAACTATTAAAGTAATTATTTGAAAAAAGAATGTTAAGTTTGTGATGTTATCATATTGGTTTAAACCTTTATAAAATAATTTTTCATTAATAATTCCTTGATCATTATATATTTCTAGTAACTTTAACATTTCCTCTTCATTTTCTTTTGGGTCTTTATTGAATTTAATTAAAAAGTTGCTTGTTAAACTGTTGTCTTTGTTTGCCACTAAGATATTCGGAAAATCATTTACCCCTTTTTCTATATTGTATGGCACTGACCATTTAGCCGAATAATTTTCAATAATGCCAACAAGTTTAACTTGAGTAACATTGTTATTAATTAAAAGTTTTTTTGTGTCGCCTAATTTCCAAGTGGGATCTAGCTTTTCTAAGTAGAACGATTCTATTGCAACCTCATTCTCATTAGTAGGGAATTTGCCTTTTATTAGGTTAATATGTCCAATCTTAAATGCGTCAATATTCATCCAACCAATAGTAGCAGAAAGGTCTTCACTAATTTTTAATGTATCTATTAATTGATACTCTCCCGCATCAAAGTTATTATTATTTAGTAACGATTTTGATTCTTTAATACCAATTAATAAACCTGAATGCTCACCATAATTTTTATATGCTTTATTCTTTAGGCTTGTTTTTATTGCTTCAGATGATGTTATTAGTGAGGTAATGAATGCTAAAGTAATTCCGAGAGCAATGGTCATTACTAAAAACCATTTTAACCTCGCGATTAACAATTTTATTGAAAACTTAATCATGTTTGTTTTCCACCTTTAAAACACCATCATTCATTCTATATAAGTAATGGGGTTCTTTAATTAAGTTTTTCTCATGAGTTACGATTATTAGGGAAATATTATATTTCTTACTTAGTTTAATAAGTAATTTGATTACTAATTTTGTAGTTTCCTGATCCAAATTTCCTGTTGGTTCATCTGCAAACAAAATTTTTGGACAAGTTATTAAAGCACGAGCAATAGCTACCCTTTGTTGCTCCCCGCCAGACAGATAATTAGGTTTTTTACTCAGATGCCTTGAAATGTCTAGTTCATTAGCTAACTCATTAACATTTAACATATTCTTGTTAGAAGCCTTTACAAAATTAAATGGTAACTCTATATTTTCTTTGACAGTAAGCTCGGGTATTAATTGGAATGATTGGAATATAAATCCAAATGATTCACCTCTTATTCGTGACTGTTCATTGTCATTTAGTTCATAAAAGGATTTATTTTCAAAAAAAACTCTTCCATTACTTGGCTTTTCTAGTCCTCCTATCATACTCAAAAAAGTAGATTTTCCGGAACCACTCTTTCCCTCTATTACATATATTTCTCCTTTCTTAACACTAAATGAAGTGGGTTTAACAACTAAATAGTTATTATATGTATTAAATGATTTACTGATTTCTTCTGCTTTAAGTATAATTGACATCGTTTTCCTCCCGTATATTAATATAACGTATTTATGTAAATTTCCATGATATATCGTCCGAAATCTTAGTGAAATTTTCAAATTCCTCCAGATTTAGATATATACTCTACCCATAAAATGTGCTAAATTTTTGGCATATTGGAACGGGGGAGTATTTTTTATGATTATTTTACATGATTTTGGCATCAGTCTTGAGGAATATGCCATAAATGGAAAAAAGAATAAATTTCCAACTTTTGACAAGTGTCCAAATTGTAACTGTGTGGCTTCGGGCAATCTACATAGGCATGGCTATTATTGGAGAAATACAATAGCGGAGGAAAAAGAAGTTAAAATTCCTATTTGTAGGATTATTTGCTTGTCTTGTAAAAAAACTTTTTCTATTATTCCAGACTTCCTAATCCCTTATTTTCAACATAGTCTAGAAATCATATTAAAGAGAATTGAACAGTTTTTAGAGAAGAAAAAGTCTAAAGGAAGCCGACAGTTACTTGCTTTTTACTGGAGGCGGTATCAAAAAAAATTAAGATGGATTCATAGCTTTTTTGTGGATTTAGGGGAGGAAATGGGTTTGTCCAAAGATATGAAAAAAGAGGCCATAAAATATATGAAAATGATTCGCGATTTTGGAGAATCCCTCTTCTTACGAAGGTCGTGGGGTCATTTTTCCTCTTACTTTATGGCAAATTAATTCTGCCATATTTTTGGGGATAAAAAATATTTTTAGTCCCACATACCTTTTGCGTGTTCAAAAAATGGAGAAAAAGGTAGAATGAGATTATGGATGACCGGTCGTCCTTCTTAGTAAAAAAAGGAGGATAAATCAATGACTGAAAAAGAAAGAGAACAAGTAGCTTTATTTCGTTACGGAATCATCGCCCCTTTGTTAAATGGTCAGGTTGATTCCAAGCAATACTTTGAGGAATTAGAGGGAAAAGTCCACTCTATCCCCTATTATGGAGAACGGAAAATAGCTGTGAAAACAGTAAAAGAGTGGCTTCTCAATTATCGTCGAAATGGATTTGATGCTTTAAAGCCAAAGAAGCGTGCAGATCGAGGTAATTCGAGGAGATTATCCCCAGATGACCAGGACCATATTTTAGACATAAGAAAAAAATTTCTCCATATGCCAGTGAGTGTTTTTTATGAACAACTCATCCGGCAAGGAGAAATTAACCGAAACCAAATCTCATACTCTACTATAAACCGTTTATTAAAAAAACACAACCTTTCAGGAAAAATTTTAAGTGCAATTCCTGAAAGAAAACGGTTTGCCCACGAAAAAGTGAATATATTATGGCAAGCTGATTTATCTCATGGGCCCTATATCAAAATAAAAGGAAAAGTAAAAAAGACCTTTTTAATTGCTTATATTGATGATTGTTCGAGGCTGGTTCCATTCGCACAATTTTTCACATCAGAAGGCTTCGATGGTTTACGAATTGTTACAAAAGAAGCTCTTATTCGAAGAGGAAAACCGGCCATCATTTATGCGGATAACGGAAAAATCTATCGGTCTGAAACTCTGCAGTATGCATGTGCCCAACTCGGGATTACACTCACGCACACACAGCCTTATGACCCTCAAAGTAAGGGCAAAATTGAACGGTTTTTTAAAACGGTTCAAACACGTTTTTATCCGCTGTTAAAAGCAGAACCCGTGGAGTCCTTAGAAGAATTAAATGAACGATTCTGGAGATGGTTAGAGGAGGACTATCATCGAAGGGAGCATGCATCATTAGATGGAAAAACCCCACATGAAGTATTTCATTCTCAATTAGAGAGTATCACGTTTTTAGAAGACACATCCATTCTCGATTCCATCTTTATGAAGAGAGAACAACGGAAAGTGAAGGCGGATGGAACGATCAGTTTAAACAAGCAGCTCTATGAGGTCCCGGCAGATTTTATTGGCTATTCAGTGGATGTAAGAATTGACGATACCGGGGTTTATATCTTTAAAGATGACAAGAAAGTGGCTGAAGCCAAACCGGTATCCATGACAGATAACGCCCATGTTAAACGAGTTCGGTCTCCTTTTTCTGTTACCCAACTGGCTGAAGAAGAGAGGAAGGAGGAGAACAATCGTGTATAAATCCTTCTACTCCTTAGCTCGGGAACCATTTTCAAAGGATTTGCGACCACAAGATGCTTTTTTATCGACTGATTATAAAGGGGCATTAAATGCTTTAACGTATTTACAGAAATCAAAAGGAATGGGTCTTCTTACTGGTGATCCAGGTGTCGGCAAGACATTTACGTTAAGAGCATTTAAGGAAACGTTGAATCCGTCATTATATCATGTCATTTATTTTCCGCTATCTACAGGCGGTGTCATGGATTTCTATCGTGGATTAGCCTATGGTTTAGGGGAGGAGCCAAAGTTTCGTAAAGTAGACCTTTTTCGGCAGATTCAGCAAGGAATTGAACGAATGGCTGGAGAGAGAAAAATGACGCCTGTATTTATTCTAGATGAAATGCATATGGCAAAGGATGCATTTTTGCAGGATATCGCCTTATTGTTTAATTTTCAAATGGATTCGACCAATCCGTTTATCTTGATTTTGGCAGGATTGACACATCTTAAGACTCGACTAACAATGAATCATCACCGGCCGCTAGCTCAACGTCTCATTCTGAAGTATGAAATCCAGCCTTTGCCGAAAGAGGAGATTATTTTATATATCAATCACCACCTAAAAATAGCAGGGGCGAAAATGCCGATATTTACTGAATCAGCATTGGAAGCTATTGCATTACGTTCTCAAGGTTGGCCCAGAGTCATTAATACATTAACGATTAACAGCTTGTTATTTGGTTTTCAATTAAAGAAAGAACAAATCGATGAGGAAGTCGTCCGATTGGCCATAGAGGATAGTGGGTTATGAAGCGAGGGATTCTAGTTTATAACCATGATGAGTTGGAATGGAGAGTTTGGATTGGGCAACAGGCTTATTGGATTGCGCAGGGATATCATTTTGAACTGCGAATCCAAAATAGATATTTTAAAGCATTCTTGGAAAAAGATTTGGATTGGTTTATTACTTTAGATCAAGATGTGAAGTTTATCCTTCATCCTAATGAGATATATAAAGTTCGAATTAACATTCAGGATTATATACGTTTAGATGCCCCTTTTTAGAGGGGTTTTCTTTTCTCTAAAATTCACTGAAATATTTTGAACTGATTTTTGCACATTCTGAAATAAAGTGGAAAAATAAGCACATTATTTCAGATGATAAGCCGGATTAATTTGAAATTGATGAGCTGAAATAGTGTGCTCGTTTACACAAATAAGACTATTTTATATTAATATTTTATTCAAAAATATACAAATTTGCAAAATAATTATTGAATTTCCTAATATTTGATAATATAATAAATAATGGTAATAAATTAGAAAGGAGTGATAATATGAAAGGTATGAAAGGTAAATTAAAAAATTTAACTATATCAACTGCTCTTCTTGTAGGCGTAATCGCTTTACCGATTACGGCTAGTGCTTATAGCAAGTCCTATACATTTTCAATGACTCACGGATTTGATGGAACTACAGTATTTTCTTTAAAAAATGCTAAAGCCTCTACTACTGTTAAAGCGGACACTTATAAAGCCAAACGGTTCTATAGATTCTAATAAATCTAAATACAGTGTTGCGTTATATGGCGGGTTTTTTAATTACTATAGTAGTGGTGATATTTCTGCTAATGGTTATACCTACACTAAAAGCTATGGCACTGTTGCTAAAAGAGATAATATACTTAGACTTAGCAAAACTAGTTCCATCGGTTATAGGGTTAAAGGTTCTGGTACTATAAATCAGTAACTACATAAATAAAATGATAATCCCCTTAAATACCTCCCGTTGAAGACTTGTCCAACTAGGAGGGTATGGTATTAAGGGTTTGTTGGCAAGTGGTTTTTTTAATTTGTGCAAGCCCTAGGGCTTGCACAAATTAATTGCCTACACTATATTAATAGATTGCCACAAACAATCATGGGTCGCATTCGAGGTTGATGGAACTCGTTACCGTATGCCACTCGTACTTTCTTTTGTGCTCATCGGATTTTTTATATGGATAGCCGAAAATATCGCAACGTTCTTTGGAGCTTGGGAATATCCAAACTAAACCGATGCATGGAGCCTCGTTCATCTAGGAAAGGTAAGTTCGTGGTTCTTATTAGTGATTGTTAGCTTTCTTATAGTAGCGACGTTAAAGCAGGTTAAGGGAAAAATTGTTTCACCCAAGAAGGATAAGGTTTAAAGAGGCGTTTGATAATCATTTAAAGGAACGAGATAGAGGTTCTTTTTAGGCTATACCCACTAATGAAAGCTCACGTGTTATTCAGTTATCGGGCGCCTTTTTGGAGTCACGATAAAAGAGGCTGGCCAAAAAGTCAGGGTAACTGATTTTTTGGACAACCCCGTGGAGGAAACGTCCCTCTCTATTCCAAATCCATTTCAGCGATCCCCTATCTATCTTACATTACACAAAATTGTTGACGGTACCTAGTCAGTAAATATTGTCCCTATTAATTATCATTTCTCTACATCATTATTCTATTAAAAAGAAAATAATGTTGCGCCATTAATGAAAAAGAAGCTCCCCAAAAGCCCAGTGAAACTTATGAGAAGCTTTATAAAAATTTGTGATTTTTTCGTGGTCAAAATGTGGTCAAAAAAATAAGGAACACCAGGAAACCCTGGTGTTCCAAGATTTTTGAGCAATTATTACATCATGCCGCCCATGTCAGGCATGCCTGGGTTGCCGTTGCCTTTGTTTTCTTCTGGTTTGTCAGCAACAACTGCTTCAGTTGTTAAGAACATAGCGGCAACGGATGCTGCGTTTTGAAGAGCAGAACGAGTTACTTTTGTTGGGTCAACGATACCAGCTTCGATCATGTTCACCCATTCGCCTGTAGCAGCGTTAAAGCCGATTCCAACTTCTTCTTTTTTCAAGCGTTCAACGATAACAGAGCCTTCTAAACCAGCGTTGTGAGCGATTTGGCGAACTGGCTCTTCTAAAGCGCGAAGAACGATGTTTACACCAGTTTGAACGTCGCCTTCTGCTTCAATTTCAGCAACTTTTTTGTAAACGTTAACTAGAGCTGTACCACCACCGGAGACAATTCCTTCTTCCACTGCTGCACGAGTGGAGTTAAGAGCGTCTTCGATGCGAAGTTTACGTTCTTTCAATTCTGTTTCAGTAGCGGCACCAACTTTGATAACTGCTACGCCGCCAGCTAATTTTGCTAAGCGCTCTTGAAGTTTTTCTTTATCAAATTCAGAAGTTGTTTCTTCCAATTGAGCTTTAATTTGATTTACGCGAGCTGCAATTTTGTCGCTTGCGCCTGCGCCTTCAACAATTGTAGTTGTTTCTTTCGTTACAACAACTTTTGCAGCGCGGCCTAATTGAGAAATAGTAGCGCTCTTAAGATCTAAACCTAAATCTTCTGTAATAACTTCACCATCTGTTAAAATGGCGATATCTTCTAACATTGCTTTGCGGCGGTCACCGAATCCAGGAGCTTTTACAGCTACAGCATTAAATGTACCGCGAAGTTTGTTCACAACTAATGTTGCTAAAGCTTCGCCTTCAACATCTTCAGCAATGATTAATAAAGGTTTGCCTTGTTGTACAACTTGCTCAAGAACTGGCAAGATTTCTTGGATGTTAGAGATTTTCTTGTCGGTAATTAAAATGTATGGATTTTCAAGAACAGCTTCCATTTTATCAGAATCTGTTACCATGTATGGAGAAGCATATCCGCGGTCAAACTGCATTCCTTCTACAACGTCTAGCTCAGTAGTGAAACCTTTAGATTCTTCAATAGTGATAACGCCATCGTTACCAACACGTTCCATTGCTTCAGCAATTAATTTACCTACTTCATCATCCGCAGCAGAAATAGCAGCAACTTGAGCAATTGATTCTTTTCCTTCAATTGGTTTAGAAATTGCTTTTAATTCTTCAACAGCTGTAGCAACTGCTTTTTCAATTCCTTTACGCACACCCATTGGGTTTGCGCCAGCTGTTACGTTTTTAAGTCCTTCGCGGATCATTGCTTGAGCTAAAACTGTTGCAGTAGTTGTACCGTCCCCAGCAACATCGTTTGTTTTGCTAGCAACTTCTGCAACTAATTTTGCACCCATGTTTTCAAATGGATCTTCTAATTCAATTTCTTTTGCAATCGTAACGCCATCGTTTGTAATTAACGGAGAACCGAATTTTTTCTCAAGAACAACGTTACGGCCTTTTGGTCCTAAAGTAACTTTAACCGCATCTGCTAATTTATCCACACCACGCAGCATTGCACGACGTGCTTCTTCACTGAATTTAATTTCTTTTGCCATGTTGCGAAAACCTCCTCAAAATTTAAATTGTCTATGATATTGGGCTGTCTCTATTAGCCGATCACAGCCAAAATGTCGCTTTCACGCAAAATTAAGTATTCTTTGCCGTCATATTTTACTTCTGTGCCGGCGTATTTTGAGAAGATAATGCGATCGCCAACAGCAACTTCAACTGCAACACGTTCACCGCTGTCTAATACACGACCAGTACCAACTGCTACTACTTTACCTTCTTGAGGTTTTTCTTTAGCTGTGTCAGGCAATACGATGCCGCTTGCTGTTTTTTCTTCTGTTTCAACAAGTTCAATTACAACGCGATCACCTAATGGCTTTAACAAGGGAAACAACCTCCTCAAATATCTTTTGAGATTTTCAAAATTTATTCCTTATTCATTATTAGCACTCATTGCTATCGAGTGCTAACACCAATTATTATATTAAAGAAACTTCCTCTATTTTTCAAGTCTCTTTTAAAAAAATTTTAACATCCTCTATTAAGTGCTTACCTTGTCAAAATTGTTTTTCTTTCTTAAAACCATTGTGTGTTAAAATAGTCATATGAATCTTTTATAAAGGAGAACTATTCGTGAAAAAGCAATATTGGTGGATCATTGAGCATTTGCTGAATTTTTTGTCGGAAAGGATGAAGATTCGTGAAAAAGCAATATTGGTGGATCATCATTACGTACATCATTATGCAGCTCTCATCCTATATAGGAGTTCCCCTTTTTTATGAACTGGGTGTTGGCGTCGATGAAAATCTCAATGCAGGACTTTTTCAAGCGCAAGCATATTGGTCGATTACAAGTTTTACTGCTGCGTTTGTCATTATTTTATTTCTCCTTCGTCATGAACGAAAAAATAATGTCCGGATTGAAAAAGCTTCTTTCGGCGAATCTGCCATATGGGCTGTTTTCGGAGTTTTTTTAGCTTTTTTCATTCAAACAATCGTTGGCAACATTGAAATATATGTACTTAAAGTTAATCCGATGTCGGAAAATACTCAAGTTATTATGGATTTAATTGAAGCAACGCCTTATTTGATTATTGTCACATCAATAATAGGACCGATTCTTGAAGAAATTATCTTCCGAAAAATTATTTTCGGGGTGATTTATCAAAAAACGAATTTTTGGATCGGCGCGCTTGTCAGTTCGCTATTGTTCGGCATCGTGCATGGGGAGCCTGAACTTTTATTGCGTTATACAGCAATGGGATTTACGTTCGCTTTTTTATATTATAAAACAAAACGCATATTAGTCCCTATTTTTGCCCATACAATGATGAATACAATCGTAGTCATCATTCAAACAATTTATCATGATTAGATTGAAAACATGATGAAGCAAATGGAACAAATACAAATCATTATTGGAGGCAGCTAAGATTATGAATTTTCATCCCGTTTCCATGGGACTCTTCTATTTTATCATGGGAGTTCTATTTACATATTTAGCAATTCATCATGCTGAAAATGGTATGTGGACAGCTACAAATATAATTTTAATGATTTTAGCCACGTTTGATTTTGCTGTTTCCATCCGCATGTTCACTTTCTCATATAAAATTCGGAAAGCAAAAAATAACCGATGAGGTGTAATGATATTATCCCTCTTGTGTAGACAGTAGGAAAAAAGCCTATACTGTCTACTTGACAGGGATATGTTTATAACAGCCCATCGGTTTTACTTTTGATCTGATTCTTTTATTTGAGAAGACTGTGCTTTTTTGTAAGCAAATCTTGAAACAATGATACTTATTTCATACAAAATGAATAGCGGAATCGTGACCATTAAATGCGACAAAATTTCAGGCGGCGTAATGATCGCTGCGATAACAAGCAATACAAAATACGCATATTTTCTAACCTTTACCAAAAACGCCGGATTGATGATTCCGAGTCTTGTTAAAAACATAATGACAACGGGAAGCTGAAACAACAGTCCGAAAGGCAATGTTAACTGCAGCAGGAAACGAAAGTATTCATTTATTCCTATCATTTGTTGAATGTTTAAATCATTGGAAAGCCGCCCCATAAAATCGATGACAAAAGGAAACAAAATAAAATAAGAGAAGCTTATACCTAAAAGAAATAAAGCAACCGACAACGGTATATAGCTTAATGTGACCCGCCTTTCTTTTTCATACAGTCCTGGGCTGATAAACGCCCAAAGCTGGTACAATAAAACAGGGAAAGTTAGAATTAAAGCAATAATAAATGTAAACTGCATATAAACGATTAATGGATCTGCAGGACGAAAAGCATTTAAGGCGAATTGCTTTGCTTCATCAGTTTGCTGTAAAAAAACAATAATTGGCTTCGCTATAAAAAAGCCAGTAATCATAGCAACGAAAAAGAAAACGACTACAATAATCAGCCGTTTTCTTAGCTCCGCTATATGCTCCAACACGGACATTTTTTTTTCGCTCATCATTATTCATCCATTCTTCTTGCTATTCATTTTTCTTGTTTTCTTCATCATCGTCTGCTAAGCCCTTCGTGGCACTTTTAAACTCCTTTAATGATTCTCCTATAGCTTTTCCAAGCTCAGGAAGTTTTTTCGGCCCGAAAACAAGCAGAGCTGCAAATACAATCAACAGCAAGCTTCCAATTCCAATTGTTGGCATTTAATATCGCTCCTTCAATCTTCATTCGAATAATGTTTTAAAAAATATGCAAGAGCCTGAAGTTCAACAGATAGATCGATATGATGAATCCGAATTTTATCCGGAACATTTAAGCGAGCCGGCGTAAAATTTAAAATGCCTTTTATGCCTTTTTCCACTAACCGATCCGTTATTCCTTGAGCGGCGGTTGCCGGGACCGTTAATATCGCAACAGGCACATCATCAGGCAATTCACTTTCTAGCTGATCCAAATGATAAATTGGAACTCCACCAATTTCCATTCCTACTTTTCGTTTATTAATGTCAAATGCAATAACAATTTGTGTGTTGTTATTTTTTGTAAAATTGTAATTTAAAAAAGCTGTTCCCAAATTTCCGACGCCAATGAGGGCAACTTTGGTCAACTCATCTTGGTCAAGCGTCTTTCTAAAAAATGATAACAAATAATTGACATTATATCCATAACCTTTTTTGCCCAGCGCTCCGAAATATGAAAAGTCCCTTCTAATTGTCGCAGAATCTACTTTGACTGCTTCACTCAGTTCTTGAGAGGAAACACGTTGTTTTCCCGAGGCATGTAAATTTTGCAAAAACCGATAATATAGAGGTAATCTTTTTGCAGTTGCTTGCGGTATCTTAGATTGATCTTGATTCAATGCTCATCCCTCGCAATCCAAAACAACCTGACTAATTTTGTTTTTAACTATGTTTTCTAGCAAGCGGCTGCTCGCCTGTATGAAACAATATCAGACTGATAACGCTTCCATCCTGATTTTCTTCTCCGTCTACATTTCTTTTTATTTGTTTTTTCTCCAAACTCTCCTTATATAAAAACTATACACTATTTTTTTATTCGTGTCTTTTGAACGATTGTTACAATTTCTTGTCCTTTTGTTCATCAGGTCAGTTGCCTGCAGTCAAATATATAGGCTACACTTATTCTAGCAAAGATTGAGGTGAACTATGGATGATTTTATTGCAGTTAAACAAAATCACAAAATATTATGGTGCTGACCTTATTTTATCGAATATTAAGCTGGAAATCCAAACAGGAGATAAAATCGCCGTTGTAGGCCGCAATGGAGCCGGAAAATCAACATTATTGAAAATCATTGCCGGTGAAATGTCCTTTGATTCTGGTGAAATTGTGAAGCCAAAAGATTTAACAATCGGCTATCTGGCACAAAACACAGGATTAGAATCAACTAAGTCGATATGGGATGAAATGCTAACCGTTTTTGAAGAGTTGCGGAACATCGAAGCTGAGCTGCGAAATATTGAACAAAAAATGGCAGCTATCTCCTCAGCTGGAGATTCTCATGCTTTGCAAAGCTTAATGAAGGAATATGATTCACTCCAACATTTATATAAAGAAAATGGCGGATATCAATATGAGGCGGATATCCGTTCTGTGCTGCATGGATTAGGGTTTGCTGATTACGACTATTCAACTAAAATTTCGGTTTTGAGCGGAGGACAAAAAACCCGGTTAGCACTCGGAAAGCTCCTGTTGAAAAAACCGGATCTGCTCATACTCGACGAGCCGACAAACCATCTTGACATGGAAACATTAAACTGGCTCGAACAATATTTACAGCATTATAATGGAGCGGTTCTAATTGTTTCCCACGACCGGTACTTTTTAGATCACGTTGTCAACACTGTTTATGAAATATCACGAACAGTTTGTACGAAGTATGTTGGGAATTACAGCGCTTATTTAAAACAAAAAGCGGAAGCGTACGAAAGGGAATTAAAACAATTTGAAAAACAGCAAGAAGAAATCGCGCGGATGAAAGATTTTATTCAACGAAACTTAGCAAGAGCATCGACAACGAAACGTGCGCAAAGCAGAAGGAAAATGCTTGAGAAAATGGAAATACTGGACAGACCTGTTGGGGACGAGAAGTCAGCCAGCTTTTCCTTCGAAATCGAAAAGCAAAGCGGCAATGACGTGTTAAAAGCCATTGATTTGTCCCTTTCCTACGATCAAAAAACTCCGATCGTGAAAAATATTAACTTTTCGATCAACAGGAAGGACTCAATTGCCTTAATAGGGCCAAACGGAGTTGGAAAATCTACCTTATTAAAAACGATCATCAACCGCTTAAAGCCGCTGAGCGGAAAAATTCAGTTTGGATCTAATGTCCAAATCGGATATTATGACCAGGAACAAGCGGATTTGTCTTCATCTAAACGGGTTTTAGATGAATTGTGGGATGACTATCCCGAAAAGACAGAAAAAGAAATCCGAACGGTTTTAGGGAATTTCCTTTTTTCCGGAGATGAAGTGCTGAAAACCGTCTCGTCTTTAAGCGGAGGAGAAAAAGCTCGGCTCGCTTTAGCGAAATTAATGCTAAAAAAAGCTAACTTTCTCATCATGGATGAACCTACGAATCATCTGGATCTCGACAGCAAAGAAGTATTGGAAAACGCTCTGATAAATTTTCCTGGAACAATCTTGTTTGTTTCGCACGATCGTTATTTTATCAACAAAATCGCGACCAAAATTTTTGAATTATCCACGGAAGGCATTGCCGAATATATCGGGGACTATGATTATTACATTGCAAAAAAAGCGGAGATGATCGAGCTTGAACAGTTGAAAGAACCAACTATCGAAACCAAAGAGCAAAAACAAGGAAAATTATCTTATGAACAAGAAAAAATATTGAAAAAAAAGGAACGGCAAAGACAGCGCCGCATTGAAGAACTTGAAAACAAAATAGCAGAAATTGAAGAAGCGATCGCTGAAAACAATGAAATGCTTTGCGATCCAAATATATACCAAGATCATGAAAAAGCTCAAAAACTTCATGATCAAAATGTCATGTTAACGGAACAACTAGATCAGCTGATAGAGGAATGGGAATCACTTCTTTCTGAATAACCGGCTCATGCCGGTTTTTTATTTATTTTGTTTCCTTCAGCATGTTTCTCTCAAACAGTTATCCACATCATTAGTTCCTTACCTTATAATATTTTTCTTATTTGTTCACATTATCCACAACAAACCCCTTTAGTTATCCACATGTTTCACCTTATTTTTTCTTCTTCTATTTCAACGTTTCGTCTTATTTATCCAAAATGAAGATTTTCTTTGTGGATAACCTGTGGTTAAAATAAAAAAATAGGGCCGCTGTTCATTCGACCCTACGTTGCCTCTATATATATGACGTTAATTCCAATCCAGGATGAGCATTCATACGATAATCACCGAAAATTCCTTTTTCATAAAGTACATCAGCGAAAGCTGCAATCATGGCCGCATTATCTGTGCATAAGGACAATGGTGGAATGACAAGGTCGATCCCTTTTTTCTTTTTGAATGCTTCCTCCATAGCAGTTCTTAATCCTTTATTCGCCGCTACTCCGCCTGATAAAAGAACTTGCTTAGCTTGATACTTCTCACTGGCACGAACAGTTTTTTCCACTAAAACTTCTACAACACTTTGCTGAAAACTTGCAGCCATATCTTTCGGATCTATCGTGATCCCTCTTTGCGCCGCGTTATGAAGAGTGTTAATCACCGCTGACTTCAACCCGCTGAAACTAAAATGAAACGAGCCTTCTTCAAGCCATGCTCGCGGCAAATCAATGGAAGCAGTTCCTTCATGTGCTAGCCTGTCGATATGAGGCCCGCCCGGGTAAGGCAGGTTTAATGTTCGCGCAACTTTATCATAAGCCTCTCCTGCTGCATCATCAAGTGTTTCCCCAATCACCTCAAAACAACCGTGCTCCTTCATATAGACAAGCTCTGTATGGCCGCCGGAAACAACTAATGCAATCAGCGGGAAAGAAAATTCTTTCACAAGACGGTTCGCATAAATGTGTCCTGCAATATGATGTACTCCGATTAGTGGAAGATCATACGCAAAAGCTAAAGCCTTTGCGGCATTGACTCCAATCAATAATGCACCAACCAGCCCCGGTCCTTCTGTCACGGCTACGGCGTTCAAATCGTGATACGACAGATTCGCCTGTTTTAACGTTTCTTCTAATACGAGAGTAATTTGCTCGACATGATGGCGTGAAGCGATTTCTGGAACGACTCCGCCAAAACGTTTATGGCTTTCAATTTGGGAAGCAACGACTTGTGCAACAATTTCTTTTCCGTTTTTCACAATGGCAGCTGCTGTTTCATCACAGCTTGTTTCAATTCCTAAAATTAATCGATCTTTCATTATAAATTCACCTGCATTAATATCGCATCTTCTTGGTTATCCGTATAATAGTTTTCCCGGATTCCGATTGGTTCAAAATTCAATTTCTTATATAATGATTGCGCAACCGTATTCGAAACCCGGACTTCTAATGTAACGGTTTTGGCTCCTTTTTCTTTTGCTACGTTTAAAACGCTTCTAAGCAGGGTCTCTCCCAGCTTTTTTCCCCGATACGCTGGAGAAATAGCAATATTGGTAATTTGCCCATCATCAACAATCACCCATAAACCGCAATACCCTACAACTTTTCCTTCATATTCTATTACTAAATAAGTAGCAAAATGGTTATGGACCAATTCCCGATAAAATGATTCCTTTGTCCAAGGAACCGAAAATGACAGCTGTTCGATTTCATAAACACGATGTATATCTTCAACTGTCATTTTTCGAACATTTACTTGATTATTAATCATGTTGACGTTTTTTGCTGCTCGATCCATTTCGCTTCCGCCTCTGCTAACCTTAAATAATTTGGCACAAACTGATGAACATTGACTGCTTCTCTAGTCATTCCCAGCAAACCTAGCAATCCCGGACGCGGCTGGTGCAATGACGGATCCCCGATGACTGCCAGCTCACCCATTATTTCTTTGATCAGATCTAAATGAAGAGAAACGTCATTCCCTAAAAAGAGCACCCGCTTTTTGAGCTGTTTTATTTCATTCAACCAATCCTCTAGCAAAATATTTCTGTCTTCTTTCACACAAAGTATGTTTTCTTTAAATTCATACAGCCCGGTATAAACTCGTCCTCTTCTTGCATCAAATAAAGGGCAAATCAACCCGTCAAAAAAACACCCGTTCAGTGCAAGCACTTCAAGACTGGAAACGCCCGTTAAAGGAATGTTTCTAGCCCATGCAAGCGTCTTAGCAATTGTTACACCGATTCGCACACCAGTATAAGAGCCAGGACCTTGGGCAACCACAATCTTTGTTAAGTCGCTGGGCTGAACGTGGCACTCTTTCAAAAGATAATCAACTGCCGGCATTGCACGAACAGAATGGTTTTTTTTCAAGTTCGTCATATATTCGCCAATAATTTTAGTTTCGTCTACTAACGCAATGCCTAAACAGTCGTTTGATGTATCAATCGCTAATACCGTCATCAGTAAAAAACTCCTTACACAGCTTAATATATCTTTTTCCCTTCGGACTAAAAATTAGAGATCTTGTATTGTCCTGGATGTAACGGATGAATACATCCAGTCTTTCCTCCGGCAGTTGATCTTCTATATAATGCGCCCACTCTACAACTGTTACACCGTCTCCATCAAAAAACTCATCAAACCCTAAATCCTCATCGCTATTTTCAATCCGATAAACGTCCATATGATAAAGCGGCAGTCTGCCGTCTGCATACTCCTTCATGATTGTAAAAGTAGGACTGTTCACTGTTCTGCCAATGCCCAAACCTTTTGCCAGTCCTTTCACAAATGTAGTTTTGCCTGCTCCAAGATCTCCTTCAAGCGTAATCACATCGCCCGCTTGTAAGTGCTGAGCCAGCTTCATCGCCATATTCCCTGTCTCTTCAGGATTTGTCGTTTTTATTTCAAATTGATCCAAATGAATCACCTTTTTTAAAATGATTGTAGCCTTTGCTTAATAGCCGTTTGCGAATATTTTTTTCTTGCAAATAAACCGATGGGCTGCCTTCAAATACTTCTCCGATCTTCGTTATGCGTATTCCTTCTTGCTCGCATTTTTTTTTCAACACTTCAAAGGAATGTTTAGAAGTCGTTCCTACCAGTTCAAAATCTTCCCCTCCAGTGATAGCCCACTCAAATTGCTTTTCTAACGGCAATAATTGTATTGAATCACTTAATGGAAGAAGATCTTTATGTACGACGATTTGTACGTTGCTCATGTCAGCTATCTCATTCAATTCGCTTGCAATACCGTCGCTAATATCATTAAGGCTCGCCCGATCCACTTCAGAAATAATCCTGCCCGCCTTTACTTGCGGCTTCGGACGTCTATGGCGAGATACTAAATATTGATAATCGTCCTCCGGCAAATTGAACTCATCGTTTAATAGAAGGTGCAATCCAGCAGCTGAATCCCCCAGAGTACCCGTAACAAAAACCACATCCCCCGGTCTTGCTGAACTTCTCAATTGGGCTTTCCCGCGTTCAACTTCTCCAATCAAGGTGACGGTGATGACGAGGTGATCAGCAATAGAAACAGTATCTCCACCGATTAAATCCACTTTATATTTTTCTGCGGCATCTGCCATTCCTTTGTATATAGATTGTAAGTCTTTCTCGTGCCATCGAGAGGGAATCGCAATGGAAACTAAAAAATACTTCGGAATCCCGCCCATTGCGGCAATATCACTAATGTTCACTGCCAAACATTTAAAGCCGATATCAAAAGGCTCCATTGTTTTACGCAAAAAATGAACCCCTTCGACCATTGTGTCTGTGCAGACTATTTGCTGAAAACCTTTATTCGGTGTGTAAACTGCGGCATCGTCACCTATTCCGACAACAAGGCCTTCATGAAAATAATGTGCTGGCCGAATACTTCGGATAAACTCAAATTCATCCTGAATTGACATATAAAACCTCTTTCTTTAAAAGATGCTCTCCTAAAGAATCCAATTCAATCCTCTTGTATAGTTTACCGCATATGTTTAGCTTATCCAAGATATTCATAAAATAAAAAAACGAAACGTTGAACGTTTCGTTAGTTGTTCGTATATTGTTGTAATGGCGGTCCCGACGGGAATCGAACCCGCGATCTCCTGCGTGACAGGCAGGCATGTTAACCGCTACACTACGGGACCATTGGTTGCGGGGGCAGGATTTGAACCTGCGACCTTCGGGTTATGAGCCCGACGAGCTACCGGACTGCTCCACCCCGCGATAATTTAGAAAGCTTATATTCAAATGAATTGCCTGGCAGCGTCCTACTCTCGCAAGGGACAAACCCTCACTACCATCGGCGCTGAAGAGCTTAACTTCCGTGTTCGGGATGGGAACGGGTGTGACCTCTTCGCCATTGCCACCAAGCAATTTTTTTCTATTCATTGTTCCATTCAGTTCGATGGACAACTAATATTATAACTTTTTGATCGCAGTTGTCAATACTTTTTTGAATATCATTCTTTCAAAACTAGATAACGGTTCCTTCACGAATAGATGCTCCTACTTGGTTAAGTCCTCGATCGATTAGTATCCGTCAGCTCCACGTGTCACCACGCTTCCACCTCGGACCTATCTACCTCGTCATCTTCAAGGGATCTTACTCGCTTTTCGCGATGGGAAATCTCATCTTGAGGGGGGCTTCACGCTTAGATGCTTTCAGCGCTTATCCCTTCCGCACATAGCTACCCAGCGGTGCCCCTGGCGGGACAACTGGTACACCAGCGGTGCGTCCATCCCGGTCCTCTCGTACTAAGGACAGCTCCTCTCAAATTTCCTGCGCCCGCGACGGATAGGGACCGAACTGTCTCACGACGTTCTGAACCCAGCTCGCGTACCGCTTTAATGGGCGAACAGCCCAACCCTTGGGACCGACTACAGCCCCAGGATGCGATGAGCCGACATCGAGGTGCCAAACCTCCCCGTCGATGTGGACTCTTGGGGGAGATCAGCCTGTTATCCCCGGGGTAGCTTTTATCCGTTGAGCGATGGCCCTTCCATGCGGAACCACCGGATCACTAAGCCCGACTTTCGTCCCTGCTCGACTTGTAGGTCTCGCAGTCAAGCTCCCTTCTGCCTTTGCACTCTCCGAATGATTTCCAACCATTCTGAGGGAACCTTTGGGCGCCTCCGTTACCTTTTAGGAGGCGACCGCCCCAGTCAAACTGCCCACCTGACACTGTCTCCCGCCCCGATCAGGGGCGCGGGTTAGAATGTCAGTACAGCCAGGGTAGTATCCCACCGTCGCCTCAGCGCAAGCTGGCGCTCACGCGTCTCTGGCTCCTACCTATCCTGTACAAGCTGTACCCACATTCAATATCAGGCTGCAGTAAAGCTCCACGGGGTCTTTCCGTCCTGTCGCGGGTAACCTGCATCTTCACAGGTACTATAATTTCACCGAGTCTCTCGTTGAGACAGTGCCCAGATCGTTACGCCTTTCGTGCGGGTCGGAACTTACCCGACAAGGAATTTCGCTACCTTAGGACCGTTATAGTTACGGCCGCCGTTTACTGGGGCTTCGGTTCGCACCTTCAGCTACAGCTTAAGCGCTCCCCTTAACCTTCCAGCACCGGGCAGGCGTCAGCCCCTATACTTCACCTTACGGTTTCGCAGAGACCTGTGTTTTTGCTAAACAGTCGCCTGGGCCTTTTCACTGCGGCTCATCATGGCTTATCACCTTGATGAGCACCCCTTCTCCCGAAGTTACGGGGTCATTTTGCCGAGTTCCTTAACGAGAGTTCTCTCGCTCACCTTAGGATTCTCTCCTCGCCTACCTGTGTCGGTTTGCGGTACGGGCACCTCTCACCTCGCTAGAGGCTTTTCTTGGCAGTGTGGAATCGGGAACTTCGGTACTTCCTTTCCCTCGCCATCACAGTTCAGCCTTCCGGCAAGCGGATTTGCCTGCTTGCCAGCCTAACTGCTTGGACGCGCACATCCAGCCGCGCGCTTGCCCTATCCTCCTGCGTCCCCCCATTGCTCAAACGGTGAGGAGGTGGTACAGGAATATCAACCTGTTGTCCATCACCTACGCCTTTCGGC
>NZ_JBBOZY010000001.1:182500-345000 GCF_038008845.1 Aeribacillus sp. FSL M8-0254 | reverse complement strand
ATGCTCTACCACTGAGCTACTGCGGAATGAAGAAAAAAATTGACGACTGTAACCATTGTAATGAGCATTTATAATTTTGTCAACAGTTCGTTATATATTGTTTTTCACTGCCATCCAATTAGCGACGGCTTTTATACTTTATCATATCTTTCTCCTTTTCGTCAACCATTATTTTTATAAAATTGAATTTTTCCTCCGCACTTTCCGCATAAATATCGTTCTGGGTTCATTTTTCTACGGCGAATAAAAGTGCTCATACATGATAGGCATTTATAAATATAAATAATATTATTTTTATTTTTTTCTCTTAATGGTGTGCAAAATCTAGGTGCACCTACTTTTTTTAAAAGCATTTTAAAGTCAGAGTCCCGATGCCGAAAACCTTTTCCTTCGATATGAAGATGGTAGTGGCAAAGTTCATGCTTAATAATCCCTATTAATTCGTCCATTCCGTATTGTTCATAATATTTTTTATTCACTTCAATATCATGGCTGTTTAATAAATATCTTCCGCCTGTTGTTCGAAGACGGTGATTAAAATACGCTTTGTGAACAAATTTTTTCCCAAAAAAGGATAGTGAAATTTGCTCCACAAGTTTTTGAAGCTGGTCATCATTCAATGTACTGCACCTACTTTAAAAACATGTTGAACAGGACAACAACTTAACGCATACAATAAATATTACTACATCTAATCGGACTCACATATTTTATTTTAGCATATGCTTTTTTTCTTGACCATAAAATGGCAAGCCAAAAAGAACAATACATCCAAGGAGGTATTAACCAATGCCGAATTGGCTTATAAATCAAATGAAGAAAGCATATTATGAAAAAAACGTTTATCAAATCAAGTTATTAAATCAATGCTGGTATTTCTATAGAAAAAAGCACTGCTCATAATTCAACAACTCTCAAAGAATAGACTAACTTTTTTTCAAAATTTTTGGTTGATAGATCGTTGTTTGCTTCCATCAGCATGCAATATAAGGTTGATAAAAAATCAGCTGTCGACTTTGCCGACAGCCGTGATTTCTGTTGTTATTTATTTAACCATTGTTAAAGCGACTCTTCCTTTATCAACATCAACTTTTTCCACCCAGACTGTCACGATGTCCCCAACCGAAACAACGTCCAAAGGATGCTTTACATATTGTTTGCTTAATTTTGAAATGTGCACAAGTCCATCCTGTTTAACGCCGATATCAACAAATACACCAAAGTCTACTACGTTTCGAACCGTTCCTTGCAGCTCCATTCCTTCTTTCAAGTCTTCAAGCTGCAGCACATCTTTTTTCAAAAGAGGTTTTGGAACTTCATCACGAGGATCGCGCTCCGGTCTCATTAAAGCATCGCATATATCCTTCAATGTATATTCGCCAATATGCAAGGCTTTTGAAGTTTCTTGAATATTCAGCGATCTGATTTTATCTTTCAACAGTTCTGTACCGATATCATCGACTGTCAATGAAAGGCTTGACAGCAGTTTTCTAGCGTCTTCATAGCTTTCAGGATGAATGCTCGTCCTGTCAAGCGGATCGTCGCCGTCCAATATTCTTAAAAAGCCGATACATTGCTCATACGTTTTCTCCCCAAGCCGTGGGATGGATTTTAAATCGTTGCGATTCACAAATTTCCCGATTTCTTCTCTTCGTTTCACAATATTATGAGCCACTGTTTTTGATAATCCAGATACGTATTGCAACAGAGACGGCGAAGCAGTATTTACGTTGACACCGACTTGGTTGACAACTGTTTCCACAACAAACGTTAAAGAGTCATGCAATTTCTTTTGGAATACATCATGCTGGTATTGACCAACACCGATTGATTTAGGATCAATTTTCACCAATTCAGCAAGCGGATCTTGAAGCCTTCTAGCAATGGATACTGCGCTGCGTTCTTCGACTTCAAGATCTGGGAACTCTTCCCGGGCTAAATCAGAAGCTGAATAAACACTTGCTCCCGCCTCGTTAACAATTAAATAATAAATATCTTCTTTTAATTCTTTTATTACATCTGCAACAAATTGTTCTGTTTCTCTTGAAGCTGTTCCATTGCCGATAGCGATTACTTCAATTTGGAAGCGTTGAATAATATCGATCAGCTTTTGTTTTGATTTTTCTATTTCATTTTTTGGCGGATGAGGATAAATCACATCAATATAAAGAACTTTTCCAGTTTCATCGACTGCCGCAAGCTTGCATCCTGTACGGTAAGCCGGGTCGATTCCTAAAACGATCGTTCCTTTTAATGGAGGTTGAAGGAGCAGTTTTCTTAAATTTTCGGAAAAAACACGAATGGCCTGATCTTCAGCTTTTTCAGTCAATTCTTTTCTAATCTCCCGCTCAATCGAAGGCTGTATAAGCCGTCTATACGCATCCTCCAACGTTTCAATTAAAATATCAGCAGCAATTGTCCTTTGATCCGAAACAACTTTTTTCTTCAAATAGGCTACTATTTGTTCTGTCGGCGGCTCGATTGCCACCCTTAAAATCCCTTCCTTCTCCCCTCTGTTTAACGCCAAAACACGATGGGGAACGATTTTTCTGATCGGTTCTTCATATTGGTAATACATTTCGAATACTTTTTTCTCATCTTTTTCTTCGTCTTTACACGTTGAGACGACCATACCTTCTTTCAACGTTTGCTCCCTTATCCATTGCCGATAATTCGGATCGTCTGAAATCCATTCTGCAATAATATCTTTTGCACCAGAGAGAGCATCTTCAACCGTATGGATTTCTTTCTCTTCATTGATGTATTTTTCGGCTTCTTCTTCAATCGATCCCGCTAGCGGCAAGGAATATATCCATTTGGCTAAAGGCTCAAGCCCTCTTTCTTTTGCAATCGTTGCTTTCGTTCTTCTTTTTTGCCGGTATGGCCGATACAAGTCTTCAACTTGCTGCAATTTTTCAGCCGCCAGTATTTCATTTCGTAAAGATTTTGTTAGTTTTCCTTGTTCCTCAATTAACCGAATAACTTCTTCTTTTCTTTTTTCAAGGTTTTGTATGTATTGCCAGCGTTCACTAATGTTTCGTATTTCCACTTCATTTAAAGCGCCTGTTTGTTCTTTTCTGTACCGCGCAATAAAAGGAACGGTGTTGCCGTCTTCAAGCAATGCAATGACATTTTGAATTTGTTTGGTGGATAGTGATAATTCGCTGCTTAACATTTGAAAAATTTTCTCATTATTTAACATTCTTTAGCCTCCACTACTATTTCCATCTACATAAACATTTTACCAAAAATTTTTTCAACATAAAAAGACAACCGTTATCCATCCGATTGTCCCAACAATTAAAAAAGCTGCCCGATTATATAAGTTAAATCATCTGTCCGATCGGAAAGAAATTTATTGAAGCCTTTCGCAATCTCGTGAATAGAAGAATGATCTTTTAACGCCGTTTTAATGTTTGAAGCATAAAGGCCATCAGTGTGAATAATAAATTTTGACCCTTTTTCATATGAAAAAGTGCGGATGCGATATTTTTTCATTTTACCAGGTAAATATCCAGCGGTTGGAATTGGATAAATGTATTCCCCAGAAGGCAAATATAAGATGAAACGAACGTTTCCTACCGAGCCGTATGTAATAGTTTTGTCTACGAAATCCACCTTTAATATTCCGACTGTCGCGCCTCTTTTACCTTTTAATTTCTTATGGCACTGTTTAAAAATCTCATGTACAGTTTCCTGCTGGTATTGCTTCACCGTTTGGCATATGATTTCAGATGATTCACGCGCAGCTTGTCCACTTCCCAACCCATCTGCGACAACACAAACAAATCTATGCTCGTCCGTACAGGTGAAAAAACTGTCTCCACAATAAGCACTGCCTACTTTTCCAACCTGACATGTCAAAAATTGAATATGTTCAGTTTCTTGATATTGAATCATTGCCCTATCTCCATTGGATCATCGTGAACAGCTTTTTTTAATTTTTTTAATGCTTGGCGCAATAGTCTGGAAACATGCATTTGGGAGATGCCTAAAATTTCACCTATTTCTTTTTGACTGCGGTTATGATAAAAAGAATGTAGAATAATTTCTTTTTCTCTCTCAGTTAAAACGTGCATAATGTT
The DNA here is from genome assembly GCF_038008845.1 of Aeribacillus sp. FSL M8-0254. Lineage (NCBI taxonomy): Bacteria > Bacillati > Bacillota > Bacilli > Caryophanales > Bacillaceae > Aeribacillus > Aeribacillus sp. FSL M8-0254. The sequence continues at coordinate 340,915 of NZ_JBBOZY010000001.1, read as the reverse complement.
TTCAATAGTCAGTTTTTGAAGAATGCGTTCCAAGCCCTCGTCTTTTTGTCCGACAAGATCTAAAATGGTGACCGCGGTTCCATCCGGTCCAGCTTCTATTGAGTGATCAACAGAAAGCGTATGATAGTTTTTGACCATTTCCATAGCTTCCAAAACTTCTTCCTCAGCTGCTCCTAAATATTCTGCTATTTCCTTGACCTTCGGAGAGCGCTCCAGCTGACTCGTCAACTGCTCCACCGCTGCATTTATTTTTGGTCCAAGTTCTTTCATTCTGCGGGGCACATGGACGCTCCACGTTTTATCCCGAAGATAGCGTTTGATTTCTCCAATAATCGTTGGAACAACAAACGCATCAAATGATTTCCCAACTGTTGGGTCGAAGCGATCAATCGCTCCCAATAAACCGATCATCCCGACCTGTACCAAATCCTCCTGATACATTTTCGAACTTGAGTACTTTTTTGCCAGTGCAACAACAATTGGCTGATAAAGTTCAATAATTTGTTCTTGTGCTTTTTCATCTTTATTTTCCTGAACTTGACGAATGAGTGCATGGATTTCGTTATTGCATCGTTTTTGACCATGAGGTTTGTTCATTTCTCATTCGCTCCTCATTTAAAAGCTTGGACATCTTGACAGTTACTCCTGAGTTCATATCGATTGTCACTTCATCCATGAGCGTTTTAATTAGAAACAAACCTAAACCGCCCTCGCTCAATTTTTCAATCGGCATGGAAGGAGAATAAGGCCCAGTGTTTTCTTTCATTTTTGATAAATCAAAATTTTTTCCATCGTCTGAAACAGTGATCTCTAATCGATTTTCAAACAAGCTGAAGCCGATTCTCACTTCACCGTTTTCATCATGACCGTAGGCATGCTGCACCGCATTTGTACACGCTTCACTGACGGCAATCTTTAAATCTTCAATGTCATCATATGTGTACCCCATTCTATTGGCGATACCGGATAGAGTCAATCTGACAATCCCTATATACTCAGTTTTCGCAGGTATTTTCATTTCAATGTAATCAATACATTTATCCATTAATCCTCACCTTTTCTTGAAATCTCGATGATGCTGTCCAAACCGGTAATATGAAATAAGCGCTCCAGCCGCGGCGACAAATTTGTCAATTTCAGCTTTCCGCCTTGTTTTCTGACCGTTTTCAACAATCCGACAAAAACTCCTAATCCGGTTGAGTCCATATATTCAACATCTTTTAGGTTGACTTCAATAAAAGGTTCGCTTTCCTCAGAAATGGGCGCAAGTTTATTTTTTAGCGCTGGCGCAGTATAGGCATCAATCTCTCCTTTTAGATGCACATACGAAACCTTTTTTTCCCTTTTAATATCAATTTCAAGATTCATTCTGATCCCCCTCATAAAAGACAAAATCATCCATTCACTTATACCCTTTTTCGAAGCCGTTTAAACATTTTTTTTCATAATGATTAAGGTGAAATCATCCCGCAATTGAAAACCTTGCATTTTCTCAAAATCTTTATAAATATTTTCTACTATTTGCTGAGCAGGCAAATGTAAATGAGCTCGGATGGCGCTCGTCACTGCAGCTCTATCAATAAATCCTTCCTTCGTTCTTGTTTCAGTTACTCCATCTGACAAAAGAATAATCATATCGTTTTGGAAAAGATTTAATTCATATTGCTCATATTTCACTTGCCGATCAACACCTAAAACAAGCCCTTTTGATTGAAGGTCATAAAAGCGATCCTCACTGGCGCAATAATAAAAGCCCGGTTCATGTCCGGCTGATGCATATGTAATCTTATTCGTCCGAAAATCGTACTTACCAAAAAACATGGTAATAAACATATTGACATCGATGTTTTGTTCAACAACTCTATTTAAATTTTCTAATATGTAGCTCGGATTTTGCCTTGATTCCAGGAGGCTGTCCATCGCATATTTAATCATTGATATACACAATGCTGCAGGTATGCCTTTACCTATGACATCAGCAATCGCAACGCTCATTGTGTTTTCATGTTCTGCAAACTGGTAATAATCACCGTTCATAATTTTGGCAGGAACGCTGATGACCCCTATGTCCAATTCTTCGACTTTTGGAATATTCGTTTGCAGCAGTGCTTGCTGGACGTTTGCTGCAATTTCAATTTCGGATTTCAGTTCAAGCTGCCTGCCCCTCAAAAATTGATGTTCTTGATAAGCCAGACCGTATCCAACCATTACCTCCAATAAAAAGTCAAAGGAATGTAAAATTTTTTTTGGTATGTCTGGAAATAATTCTTTTAAAACTTTTAAATGGATGTTGATGATTTCCTCAGGCGGTATTTTATGTTCAATTGCTTTCCAACTGAAGCGCTGCCCTTCATATAAAGCTTGTTCGGTCAGTTCTTGAATGTAATTTGCTAACATCTCTTTATATTTCATTTGAATATCATCATCAAACGCCATAAAATCCTCCTAACGAAGCCATTTCACCACTTGTACAACGGTCCCTTCGCCTGTCTTTGAGTCGATATAAAATTCGTCCATTAAGCGCTTAACACCAGGCAATCCAGCCCCAAGTCCTCCTGACGTCGTAAATCCATCCTCCATTGCCTTGCGAATATCAGGAATTCCCGGCCCATGATCAGAGGCGGTAATTTTAATTCCTTTTTTTTCTTTTTCTTCAATTTTATCGATGTAAATTTTCCCACCATTTGCATAATGATAAATGTTCCTTGCTAATTCTGATATTGCGGTGGTAATCCGGGCTTGGTCCACTGCGCCGAATCCAAGTTCTTTCGCAGCATGACGACCCAATTGGCGGGCAGCCACAATATCCCATTCGTTCATAATCATTACACAGGATTGGCCATCCATTCTAATCCTCCAGCTCCTTAAGCAATTCCAGCCCTTTTTCCAAGTCAAGCGCAGTATGAATATCTTCCAGTTCAATGCCTAATTCGATCAGTGTAATAGCCACTGCAGGCTGAATACCTGTCAATACGACCGTCGCCCCCATTAACTTAGACATGTTGACACAGTCCCCTAAAATCTTGGCGATAAATGAATCAATGACATCAACCGAAGTTAAATCAATGACAACACCTGTTGCTCCTGTTTCATGAATTTTCTTTAATAAATCTTCCTGAAATTGCATCGCTGTTTTGTCGTCCAGCTCCCACTGTATTGAAATTAATAGATTATTATACAGTTTTAAAATAGGTATTTTTGACGTTTTCATCATCTGCGTTCACCCATTGAAACAATTTTTCGATTGGTCATTTCAAGCGCAGCTTCGATGCCTTTTTGAAGGGTATTTTTCGTCGTAATTTGACTTAAATCAATGCCTAGATTCACTATCGTTTGCGCAATTTCAGGGCGAATGCCGACAAGCAAGCTTTTTGCTCCTACAAGACGAACTGCTTCTGCAGCTTGTATAATGTGATGGGCTACCATCGTATCCACAACAGGCACACCGGTTATATCAATCAGCACCACTTCAGAACGATATTTAACGACCCCTTTTAATAAATTTTCCATAATTCTTTTGGCACGGTCCGTATCAATCGTTCCAATCAATGGCATAACAGTGATGCTATCAAAAACCGGAATCAACGGCGCAGACAATTCTTGCAGAGCCATTTTTTGGAGATTAATGGTTCTTTCATATGAAGAGGTATATTGCAGAAATACTTCCCGATTAACCGGTGAGGTAACTTTCTCTATCTCCGATAATAATTCAAGCGGATCACCCGGTATTTGTTTCTCAAGCAATTTAGCAAATAATATTTTTTCAAAAGTATGTAAGCATTGAGCAATTTTGTCCATTGGCCAGTCAAGCTGGACAATCCGTTTTGAAAATTCATGAATTTTTCTGGAAAATTCATCTTCTTTGTTTTTGCTCCATTCGATGAGAATATTCACATATTCTGCAGCAATTGCTTGATCAATTTGATCAGACTCAGCGGAAATTGATTGGGCATCAGCCTTGTTGAAGCGATCAATCCAATCCTTCATAATCTCGTCTCGATGCATTCGGATAAATTCAACTATTTCAGAAATTTTCAGTGACATGTTGCATGTCTCCTTTCAAAAACTTTGCCTTTTCAACTTTTATAGAAAAACATTAGCATTGCATAAATATAGTTGGAATTTTTTTGTTAATTAATTTTTGTGAATTTGTGCCAAAAAGACAAAACCTAAAGAAAGGTGGCACTGTCCATTTGGTAAATATATACAGTTAAACCAGAGCGACAACGACAAAAGGGAGATTATGGACTGGCTCGCCCATCAAATTTTCGCAACCAAACATAAGCTGGTTTCCACAGAGCTCTCTTTAACCAACGAGTAATTCGAAGTAGGGATTTCTTACTTTTCATCTCCAATTGAATGAGAACATGTAAGCAATACGTGATAAGGGCTAAGAAAATTTGATTTTGAATAGCTGTTTCACTCATTCCATAAAAGTGCTTAATTTCCACGTGTTGCTTGAGCCATTTGAAAAAGAGTTCAATAGCCCAGCGAGATCGGTAAATATCACTTATCTCTTCTGGTTTTAAATCAAATCGGTTGGTGATGAAACGAAGTAAGTTCCCTTTTGTGTCCATAACTTCTAGTAGACGATAGACATTTTCAGTACGATTTTGTGTGGTACCAATGTAGACCATTTTATCGGATAGAACGTGACAATCATCAGGAAGTGAAAATGTATAGACTTCACGAATGACTGCGTTTTTCTTCAGTCTTGAAACGAAGAAATAGCCATCATCTGTCATCCGGTCAAAACGTTCATAGTCCACATAACCGCGGTCAAACACATACATGGCTTCTTGATCATCCACTAGGACTTCGAGTTGATTTCGGTCATGTTCTTTTGCTGTCGTAATCACTGCTTTTTCAGGATAGACGGTGTCTTGATCCATGAAAACGAGCCGTAAGTGTAGCTTTACACCAGCTTTTGTTTGACGGAATTTTGCCCATTTATAATGGGTCAAATTCAACGGGAGTGTACTTGAATCAATGATTTTCAGTGGCATATTCTTTCCGTTTTGATAATGGTGCCGTTGAATTTTCCAAACAAGATCCAAGAACAAATTTGCAAGAATTAGTGGGTGGATCTGATTGTTTTTTCGGGATAGCTGAGAGGCACTTATCGATTCAAATCCGAGTGCTTTTTGAAGATCTTCGTCTACAAGTGCATCACTCATTTCCTCTAAGCTCTTAAATTCGAGCAGCTGGGCTACCAATAAAAGTTTAATATAGGCTTCTGTTGTCAGCTTTTTTGTGTAATAGTCCTGTTTCAATTCTTTGACTTGTTCGCTAAGTTTTTGAATATTTATGGGTGAAACCCATTTACCAAATGATGAAATTAGTGTATTCTTGTCCATAATGGTTATCCTTTACGATTGGATTTGGACAGGAACCACCTGTACTTCCATTGTAAAGGATTTTTTTGTTTCGAAATCAATAAAAAATTGAACATTCTTAGTATTTTGAATCATCAGATTTAATTACTGCAATGCTAGTGATAGAAAAATAAAAAAAAATTATAGATATGTTCCCGTTTTTATCATTTTTCTTCCACAATATCTGCTAAGCTGTCGCATTCATTGCTTACAGCTATTTTATAAAGGGAATGCGGCAAATCTTCCTTTCACTTCTCGACTATGGAAGATGCTGTTATTAAATGCTTCCTCGTTTAAAAAAGCGAATGCAGCTTGTCAGCACGTCTGTTCATTTTTGTGCAAAAATCAAAAATACCACAGTTTCGCAACTGTGGACATTTTTTCAATCTTATTTATCTTAAACATTCTACCTGCAGGCAGTCCTTTTGAAAAGATCGTTGAAATATACGTAAAAAATATTAGAAATCGATCAGCCCTAAACTGATTTGTAAGGCATCGTCCACTTTATCCATCATTTCATCATCAAGATGGGTAATTTTATCCGTTAATCGTTGTTTATCAATCGTTCTAATCTGCTCAAGCAAAATGACCGAATCCCGTTCAAATCCATATTTTTTCGCATCAATTTCAACATGAGTCGGCAATTTTGCTTTTTGAATTTGTGCTGTAATAGCGGCTACGATCACCGTTGGACTAAAACGATTCCCTATATCATTTTGGATAATTAAAACTGGACGAACGCCGCCTTGCTCTGAACCAACTACAGGGGATAAATCAGCAAAATAAACGTCGCCGCGTTTAACAATCAAAAGATTACCCCCCGCTAACTAAGCGTTCAACGGTGTGTTCAGCCTCATACTCTGCCAGAAAAGCCTCCGATGCAATATTTAGATTGATCTTCGCCATTTCCATATAACCGCGTCTCATTGACTCGCGAATTTGGCGTTTTTTACGCTCTCTCAAATACATTTTCATTGCTTGATAAATAAATTCACTTCTGTTTCCGTTTTCCTGTTTCACGATTCCATCTAATTCAGAAACAAGTGCTTGTGGCAATCGAACAATAATTTCCGTTGTTGAGCTGGATTCAGACACCAAAATACACCTCCACCGTTCCTACAAAGCCGAAATCATTTTATTCCAATATTAATATTAACATTTATATTCGTTGAAGCAAAGCCATTTTTCAAATAATTTCTTCAATATTATCGGCATTGATATGAATATTTTATTCAAGTTTCTTCATTTTTCAGTAAGCAGAGGATTTCTTACGTTTGTTTTGCCTCCATTTCTTATATAAATCCGAGGAACCCGCCAATTGATCATGCATGGAATTTCATAATTAATCGTTTCCAGCCGTTTGGCCACTTCATCAACTGAAATCATGTCATTGCCTTGTGAACCGATAAGTGTCACTTTTGTCCCGACAGGTTTTTTTTCCGGAAGCTTAATCATCAGTTGATCCATGCAAATGCGCCCGATAATAGGAACGCGCCTTCCATCGACAAGAACTTCCGAACCAGTCAATTTTCGAATCCATCCATCAGCATAACCGATTGGAACCGTACCGATCCATTCCTCCTCTTTCGCTGCGTATGTTGCTCCGTAACTTACTTTTTCCCCTTTTTTTATTTTTTTAATATGAACAATCTTTGAGTGTAAAGAAAAGGCTTCATATAACGGAAAAGGCAGCGTGCTTTTGATAAATTCCGATGGCGCCAAACCATACATGGAAATGCCAAAGCGAACCGCATTAAAAGTTTTTGTTGGAAAGCGAAGAGTCGCAGCACTGTTAGCACAATGAATAATCAAACCGTCTGTATCCACGATTTGCAATAATTCCAGGAAACGTTCATATTGCTGTTCAAAATATGCTGTATCGTGTTCGTCTGCTGTGGCAAAATGAGTGAATATACCTTCTAATCGACATAACTGCTGTCCCTTTATGAGCGAAATGGCTTGTTCGAGTTCTTTTTTATCTCTTATTCCGATCCGTCCCATACCTGTGTCTAATTTCAAGTGGATGTTGACTGATGTTTTCCCTAAATATTTTCCCGCACTTTCCAGCCATTCAGCTGAATAGGCAGTCACACTTATCCCATTTTCTCCTGCAACTGTAACATCTTCTGGTCTTACCGCTCCTAAAACGAGGATAGGGGCCTTTATTCCTGCTTGTCTCAATTTCAATGCTTCATCTAGAAAAGCGACTGCTAATTTAGAAACACCTGCTGACAATGCTGCTTGGGCAACTTCCACATCTCCATGACCATAAGCATTAGCTTTCACAACAGCAATAATTTCAGTTTCATTCGGCAAATGTTCCTTTAATCCATGAATGTTCGCTTCAATATGATCTAAATTAATTTCTGCCCATGTATCTCGGAAATAGTTCTGCATCTTAATTTCATCTCCAACGATATCGTTTTGTTTATTTTATATCACTGTTTCTTTTTAAACAATAGTACATAAAAAAGGCGGCAGAAGATCGTTTCTTTTGCCGCTCAATTTTACTACTTCCCTGATTGGCTTTGTACAGAACGAGCAACTGCAATCATTTCTTCTTGCGTCAGTTCGTTTGAAGCGAGCATATAATCCACACCATTATATGTCCATGTTAAAGAATTGTCGGTCAGCGCTCCAACTGCAAACCCTAAGTCGACCAGCTCTCCGCTGACAAATTCTGAAGAGGTAACTGGTGAAACTTCCGCAAGCTCCTCAATAAGAGTAAATGATTTTTCGCCTCCGTAAGTTAATACTACTCGTTTTCCGCTATCTGTATTCAGCTCTTTTTCTTGGACGAGATCGACACCTTCCGGCAAGTCTTCTTTAAGCGGATAAAGAACAGCAAATTGTTTGTTCGCTGATTGAGCCAAAACAGGAATATCCACTTGGGCATTGGACATCGTTTTTTCTATTTCAAAGGCATTTTTATCAAATTTTGGATTCGATTCAAAATTGGAAAATTCAACAGAAACGAGCGCATTCCGATCAACATCCATCACTTTCACATATGAAGGTGTCAAATTTTTCTTATGAAATGCAATTTTTTGGTATGGGAGCATTTGATTGTTTTGATAATTGGTTTTTGTTTCAAATACATAGTTCTTTTCCCCGACTTCGAATTTCGCTTCTTTATCCTTCAATATATCTTGGACAAGCGATTCAAACAGGTAAGCTTGACTCGAATTTTGCGGCCAATTGCTTTGGAAACGGAAGCTTTTGTTCAAAGCAGGAGTCAGAACAAATACCCCATCATCATTTCTTAAAATAATCTGGCTTTGATCCCTGTCATCATTTTTTAATAGCACTCGATAATAATGGGGCTTTTTGTGCCAAATTTCCACTTCATACACATGCGGCTCTTCCGCTGTTTTGATCGTCATTTTGGCGTTCACCTTATAGCCTTTTAATTCTTCAATTTTTTTGTTCAATGCACTTGAAACGTCTTCTTTTGATTTTACGCCACATGCAGATATTAATCCCACAAAAAGCAAACAGACAATCACGAGCTTTACGCCTCTCGTCAAATTTTTCAACCCCTTTGCCTCAATTAGCGTCACTAGGAAGTTTTGAAGAGTCAGTGAACAATTTCTGACTTGTCTCCCCTACCGCATTACAACTATATGAGGCAAGGTCAGCAAATATGCAGACTAGCTTGACAGGCTTTCAATGATTACTTGTGCAGCAGCAAATTTTTTTGAATGAGTGATTGTCACAAACACCCGGTCTGATGTAATATTTTGCACAATGATCGGTTTCCCTTTTTCATCATGTAAAATTTCAATATCTAAAAAGCCCACTGTCTTTCCGATTCCTGTCCCTAATGCTTTGCTAAATGCTTCTTTAGCGGCAAATCTGCCTGCCAAAAACTCCAATTGTCTTGAATCCCGCAATTTATTAAAGATTTCCTTTTCGCGAAACGATAAGATTCTGTCAATAATGTTTGATCTCCGCTCCATAATCTCTTTCATCCTGTCCATTTCAACGATATCAAGTCCAATCCCAACGATCACACCATCACATCCCTTTAATTTTCTACTGTACTATTTATAAATTGAAAATCATACAAATGATTATAGAATACTTGTCCTGTTGAAAAGGAGAATTCACATGTTTCGCAGAACAGAAAGCCTTCACACTTTTATTCGCCTTTATCCTGCTGTTACGATCATAAGCTGCATACATGTTGTGTTATGGATTATGATGAAACTTTCTTTCCCAATTTTTACGCTTCTATTTTCTTTTTTAACCGGATACAATGCAGGGGTTCATTCAGGGGAATGGTGGCGGCTCATTACACCAATTTTTTTGCATACTAGCTTTTCCCATCTTTTGTTTAATACAATCACACTTATTATTTTTGCCCCGCCGCTGGAACGAATGGTAAAGTCAATTTATTTTCTGGTCATTTACAGTGCATCAGGCATTATAGCTAACATTGCAACCTATTTGATCATGCCAATGGATTATTCTCATGCAGGAGCTTCAGGGGCGATTTTTGGCATTTTGGGCACGTACATGTTCATCTGTTTTTTCCGAAAGGAATATATGGATCAAAAAAACTCTCAAATGATCTTAACGGTTACAGCCATAGCTCTCGTACTGTCTTTTATTGATGCCCATATCAATGTAGTTGCACATGTAACAGGACTTCTGGCTGGATTTTTGCTAGGTAAAGTGTTTGTCCGCAAAAAACCAAGCTTCATTCATTATACGTATTATCATCAACCGGTTCGACAGGAAGGAATGAAATTATTTTTCAAAAAATGGTCGATATGGATTTTTGTTTTCGTTTTTATACTTGCGGCTATTTTATATGTGTTGTAAAAATTTAAATCACTCCCATCCACATGAGAGATGGGAGCTTCTAAACTTGTCCTTCACTTCTTCTTGAAAACCATTTATAAATTTCCATTCCGTCCTTTTCCTCGAGGTTTTTAACAGCAAAAAAGCTTCCAGTAGACTTGGAAATAATACTGCACTGAACAGAAGTCAGATCTTTTTGTCTCTGAAAATAGGATTGTTTCAATTCCAATGATTGAATCCGCTTTTTTTCGAAAAAGACGGTTGTCTTATTCAACACGCGGAAAGACAGCGTCAATTCTTTTCCATTTAAATACCAACCTGTATCTTTATATTGAAAATATCCGAGCACCAGTGCAAAAGGAATGAGAATAAGTGATAAGTAGCCCCATGGTTTAAAAAACAAGCATAAAGGGACGGCTATGAGAAGTGATAAAATCAGCATACGGAGCAAAAATCTGGACAACGCACGCCGCGGAACCGGGTGCAGTGTCTCGTTTATCGTCAAATGAAAAAAGCTTTCAACCTTTTCTTTAACTTGTTTCTTCCGAATTAACGGAAACAAAATGGTCTCGACATCCTTGTCACTTCCGCCTCCCGCCGATTCAATATGTACAGTTGCATATCCAAAAGGCTGGCGCAGCCAATTTTCTGTTACTTTAATTGCTTGAATACGATCTATTGGTATAGAAATCTGTTTTTTTTCAAAAATGCCACTTGAAATAATAATCTGTCCGGCTTCTTCTCGAACTATAAAATCTCCGTACTGGAGTAAAACCCCGATAAAGCTTATAATCCACGCAATGATCAAACCAATCAAACATAAGATGACAATCATCGTCACACTTGCATGGACAATCCATTCCAGCTTGTCAAATATTTTTTCGTACGGAATAATTTCATCAAATTGGCTTAAAAAGGCTACGATTGACAGAGCAACCCCTAAGCCGCTTGAAGTTGCTGCAGTAATAAGCAGTTCGTTAAAGCTTATTTTGTAAAGAACCCTTCCTTCTTCCAGTTTGTCTTGCTCTGCTTCTCCTTGTGCTATTTGTCTTTTTTGCTCCTTGATGATTGTCCGAATCTGTTCTGCCTCTTCTTTCCGTATGGCGCTAAGTTCAACCTCTGCTTCGCCCATGCCGCCCGCTGTTTCGATTTCAAGCTTCACTACACCGAAGAGGCGCTGGATGAAACCGGCGGTTACATTTATGGATTGAATTCTTTCAATCGGTATATATCGATTTTTTTTAAAAAAAACGCCCTGCTCAACACGAAATTCATTTTCTTCAATGCGATAAGTAAATTTCAACCAATTTAACACACTGAAAATGATCGTGAGTATAAGTGCTAGAATCGTTCCGATCAATAAAAACGACCGGATGTTTCCTATGTTTGTGACAAACAAGAAAATATTCGTTACTATAATTTCTTTAATCGCCTTCGCAATTTTCACTAAAACAGCTACGGGATGCAATCTTTTCTGATCATACATCATCCTTCGCCTCCCGTGCCAATTTCGAGATATAATCGCGAAGCTGATCCGCTTCTTCCATTTCCAGGGCAGGAATCTCGTGAACCGTTGCTGCAGTGGAAATAGTTACAGTCGCCAAGTTATATTTTCTTAAAATCGGCCCTTGTGAGGTATCTACATGCTGAACTCTCACCATTGGAACAAGCACACGGGTAACTGTAAACAATCCATGCTGCAAATCCAGTTCATTCTCATGAACTTCATATCGCCATATTTTCAACCGAATATTTGGAAAAATGAAAATGGAACAAATAGAAGACACCAACCAAATAATTGCCAATATAGGAATAATCCATTTCGGCCAGTTGAAAAAAAATATCAATAAGGATATGCCTATGATCACCAGCAACTCAACGATGCTCCAAATAGCCGCAGTGATCTTCCATACAGTAACAGCTTTAGGACTAATGCGATTTTGTGGTTCGCGCCGCAAGTTTTTCCCTCCCTTGTCTCCTTCTGTAAAAAATTACGTTTCATTTAGGCAAAAAGTTTCAAATATATAAAAAGGAGGCAGCTCCAAGTTTTGGAATGCCTCTTTTTCCATGTCTGATTATTCTTTTTCATTCCAATTATTTTGGGCTAGCCCATCCTTTTGTCGATCTTGCTGAATGAAAGGAGCGTTTCCGTCCAACCCGTTTGTTTTTTAAATCAAGCTTTCGTTTATTTCTGCTTTTTTCTTTCTTCATAGGGAGAGGAGGTTCCTCCGTCAATTTTACAGGTGTCGTATCCGGCTCCTTCGTTAACATTTTAATAGCTGCAGCAAGCAATGGGACGGAATCATATTTTTCCAATAGCTCCGCAGCAAAATTTTTATACTGATCTAAATTTTCAGTTTCCACTACAGAGCAAATTTTTTCGACCGTCATTTTTTGTTTTCCTACTAGTGCTTCATCTAAAGTAGGAGGACGCATTCGATCCATTTTTCTTTTTGTTGTATGCTCAATGGTTTCCAAAATACCGCGTTCCCTTGCGGTTATAAACGTCATCGCTTTTCCTGACTTCCCAGCCCGTCCTGTTCTTCCAATTCTATGCACATAGCTTTCAGGGTCTTGAGGCACATCAAAATTATATATATGGGTGATACCAGATATATCAAGCCCTCTGGCTGCTACGTCTGTTGCAACAAGTACATCAATGGCTCCATTTTTAAATTTGTTCAAAACTGATAAACGTTTCGCTTGGCTTAAATCGCCATGAATTCCTTCTGCTGAATAGCCGCGGACATTTAATGCTTCAGAAAGTTCGTCCACTCGGCGCTTTGTCCTGCCAAACACAATCGCAAGCTCCGGTGATTGCAGATCAAGAAGTCTTGTCAAAACGTCAAATTTTTGTTTTTCAGGCACTTCTAAATAATATTGCTGCACATTTGGAACCGTTACTTCTTTCGCTTTTACACGGACATGAGTCGGATTTTTCATAAAGCGTTCTGCAATTGATTTAATTGGACCAGGCATTGTCGCAGAAAAAAGAAGGGTTTGACGCTCCCTTGGAATATTTGAAAGAATGTGCTCAATATCATCAATAAACCCCATGTTGAGCATTTCATCCGCTTCATCTAAAACGACAGTGTGCACAGAATCAAGCCGCAGCGTATTGCGCCGTATGTGATCCAATAACCTTCCAGGTGTTCCAACAATGATGTGGGGCGGCTTCTTCAAAGCCCGAATCTGCCTGGAAATGTCCTGGCCTCCGTAAATCGGCAATACTCTTGTCCGTTTATCATAGCCGATTTTATATAACTCTTCTGATACTTGTATAGCAAGTTCCCGTGTTGGGGCTATCACAATCGCTTGAACAGCTGAATCATGAACATTAATTTTTTCTACTAAAGGGATGCCAAAAGCTGCTGTTTTTCCTGTCCCTGTTTGCGCTTGTCCAATGATGTCTTTATTGTTCAAGCCTAAAGGGATCGCCTGCATTTGAATGGGAGTCGCTTCTTCAAAGCCCATTCTTTTTATTGATTTTAACAGCTCCGGACTCAACCCGAACTGGTGAAACAAATTTGTCAATTTTTCCAAACTCCTTTAAGACTTTTATTAAGCGCTGCTGGATAAAAAGGCTCTTGTGCGTATTTTCTAGAAACTGTAAGCTTATCATAGTCGTGAGAATCAGTGTAAACTCCGATTTTTTGCTAGAAAGTACGCATAGGGATTTTTATCCATTCACCGCAGGTGTTATCATACCATTTCCATCAATCTATTTCAACTTACCGCACTATAGCTAAAAAAGCATAAAAACAAAAGCACAAGCAAAATGATGTTTTATTTTATTCTTCCATTAATGCATGAACAACATCTTCCAGCTTCATTCCTCTAGACGCTTTCACTAACACAAGATCTTTTGAGCCTAGAGCTTTCTTTAATTCATGAATTAGTTCATCTTTGTCAAAAAACACATGAATTTTTCTTTCATCTATAACTTTCTTTGCACCAACGGCAATTTCTTTTCCGAGCTTTCCAAATGTAAAGAGGTGATCAATTTCTTGATCAGACAGCATCATTCCTACTTCTTGATGAAGTTCAACTTCTCTTTCGCCAAGCTCCAGCATATCCCCTAAGACAAGAATTTTTTGCGAATATCCTTTTAGACCATGGACTAGATCAATGGCTGCTTTCATCGCTGTAGGATTCGCGTTATATGCATCATTTATGATGGACAGACCGTTCTTCGTTTGAATCATTTCAAGTCTCATGTTTGTTATTTTCAAATCGCGAAGCCCTTTTTCAATACGATCCAGTCCGATCTTTAGGAGTTCTCCAACAGCGATCGCTGCCAATGCGTTTAAAACATTGTGACGGCCTAAAACAGGGATAAAAAAAGGCTGTTCAGCTATATTGGCGCGAAACCGTGTTCCTTCACCCAACAGCTCCATTGATGTCGGAAAAAGATTATTGTTTTTATTTTCTCCAAACGTTACGGTTTGACATGAATAATCTTTTTTTAGCAAAGGCTCATCACCATGATAAATGAGCGTTCCATTCTCTTTTAAACCCTTTATAATTTCAAGCTTTGCTTCCGCAATCCCTTCACGAGAGCCTAAATCTTGTAAATGAGCATCGCCGATATTGGTAATGACGGCTATATCAGGACGTGCAATTGATGATAATAATTCAATTTCTCCCTTAGCGTTCATGCCCATTTCTAATACGGCCACTTCTGTATCTTCAGGCATATCTAATATTGTTAAAGGCAGACCGATATGGTTGTTGAAATTCCCTTTCGTTTTATGCACGCGATACCGAGTGCCCACAACCGATGCGATCATATCTTTTGTCGTTGTTTTGCCATTAGAGCCTGTAATCCCTACTACTTTTGGGTTTACTGCCAACAAATAGTGAGAAGCAATCTGCTGCAATGCTGCCAAGGTGTCGTCGACAATGATCAATGGTTTGTCTTGCGGCGGATTCGGGACTGATCTAGACCATAAGGAGGCATGAGCACCATTTTCGAACGCTTTCTCGACAAAGTCATGTCCATTAAACTTTTCGCCAATAATGGGTACAAATAAGTTTCCTTTACGGACATTCCGCGAATCAGTCGTTACTCCTTCGATGGTAATCTTCTCAAATTCCTCTTTTAATTCTGCGTTGTTTGCCATCTGCTTAATTGCTGATAATTGCCGTTTTATCATGCTATTTTGTTCTCCTTTCAAAAGGCGGCTTTACACAGCCGCCCTAAGAACGATCTTTAAATAGTATACTTGATTCTCTGTTTTAGTTCATATCGCTCGATTCCAAGCTGAACCAATTTTTCAATCAACGCCGGATAATCGATGCCGCTGTGCTTCCATAAAAGAGGGAACATGCTAAACGGCGTAAATCCAGGCATTGTGTTCACTTCATTGATCAACGGTGTTCCGTCTTTTCTCAAGAAAAAGTCTGCCCGAACAAGTCCAGAACCATCGATAGCTTTAAATGCTTTCAGCGCCATTTTCTTGATTTGTTCATATTGCTCTTCCGTTATGTCAGCTGGAATAATGAGCTCCGTATCTCCGTCTTCATATTTCGCTTTATAATCGTAAAACTCTTTTTTCGGAGCAATTTCCCCAACAACAGAACAGATCGGTTCGTCATTTCCAATTACTCCGATTTCAACTTCCCTTCCATCAATACTTTCTTCAATAATCAGCTTCCGATCATACAGAAACGCTTCTTCAATAGATTGAATGAGCGATTGCCGATCTTTTGCCTTGCTGATACCTACGCTTGAACCGAGGTTGGCTGGCTTTACAAAGCAAGGATATCCGAGCTGCTCCTCGACTTTTTGAAAAACCTCCTCTTTATCTTTTTCCCAGTCTTTGTTCGTAAACCAAACGTACTTTGCCTGAGCAAGTCCTGCTTGGGCAAATAAATTTTTCATAATGATTTTATCCATTCCTGCTGCTGAAGCCAAAACTCCATTCCCAACATAAGGTATATTCAGCAATTCCAGCATTCCTTGTATCGTTCCATCTTCACCATTCGGTCCATGCAATAGCGGAAATACGATATGGACTGGATCAGCGCTTCCTGGAGCGTTAAATAGCTCTTGACTGAAAGGTACCGGCAAATGTTCACCTTTTTCTCCAGCTTCGGAATTTCCCGCTAGAAACTTCAAGTCTTCTACTCTTTCAACTGGACCGTTCAATTGCTTTCCTTTTACCCATTGCCCTTGCTCCGTAATGTAAATTGGATATATGTCAAATTTATTTTTATCGAGAGCGTTTATTACTGCCCGAGCTGTTTGTAATGATACTTGATGCTCGGCAGATTTGCCCCCATATACAAGCGCCAGTTTGATTGCCATTTATTTTTTCCTCCCGTTTTGAAAAAAATCATCTGTTTTATTTTATCATTATATAGGTTGTTTTTGTTATCATTGCCGAACAATTTATTTGCGGGAGAAAAAAATTCACTTCTTCTTTACCATGAATTAAAATAAATACGAAGGAAGGAGGGGTTATCCAATGAAGCCAATAGAGACAGCAGAACAGTTTGAACAAGTGATTCAGAGCAATCAAGAAACCATCATCAAGTTTTTTGCCGATTGGTGCCCTGATTGCAAAAGAATGGACATGTTTATCGGCGACATTTTAGAAGAATACGGTCAATATGAATGGTATGAGATCAATAAAGATCAATTCCCCGACCTAGCTGAAAAATATCAAGTAATGGGAATTCCAAGCATTTTAATTTTTAAAAACAACGAAAAAATCGCTCATCTGCACAGCGCATACGCAAAAACACCTGAGGAAGTGAAAGAATTTTTAGGCTCGCATCTTAAATAAAGAAAAAGCCGCTGGGGGTGTCTAATAAGTCGTTTTTACGGCTTATAGACGCCCCTATTAATGTTTTAGAAACGTTGATATATCGGTGTTTATGATTTTTTGTTTTCAATGGCGATTTGATTTTCTAAGACAGCCCTTTCATAAAAAGCACGAATCTAAAAAAACTGGACTTCGGATGTTTTTTCATCCAGTCCAGCCTCATTCTTTTCCTATCAAAATATTTCTATTCCTTTTTTAAATCCTCTAAAACCGTCAATAAATCTCTTAATTGGCTGATTTCATAGTCTGGAGTGACTTCTCCGCTAAGCTCCAACTGCTTTCGATTAATCCAAACAGACCGGATATTTGTCCGTGATGCCCCAAGTATGTCAGTGCTCAGTTTGTCTCCAACCATTACCACTTCATTGCTTTGAACACCCATTAAGTTTAGTGCGTGTTCAAAAATTGACGGATCAGGCTTACCTTTGCCGAACTCACCTGAAATGACAATATGCTCAAAATACGATGAGAGAGCAGAAACACTAGCAATCTTTTCTTTTTGCAGGCTTGGATCCCCGTTTGTTAAAAGAAGCAAACGATAGTTTTGTTTCAGCCGTTCTAATACTTCAAATGTATCTTCATATACGAGCGGTCTTTTGCGCCGTTCTGCATGAAAAAGCTCAGCCAGCTTTTCCCCGAATTCAGCATCATCTATACCGACCGCCTTCAAACCGTTCGTCCAAGCATCTTTTCTGTAAACAGGCGCCAATTGATTAAGCTTCCCAAACTGTTCGTGCACGATTTCGCTAAAATTCGCCCAAAGGCCTTCAAACGGATTGATGCCAATCATTTTTGTAAATGGATATGTTTCATAAGATTCATACAATTTTTTCGCTTCTTGACGAACCGCTTCCTCAAGCTGTTTTGAATCAACCCCGTATTGTTCTTCGGCTGTGGTGCAAACATATTGGAATGTGTCGCTGACGCTTTTTTCATCCCAAAGAAGTGTATCATCTAAGTCAAAAAAAACAGCTTTAATCAATCATCTATCTCCTCTCCATATTCTGTTCCATTCTTACCTAAAAACAATTTTTTGACACTGCCAATATTTCTGATTCGAAAGCAAATAAAATTGAATTATACCTCTTTCGTCCAGCCGAACTTGTCTTCCGCTTTTCCGTATTGAATGTTCGTGATCGTTTCATAAAGCTTTTTAGAAAACTCGCCTGTTTCAGAATTATTCAATAGCATTTTATGCTCATTCCATTTCAGCTCTCCGACCGGCGAAATTACCGCTGCTGTTCCTGTTCCGAAAACTTCTTCCAATTCCCCGTTTTTGTAGGCATTGAAGATATCTTCTATTGAAATGCGTTCTTCATGCACCGGTACTCCCCAATCTTTCACTAGCTGGATAACGGAGTCTCTTGTTATACCGCTCAAAATGCTTCCGTTTAATTTTGGCGTGTACACTTCACCGTTGATTTTGAAGAAAATGTTCATGCTTCCAACTTCTTCAACATATTTATTTTCTTTTCCATCGAGCCAGAGCACCTGATCGTATCCTAATTCCTCCGCTTTTTTTTGGGCGTATAAGCTAGCTGCATAGTTTCCGGAAGTTTTAACATGACCGACTCCTCCCGGTACAGCGCGAACATATTCATCTTCAACATAAATTTTTACAGGCACGAGCTGACGGCCTGAATAGTAAGCTCCAACTGGCGACAGGATAATCATAAACTTGTATTCGCTTGCTGGTCTAACTCCTAAATATGGTTCGGTTGCAATGATGAACGGTCTGATATATAAAGAAGTGCCTTCTTTATTTGGAATCCAATCTCTTTCCACTTCAACAAGCCGTACAATGGCTTCCAATACTAGATCAGGGGCAATGGGCGGGATACACATTCGTTCGCAAGAGCGGTTCAATCGCTCTATATTTTTATCCGGTCTGAATAACAATGTGCGGCCGTCATTCGTTTTATAAGCTTTCAGCCCTTCAAAAATTGCTTGTCCGTAATGGAATACCATTGCTGACGGCGACAGCACCAACGGTTCAAAAGGCACTATACGCGGGGAATGCCACCCTTGCTCCTCATTATAATCCAATATAAACATATGGTCTGTAAAATGTTTTCCAAATCCTAACGATTCAAGATCAGGCTTTTCTTTCAACCGGTCCGATTTAATAAATTCAATAACTTGATTCATGTTCATCCATCCTTTCTCATTATTTTAATTTTATTGTGCGCTGCTGACTAGACCTATTTGGTTGCCAATTTTTATTGAATGCTTGATTGGCTAAAACGGGCTTTTCTTTTAGCGGGCAGCATGGCGAAATAGCCAATTAAAAAAACATGCCCCAGCAATCACCAACGCATAAAATATCGGTTGATTGCTGGGGCGAGATGCTTCGCGGTACCACCCAGCTTCTCTGTATTCCTCACAGAATACAGACTCAGCAAGTCACACATAGATGACTTTCTTCGTAACGGAAGATCCGTTGTTTTATACTTTGGCAAAAAGCCATTTCTAAAACAAGGCTCCAAGGCGATCTTCAAAGAGAGATAACGGCTGGCCTTTCAGCCTATGGGTCAGCTCTCTAATACGTCATCGCTCTCTTCTACTGCTCCTTTTCCTCACCTTTTTCATATGAAATTATCAAAATAAAAACTCGCCCCAATCCAAAAAAGAAGTATTGGATTGTTGAGGCGAGTTATTCGCGGTACCACTCAACTTTTCTGTATTCCTCGCGAAATACAGACTCAGCAAGTCATGTACATGACTTTTCTTGATAACGGAAGAACCGTTGCTTTATACTTTAGCTTGCGCTATTTCTAAAACAAAGCTCCAAGGTGACCTTCAAAGAGTGGTGGACGGCTGGCCTTTCAGCCTGAGGGTCAGCTCTCTATGCGCCACCGGCCTCTTTTACTGCTCCTTTTCTTTGCTTTTCTTATCTGAAAATAATTTATTTAGTAAATAATTTTGAAAATGATTATATAATCTCTTTCGTTTTAAGTCAATAAGAATTTAGTTTTTAACAAAAATTTGTTTCCGACACGTCTCGATTTCATCCAATTCATCACTTTTTCTCTATATCTGAATACACTGACATAAGAAAAATGAAAGGTGGGATATTTGCATGTATGCTAATACACATTATGTAAACTACTATTATCCAGTTTACGACCACAGCTTCATTAGACAAAATAGATATAACAGCTCCATTGACAATATACTGAAGGCTATCTTAAACGGAATTTCATCTGAAGCAAGTGCCATTGATTTTTACACAAGATTGGCAAAGGCGGCGGCAACTTCTGAACAGAGACAGGCAATTGAACATGCGCTAGAAGACGAAAAAATACATTTACGAACATTCACGCAGCTTTATCAAACATTAACAGGAAAAAAACCGGTTTATCAAACAAAAATAACTCGATTCCGAAATTTCCAAGAAGGTCTGCGGATCGCTTATGAACAAGAATTGGAAGCATATGAGACATACCGCGATAATTATTTATCTACACAAGATCCAATGATTCGAGATGCTTTCTTTAGAGCCATGACTGATGAAATTGAACATGCGTTAAGATTTAGCCACGTACTAAACAAGAAATAGTCGAAATCAATTTTTGCTTCCAGTCATATGAGCGGTCTCATTTGGGTCAAATGCTAAAGGGACTTTTGTGATTTTACTTGTTGTTTCATCAAGTGCGACAAGATCACTTTTGTTCACATCATGAACATTTGTTTTCCCTAAACCTTTGACAGCGACCTGTATTTCTTCCGAAAATGACGTTAAAAAATTAGATAAATAATATGCTGCCTCCTCTTTATTAAATTGATCCGCCATTCTTCCCCTATAAAAGGCCAATACCGTCGGTGGCTCAAATGGTATTGTTTTTACGACCTGTGTATGCGTCATTGCCCATAAAGCAGCAGTTCCTATATAAACAGCGTCTGCTCCAAGCGCCAAAGCCTTCAATGCATCCCCGGGAGTATTGATTCCGCCGCCAATCAATAAGCTCACTTTTCCTTTCATTTCTCTTTTTGTTATATAGTGGACAGCCCTAGTCAATGCATAAATCGTCGGCAATCCGAAATCATCTTGTATGATCGGCGCCGATCCTTTTGTACCTGCCTGACCGCCATCAATCGAAATAAAATCCACACCTGCCAAAAGTCCGTATTCAATATCTTCTTCAAGCCTGTTGCTTGCACAAATTTTGATTCCGATCGGGACTCCTCCAGTGAGTTGTTTTAATTCTTTTACAACCTTTCTTAAATCGTTCGGACTGTTCCATTCATTGAATCTTCTTGGAATAACTGCGGTCTCATCCGGTTTTAAACCTAATATATCACGGGCTTTTCCTTGCAAAAATTCAGGTGAAATTCTTGCCGGGACAGCAGCTGAAGCTCCTTGCCCAATATGGATTTCCACAGCATCTGCCTGTTTTAATACATCTGCATTTTTCCCCCAATTCGCAGTGTGGTATTGAACGATCAAATGCTTTGCACGTTCACGTTCCTCTTGCAAAAATCCCCCTTCACCGATGTTACAGGCTGTTCCGACAACGGCTGTTCCCCAGGCTTGGGCAATTCGAACTTGTTCGCTTACGCCAAGACCATATGCCATCCCGCCAAGCAAAACAGGCATATCAATTGTGAGAGGTTTTTTGGCCAAGGGACCAATAACCGTTTTCATTTCCACTTTTGCGTCCTCTTTTGCAGGAAAAATTGCAAGTTGAGCGGGTGAAAAAACAAGTCCGTCAAAGTTAAGAAATTTTCGCGGGCTACCAAACGGACGGTCAATAATTTTCCCTTCTGCAGCCCTCAAGCTGTTCTCAACGACAATCCTTGGACTTATCCGCGTAAAGGCACTGACCATTTCCCATACATTTTCCATATAGGGATCACCCATGAGAATTTTCGTAAACGATGAAGCAGCTCTTTTAATAAGAGGGCGAATAGTTAATAACACGATCGCATATGTCAGCAAGGGACTTAATAATAATGCACCTATTACCAAAAATTCATTCATCCTTCATCGATCCTTTTGAATAAGGTTGTAGATGCTTTCTTTTTTGCCATTTGCCGCGAATGGCTATGATCACCAGCAATATACAAGGAATAATAATTAAAATCGGCAGCTCAATGAACAATGGAAGCTTTTCCTTAAAAAGCTCTTTTTTTTCAATCTCATTTTCCACACTTACAATTGCAATGACAAAAATCAAGATTGCTGCAGGCAGTATAAAAGGCTGGTGCTTTTGTTTTTTAAACAGCTCCGCCATCCCTACAACTCCTGCATAAAAAAAAATATTTAATTTTACGAAAAGGCCGATAAACAAAGTTAAAATGACAATCGGATCCATTCTCTGAAAAAAGTCGCCGACATTGATTTTTTGTGCTGTATCAAGCAAAGGGAGATCGGCTAATTCCGTTCCGTACACCCCAAGCACTGCAATAGTTAATGCAAAAGTCCATGAAACGGCCAAACCGCTGAATAAAACCGATAACGTTCCAATTCGCACACCGTTCTGAGGTTTGTTTAAGTATGGAAGTATCATGAAAAAGACAACCATTTCGCTATAAGAAATGATAGACGGAAACACCGCTTTGATTAAAGGAAATAAGCCATCTTCTAAAATTGGCAAAAGATGTATTGGATCAACAATTCCGGAGGCAAACACTAAAAAATTTCCCATTATCCCTAGAGTGATCATGATAAAGAAAAGCAGCTGGGCAACTCTTGCGAACACTTCAATTCCTAAAAAGCATGAATAAGAAATAAGTAAAACTCCCATCAATAAAACCACTTCAATAGGCGTTTCAGGCAAAAGATATTTAATCATGTTATCCCCAGTATCCCGCAATATAAAGCCGGCGATTAAGATAAAATAAAAATTATATATGATTGAAAGCACTGTACCAACAATTTTCCCTGTGTTTTCCAAAAATATTCCTGTCAAGGTGAGGTTTGGAAAACGATTATAAATTGGACCGTAAATCAATAAAATAAGGAGAATGTTAATTCCGGAAACAACTAACACGGCGATCCAATTATTTTGCTTTACTTCCAATCCTAGCCCTGTGACAATCAGACTTCCAAATTGAAACAAAAACATAAATGAAAACATCTGTAACCCATCGATTTTTGCTTTTTCCATATAAAATTCCTTCCATTTCCCTGCTCTCAATCCTCCATCTTGTGAAGCGGAGGATTGTTGATCGTGCCTGTTCTTCGAATTTTGACATCAACAGTAGTTTTTATTGGAAGTTCAGTGAACGTTTCCTTCCAATGTTTTTTTATTTTTTTCCAATTTTTATAATCGTCCCGATACAATGATTTTCCAAAACCGAAAGCATCGACTCGGTAATTTTGCTGAACATTCGAAAGAACTTTTTCAACTTCTTGTTTTATTTTTTCTTCCGTCTTTTTTTCTATCTTCCTTATCGTTTTTGTATTTGTTATTGTGAGATGCTTGCATTGTACATCCGCTACATTTCCTTGAGCCTCGATATGAACTTCACCAACGGGATTGCCTTTATGCATTTTTGTTTTTAGCTGACTTTTTGCAGAAAAAATGTCAATGCTTATCTTTCCGTCATTCTTGCATGAAATTTCTTCGATCGTTCGATGTACTTTGCCGATAATATAATGAAGTGCTCTGCTCTGTTGTTCATCCAGCCAGCCTATTAATCGGTCTTGGTGAAACAAAGCGATTCCTTTAAATTTTAATTTTGCTTCAGGGTCAATTTGTTCATAATTGGCTTTCGTTTCACCGACTTGCTGATTGCCTTCTACTGATATTCCTGTCAGTTTCACTTCGATCCCTTCGCTGCTTAAATCCGATAACAATTGATCAAGAGTTACAGATATTGTCGGCGCCCATTGCTTATCTGATAATTCAAGAGAATTAAAAAGCTGGTTCGCCGGGATATCTTCTAACGCTGTTAAAACTTTTAAAATATCCCCTGCCTTGGCATCCTTTGCAACAGTTATATAAAAATCTGTTCTCATTTCATGATCGCGTGACAAAAGATCAAGCACCTCCCCAATTCCCTCTTTTGCTAATTCCTCACCGATTACTAAAATCCGCAAATGAGAAGAGTAAATTCTCCTTGGAACAGCAGTGGTCATTCGCCGTATAGCTTCAATGATGGTGTGACCTTTCTCTTGATAAGTCATAACAGGAGTTTTATCCCCTTTACTCATCAGCATGGCAATTTGACCAGGGTTTACTATTTGCGAGGTCACCACATACTGGTCTCCTTCTTTATCGATCCCTAAACCCACTTGAATGGCAATCGTGTTTAATTCTCTTCGGTTCCAGCAGCCGGATAACAACAACAAAACAACAGCAAATAAAAGCATCTTTTTGAATTTCATTTTTGCTTAACTCCAGCATTTTTATTTCTTGTTAATATTTGCATTTTTCGTTTTTTTATTCTTAATGCAAGAAAAATTTGCACAAAAAAAAGACGCCAATGCGTCCATGTTCATGATCGATTTTTAATGAGCTGTCGTTATTTCAATTTGATTTCCGGAAGGATCAATTGTGTATATTTTTCCATCTTTTTCAGTTATACGTGCATTTATTTCTTTTAATCTCTTGATCACCTGATCTTTTTCTTCCTTATTCGGCAAAATGATTGTGAACCATTTAAGCCCGACACTATTCTCAGGAGGCTTTGGAGCCCCTATACCGTTCCAAGTATTTAACGCAATATGGTGATGGTATTTGCCGCTAGAAATAAATAATGCATGAGATCCATATTTTGATGTCATTTGAAAACCGAGGCCTTTACAATAAAATTGTTCTGCTTCATCTAAATAGGCAACATGCAAATGAACATGACCAATAATGGTTGCTTCAGGCATCCCTTGCCAGCCCTCTGAATCTCTTTCAGAAAATAAATCGTTTATATCTAACGGAATCGTGTCCATCACAACTTGATTTTGATTCCATTCCCAATTCGCCGACTTTCGATCAGCATAAATTTCAATGCCGTTTCCATCCGGGTCTGCCAAATAGACCGCTTCACTGACCAAATGATCGGAAGCACCCTGCAGCGGATAGTTCATTTGAATGAGATGATAAAGGGCATTAGCTAAATCTTTCCTTCCCGGCAATAAAATGGCAAAATGATATAACCCTGTCGTCCGAACTTGTTTTCTTATTACATTATCCGGTTGTTCGACAATCAATAGCGGCTTCTTTCCATCAGCAGAAAAAACGACTTTATTTTCCTTTTGCTCTAATATTTTAAACCCCAATAAATTGTGGTAAAACGCAATAGATCTCTTAAGATCCTCCACTTTGATCGATACTCCCCCGATATATTTATTGGGCGAACGATGAAATGCAAGCTCCATGTATTATCCAATCCCTTCTACAAGATTCTTTAGCTTTTGACAGGCAGTTTAATCTCAAATTTCGTTCCTTTGCCTTTTTTACTTGTCACGTTGATTTCTCCTTGATGCAGGAGCACTAACTGCTTCACAATTGAGAGTCCTAACCCGAATTCCCCGTATTTATTGTTTGTTCTTGACAGATCTGCTTTGTAAAATCTCTGCCAAATGTTTTCAATTTCTTTTTCGTCCATTCCGATCCCGGTATCTTCGATTTCAATGATTGTTTCCTTATATCCAGGTTTCCCCCGCAAAAATATTTTTCCGTTTTGTGTAAACTGAATGCTATTTTTAACAATATTGATCAAAATTTGAATGAGGCGATCATAATCAGCATAAATGATTTCATTTTCATCCGCTTCAATGATCATAATGTTATTTTTCTCCTCAGCTTGTGAAAGAAGCTGTTCCTTCACAATTTCAAACACATCAATTAACTGTATAGGTTCTATATTTAGCTTTACTTGATTCGACCGAATTTTTTCATAGTCCAAATTTTCATTAACTAGCCGAATCAGCCTTTTTGCCTCTTGGCTTACTAATTGAATGCCTCTTTCTTTTTCTTCTTCAGGAATCATATCGCTTTTTAATCCTTCAATGACACCGCTGATCGTTGTAAGCGGAGTTTTCAACTCATGAGAAACATCTGCAATAAACTGTCTCCTTCTTTTTTCAAGCCTGCTTATTTCCTCCTGAGAAGCTTTAAGCTTTTTTACCATTTCATTAAAGTCGCTTGCCAGCTCACCAATTTCATCGATTTTGGAGGCATTCACCTGGACGTCATAGTTTCCAGATGACACCATTGACGTTGCTTCACGAATCCTCTGAATTCTCCGAACATGCAGCTTCGATAAAAGACCGCTTAGCAAAAATGAAACCGTCAACGAAATTAAAATTGTATAAAATAAAAACTGATTAATGTCGCTGATGGTCTCTCTTGAACCGCTTATCGGCGAAACTAGGAGAACTCCTCCCATCAGCTCCCCGTTCACGATGAATGGCAAAGAAACGAAGGATACCGCCTGATCAAACCGTTTTAAATCTTGCTTGACCACGACAATTTTGCCATCCTCCAAACTCTCCCATTCTTTTTCTGACATTGTGAACCGCGGGAAAAAGCCAGCTTCCGGATAAAAAATTTCGCCTTGTTGATTAAACACACTGAACATAATATTTCGTGTCCTCAGCACCTGCCGGTATTGATCCAAAATCCGGTTTCCGCCCCAATTATCGCGGCTATAATCATGTAAAATGTTTTGGCCGTAGGCAATCAATTCTTCTACTTTATTTTGATAAACATAGTTTTCAACATATTTTGCAAAGGAAAAGCTCAAAATCAAGAATGCAATGACTAAAACTCCTATATGGCTAATAAGCAGCTGATACATATATTTAAGTTTCATCGTGCTTCACCGATTCGTCGAATTTATATCCCACCCCCCAAACCGTGTGAAGGAAGTTTTGCGCTTCAGGCCCGAGCTTCTTTCTCAGCCTTTTCATGTGGACATCAACCGTTCTTTCATCCCCGTAAAATTGATACCCCCATATACTTTCCAGCAACTGCTCTCTCGTAAATACTTGGCGCGGATGTGTGAGAAAATGATAAAGGAGGTCAAACTCTTTTGGAGTTAGGTTATTAATCGATTGTCCTTTAAAATACGCTTCTCTTGCATCTTTGTCCACTTTAAAGTGTTTGGTTGTCACAATGTTTTTTTGACGAGGTTCTTGCTTGTTATATCTTCTCGCCACTGCCTTTATTCTCGCCATTAGTGCAATCGGGCTAAACGGTTTCGTGACATAATCATCGGCTCCCATTTCAAGTCCGATCACTTGATCGGATTCACTGTCTTTAGCGGTCAGCATGATGATCGGAACGGAGTGTTCTTCTTCTCTTAATTTTCTGCAAAGCGTGACTCCATCCATTCCGGGAAGCATCCAATCGATGATGAGCAAGTCCCAATTGCCACTCTTAGCGGATTGGTAGCCTTCAAGTCCATCATGGACAAATTCCCCTTCAATCCCTTCCTTTATAAAAAACATATTTAGCATCGAACAGACGCTTTCATTATCTTCGATCACTAAAATTTTCATTTCTCTTCCTCCCGCTAAAACAACTCTTATTTTCAAGATAAACGAGCCGGTAATCAGAATCAACCGCCGCAGCCTCTGTTCCGATAAATTAATTTTTCCATAACAGTTTGTCATAATTTGTTCATCTGTTTTAGATAAGCTTACTCATGAAAAACAGCAACGGAGGGAGAGGATAAATGAATTTTTTAAAGGCGCTGTTGAGCATATCGTCCAAAAGGCAAAAGCCTTTAAAATTATCATTTTTCCCATCATATATGTGTACTTGTCCTTTCAAAGACTTGGCGACGTACGATCCGGCCATTGCAACCATTGCATATGCGGCATTTTCAACTAAAAGCTGAACCTGAAAAATGGGGTTTCAGCCTAATCATAAAAAACAAAACCCAAGAATGTTGTTATATCTACATTCTTGGGCCTTTTATTTGGAAACATATGATACGAAAATGGTCTTTTTTCAGACAGCCCCTTCATTTACAAGGCTTATAAATGCATCCGGAACATCTGTGATAATGGCAGACACATTGGCCTCCTTCAAGGGGATATAGTCTTTTACATGATTGACAGTGTAAACCCTTAAACGGCATCCTTCATTGACAGCTTCTTTTCCATATTTACTTAAGGCAAAAGATTTTTGGCAATGGATGTCCGCATGAATGGCTTTCGCTTTCTCAACGGCATTTCTTTTGATGCCTTGTATTAGAAAAGCTAAAGAAATGTTCTCGTCTAAACTTCGAACCTTTTCCAAACTTTCGTAGCAAAATGATGAAATAATAATGCGATCCTGCAAAGAATAGCGATAAACCTCATGCAATACATTTTCCTCTAAATTCAAATAGCGAAACAGACTGTTTTTCAGTTCGATGTTTACCGTTATCGGATCGCCGATTGACGAAATAAACCGCAAAACTTCTCCCAATCTCGGAACCATTTCGTTTGAAAAATCCGGGTGAAACCAGCTTCCTGCATCAAATCGGCTTAGTTCTTGATACGTATAATCTTTCACAAAACCTGTCCCGTTTGTCGTTCTGTCCACTCGCTCATCATGAATCACTACAACTTCACCATCTTTTGTCATCTGCACGTCCAATTCGATGCCCTCCACTTTTAATTCGGCTGCTGCACGGAAAGCAGCCATCGTGTTTTCAGGATATTTGCCGCTAAACCCGCGATGAGCATAAATATGCATCGTTTCACCCATTTTCATCTCTCCTTAAAACTACAAATCTATAAAACATTTCGCGCTGCATGTTAATTTTCCTGTTTTTTGTTTGCAACTTCCAACGCACGATCCACTTCTTGGGCGGCCCGGTCAAGAGCCTGTTTCGGATCCATGCCTTGATAAATGTTTTCCATTGCGGTTACAATCTTTTGCCGCGCTTCAGGAAATACGGAAATAAGCGCACCTTGAGTAGCGGCCGTTGGCTTTGTATCATGAAGCTGGTCAACCGTCACTTTTAATTGCGGATATTTTTCCCATTCTTGTTTCACAATATCTTCTTCATACGCTTTTGGATTGATTGCAAAATAACCAGATTCTACATGCCATTTTGCTTGTACTTCCGGTGTTGTTAAATATTTCATAAATTCCCATGCCGCTTTTTGTGTTTCTTCCTCTATGCCCGCTGACATCCAAATAGATGCCCCGCCAATAATGACGCCTTGTCTTTCAACATTATCCGGCACCGGCAAATATGAAACGCCAACATCAAATGGGGCGTTGTCTACAATTGCTTTCACGCCGGCGGAGGAATCCAAATACATGGCGATTTTGCCTGACTGAAAGGCGGCGCGGATATCATCCCAGTTTGTTCCAACATTATAATATGTACCTTCTTTGTACATGTCGGCTATCAATTCAAAAACTCTTAAACCTTCTTCACTATTAAAAACCGCTTTCTGTGCATTGCCCTCGCGTCCGTTTTCTTGGTCAACGAAATGCCCGCCTTGAACTGCTAAAAGCTCCTCAAAAAACCAGCCGTAATTTAAAATGGAAAAGCCGTAGCGTTCTTGGCCTTTCGTCAATTTTTTGGCTGCGTCTTTCAACTCGCTGTATGTCATTGGCGGCTTTTCTGGATCCAAACCGGCTTCTTTAAAGACATCTTTATTGTAAATCAATACGGGGGTTGAAGAATTAAACGGCATCGAATATTGCACTCCGCCAACCGAATAATAGTTTGAAATGTTTTTTTCCCATTGGGAAGTATCATAATTCTCCTCATCAATGAATTTTTGCACCGGTTGTATTTTTCCGCTATCGATCATATACTTCGTCCCCACTTCAAAAATTTGCATTATGGCAGGGGCATCTTTCGTACCTGCGACAGTATTAAACTTTGTCAGCGCTTCTTCATATGAACCTTGAAAAATCGGCTTTACTTCAATATTCTCCTGCTTTTTATTAAATTCGTCCACGATTTCATTGAGAACAGGCTCTAATTCACCACCCATCGCATGCCAAAAAATTACTTCCGTTTTTTCTCCATCGGACTGATTTTGCTTTTCCCCATTTGCTTCAGAACTGGATGGTTGGTTGGAACTTGAACATGCACTTAAAAAAAGCAGTAGGCAAAAGAAAAGCAGCATCATTGGTTTTTTCATAATTGGACAACCTCCTTATTTAATTGCGCCCTGTGTCAACCCGCTTTGCAACCTTTTTTGTCCAGCAAACAGCAGAATTAACGTCGGCAAAATAACGATGACCACAGCTGCCATAACCACCCCCCATTCAGTAGAAATTTCTTGCGACTGCATTTGCTTCAGACCAATTTGCACCGTTCGGACCGAATCATTGTTTGTCACAAGAAGCGGCCACAAATACATATTCCAAGCCGTTAAAAAGCTGTAAATCCCTAAGGTTACTAAACTAGTTTTGGAAACCGGAAGAACGACGCTCCAAAAAAAACGAAAACGGGAAATGCCGGCCACCAGTGACGCTTCATACAATTCGATTGGAATCGTTTTGAAATGCTGCCGAAGCAAAAATGTCCCAAATGCGAGAGCAAAAAATGGAACGGTCAAACCTGTATATGTATTAAGCCACCCCAATTTTTGCACGGTCATAAAATTCGGAACCATCGTTGCTTCCCATGGAATCATCATCGTGGAGATAAAAAGGAAAAACAGAAAATCTCTTCCACGAAACGTCAAAAAAGCAAAAGCAAACGCAGCTAAACTTGACACAACTAATTGGCCCACCATGATCGCCAGCGAAACGATAAAGCTGTTCCACAAATAACGCAGAAGCGGCACTCGTTCAAAAGCGGACATGTAATTATCAAATGTAAAAGATTGCGGTATAATGCGTCCTCCTAAAACTTCTCTTCCTTCCATAAAGCTGATCATAAATGCATAAAAGATCGGAAAAACCATAACCGCCGCTGACATGATCAAAAGGATGTATAAAATGATGGTTTTGGCCGTTCTCATTGGTAATGCACCTTCTTCTCGCCAATCTTAAATTGCAGCAATGTGACTAGCAAAATGGCAAAGAACAACAGCACCGCCTGAGCACTTGCAGAGCCGATATTATGATTTATAAAAGCATCTTTGTAAATGGAATAAACAATCACATTGGTTGTTTCAATCGGTCCGCCTTTTGTTAACATATCGATCTGCCCAAAGGTTTGGAACGCATTGATCAGCGAAACCGTAATGATGAAAAACAAAGTGGGCGACAACAGCGGAAGAGTAATCTTCCTTAATTGATAAAAATAGCCGACACCAGCAATTTTGGCATACTCGTATAATTGTTGATCGATGTTTTGCAGGCCTCCCAGCAGCACAAGAAAAGCAAAACCGGTATTCATCCAAATCGTTGCTGCCGAAACGGCCAACAGCGCATATTTCGGATCCAGCAGCCATTGCGTTTCAGAAAGCCCAAAAACTTGAACAATTTGATTGAATAGGCCGATCGCCGGGTTATACATAAACATCCAGATGACAGAAGACGCTGCGACACTCATCCCCATTGTCGAAGAGAAAATTGTTCGGAAAAAACCGATCCCCTTTAACTTTTCGTTTGCAATAATTGCTAAAAACAGAGCGAGCAAAATGCCCGCAGGCACCGTATAAAGAACAAATAAGACGGTAGCTTTTATACTATTTTGAAAGCTTGGCGACTGGAATAAATAAGTGAAATTTTCGAACCCGACAAAACGGATCGGCTCTCCTTGTCCATCGGTCAAAAACAAGCTCAAATAGATTGTTCTAGCCATCGGATAAAACAAAAAAATGAAAAACAGCACGAGCGAGGGTGACAAATAAAGTGCTCCTTGGACAAACATCGGCAATGTCCGCCGCCCTTTTTCTTTTTCTTCAACCTTTACCGGCAGCTCTGTCTCAGCTTTCATAGCAGTATCTCCTCCTCCAAAGAAAATGAACTTTTTTCTTGTGGAGATGAATATAATCGTTGGCCATTTTTTGCACTAAAAAGAAAAATGTCTTGTTCATTGACAATAATTGGTATTTTCTTGCCAATTGGTATGTTCCATTGCCCATTCCAACGAGCCACCCACTGAACATTTGCCATTTGAAAGGAAATAAAAGTTTCAGTACCTAATATTTCACTATTGACTGTTGTGACCACTAGGGCATTTTCTCCGTTTCGAGCCAATCGGATCGCTTCAGGCCGAATACCGATCAGCAAATCTTTTTCTTTTACAGTTTTGCTCACTTTTTCAGAAATGGCAAAGGCTCGCCCATCTTCAAAAATCAGCACATTCCCTTCAAACTTCACCTTCGCAAGATTCATCGGGGGAGAACCGATAAAGGAGGCGACAAATGTGTTGGCAGGCCGATTATAAATATCAAGCGGCCTTCCGATTTGCTGGATTTCCCCCTTATTTAAAACCATCATGCGGTCGGCCATGGTCATGGCTTCGATTTGGTCGTGTGTAACATAAATCATCGTAATGCCTAATTGCCGCTGGATTTGCCGTATTTCCGAACGCATTTTTGCTCTTAGCTTCGCATCAAGGTTTGACAAAGGTTCATCCATTAAACAAATTGAAGATTGCGTGACAATCGCTCTCGCTAAAGCAACACGCTGCCTCTGTCCCCCGGAAAGTTCGCGAGGTTTGCGGTCTAATAATTCCGTCAAACCAAGCATTTCAGCCGCTTCTTGGCATCTTCTTTTTTGTTCTTGCTTGCTGATTTTCTTTGTATGCAAGCCGAAGCGAATGTTTTTTTCGACAGTTAAATGGGGAAACAGCGCATAGTTTTGAAACACCATTGAAATGTCACGTTCATGAGGAAGCAAATGATTGGCCTTTCTCCCCTCTATCCAAATTTCACCTTCGGATATATTTTCTAATCCTGCAATCATCCTTAACATCGTGCTTTTCCCACAACCGGAAGGCCCTACAAGAACAAAAAATTCTCCGGTTTCGATTGACACAGAGATCTCGTGAATGACGTAGTGATGGCCGTCGTATGATTTTGAAACATTGAGTAAATCCACTTTTTTCATTTCGGAATCTCCTTTCTGCGAAACATGCCGAATCCACCTTTTTTTACAGGGAATTACATGGATTCCATACATTTCATTTTAAGCGGAAACTTTTAACGAAATGTTAATAAAGATTGGAAAATTGTAAAATTGCTTTGAATCTTTTGTAAAAAACATTTTTTCAACAAAAAAAAGCGGCAATCAACATCCGCTTTCATTCCCGTTCATCTGCTTCCATTTCAACATATTTATTTCGCCCGGCTCCTAAACCGAACGCCGTCATCAAAACACAAGCGGCAATAAATGAAATGATGGTCATCGTCCAAGAATGGGTCTGATCATACAAAAAGCCAAACAAAATAGGGCCGAAAGCAGCCAGCAAATAACCGATTGACTGAGCCATCCCCGACAATGCAGATGCATGTTCGGCGCTTCTCGTTCTAAGACCGAAAAAAGCCAAAGCCAGCCCGACGCTCGCTCCTTGGCCAATGCCAATGAAAGTCATCCATAAGATGATCCAAAAAATACCGCCTCCATTTAACAGACCAATCAAACCAACTATATAAACCACTCCTAAAACGGCTACAATCCATCTTTGATCTGCAAACTTGTCAGCAAGCGCCGGAGCCATAAAGGTGGTAGGCAAACCGGCAATCTGCATAAGAAATAACATCCAGCCGGCAGTTGCAGCATTCAGCCCATCCGCCTGTAAAATTTCCGGAATCCACGCAATGGAACTATAAAACAAAAATGATTGAAACCCCATAAAAAAAGTGACCTGCCAAGCGAGAGGCGAGCGCAGCAAAAATCCACCTGCTGCGTTTCCAGTTTGCCGAGGCGCACGGCCTTCTTTCCAATGTATTTGAGGAAGCCATAAAAATAAAGCCAAAATAGCCAATACTGCCCAAAAAAGCAAAGCGTTCCTCCATCCTAGCCCCAAACCTTCCGACAGTGGAATGCTCAATCCTGAAGCAGTGCCTGCCAGCATCCCCATCGCCGTTGAATAAACACTTGTCATCAAACCAACTCTTTCTGGGAATTTCTTTTTTACAATCCCCGGCAGGAGGACATTGCTAACAGCAATACCAATCCCGATCATAACAGTCCCTAAAAATAATCCAACGGTAGAACCAAAGGATCTGACAATCATCCCAGCAAAAAGTACAACTAGCCCGCCAAAGACAGCTGCTTCATTGCCGTATCGATTTCCCATCTTCGGAGCAAGAGGCGAAAGAACAGCAAATGCAATGAGCGGAATTGTCGTCAAAAGGCCTGCCGCCCCATTGGTAATTCCTAGATCATCCCGAATAGAACCGACGAGCGGCCCCACCGATGTAATGGCCGGACGCAAATTAAACGCAACAAGGATGATGCCGATAATGAAAAACGTATTCCGGGCATGTATTGCTTTTGCACTTTCCAACGCATTGTGCTCCATCAAAATCCCCCCTTATTTCCTTTAGCCTGCCTTAACAACCAATATTTATATACTAATCCCCCATCACCAAAAAAATCAATAAAACAAACAAAACCGAATGTAAACTTTTCAATTGAAAATAAAGAGGTTACAATAGGTGTTAATTATGAGGAAGAATAATCAATATTATTAATCACTATCAACAAGCTGGAATGGGGCTGTCAAGAAAATCGTTTTTCACTGACTTTCTTGACAGCCCCTTCTTAAACATTGCATCCATCGCCGATGTGAACATTCATTTATCAAATGGAACCTTCCAAATACAATAAAAAGCTTGGGGTTGTCCAAAAAGTCAAATCCCCATTGAAAACAAACAATCATAAACACCGATATATCAACGTTTCTAAAATATTAAAAGGGGCAGTCAATAAGTCGAAAAAACGACTTTGAACTGCCCCGGCTTTTTATTTAGTTCTTTT
Organism: Aeribacillus sp. FSL M8-0254; assembly: GCF_038008845.1. Lineage (NCBI taxonomy): Bacteria > Bacillati > Bacillota > Bacilli > Caryophanales > Bacillaceae > Aeribacillus > Aeribacillus sp. FSL M8-0254. The sequence goes on along the minus strand of NZ_JBBOZY010000001.1, from coordinate 306,115 downwards.
TACACATACTTATTTCGTCCGGCATTCAAACCAGCAATGATCATCAAAACACAGACAGCAATAAACAATAAAATGGGCGCCACCCACGAATGAGTTTTGTCATACAAAACGCCAATTAAAATGGGCCCAAAAGCAGCAAGCAAATAACCAATTGATTGCGCCATTCCCGATAAAGCGGAAGCTTGCTCGGAGCTTCTTGTTCTTAAACCAAATAGCGCTAATACGAGCCCAATGCTTGCCCCTTGTCCAATACCGATTAAAATAATCCAAAAGACAATCAGTAAAAGAGGCCCGCCATACAATAATCCAACGAGACCTGCTAAATAAATAGCTCCTAAAACCGCTACAATTCGCCTTTGATCTGCATATTTGTCCGACAGTGCCGGAGCGACAAATGTTGCCGGCAAGCCAGCAATTTGCACAAGAAACAGCATCCAACCAGCTGTTGAAGCACTTAATCCGTCCGCCTGCAAAATTTCAGGAAGCCATGCAACCATACTATAAAATAAGAACGATTGAAGACCCATAAAAAATGTGACTTGCCATGCCAGCGGCGACCGGAGCAAAAAACCATTTGAAATATGTTCAATTGGCGGTTTCGCGGATCTCTGTTTTCCACTAATTAATGGAAACCATAAACATATCGCCACAATTGCTAAAATTGCCCAAAATAATAAGGCATTTTTCCATCCAAATTTTAATCCTTCCGACAACGGAATTGCTAAACCGGAAGCGATCCCTGCAAGCATACCCATAGCTGTTGAATAAACGCTTGTCATCAGTCCGATTTTATCCGGGAACCGTTCTTTTACAATACCCGGAAGAAGCACATTTCCAATGGCAATGCCTACTCCAATCAATACAGTTCCTAAAAGCAGACCGATCATCGCTCCGAATGTTCGAATAATCATTCCTGCAAGAAGCACGACTAACCCGGCAAAAATCGCCGTTTCATTTCCATATTGGCTTGCAAATTTCGGAGCTAATGGCGAAAGAACCGCAAAAACGATTAACGGGATAGTCGTTAGTAAACCCGCAACCCCGTTGGAGATTCCGAGATCTTCACGAATATAACCGATGAGCGGTCCGACCGAAGTAATAGCAGGACGCAAATTAAAAGCAGCAAAGATGATTCCAACTATCAAGAGCATTTTTTTACTAGAAATTTCTTTTTCTGCCCTTACCGTATAGCGTTCCATACTCACCCTTCCTTTACCCCCTTGAACATCTTAAAAGTCAATTATTAATATACTAATCCCCATCGATGGGAAAATCAACCACATACCATGTATCGATCATTTGAGAAAACAGCCAGCTTCTGGAATAATGTTAATAAACGATGTTTGAAAGGAGAGTCCGTTTATGGAAATTGTTGTAGTTGGCGCCAATGGAAAAATCGGAAAAATTCTTGTTCAGTTATTAAAAGAAAGCAACGAGCACACAGTGAAAGCAATGATCCGCAACGAAAACCAAAAAGAATATTTTGACTCGATCGGAGTCAAGACGGTTTTAGCTGATTTGGAAGGCACAGTCGATCAGATTGCCGAGGCGATCAAAGGAGCGGAAGGGATCGTCTTTACCGCAGGTTCAGGCGGACATACAGGTGCAGATAAAACTCTTTTAGTAGATCTAGACGGTGCCGTAAAAACAATTGAAGCAGCAGAAAAGACAGGCGTTCAACGGTTTATAATGGTCAGCGCTTTGCAAGCCCATAATAGACAAAATTGGAACGAAAAGATTAAACATTATTATGTTGCCAAGCATTATGCCGACCGTTTCCTTGTCCAAAGCCGTTTAAACTATACAATTGTCCGGCCGGGGGCGCTATTGGATGAGAAAGGAACCGGAGAAATAAAAATTGCCGAAAATCTTGAAAGAGCCGCCATTCCAAGAGAAGATGTGGCTTCGGTTATTTTTGCATCAATAACGGAGAAAAACACTTTTCGCCGCTCATTTGACCTAGTCTCAGGAAACACCCCGATTCGCGAAGCATTAAAAAATTTTTAATATACGAAGAAAGGTTGGCGAATAATGCAGGTTAGCATTTTAGACCAAGCACCGATTTTGAACAACTCAACAGCAAAAGAGGCGTTGGAGCAATCCATTCAACTGGCCGTATTGGCGGAAAAACTAGGCTATACCCGCTACTGGATTGCGGAGCATCACAATCTTTCTGGACTTGCCTGCTCCGCTCCAGAAATTATGCTCCCAGTTATAGGGGCAAAAACAAAATCGATTCGCATCGGGTCAGGCGCAACGCTTCTCCCCCACTATAAGCCGTATAAAGTTGCGGAAATGTTTAATATGCTGGCAACATTATTTCCTAACCGCATTGATCTTGGGATCGGGCGGGCCCCCGGAGGAGACGCTCAATCAAGCATTGCGTTATCCGGCAATTATCTCGAAAATGTAAAAAACATGCCGAAAACCGTTCAAGAGCTGCTTCATTTTTTATATAATGACTATCCAAAAAATGAATTATTTTCAAACATCTCAGCTTCTCCTTTGCCAAATATTCCTCCTGAACCTTGGATCCTTGGCACAAGCATAAAGAGCGCCTTTTTAGCAGCTGAAAACGGCATTTCCTATGCATTTGGCCAATTTATGAGCAATGAAGACGGGCGGCAAATTATTCAAACATATAAAAATCAGTTCCAGAAAAAAAGAAAACAGCAGCCAAAGACAATTGTCACAGTCTCGGCAATATGCGCTGAAACTAACGAAAAAGCGGAGCAAATTGCCTTCAGCAGCTTTTTATGGAATCTTCAGCATCATAAAGGAAAAACACTTGATTTTCCATTAAAAGAAGAAGCAAAGCAGCAATGGCTGAATTCTGATGAATTTCAACAGTTTCAAAAGAATATGATCATTGGCGATCCAACATTTGTCGTTCACCGTTTATATGAATTAAAAAATTGGTATGAAGCAGATGAAATGATGATCATAACAATAACTGGAAGCTATGAAGAACGCACAAAATCGTATCAATTGATAGCAGAGGAAATAAATAGAAAGAAATCTTAACGTTAATATAATCAATATGACCATGGATAAAATCGGTTTAACCTATATGGGAACCGATTTTTTCTTTTGCCAATCACCAATTTCATATTGTATCCTCCCCTTTTTTTAAAAATTCCCTAACTTACAACTGTTTCAAATATTATATATATATAATTTTATGCTTTTAACAGTTGACGTTTTAATTATATTAAAATATTATTTAAAGAGCGGTAGGGCGGTTATTTTTTATTTTCGGACAATTCTAAACATCTTAAAAATTATACAAAAATAATGGAGGTTTATTTTTTATGATAACAAAGGAGCAGATTGTCCAAAGCCTTCCGCAAAAAGGTTTTTTTGGACATCCAAAAGGATTATTTACGCTGTTTTTTACGGAGTTTTGGGAACGTTTTTCCTATTACGGAATGAGAGCAATACTTCTTTATTATATGTATTATGAAGTTTCTAAAGGCGGTTTGGGAATAGATGAAGCTACCGCTGCATCGATTATGGCGATCTACGGTTCTCTCGTGTATATGTCGGGAACGATTGGAGGATGGATTGCAGACCGCCTGTTAGGGACAAGCAAAACTGTTTTTTACGGCGGAATTTTAATCATGCTCGGCCATATCGTCTTATCCTTCCCTGGAAATATTGAAGCTTTATTCATTTCCATGACGCTGATTGTTCTTGGTACTGGACTTTTAAAGCCGAATGTATCAAGTGTTGTCGGCGATCTTTATGCAGATAACGATGCCCGCCGCGATTCAGGGTTTAGTATTTTTTACATGGGTATTAATTTAGGTGGATTTTTAGCTCCCATTATTGTTGGAACTTTAGGACAAGGATATAATTTCCATCTTGGCTTTGCTCTTGCTGCTATTGGTATGTTTTTTGGGCTTTTGACATTTGTCCTAACAAAAAAGAAAAACCTTGGTCTCGCCGGAACACAGGTGCCTAACCCGTTACAACCGGAAGAACGAAAAAAAGTATTCACTATTTTCGGCATCGGCGCTTTAGTAATTATCGCCTTTTTAGCTGTCACCATCCCTGCAGGACTTTTGACTATAAATAGCTTTACTATGATTGTCAGCATCCTCGGAATCGTAATACCTGCATGTTATTTTATATTTATGTACCGGAGTCCTAAAACAACAGAAGTGGAGCGTTCGCGTGTAATTGCTTACATTCCGCTCTTTATTGCCGCAGTAGTTTTTTGGGCTATTCAAGAACAAGGGGCTATTATTTTGGCCACTTATGCAGATAAGCGCACCCAATTATCCTATGCAGGACTTGAACTGCACTCATCATGGTTTCAATCATTGAACCCTTTATTTATCATCTTTTTGGCGCCGGTTTTTGCATGGTTTTGGGTGAAGCTTGGAAAGCGTCAGCCATCAACACCGAGCAAGTTTGCATTCGGACTTATTTTTGGCGGTCTATCATTTCTAGTTATGATCATTCCTGCTTATGTAAACGGTACTGAGTCATTAGTTAGCCCTTTATGGCTCGTACTTAGCTTCTTCCTTGTTGTAATCGGAGAGCTGTGCTTGTCCCCAGTAGGACTTTCAGCAACTACAAAGCTTGCTCCAGCGGCTTTTTCAGCGCAAACAATGAGCCTATGGTTTTTAACTAGTGCAGCCGCTCAAGCCATTAATGCCCAGCTTGTAAAATACTACACAGTTGAAACAGAAATTGTTTATTTTGGCATTATCGGCATGGTTTCAATTATTCTTGGCCTTATTTTATTCTTCATGGCACCTATGATTAAACGTTTGATGAAAGATGTTCTATAATAAAGTCTTGCTGCATGATAAAAACCTGCCTGTTCAAACATAAACAGGCAGGTTTTTTGCCATATATGAAGTTTGTTTTTGCCAAAATCACTCAGCAAAAAATTTTGAATTTCTCTCCGCTTACTTTGATACTTTATCCAAAAGCTTCAATGATTCTCTATTAAATGCTTCTAAGTCAGCAGGTGTGCGGCTTGTAACCAATTGGTTTTGGCACACGACAACTTCTTCGTCATGATAGTTGGCGCCTGCATACTCCATATCTACGCGAATTGATTTATAGCCAGTTGCATCCCGACCTTCCAATGCTTTTGCCGAAATTAGCAGCTGAGGTCCATGACAAATAGCAAATACCGGTTTTTTCGCATCCATCATAGCTTTTACAAAAGAAACAAAACGGTCATCCGCACGCAAAATGTCCGGCGAGAAACCTCCCGGCAAAAGAAGTGCATCAAAATCGTCCGGTTTTACATCATCAATCGAATAGTCAATTTTAACTTCCGCTTCACCTTTTTTTCCTTTAACTTTTTTGCCAGCTTCTTTTTCAATTGTGACCACTTCATGACCTGCTGATTGAAATGCTTCTGCAGGACTTGTGAACTCACTGTCTTCGAACAAGTCTGTAATAAGAGTAGCTACTTTTGCCATGTGATCAACTCCTTTATTTTAGATTATCATAAAAAATTTTGTGGAAACATTTATTTGCTTCATATATTATTATCAATTACCTATATTACTATTCAAACGTTTGTTTAACAATAAATATGATTGCCAAAATCAGCAGTCTCGCAATGCGGCTGCCTTCATCGGCGTTTAGAGGCGGAATTTTTCGGATAAATCGAATCAACCGAGACAAAATGGACCAAGCAAGCTATTAAGCCTGTTCCATTTGTCTTCAATATAGAAATGCTGTCAGCTTCAAGTCCTTGCATTTTGATGCTGAGTTCAGTATTCCAACCTCTTTCAGCTAATAAACCGAATGCGCCGGGCAGCGAAGCTTTGACATTACAGTTGAATTAGAAAATGAAAACGTTCGTTTATAAATTTATTTGAGAAGAGCGGGCTTTTAAATAAGAATTTCGGGGAGGGACGACAACTATCCTTTTCTTTCTGGAAGAAAACATTTGATCGTTTGCACAATTAGGGAGTTGCAAGCTCTTAAAACGAAAGGAAACAGTTGTCTAAACCGAAAAAACTAACGGTTCTCAGTCCTCATCTTTTTTAAACATACATTTTTAATATGCGGTCTACTGCTCCACCATATGATTCCCCAAACAAATTCAGATGGACAAGCAAATAATAAAGCTGGTACAAAGGCTTGATTTCCTCATATCTTTCGGAAAGAGGGTAATATTCTTCATATGAGCGGTAAAAATCTTGGGAAAAGCCGCCAAATAATTCGGTAAAGGCAATTTCAAAATGGCGATCTCCATACATTACGGACGGATCAATTAAAAATGGTTCCCCATTCGGTCCAACTATCCAATTCCCTCCCCATAAATCGCCGTGTAAAAGAGAAGCCTCCACGTTTGCTGGAATCCATTCATGCAAGCGATTAAGGAGAGCTTCCAATCTTTTTCCACGTTCACCACGTATATAATTTTTCTTGATCCCTATTTCCATTTGTCCGCTTAAACGGTAGTCCCGATAGTATTCAAGCCAAGATGACATAAGGCGGTTTCTTTGAGGCAGCGTTCCAATATATGTATTTTTCGAATATCCGTGATATACAAAATGGCTTTTGTGTAAAGCTGCCAGCTTTTGGCCTAACAGCTTTTCTGTATTATCATCTTTTTTACCGTTCACCCATTCCATGATCAAAAATCCCTCGTTGGAATTCTCGGAGTAAGCAAACACCTTCGGTACGCGCACGGTGTTAGTATCCCTAATCAGTTGAAGCCCTTCCGCTTCTAGACGGAAAAAATCTTCGGGAGCTTCTAAATTGTACTTTAAAAAATACGTTTGGTTTTCTGTCTGTACAAAATAGCTTTCGTTAATATCACCTCCGCTTACTTTCCGAATGTTTTCGATTACTCCAAAATCTCCAGCAGCCCTTAATGCTTCCGCTATAATTTTTTTCATCCTGCCTCCTCTTTTTCTTTTTTGTACTTATCTTTTCATAAATCATATATCTTTTGCAACGAAATCAACAAAGCAGCCTTTGTTAATTGAAAAGTTATTTTTCTTTAGATTTCATTGTTCCAACAATAAAATATTCAAGAGCTTTTACATCTTCTATTAATTTTCTCCGTAATTGTTGATATGTTTCAAAAGATTGGTAGTCTAAATGATGATTTTCTTCAAACATTGTGCACAAATCGTTAAAGTTTTTGTAGATTCGGTCAAAATTTTTTTCCATCAGCACCAAAACATTTTTCATTCTCCTTTTCCTACTCCTTTTCCAAAAACCCCTTAAAAGAGACGGCGCAAAAATTCTCCTTATTTTATTTCGGAAAAAATAATTATATTTTCGACTCTTTCATAAATAATAGTTACTTCTCATACATTTTTAGTTGGAATCACTCATATCGTGTATGGCGTCATTCCGACATTCATGATAAAATGGTAAAAAGGAAATCAGATACATTGGAGTGAATATTGATGACAAAACAAGAAATTGAACAAAGAATCGCCGAATTAAAATCTGACTATATCCGCATTCAAGGGGACATCGAAAAGCTTGAATCAGTCGGAGGAAATATAGAAAAAGCGGAACAGCAGCTTACGGAAATTGAAAACGAGTTGGCCAATCTTAGAACGGCGCTGAACAAGCAGCGTTAACACCAAGATCAAATTCCGCTGTCCGTTTCCTTTCATAATCCATTTTCATTGATCCATTGGATGGGAAAAAAGAAGGTTCTGTGTGGTTTTATCCCCTCCAGGTGGAAAGTAAAAAAAGTGTTCTTAGGAGTCTGCCGGAGAGGGGATTTTTTATGGTGAAAAATCAAACATGTAACTCATATTCAGAAGATCTGAAGCGTGAATCGTTCGTTTGAAATGAAAGGAGGCTCCCTTATCGGCAACTTCATGAACACTTTGGAATTAAGCGGCATACGCAAAATTTAAGAAATGAAAAAATGTAGAGGCTTTATGATGCGTTTTTACGATCGGCGGGAAGTATGAAAACACATGCAATTTAAAAATTTAGAAGAAGAAAGCACAAGTCGATTTGCTTAAAAAGTGAATCGGCTACACTTAACTGGTCACTTTTCAGCCCTGCTACGACTCTTTATTCAATGCCTAACAGATTGGGTTTACGCATTTCAACTGGCTCTTTTTTTGACGGCAAAAAATAGATCGATCATATTAGATCGATCTAAAAATATGTTTTCCATACCAATCACTTTACTTTTCTAATTTTTCCTGAGCAGTTGGTTTTGGACTCAATTTCGAACAAGGTCCTGCCTGAAGCATGTAGCTTCCTCCATCGTGACCGAGCATGTTTCTTACATCTTTTGCAACGTCAATTATGCGATCTAAATGAATTCCAGTCTCAATCCCCATCTCTTCTAGTGAATGAACTAAATCCTCTGTTGCAATGTTACCCGTTGCTCCTGGTGCATATGGGCATCCGCCGAGACCTGCGACAGAACTGTCAAAATGGATGACACCTTGCTGCAAAGCGGCAACCACATTCGCCAACGCCATTCCGCGCGTATTATGGAAGTGCATGGAGAAAGTCATGTGAGGAAATTCCTTTTTTAATACACCAAGATATTGATAGACTTGTTTTGGATTGGCCATTCCTGTCGTGTCAGCAAGCGAAACTTCAGTTATCCCCATTTTCTTATATCGATCTACAATTGTTACTATTTTTTCTAAAGGCACTTTTCCTTCGTATGGACATCCAAATGCAACGGAAATTGATCCTCCTACTTCAACATTATGTTTTTGCGCCAAATCGACAATAGGTTCAAATCCTCTTTGCGCTTCTTCCACAAGGCAGTTTGCATTTGATAAACTATGCGAATCTGTTGCCGAGAGCATTAGCTTCAATTTCTTTATTCCAGCCGCAATTGCTCTTTGGGCCCCTTTTACATTTGGCACTAAAGCCCGAAATTTAATATGCGTTAAATCTTCTATCCCTTTCACAACTTCCTCGGCGTCTTTCAACTGCGGAATTGCTTTCGGATGAACGAACGATGTCACTTCTATCGATTGAACTCCTGTGTTCGCAAGCGCACGGATAATTTTTATTTTTTGTTCAGTCGGAATCCATTGACCCTCTGATTGAAACCCGTCGCGCGGCGCAACTTCGCAAATGATGACCCTTGCAGGAAACATGACATCACTCATTTAAATGACTCCTTTCTCTTTTAACTCGGCAAGCTCCTGTTTTGATAACCCTAATTTTCCGCCTAATATTTCTTCATTATGCTCTCCAAGCTCAGGAGCGCGGTAACGAATGGTTCCAGGAGTTTTTGAAAAATTAGGAACGACGCCCGGCACTTTTACTTTTCCAAGCCGAGGATGCTCAACTTCTACTATGTTTTTCCTAGCTTGATAATGTTCATTTTCAAAAATATCTTTAATACTTAAAATCGGACTGACAGGCACACCGTACAAATCCAATTTTTCCTGCAGCTCCTTCAGCGTAAACTGGCGTATCCAGTCAGAGACAATCTTTTGTACTTCATCGTCATGTTTTAAACGTTGTGAATTTGTATAATAACGTTCATCCTCGAGCATATCTGTTCGTTCCATTGCTTCTGCAAGCCGATTAAATGTTGAATCAGTACTGCAAACAAGAACAACATATTTTCCATCCTTCGTTTCATATGTTCCTGCTGGACTTGAATGTCCGGCCAACCCGGGTGTTCTTTCTCTTACTATACCGTTTTGGTCATATTCAGCTACTAAAAATTCGAGCATTCGGAAAATCGATTCATATAATCCCATTTCGACTACTTGCCCTTCTGGATCATCATTTTTATCACGGTAATATAATGCACTGACCGCAGCAAATGCAGTATATACACCAGTGATATAATCAAGCAATGAATAAGATGGGCTGACAGGCGGTCTGTCCGGATACCCTTGGATATAAGTATGGCCGCTGAAAGCGGTGCACGGAGTTCCGAACCCGGCTTTTTCGCGATACGGTCCTGTTTGACCGTAGCCCGAGATTCGAACCATAATCAATTTAGGATTTGCTTTTTTCAATTCTTCATACCCTAGCCCCCACTTTTCAAGAGTACCGGGGCGAAAGTTTTCAATTAAAATATCCGTATTTTTTATAAGTTTTTTTAAAATTTCTTTTCCTTCTTCTTTCCGTATATCTAAAGTAACTGATTTTTTGTTGCGGGCAAGCCCTGGCCATCTGAGCGGCTCATTCCCCTTCCAAGGGCCTACAGTCCGCAAAGTATCACCTTTATTGGGCAATTCAATTTTCGTCACTTCGGCGCCAAGGTCAGCTAACAGCGTTGCCCCAAAAGGAGCAGCGATCATAGTCGATATATCCAAAATATTTACTCCTGTTAACGGACCATATTTTCCTTTTTCCATCGTATCCCCCTCCAAAACATTAATTTTTCTCTGGCAGCATGCCTAATACATTGCTTCGCAAATTGCTTAAATGGACTTTCATCGCTTCCGATGCGTTTGCTTTATCTTTCTGTTTTACGGCTTCCAAAATCGCTTCATGTTCAAAAAAAGATTCAGAATAACGCGCTTGCGACTGCAACGTTTGCTTTCGCACTTGGCGGTATAAATTCAAATTCGTATCCATAAATGAGATGAACACAAAATTATGTGTCGCTTGGGCGAGAGATAAATGAAAGTTGCTGTCTGCATCTATTTCCTCTTCCGGATTTTTCAACTTTTCTTCCATTAATTTCAATGCCTTTTCCATCTTTTCTATATCTTCTTTCGTTGCCCTTTCGCATGCGATTTCAGCAATTTTTGGCTCCAATGCTTCCCGGGCCTCCAAAAATTGAATCACTGTTGTTTTTTCGAGTACATCAATAGGGTTGATCTGATATTTCAGAATCAAGCTTTGATCGACTTTTTGAACGAACCGTCCGCCGCCTGGTTTTGAAATAATGATTCCTTCCGATTCTAAAACTCTGCATGCTTCCCGCAAAGAAGTCCTGCTGCACCCGAGAATTTTCGCCAATTCACGCTCCGGAGGCAGGCGGTCATTTGGTTTTAGTTTTCCTTCTTCTATCAGCTGCTTAATTTGATCAACAATTTTTTCGTAAACTCTCGTATTGTTGAGCTCATTAAATATATTGGATTTCATAAACATGTTCCTTTCATTTTTTTGGACTGTTGGGCAGTCCAATTTCATTAAAATTATAATATTCTGTCATTAAATCGTCAAGCTGCTGCACCATCGAACATGCAAAACACCGGAAGATATGAAGAGAAAAGCGTTCAATGCAAGATGTAAGATGATTTTTCTTATCCAGGGCATTTCATTTCTCATGTGGAAACCTTTCATTACACTTCTAAAGCAAGTGTGTGTTAACATTCCATCTATTCCTAAATTTCTTGAAATATATTATGATTAATTAATAGCAATCAATCATTGATTCACTTTTCCGAAGGAGGAACGCAATGTATAAGCAATATTTGCCTTTTGCGATAAAGTTAGCTAAAGAGGCCGGTGAATTGATTCGGCCGTATGCAGGAAAAGCTGGGCAGCAAACATTAAAGTCAGCAAAAGATTTTGTGACTGAAATGGATTTGAAAGCTGAAAAGCTGATCATTGATCGCATTCAGGAGACATATCCCGATCACCGCATATTCAGTGAGGAAGCCGGCAGCATTGGGGGAAAGGATGAATTTGAATGGGTGATTGACCCTATTGACGGGACCATCAACTACAGTTTCGGCGTTCCGCTTTACGGAGTTTCCATCGCCCTAACCTATCAAAATGATCCAGTCGTCTCTGCAATATCATTGCCTGCTTTTGGGGAAACGTATTGGGCAGCAAAGGGAGAAGGAGCCTATTTAAATGGAAATGCTATAAACATTCGAAATGCCAGCCTGGCGGAAGCTTTTATTTCCATTGGCGATTTTGCAAAGGACGCCAATAAACAAACGAATAAAGAGCGCATTTCATTGCTTGAAAACATTGTAAACGACGTTTACCGAGTCAGAATGATCGGAACAGCTGCTGTCACTTTAGCCTACATTGCTTGCGGCAAACTTGATATCGCAGTCTACTATAAGCCTAATTTTTATGATATTGCTGCTGGACAGCTGCTTGTGTGCGAAGCGGGCGGAGCTATACAAACGATCGGAAATTATACTGTCATTGCTGACCAAAATATAATAGACGAGATAGCACCTTTACTGCCTGTTCAGCACACAACGGCATAAAAGCAGTCCGCAAGTCTAGACTGCTTTTATGCTTTTCTGCTGCCATATAATACAACGACATTTCCGTTTTCATGATGCTGAGCCCGTTCGTGAAATAACGTTTTGCTAACAAAAACCGGAACGATGATTCAAAAAATAAATCATTTAGCGATTGATTGTCCAGTCTGCTGGCTTAAAAGACGAAAAGCTTTTAAAAATCAATTAATGAACTTGCCCCTTTGTAATGCTTTTCATTTGGAGGCCAGACAGAAAGGTCGAACGGAAAATCGGAGCCAGGCACTACTCGATCTTCTCCCACTATTCGCACTAAATAGTCAATGCTTGCTTGCTCCCACAAAACATTGTCATACCAAAAACGCTTTAAGTATTCTTTCGGAGAGGATGTTAATTTTTTTGAAACCGCTTCCCATTCTTCGTATCCTTTTTCAATTCTGCCGATTTGGTAAGGCAAAAATCCTCCGCCATGGGCAAATAATATTTTCACATTTGGAAATCGATCAATCAATCCGCTTAATAAAAGATCTGTAGCACAAATCGTTGTTTCCCACGGAACACCGATTAAATTTGGCATCATTCTTCTTTTCAAGCGAGGATCTTCGCTCAATAACGGATGAATGAAAACAATCGCTTTCAACCGATCGGCTGCTTCAAAAAATGGGATAAAAAATTCATCTGACAGCATATGATTAGCTGCCCCAGGACCGATAATGGCTCCCTCTATAAACTTTAATTTTCTTCAAAATTCTAGCGTTTTCTTTAAATTTCGCTAACACATAATAGCTTCTTCACCTCAAATGAGTGGATATTACTTGTATTTATTCAATATATTTACATGGTAAGGTGCATCCTATAACCTGAATCCGTGATGAATTGAAATCGACTTTGATTTTGTTGTAATTTTGATGGATTGATAATCCATAAAACCCCTTTTATGCTTATGACCTATGTCATCTCTATTTCCGAAAATGGAACAAATCTCTTTTTTAGGTATACGAACCAAAAAAATAGACAAAAAAGCACAGGGAGTGACGTTGGACATCAGTGCCCGAACATTCGTTCGTTATCTTGCCTCTCTCCATTTCTGATAGACGTTCAGTAGGGGCTCGCTATAGCCACTCCTTCGCGTCAGTTTCATCCAGATCTGTCGTGATCGACGGACGAGTCGCCCTGCCATCGTGATCACCGTCTGAATAATCGTCTTGATGCGGCGGCGTTTCACTTTGTGGTGCAACGGATGTCTCGGATCGCTTAATAGATCTTGTCCAATCAGACGAAGAAGATTGTAAACGAAGGCTCCCATGACCAACACGAGCGCATTCGTTTTCATCTTCCCAGATGGAAGCCGCTCTAAATCTAAGTCGCTCTTCAGTTCGCTATGAAACTGTTCGCATGTCGCATGGTCATGATACAACGCGAGCACATCGCTCATTCGAACATGCTCGTATCCTTTGAGCCGCACCCAATAGCTTTCCACTTCATAATCAGGAACGAGCATCAGCTGTCCATTGCGTTCCATCGTCCGTTCCGTCACTTGGGTGACTTGAACGTACGTATACGTGTTTCCATCGATCGCTGCCTTCTGTGGAAGGCATAGCTCATAGGTTTGTACTCCTTCGCTTTGTCCATCATCGACACGTTTGCCCTTTTGCGAAGCGATCTGGAACCAAAGCGCTTTCGATTCTCGGCGTAAGTTTCGCTTGATGACAAAGTCCACGTCTTCCTTTAGGCATACGTGCACATTTGATATTAGGTCAATAAAGTAGACACAAAAATTTATAGATTTTTTTCGCAGCTACCGCGCTATCGCTTGGTGGCCTTTTAAAAGTAATTACGACGTTGTCCTAATTATTTTTAAAAGGTAAATTTTCGGGGCTAACTATTCTATTAATATGTTCATTAAGCTCCCTTTTTATAGTACATACGTTCGTATTCAGATGGTGAAAAATACTCTGTCGCGGAGTGAATACGTTTATTATTGTAAAATATTTCTATATACTCAAATATGCTCTTTTTTGCTTCCTCCCTTGTTTTATAACGAGTCTGATAGATTAGTTCTTTTTTTATTATCCCATGAAATGATTCAATACAAGCGTTGTCATAACAATTTCCTTTGCGGCTCATGCTACATTTCATTCCGTATTCCATTAGCTTAGCTTGATAGTCATTTGAAGCATATTGACTCCCTCGATCAGAATGATGGAGGATAGAACCCTGTGGTTGTTGACGCTGATAGGCTTGCTTTAAAGCACTTAACACTAGCTCCTTTTTCATGGAACAGTCTATATGCCAGCCGACTATTTTCCTTGAATACAAATCCATCATACTAGCTAGATAAAGCCAACCTTCATCCGTTGGAATGTAGGTGATATCAGCTACCCATACTTCATTTGGTTTCGTAACAGTAAAATGTTGGTTTAAGACATTTTCGTGGACCGGATGGTTATGTTTTGAGTTAGTAGTTGCCTTATGCTTTTTCACGGTACGAGACTTCATTCCCTCTTCATTCATTATGCGGGAAACCGTCTTCTGTGAAACCTTAATGCCTTCATGATTAAGCTTTTTGGCAACCTTGGGACTCCCATACAGTTGGCGAGATTCGATATACACACGACGCACTTCCTGCGTCAATTCTTCTCGACGCTCTTGTCTAGCACTTTTGGGACGATCACGCCATTTATAATAACCGCTTCGAGAAACTTTCAATACTTCGCACATCTTCTCCAATCGGTAATCGAAGCGATGTTTATGGATAAATGAATATTTTACCGATGGTCTTTCGCGAAGAAGTGCATCGCCTTTTTTAAGATGGAGTTTTCCTCCTCCAGATCCCGAATACGTTTCTTCAGTTCACGAACTTCGTGTTCTTCGGATCGAAACGTTTGGGTTTCTGATATTTCAGGTTCTTGCTTATATTTTTTCATCCAGCCGTGAAGAGTATTTTCGTTAATTTTGAGCTCACGAGCCACTTGTGCAACGGATTTCGCTTCCTCCAAAATATAACGAACAGTTTGACGCTTAAAGTCTTCCTCGTACCGCCTTTGTTTTTTTGTCATGTAGACACCTCATTTTTTAGTCTATTATTACTATAATAATCTGTGTCTACTTTTTAGTCTAACATCATATGGACCTATGGAATCTTTCTAGGGATCACTCAAATGTGAAAAATATTATTTGAACAAATATGACTCGTTTGAGGAGCTTTGTCAAGGAATCGAAGAGTACATCCTATTTTATAATCATGATCGACCCAAAAACGCTTAAACGGCCTCAGCCCTATGGAATTTAGGGCCGAAGCCACTTAGATGATTTTTGTTATTTCCACTGTCTACTTGACAGGGACAGTTCAAAGCCGATAGCCTGTTTTGAGAATCCGCAATTCATAAACATCGTTGCTTTTATGACAGCATAAATAACATTTCTGAAAAAGGAGTCTGCCGCTCTCAGATCTCTTCCCGAACTGAAAAAGTTAAACAGTAATGATAGTTGCCGAAAATAACATATTTAAAATAAAAGAACTACATTTCATTCTTTATCTCAGATAAAATACGGTACGAATGCACGCGAGCCGAATGGTCGTATATATATGAAACAACCATTATTTCGTCTACCTGAGTGTCATCCAAAAATTTTTGAAGCTTCTCTTTTATTGTTTGCTTAGATCCAACAAACGAAAAATAAAGCTGATGGCGTACCGCTTCTTTTTCAAATTCATTCCATTCTCCATCCATGCTTTCAACAGGAGGCTGCAACAATCTAGAAGTTCCTCGGATCACGCCCAAAAACATTTGATACAAGCTGGTTGCAAGATACTTCGCCTCTTCATCGGTATCTGCTGCCACGACATTCACACACGCCAACGCATACGGCTCCTTCAAATGTTCTGACGGCTGGAACTGGTCACGATATATTTTCAGTGCTTCATATAAGTGATTCGGTGCAAAATGGCTTGCAAACCCAAAAGGAAGTCCAAGCTTTGCTGCAAGCTGAGCGCTATACGTACTTGATCCAAGCAGCCAAACAGGAACATTTAATCCCTCACCAGGAACTGCGCGTACATATCCTTTCCGCTTCTCTTTCGGAGCAAAATAATTGATGAGTTCTTGGACGTCGTTTGGAAATTCTGATACTGACCCATGTAAATTTCTTCGCAATGCCATGGATGTCACCTGATCTGTTCCAGGAGCACGTCCTATCCCTAAATCAATTCGACCTGGATACAACGACTCTAATGTCCCGAATTGTTCAGCAATCACAAGAGGAGGATGGTTCGGAAGCATGACGCCTCCAGATCCTACTCGAATCGTTTTCGTACCTCCTGCAATATAGCCTATTAATACAGAAGTAGCTGAGCTTGCGATGCCCTCCATATTATGGTGCTCTGCAAGCCAATAACGTTTATATCCAAATCGTTCAACATTTTGCGCAAGGTCTAAACTGTTTTTGAATGTGTCAGCCGGCGTTTTCCCTAATAAAACAGGAGCCAAATCCAAAACTGAGAATTCAATCTCTTCCAATCTTTTTTTCTGAGAATTCGTCATTTTTTCAACTCCTTTTAAACTCTCCTTATAAGGATTGTAAAAAACTGTTCAATGGTATTACAAGGAATTTGCCTGCCGCACAACTTCTCACAGTGAAAAAAATAATTTGTAATTTTTTTATGATTCATCACAGGCTAATCATGAAAAATCAATAAATAAAAGCGAGAACGAGTTAAATCCTTAGTCTTAAAATATGAATTGCGCTGGAAGATAAATCTAGTGACCTTTCGCTTAAAAAATAAAGAACTTCACAAAGCTGCTTCCATTATTATCTTCCATTATTATAAGGAAAGTTTGTAAGTTTATTCTGATCAAACATAAGCAGATTTTTACTACTAAACAGTTAAAAATGGGTTTTCAATGTTTATAGGAAGGAATTTCCGCTGAAGTAGAGACCTATCGAGATGAATGACTTGTGTGAGCAAGACATAATCAAGTCCAAAAAAGTGTTCAGAACCATCATGGAGAATTTTCTTTTGTTTACAAGCTCAATCAATCATTTCGTTTTCGAAGCAAAAAACATTTCCTCCAAACAGAAAAACTGCCTGTACACGTCATTGTCAACCAATGTTCTATCTATCATTGCGGGTGAATTGATTGAGGCATAAAACTAAGCACAATAACTTACAGCCGCACAGCTTATACTCGCCAAGCGCTTTCCTTATCAGCAAAACTTTCATCTACATCTGAAACTCGTCCAGCCATTTCTCTTGCTGCTTTCGAGTTTCCGCCTTGGAAAATTTTTGGGATATTAATAGGTTTAGGCTTTAATGGCGCTTCATTTATACGATAAAAATCTCCTTTAAACGTAGTGGTTTCCTTTGTCCACAAATCTCGTAGAACCTGTATAAATTTTTCAGACCGTCGATAACGTTCATCATGGTCTAACCACGGTTCCCCATAACCGATAAATTCATTTTTAAACCATCCGCTGACAATATTAATGGAAGCACGACCATTACTGATATGATCAATCGTTGAAATAATTTTTGCTATGACACCTGGATGCCATAGACCGGGCAGCACAGCTGTAATAATGTTTAATTTTTTGGTACTAGCGGCAAGTGCAGAAGCAAGCGCAGCTGCTTCTAATTGTTTTTCAGCTCCGTAGCTGGCGAAAAATCTTGTTTGCAGCAGGACGTAATCAAAACCATTTTCTTCAGCTATTTGTGCATAACGTTTGTTATCCTCAAATGACCAGCCTGTTTTCTGTGGCAGATTAGAGATCACAAGCCCTCCACTAACGTTTGGCGCCCAATAAGCAAATTGTAAACCCATTGATTTTCCCTCCTTAAAATTTTAATAAAAAAGGCTCATATCAGATCCCTAATATTAGGAACTGATATGAGCCTCTGGCGGTCCAGTGGGCAACCGGATAAAAGTAAAAGATTTAAGTATGATATTAATTCCATTATTCCTATTTGTCAAGTATGTTTTTATAAATTTTGACTTTTCTTGCTAGTTTTATTGGATCTGTCTTTAGAATTGGACATGAAGGAAATTCGGAATGGAAATTGGGTCATGGAGCGATAGGGAATATGATTATATATAATGGAGAAGGGAAATAAATAATTCTTTGTTGGAAAGCGTGGAGGATCGGTCAAAAAAAGCCGAAGGAGCTTTCTCCGACAATTTTATTATGTAAAAATAACAAAAAAGCAGTATTGATGGACATTCAAGATTAAATGTCTAATCACAAGCCTTTTTCCATCATGATCAAGTCCTGAGGACAAAAACAGTTTCGACAAAGCATAAAACATAGAAAAGATGAAACCAATAATTGGTCTCATCCTTTTCTTTATAACGGCATTGGTGTGTCTGTCGGGTTTGCATAGCCTTCTTTATATTTTTCATCTATATATTGGCGAATTTCTTTTACCGTTTTTCCATCTTGCTTCATTTTGATGGCTACGGCTGCAATTTCTAAGCAGACGTTGCAGCGTGTTCCATGGTCATCCCATACAACAGACCCATTTTGATTTACTTGCTTAACAAAACAATTTAAACTGCTTCGATGTCCGGCATGGTCGCCGCAGCCACAATAACAAGGAATCCATTGCAGCAGCTCCGTTGATTTTCCGGCCGCTTGATAGATGAATTGAATGTCTTCGCTATATTCATTTAAAAAAGTCGGCAGTTCATCCCTTGAAGCAGTTGTTTCCCACAAGTCGCCATTCGGCGCGTGCTCTATGTTTGATTGTTCTTTATTTGAACTGCAAGCAGAAATGATGATTGTAATAAATAATAATACCAATAATTGTTTGGCTTTCACAACGTCACACTTCCTTTTATAAAGTCTATTAAAATACTTCCTTTCTATTCATCCACGAAAATCCACAAAAAATTACTTTTTATGAAAGCAAATCGCATTCAGCTGCCGTACATAGAACCATCTGGCGGCCGATGTTACCCTTACAATATATATTCCTATTTCCCTTCCTTAAAGTTTTTCTCTCAATTAATAAAGTCTAATGAACGGCATACATCTTCAAAGCTTCTGATATCATTCCATTATATTGTAAAGGGGATGCTTCTAGTAGCTGCTAGATATCCTTTATTTTCAAATCCGAACTTGCGAAGGGTGGATAGATTTTAAGCTCTACAAGAAATATACCATAATCACTAAATAATAAAAAGAATCTTCCTTTAGTTTTAAAAAATTGTCAATGGTCAAGTTTGATCAAAAAAGGAACCTTCCTTAAGAAAGTTCCTTTTTTATAGCTTACAAAAATTCAAACTATTCTTTCTATTATTATAATAGAACATTTTACGCTCTAACAGTTGATTTGGCCTGAACCCTTCCGACAATACCTGTAATAATAATGACAATGATCGCTGGAATAAACCAACCGAGTCCTTGTTTATAAAATGGCAATACTTGTTCATAGAACGAAACAATTGGTACCATCCATCCGAAATAATCAATTCCAAGTGAATCACATAATGATTTCAAACCGTCAAAAATACTGATTAAAAATGTAACTCCAGTCGCTGAAACATATACAATGCGTGCGTGATGGAAAAGCGGCGACAAGAACGTTAACAAAATCAAAACAATCGCTAGCGGATAGATGAACATTAAGACAGGGATAGAAAATGTAATAATATTCGCTAATCCAAAGTTTGCTATTATAAAAGTAAGTATGCTAAAGAAGACAACCCACGTTTTATAGCCGATTCTCGGAATCAATTTATGAAAATATTCAGCATTCGCCGTTATTAATCCGATGGCAGTCGTTAAACATGCAAGGATGATAATAATAGCCAGCATAATTAAACCGAATGTGCCAAAATAATGTGAAGCTGCATTGCTGAGAACGGGTCCACCTGTTTTAAAAATTCCGAAAGCTTCTACACTTGTTGCTCCTAAATAAGCAATTCCAATATAAATCAGTGCGAGAAGCGCAATGGCAACAGTTCCTGATTTTGTTGTTGCTTTCAGAATATCTTTTTTTGATGTTACACCTAATTTGCGTATGGCATTGATCACAATAATGCCAAATACAAGTGATGCAAGGGCGTCCATTGTACTATAGCCATCTATAAAACCTTGGGAAAACGCATGAATTTTATACACGCCTTGCGCTGAGCCAATGTCCCCAATAGGATTCACAACTACCATAAATAAAAGTATGGCAAGAAGAATCACAATTCCAGGTGCTAAAAGTTTTCCAACATTATCGACAATCTTAGACGGGTATAAAGAAAACCAAAAAGTCACAGCAAAAAATAGCAGCGTATAAATAAACAATCCAACTTGATGAAATTCCTCAGCAACAAACGGCGCAATACCGACTTCATACGCAACAGTTCCAGTCCGCGGTGCTGCAAAAAAAGGACCAATTGTTAAATAGAGCAATGATGTAAGAAAGACGGCATAAGTCGGATGAACTCTACTAGAAAGCTCTTGTAAATCACTGCTTCCGGAAAAACTCATCGCTATAATCCCGAGAAACGGCAATCCGACTCCAGTAATAATAAATCCAGTCACAGCAAACCACAGATTTTCCCCGGAATTTTGTCCAAGCTGAGCCGGAAATATTAGATTCCCTGCCCCAAAAAATAGAGCAAACAACATAACTCCAATGACAGCAAGCGAAGAAAATGATAGCTTGTTATCCCTATCCATAATTATTGATCCCACCATGATGAAATTTTTTAAAATTAATTTATTAAAATAATTTGCATGATTCGTACAATAAATTATATTATACTATTTTTTTACGAAAATTTCAATGAATTCATATACTTATACTACGTACATTCACTTGGAAAAAACGCTTGAAGCAGACGGAAATGAACGCCTGCTTCAAGCAATCGTAAGTCATCATCGCTTATTCTTTAAAATCTTGCTTCAACCTTTTGCCGAACAAAACTATTTTCTTATTTTTTGTCTCAAATAATAAAATTTGCAGGTCTTTTTAACCGAAACATTTTTCTTATAAAAAGTTTAGCCTCCATAATAAAAACCGGTTTCTTTCAATGTTAGCGGATCGCCTTCCCGGTGCACGCCGGCATTGATCACTTCACCGACGTAAATATAGTGGTCACCTTTTTCTATTTTTTCCACCACTTTACACTCAAAAAAGCTCAACGCATCTTTAAAAATCGGACATCCTGTTTCTTCGGTATAGAATTCGTATCCCGCCAGCTTGTTGCCTTCCGGTTCAATGGATCGGAAAAAAGCAGTAACCATTTCCTTCTGCCCCGTCTCCAAAATATTGACGCTAAATACTCCGCTTTTGGCAATTTGTTGTTGTGAACGTGTACCCGCTTTTACAGCAACTGCAACTAAAGGCGGTTCAAAAGAGGTTTGCGTCAACCAATTTCCAGCAAATCCATTGGCTCCGTTTTCATCTTTCGTTCCGACAATGTACAAGCCATATGTAATTCCACGTAAAGCCATTTTTTTCGCCTTTGCATCCATGTTGAGCATCACCTTCCTTTGAAAACAATTTTTTGGATTGTTTTGGTATTCCCTTTAGCTTCATTTTAGGCAAACGATTAAAATATGTCCAGTTTCAGCTTATAGTTTGCCTAGAATATCGGCCAATTGTTCCATACTGCTTCCAATTCTCTCATAATGACCTCAACTTAAAACGTCATATCATACAATAGAATGAAAATCAGCCTATTAACATATGAAACGCTGGTATGCGGCGGGCATACCAGCGCAGAAGGTGATCTGATGCTTTTAAGGCTTAACGGTACTCATTGTGTAGTCTATATTGTATGAAAATTAAAGCAGCTAATATTTAGATTCGTTCAAAATGTTCAATGTCACTCCATCACCAAAAATATCTCCATTGATCAACAATTCTTCCCATTGCCGAATCAGCCAATATACCGATAAAAATCGCAAACACGATGGAAAATATAGCAACATAGATAATAAATGAGTATAAAGGATCTATTCCTTTTGAATATTTCGTTAGCAGTACACTTATCAAATAATATGGAATTAAAACGATCGCAAGCAAAAGTGAAATGCTCAGCACGATGTTTCCATAAACATGGGATTTTAACAAAACTAGCAATAACGCGATAAGCGAAACAATGATCGCGGTGGTAAGATGTGCTCCATATATAGCTGTTACCTCTTGAAAAGATGCACTTGATCCAAACAATTTATTAACAATGAACATACACAATAACACGAGCGCAACAATAAGAAAAACAAATATAAAAACATTAAAAAATACCGAAACATACGAAGGTCCATCATAAAACTCATTTATCAGTCCTTGAGTACCATGAATGGCTGATTTAAATAGATTGCGGACAAAAACGCTAACCGTTAACGCAACAATGAACACAAATAAAATAATGCTGATAAAGCCATTCACCCATTCATTTTTTTCTTTACCAAAAATGGATGACGGATGTTTCAAAAAATGAACAAAATAACTTCCATACACTTTCGACTGCTTTTTAACCTTTTCTACATGTTCATTCATTTGTGTGGAAGCTGCTTGGCCATAAGACGGTTGGGGATTTCTGTTAATTGAAACCTGATCCCCGCCGCCTCCCGCTGTTTCTTGTAGATTTGGATCATTATTCAATTTTGCCCCGCATTTCCCACAAAAATTTCCTTTTTCTTGTTCATTTCCACATTGATGACAAATCATTTTCCTCTATTGTTCCTCCTCTATTGATTGGTATAACATGGGCAGCCGCCTACAATCGGCTTGCCCAAACATTGAATGAAGGTCTTCTACGAATTTAATTGAATCACTGTTCCTTTGTATTCATCCAATTTTCGATCAGTGTTTTATGCTCCTTGCTTCCAACTGTTTCTTTCGCATATTGCGGATCAACGATCGGATTTTGAATAGTGGATAATTTATGCATTAGCACTCTTGTCACCGCTTCGTTGATGCGTTTTTCTTGAATTTTTCCGTCTTTCACTGCTTTCACTAAGCCATTATAAACCTCCACTTGATGCTCATATTCATGGCAAACGAGCAGCAAATCCGCTCCGGCATTAATCGCTTCGATTGCCATATCTTCATATGAATAATATTTATTTACTGCGCCCATTTCAAGATCATCCGTGACAACAATTCCTTTATACCCCAGCTTTTCCCGAAGCAGCTTTTGAATCATAACAGAAGATAAACTTGCTGGTTTGCTAGGATCATAACTTGGATATTTAATGTGAGTCATCATAATGAAAAATTGATTGTGATCTGTATTTTCAATGAGCTTTTTAAATGGATAAATATCGGAATTCTCTAAATCCAATTTGTCCGCTTTTACAGAAGAAGTGTCAATATGCGGATCAACACTGCTTCTTCCGTTGCCGGGAAAATGCTTGAGCGTTGCTGTAATCTTCGCTTCATGCAATCCTTGAACCACTTTTGCACCATACGTATAGACCGCTTCCGGATTTGTACCAAAAGATCGGCTGTCAGTCTCTGACAAATCCAAAACGGGTGCAAAATTTAGATGAAATCCCATGGCAGCCAATTCCCTTCCGTTCAGAAGAGCAATATCGTACACCGCTTTTTCATTTGCAGCTTGCCCTAGCTTCTGTTGGGATGGGATGGGAGACACTTTTTCTCTCATCCGCAAAATGTCTCCCCCTTCTTGGTCCACTCCGATCATAAGCGGCACTCCAAACCGCTTTTTCAGCGCGAGCCTTTGCAAAGAATTATTTAATTGCGCAACTTGTTCCGGAGTCTCCATGTTGCGGTCAAACAAAATGACAGAACCGATATGTTTGTTTACGATTAAATCGGTTATTTCCTCGTCTTTTTCCGTGCTTTTAAAGCCCACCATCAAAAGCTGGCCGACCTTCTCGCCCAAAGACATATCATCCACTATTCTAGCTGCTTTTTCTTCGACCGTTTCTTCTTTCTTATCGTTTTTTTCTTCTTGCAAAGCTGCAACATTACCCGCTTCTTTTACTTCCGGTTCTTCATGCTGGTCTTGAATCTTTGTTTTTTGATTTTCCTGAAAGAGCGGCAATTTCGGGATTGATATAATGGCAAAAATACTCAAAATAAATATGGCGAAAATGAGAAGCAAAGATTTCCATTTCATTCCGTTCTAGTATTTAGCTTTTTAATTTCAGGCGTTGCTAATTTCCAGCCGTCTGATTCCTTCACTAAATACCATTTCCCTCCCCATTCTTGTACTAATGTGGAGCCGTCGTCCTGTTTGTCATAAGAAGTTAATTGAAAACTCACTGTCGCTTGATCATTTTCTATACTTTCCACACTTACATTCGTAACTTCATTTTTAAAATTGTTTTTTAGCCCTTTAGACCATTTTTCATAGCTAATTTTACTGCGACGGCTTGAGGAAAACATTGCATATGCCGATTCGTAGTCACCGCTTGAAATACTAGTATAATGGCTCATAATCACATTTTCGATCTCCGATTGTTCATCATGATAGTCTTTTAATGAATCTCCAACATCTTCGAAATCTTCCATTGGAATTTCTTGTTCAAATAATAGATCAATCGTTTCCCCGGCTTCTTTAATTGTCTTTTTATTGCTTTTCAACGTACCATCAGCAGTTTTGATTTCGGCATGAAGCGTCATCGAACCGTCTGTTGCAACTGGCCCAAACTCTTCTACATCCGAAATTTTTAAACCTGTGCTCTTTCCATTGACGAATAAAGTGGCATCTTCAATATTTGAATATAAATATACATAATCTCCAGTTAAATCAAAATTTATGTACACTTTATTTTCTTCAGCATCACTTGGCGAAACTTCTTCCACTTGCTTTACGTCTGCGTATTCTCCTTTGTATACTGCTTGCACTTTATGATTGATTGGCAAAAACGGCCCGTAAGTCCGTTCTTCGTCTTTTTTTATAGGTTCATATTTTTTCCCATCTATGTAAATATGGCCATCATGATTCGCCGTTACGACAATATATAAATTTTTAGGTATGAGTGCATAATAATCAAAAAATAACCATTTTTTTCCTAATTTATTGATCGAAATATCTGCATCCGTATGCTCAGGAAATGCCCCTTTTTCATAAATAACCGCTTCTTCATGCAAGCTATTTTTCAGTTCAGAAAATTCCGATGGGTTCATTTGATAATAGTCAATTAATTGCTTGGCCACTTTTTCATCTATTTTTATATCCGATTGCTTCGAGTTTAGTAAATGAGCCACTTTTTTTGCATCATGATTGTTGACAGCTAGAATAAAATTTTCCACAAGTTTTGCCGGTTTATAGATCGATTTTACAATAAAAAATGAACTTGCAATTACTAAAATTAATAGAACTCCAATACTCGCAAAAATCTTAGATTTTTTCGTTGCCAGCACCGGTCTTCTTGATCTTGATCCCTCCCCTGCCGTCATTACATTTTGTGATTCTACGACTTTCGCGCCGCAATTCGTACAAAATGTTTGATTTTCTTCTAATTGGTGTCCGCATTGTTGACAATAGTTCAATCATATCACCTGCTTTCTTCATAAATTTCAAGGAAATTATACCATTTCATAAGGCTTTTGATAGATTTTCTGAATAATTAGACATTAAAACAAACAGCACTCTTCTTAGAGGTTTTTCAAACATTTTTTAAGCTTCTATCAATCGGAGTGGAGACTTTGAACAAAAGGGTGTTATATGCCCCTTTTTTCATTAAGTATAGGAAAACCCCCGACTGAGTTGAAATTCATACATTTTACTTATATAAGGAATTTTGTTATAATATTTATTAGCAACCAGTAGGTTTGAGTGCTAACAATATACGCCACTTTCATTTTTCATTCATCCATCTGTTATGAACTTCATAATCATAGACTAATGGAGGGATGACAAATGAAAACATTACTGTTAGCTGGTGGTTTAGGAACACGTTTACGCCCATTAACTGAAAATTTGCCGAAACCGATGGCACCCATTGCTAACCGGCCATGGCTCGAACACCTCATCACTTATCTTCGCGATCAAGGAATCAACCAATTCGTAATAGCCTCACACCACTGTTCAGATGTCATAAAAAATTACTTCGGAGACGGCAAACGTTTCGGTGTAGACATTGAGTACTCTGATGAAACACATCAAATGGGAACAGCAGGAGCTATCAAAAATGCTGAAAGATTTTTGAAGGAAAGATTTCTTGTTGTAAATGCCGACATTGTTCACTTGCCAAACTTGATTCCTCTTCTTGAATTTCACGAACAAAGCGGCGGGATCGCCACAATTGCACTGACGGAAGTAGATGACCCTTCTTCTTACGGTGTCGTTCAACTGGACGATTCCAGCCGGATTTTGCGTTTTGTTGAAAAGCCTCGTCGTGAAGAAGCACCATCAAATTTGATCAATGCTGGTTTGTACATTCTTGAACCAGAAGTAATGCGCTACATTCCAGCAGGACGTGAAGTTTCTATCGAACGTGAAACATTTCCCACCCTTATTCAAAAAAGCAAAAATGTATACGGAAAAATAAGCAGCGGTTACTGGTTTGATATGGGAACACCAGAACGTTACCGGAAAATTCATTGGGACGTTCTTGAAAATCGGAACCCGTTGCCTACTCGCGGAAATCAAGTTCAACCGGGCGTTTGGTTAGGAAAAGACACCAAAATCGGATCTGCCGTCCGCTTTATCCCTCCTGTTTTAATCGGGGATAATGTCGAGGTAGGCGATCAGTCAGTAATTGGTCCGTTTGCAGTGATTGGTGATCATTGCCGCATTGGCTCCAAAGTACATTTTTCAAACTCTATTCTTTGGGATCAATCAAGCATAAGCGATAATATTCGTGTCAACAACAGTATTATGGCTTACAAGACATTCTTAAATGAAGGTAAAGTGTACGACAACTTGATCTTGAACCAATATGAGAGGGTGATGCAAGCATGAGTCGAATTGCATATGTCAGCACATATCCTCCCCGCCGCTGCGGTATTGCTACCTTCACTGAACATGTATTTACAAACGTAAGCGCTGCTGGCAAACGCGGTAATCGTGACCCAATCATTGTACTTTATAATGAAAATGATGACAGAAATGTATATGAAAATAATCCGAGATTTTGGCCTTTGCCAATGCAAGATCGTTCAGCTTATGTGAAGATGGCCAAACGGGTCAATCGAAGCGATATTTCTGTTGTAGTTTTGCAGCATGAATTCGGCATTTTCGGCGGTGAAGCGGGAGAGTACATAGTCGACTTTGTACGCGCATTAAATAAACCGCTCGTCACGACGTTTCACACGATTTTCTCTGATCCTAAGCCGCCATATCGGCAAGTCCAGCAGGAAATCGCCGATTTAAGCGACGCTATAGTCGTCATGAACCGCAAGGCTGTCTCTTATTTAGTCCGAGCGTATAATTTGCCCGAAAATAAAATTATCTACATTCCACATGGATCGCCTAAACCTCGAGATAACGAGCGGGATCAGCTTCGCCGCCAGCTGGGATTTGAAGGCAGAAAAGTATTGCTTACATTTGGATTACTGAATCGCGGCAAAGGAATCGAGTCTCTAATTTCAGCCCTCCCAGAAGTTGTCCGTGAAGTACCGGAAACGTTATATATTATCGCGGGACAAACGCATCCTGAAGTGAAAAAGCGGGAAGGAGAATCATACCGTGAAGAGCTGCAAAACATGATTCGTCAGCTCGGATTAGAAGAGAATGTCCGAATGATTGACCGTTACTTTAATGAAGAGGAGCTCGTCTCCTACTTAACAGCGTGTGATCTATATGTAACTCCTTATCCGGGCTTGCAGCAAATCACAAGCGGAACGCTGGCTTATGCCGTCGGAATAGGCCGTCCGATTCTCTCCACGCCATACGAACATGCGCAAGATTTATTAAAAGGCTGTGAAGAACTGCTTCTTCCGTATGGCGACATCAAAGCATGGGAACAGCGATTAAAAAAGCTATTAATGGATGACAATGCATTACACCAATGGGAAAATCGAATTCGGCAGATTGGAAAGGCAACCCATTGGCCAACTGTCGGGATGCAATATTTGAAGCTGTTTGCCAAAATCGGCGAAATGGACTTGGATGAGAAGGGTGTGAAAGAGCCGAACGAAAGCGTGGTGAAACACGTTGCCCCAACCAAATATTAATTTTGATCATTTGGAACGTTTAACTGACGATACAGGGTTGATCGAGCATTGCCTCGGCCGGATTCCGCGCCGTAAAGAAGGATATTCAACAGACGACAATGCGCGCGCCCTTTGGCTATGTATTGAATGGATAGAGCTTCTTCAAGATGAACCGTCTGAATTGAAGAGACTCTACGGAATGCTTGATCGGTATTTAGCCTTTTTGCTTTGGGCTCAAAGGGATGATGGATGGTTTCATAATAACTTTTATTATGACCGAACACCTGAATCGGAAACTCGTTCTGAAGATTGTCTTGGTCGATCAGTTTGGGCAGTGACAATAGCCTATTTAAAACTTAATGACAATGCCCGCCGCTATGTGGCAGCAGAAATTTTGCGCAATGCCCTTTCTGCATGCCGCAAGCTTCGTTTTGCCCGCAGCCAAGCATGGGTGCTGGCCAGCTGCAGCAAACTGCTCATGGAAAAGAAAAACAGCATTTCCTCTCTTGGAATAGCAGAAGATGAACTTAAACAATTGGCAGAGACATGCGAACATAATTTATTAACAGCATACAAAGAGCACCGAACGGAAGATTGGCATTGGTTCGAAAAACAAATGACATATGCCAATGGAATTTTGCCTTGGGGATTATTTTTATCCTATCGATACAACCGTCGCAATGAAACATTGCGAATTGCCAAAGAGAGTCTTGATTTTCTCATCGAAAAGATGGGCGGATTCAACAGCTCCTCCATTCGTCCAATCGGCAACCGGGGTTGGTGCAGCCGCCACAATCGCGCCGACTGGGATCAGCAGCCCATCGATGTTATGAAACTAGCTTTAGCTGCAAACGAAGCTTATCATATTTTGGATGATTCTGCTTACTTACAAGTTGTGCTGCGCTGCCGAGACTGGTTTTATGGCGGGAATGACCATCACATTCCTTTAGTCGATCCTAGCGATGGCAGCTGCTGTGACGGTTTGAACTCCGATGGCCCTAACCAAAATCGGGGCGCGGAATCAACACTTTCCTATTTAATGACTGAAGCTTTAGCACATCTGCTAAAATTGGAAGTATTCGAAAAGATTTAATAAAAAATCTTTTTTTCAGTTGTTCAAAAAAGTGCATCCGCCTTTTCCTCTATTCTTCGGACGATATGGCGATTGCATTGGGGAGATCATCATCTCCCTAATTTTTTTGCTGCTTTCTTTTCCTCCAAGTTATTTCCTCGAGCTGGATCTGAAAACGTAAATGAATTTTTTGTTATTCCACAACCTTTTGCAATTTTTTTAAAATGTTCATCCAGCCATGATTCATCCGTTCACGAACAACAGAGCTTTTTCATTTACTTTAGGCAGCACATCGTCAGGATGCTTCCATCCGCTGTGAATAAGAGTAAATTCACCTGAATCCGTGATGAATTGAAATCGACTTTGATTTTGTTGTAATTTTGATGGATTGATAATCCATAAAACCCTTTTTATGCTTATGACCTATGTCATCTCTATTTCCGAAAATGGAACAAATCTCTTTTTTAGGTATACGAACCAAAAAAATAGACAAAAAAGCACAGGGAGTGACGTTGGACATCAGTGCCCGAACATTCGTTCGTTATCTTGCCTCTCTCCATTTCTGATAGACGTTCAGTAGGGGCTCGCTATAGCCACTCCTTCGCGTCAGTTTCATCCAGATCTGTCGTGATCGACGGACGAGTCGCCCTGCCATCGTGATCACCGTCTGAATAATCGTCTTGATGCGGCGGCGTTTCACTTTGTGGTGCAACGGATGTCTCGGATCGCTTAATAGATCTTGTCCAATCAGACGAAGAAGATTGTAAACGAAGGCTCCCATGACCAACACGAGCGCATTCGTTTTCATCTTCCCAGATGGAAGCCGCTCTAAATCTAAGTCGCTCTTCAGTTCGCTATGAAACTGTTCGCATGTCGCATGGTCATGATACAACGCGAGCACATCGCTCATTCGAACATGCTCGTATCCTTTGAGCCGCACCCAATAGCTTTCCACTTCATAATCAGGAACGAGCATCAGCTGTCCATTGCGTTCCATCGTCCGTTCCGTCACTTGGGTGACTTGAACGTACGTATACGTGTTTCCATCGATCGCTGCCTTCTGTGGAAGGCATAGCTCATAGGTTTGTACTCCTTCGCTTTGTCCATCATCGACACGTTTGCCCTTTTGCGAAGCGATCTGGAACCAAAGCGCTTTCGATTCTCGGCGTAAGTTTCGCTTGATGACAAAGTCCACGTCTTCCTTTAGGCATACGTGCACATTCGCTTCTGCATCGTTTCCTGCATCCATGCGAACAAGCAGACGAGATGAAGTCAGTTGACGAGCTCGACGGATAGCGGTGACTAAAAACGAGGGCATGTTGTCTTGCACATGTTGTTTCCCTGGACGCAACTCGGCATGAACGAGATACCCTTCCTTCCCTGCATACGCAAACAACGGTGTAAAACCGTCAAATCCTTTATACGTTCGACTGACTCCTTCTTTTTTCGTATCGGAGTTGTCAAATGGGGAACCATCTATATCAAGGGGAAGCCATGTCGTCTTTCCTTTGGTCCAACAAGGGGACAAAGTGGCATGTCGTTGAATCAACAGACGTATGGACTCCTCCCAAAGAATCGTTTCGGTCATCGGAAGACAAGCGAGCTGATCGAGTCGTTGTCGCAAGGTTGGAGAGGAAGGCACGTGCTGAATCCCCATCGATGCCGAAAAGATATCGTCCTGACGATACGCTTCGATATGATCGAAATCCGTTTTTCCTGTGGCAAGCAAGCCAATCATCGAGCGAATGACATCGCTATGGGAAATGTGCACTTCTCGACGAACCGTTGGAAGCCGAAGTGCGTTTACCCGTTTATCCAGTTTCGTTCGATGGAGTAAGTAGCCAACGAGAGCAAGCCCAGCACTTGGGGTAATCGCTTCATCTGTCAATACAAACCGAATCGGGAAATCTTTCATCACATCACCTACTTGATGAAGAATCGTCAACGTCGTTTTCCCTTATCGTATCAACGGTTTGCGACCATTGTAAAGATGTTTTGTCACGGATTCAGGTAAATTCAGTTTTATCCCCTAAATCCTTCAAAATAAATGAAACAACCCAGCCTTCTGTATCCCATGTGAAAGAGAGGCGGTAAGGCGGTTCAAGTTCTACCACTTTACATGGGGACGGCCCGAAAGGAGATTGCAGATGGAATTCATGTCCCAGCTTTGGCGGAAAATCATTTGATTTGGCATGAACCATGACGCAATCCCCTCTGACGTAGCCGCCGCCTCCCAAACTTTTTCAATTGAGGCTTCTAATACAATTGATTGATGAATGTCTTGTAATGGATTTTGATGATTTTTTTCCATAGTCTTGCTCCTTTTTACATCATTTAGTTTCAAATTATATGAAACCACAAGGTATTATGTCAAATGCACTGACTCATGAAATAGAAATTCTTAGATATAAATAAAAAAAACCGTTCCGAACTAGAACGGTTCTGTACCTTTGTAAACGCTGTCATTTTTTACATCAGTTTCAAAGGATCATAAAAACAAATCTTTATTAATGGGCAAATTATTTTTCTCGCAATAAGTTAAGTAATGATCGATAAACCAAAATACATCTACCGTTTCAATGATACGGTCTTGATCATCGAGAAATTCAAGCGATCCGTTTAAATGAAACACAGTTTCCATCCCTTCGTCGGAAACGAGTGTATGTGTCCTGCCCGGACTTTCGCGAATAAAATCTCCCGGTTTTGCGATCCAGTCGTATTCTTTGTAGTACCAGCTTCCTTTAACTACATAACCAGTGACAGGACCGCGGTGGCGATGCCTGCCAAGCGTGCCGCCCGATCCAACCCGAAGAACATTGACGGAAGTATTGCTGCGAATATCAAAAGACAAATGGCGTATCCAGACGTTTTCTACAAACGGGACCCATGGCGAAGTTTCTAAAGAAGAATGGATATAACCTTCAGAAAGCGCAAATTGGTCTCGCCTCACATCTATTCTTTTTTCCACCTGTACATAATGATCCACAATATCCCCCGCACCTTTTTATTTTTCTTTTAAAACAAGGTGTAAAAATTCACTAAATGTATATGATTTCTTCATCCAAATATGACAAATTCTTTTTAGTCTAGAAGAAGGAAGGTACTGCTAAAATTTTCAACAATTAACATATTTGGCTATAATCTAATATGAATAAAAATTATTCATTTTTACCATTTCATTTAGTTCATTTTCTCCCCTGCTTTATGGGCATATGCAAAAATAAAGATCAAAACAGAGGTGAAAGCAAAAATGTTGTGCGGATTTCTTTAGCTGAACAGTCTGCAGCAGGAATTGAACAAACATCTGCCGCATCCGAACAGACGAACAGCTCGATGGAGGATATTTCAGTAAATTCCATGAAGTTGGCAAATCTGTCAGAAGAGCTCAACGGGTTCGTTCAACAGTTTAAACTATCTAACTAATTTCTAATACCAATTATTTCAAGCTGGTCGAATACGTTTCATGCGAATGGCATGCCAAAATACAATAGAGTAGGGTAACCTCTTTCAAGGCTACCCCCTCATCAAACCGTACGTGCCCTATTAAGGCATACGGCTTACCAATGTGTTACAATTAATACGTCGCTAACCTTTGCGCATATTGCATTTTACGGACACGGTCAGGAGTGTAAAACTCTTGACCCTCTTCTTTCGCTCTTTGTTTACGTCTTTCGAGTTCTTTTCGTTGTTTTTCTTTCATACGTTGAATGTAATTTTCTAAAGTAAATCCATAAATTTTATGATAGTAATACCAATATGCTGGTATTAAACCTATCCTCGCAAAGAATTCATTATTCCATTTTGTTTTCATAAGATGTCCTTTTCTTTGATTTGGATGACTGTGTATCATGGCAACTCTTAACCTTTTTCGTATGTAACCATCTATCGCTAATAACTCTTTTCCAAATGCTTGAAAGAAGCAAGAACTTTTAAATCCAAATTGTGCATTTGCCTTAATTGCTTCATAGATCGTCAGAAAATAGTTTACCTTGCCTCGAATGATTGGATTAACCTGCCCAAGCCATTTCTCTTTGCTGAGTGTGAGTGTTTTCCTTGTCTTTGCTTTTATTTTCTGACGAAAATCTTTCCAAGTTGCATCTTTTGGTTTAGCGATATAGTATGGTTTACCATCCTTTTTGCGTTTTCGCCAATGTTCAAATGTAAACCCTATGAAGTCAAAATCGTCATTATTGAAATCTACAAATTTCGTTTTCTCCGATGAGAGTTCAAGACCGAGTTCCGCTAGTTTCTCTTTCGTGACTTCTGCAGCTTTCTTGATGTCTTCCTCTGTTTTAGCAAACACCAGGAAATCGTCTGCGTATCTGACAAATCGAAAATTGTGCTCAGCCCACATCCAATCAAGCTCATTTAGATAGATATTGGCAAGTAGTGGAGAAATGACACCCCCTTGGGGTGTTCCTGAAGCTGTTGCATGGTATTTTCCTTCCTCCATGTATCCAGCTTTTAACCATTTCCAAATCATGTCTAATACCGTTCCATCCGCAATGTATTTGTTTAACACTCTCATTAAGTTCTTATGCGGAATATTGTCGAAGAAGCCTTTGATATCTGCATCATAAATGTAGTTATATCCTTGTTCGATATTAGCCATGATTATTTGTAGGACGCGCTTCGCGCCTAGATTTGGTCTATAACCACATGACCATTTATGGAAAAAGCCATTTTCGAATTTCGGTTGTAGCACATCTACTAGAGCTTGTTGGACAATTCGGTCTTCAATGTTAGGGATTCCTAAAGGTCTAAGTTTGCCGTTCTTCTTTGGAATGTAATGTCTTCTTACTGGGGAAGGTTTATATTCTTTTCTTCTTAACTTTTGTAAAAGTGAGTTTAGATTCTCATCTAAGTTATATCGATAGCTGTCTATCGTTTCACCATCGATACCGCCAGACCCACCGTTCGCTTCTACCTTATCCCAGGCTGCTTTTAATTTCCTGTCAAAGAGAATTTGTCCATAAATACTATGCCATTTTAAAGTTAACGCACGGTTCATTGCATATTCCACACCTTTCATTGTGTACATTCAGTTCGTTTTTACCGCAGTATCGTTTCCTGTTCGCATTACACACCTTTACAGATGTAGAGCCACAAGGTCGTTCCCCTTCCGTTCATACTTGGTTTGGTCCAAATACTACTTCCGTACTATGGGAACGTCTGACTTCTCCATTCACATTCATCATTTCGGATTGCCCTTATAGATGGATGTCCCTAAGGTAGAATGGAGACCTCACGGGGTCATCGTACCTTCCTTATAAGCATACCCAGCACCATCACTTGATAAGCCATCTCTATTCAGCTGATTTATCGAACAGAGACCACTACTCTCAGTAGAGGACTTCCCATTATTTCCGCATGGTCGTCAACTTACCCTGCCGCTGTGCTTCACGCTTATGCATTTGGGTCTGCCTAACCGACTACGGGTCTCTCGACTTTCCGCATCTCCTTCAGACACCACCTCACGATGATGCCCTAGATTAGTCTTCACTGGTTGTATCAGCACTCCAGTGGAAGGACTTTCACCTTCGAGAAAAAAATGAGTCTTCCAGGTTATTCAGAGCCGTGTTTACCATAGGTATCGTGCTCCAGCCTTTAACGACTCATTCAGTGTAGAATCCCTACACAAAGTACGACTGCCCGTCGCACGAAAAAGGACAGCCTTTGATTAAAGAGGCTGTCCAAAAATCCGTAAACGCCCAAACGATCGCGCTTTATTTTCCTTGTACGACGGCTTCAATTGAACTTCGGCGCCAGCAAATGATCCAATTCCCCCACTGTTTAAAAAAGTTACGGGTTGGGATCAATTTTCCCAATGAGAATAGATTTTTACAAGCCAATTCATCTTTTCACTTCGGTCTAAAAAAGGTGATAAATAACAACAGTTCTTAGCGTTAACTAGACGACTTGGATTTGGCCAGTTTCGTATTTTTCAATGACTTGTTTTGCCAAAAGACAGTAATAAAAAGTGTAAACACTAATAAAATGCATCCTAAAATGAAAGGATACAAAATTTGAATATCATATAATATTCCCGCCAACATCGGCCCCAATATATTTCCTATACTCATATAGGCGTTGTTTAACCCCATGGCAAAGCCTTGTTCATTTCCAGCCATCTTTGAAATAAGAGTGTTCAAAACAGGACGCAAGATGGATGTTGCAAGAAAAATCAAGAGGGTGATGACAAAAAACAGAGAATAGCTGTCGGCAAACAATGAAAGGAAAAATCCAATTGCAACTACGCCTAAAAAGAAATTTAAAACGGCTCCTTCCCCAAAGCGGCCGACAAGCTTATCGACCACAAACAACTGCACAATCACACTTATCAGTCCAGTTAATGTAACCATCCAAGCAATTTCTTGCGGTGTTGCCCCAAACTGATCATCCATATATAACCCGATGACAGATTCATAAGCCATTAAACCAAAGCTCATAACAAGAGTAATAATCAACAGCATAAAATACGGCTTATGAGCGGACGAAACCAATTTTTTTAACATCGGCTCATCATTGATTTGCGTTTTTTGTTCCGGGGTATGTTGTTGTTCAACACTTTCTTTTAAAACTGTTAATGAAAAAATAACAGCAGCTAAAGAGACGATCGTTGCAACAAGAAAAGGCATTTTCAACCCAAAATCAGCAAAGAAACCGCCAACCCCTGGTCCTATTACAATCCCAAGCGACATGGCTGCTGATATGAAACTGTTGCCTTTAGCCCGCTGCTCAATTGTCGTAATATCGGCAATATAAGCAAAAATAGCGGGTACCAGAAGCGCGGAGCCTATCCCTCCGACTACACGCGAAGCGTACAGCCACCAAATGGAATCAAATGCGTAAAAGATAAACATAGAAACAGTTAAACCGATTAATCCTAAAACAATCATTTTTTTCCGTCCATACTGATCTGTCCATTTCCCTGCAATTGGAGAAAACACAAGCTGGGCTCCTGCAAATATTGCGACCATTAAACCAGCTGCCGTACCGCCTTGACCAATGGACTCCAAATAAGCAGGCAATATAGGGATAATAATGCCAAAGCTTCCAATAGTTATAAACATGTTAATCATTAAAATAATCATTTTTCTCCACTGAGACATTGACATAGTGAGTACCTACGCTTTCTTCCGGTCTATTTCAAGCACATAGAAAACCTGCTATTCCGTTTTCTGGACAGCAGGTTTATTCTACAGGCATACTGCGGTGATTTGTATTTAGCATTTTCAAACACATACTAATCCTATCCAGAAAATATATTCGCTTCCTTAAAAATGCAGCTTAAAGATAGAATTAGTTAGTCATATCCAAACCATCATCCTTCCGCTTTTTTACAGATTTATAATATCTTATAACATCAAACAAATCAAATAAAAATTTAAATTCAATGCAGGCAACA
Source organism: Aeribacillus sp. FSL M8-0254 (assembly GCF_038008845.1). NCBI lineage: Bacteria > Bacillati > Bacillota > Bacilli > Caryophanales > Bacillaceae > Aeribacillus > Aeribacillus sp. FSL M8-0254. The sequence goes on along the minus strand of NZ_JBBOZY010000001.1, from coordinate 269,444 downwards.
TAATGTTGAAAAGGAAAAAAACAGAAATCCCGACCGAGAGCCTGAGGAAAAAATCTGGGCGACGAAGAAGAAACTCGGCATAGACGGGACGAATGAAAGCAAAATGATGTGCCATCAACATAAAAACTAACGTATGATGTAATCAATACAGGCATTTAAACTTAGCAGACACACTATCCGGCATGCTTTAAGATCCGCTGTCTTTCATTCTACTTGAAGTAAAATGTATTCGCTTAGAATTTGAAGATCCGGCGAAAACTCAAAAGGACAAAATACATGTGGTTATGCATGATTCAAACTTTTTCCTCGTTTTGTTCGGGGGCTGCCTATGATAATTCATTTGATGAAATAAAATCCACTGAAATTGATTCATTTGAAACGAATTTTTAGCACATAAAAAACTCCCTCAAAGTTGTGAGAGAGTTTAACCCCTTAAACAAACGTTTGATTAAAACCCTGCATGACTTAAAGTCCCAGCAAACTTACCTCCATAAACAGCGCTCTCATCAAATTTTGTATTTGGTCAATATTATCGTTTCATGGGCATGTTTGGACAATTTTATTATCGACATTTAAAATGAATATCCTGTACATGTTTTCATCTTCATCAAACGTTTAGATGCCCCACGATGAACACCTCCTAATTTAGAGCCTGCCTTAATCTAAAAATGCCTTCCGCAATTTCTTCTTTTGTTAAATTTCCGTATCCTAAAATAATTTTGTTTTGATGGATTCCTTTTTGAATAGCATGAACTTCTACAGGATAAATTTTCACTTTATGCTTCTTCATTATGTCATTTACTACTTGATCTAAAAACACGATGTTTTGAAATTCTGCGACTAAATGCAAACCGGTGGAATCTCCAAAAATTTTAACTGTGTCGCCAAATTGTTCAATCAAACATTTTTTTACATGGTCACGACGCGCTTTATATATTTTTTTCATTTTCCTGATGTGGCGCTCTAAATGCCTTTCATCAATGAAACGGGCAAGCGTCAGCTGCTCCAATGACGGGGTATGGAGATCTGTAAACCATTTTAAGTCCTGACAGCGTTTAATTAATGCCGGCGGAAGTATTAAATATCCCAGCCTTAAAGCCGGCGATAATATTTTGCTGAAGGTTCCGATGTATATCACTCTGTTTGGGTCAAGTCCTTGAAGGGAATGAATCGGCGCCCCTTGATGACGAAATTCGCTGTCATAATCATCCTCAACAATATAGCAATCAACTTTTCTAGCAAATTGAATTAACTGGATTCGCCGCTGTATTGGCAGTGTTCCTCCAAGTGGAAATTGGTGGGACGGTGTAACAAATATAAAGCTCGGTTTTCTATCCGAAGGAAGCAAATCCATTTTCATCCCCTGTTCGTCAACAGGAACAGGACAAATGACCGCACCGGATAAAGAAAAAATGGTTTGAATTTCTTTTGTAATAGGATCTTCAACAATTACTTCATCTCCCGGTGAAAGAAGCAATTTTGCTAGAAGAGAAAAGGCTTGTGTTGCTCCAGAAGTTATCACTAGTTGATCTGGGTGACATTCCACTCCTCTCGTTCTCTTTAAATATTGAGACAAAACATAACGAAGCTCGATTCTGCCTTCGGGATTATCATAACCCAAAATAGAATGGGCAGTTTCTGCACAAACTTGTTTAGCCATTTGCCCCCATTTTTGTCTTGGAAACATATTTAAAGCTGGGATGCCTGAACGAAAATCTATGATATCGTTAATTTCTTCTTTTATTTGCTGCCTTTCTAAAAACGATTGACTATCCGTTTTTTCCTGCTGATGCAAGTATGCTCCTTCAGCTACAAATGTTCCGGAACCTGGCCGTGTTTCGATATATCCTTCTGCCAGCAATTGCTCATAAGCTTCTAAAATGACATTTCTTGAAACCCCTAAATTGGAAGCTAATTCACGAGTAGGCGGAAGACACTCTCCAGCCGCAAGCTCGCCGTTCAATATTTTTGTTCGAATTTGCTCGTAAACTTGCCGTATTAAAGGGACGTCCAGCGTCCGATCAATCGATAGCCAAAGCATGCTTGCCCTCCTATTGCAAATTGGTACTATAAAAATTTATAAAAATTGACTATTATTCTACCATTTTAACATGATCGTTTTAAAAGGATATGATTGGAAAATAAGTATATACTGGGAAAAAGATTGGGTGGCTAGCCTTACGGACATCCTGTATCAAAAGGCTAATAAGCGTGAAACTTGTATCAATAATAAACAGCTCTTGCACCAATACAAGCTGTTATGAAATCTTTATATTAAATTTTCAAAAAATTATAACAAAATGACAATTTATTTCTTACTTCGACATTATCGCTATGCTAAATTTTAAACAGTTATATTTTATTCCAATAATGACCATTTTTAAATGGAAGGAGATGGGATTATGGAGAAGCAAAAAAAACAGTGGGAGCCGACAGCTATCAAGGAACTGAAAAAGCCAGCAGGCACCTCGATTGTGAAAGCGGCTGGATGTATGAGCTGCTGGGCCTCAAAAAGTATCTCGATGACTAGAGTCTGCTGGCTCCCACATCCGGCAATGCGCCTGCTATAACCATTATATTCAAAAGGATTGCAATGGAGCAGTTTTTTAACTGCTCCCTAAAGTAAAGGAGGATTTTATGTCAAAACTGTTAGAAACGGCAACTAACACTTCACCAGAATTTGCGATCCACTTCCAACCTCATGGGGCCATTTTGCTTGACAGAAAAAGCATGTTCTATTTTAGACTTAGCGGCAGGGGAACAGAATTAGCTTTAATGCTTGCCAAAAATAACAGTGTTCAAAAAACGGCAAGAATTTGGGAGATTCTTTCAAAAGAAAAGGTAAGTGAGGAAGAATTAAATAACGAGCTAGATTCACATCCATTTACATCAGCGTGGAAAAAAGGCCTGCTAAATCACCCTTTGATGATCACCGGATCTACAGAGTACTATTTGCCAATCAGCTGCACCCTTCAATTAACAAATATGTGCAATTTGAAGTGTCCTTTCTGTTATGCAAGCTCAGGAAAACCGTATCCAGATGAACTATCATCTTCCCAATGGATAAAAGTGTTGCAAAAACTCGCATCTCACGGTGTAGCTGACATCACCATTACAGGCGGAGAAGCAAAGCTAACAAAAAATTTCTTGAAAATCATTGCCACAGCCAGTTCTTTATTTACGAACGTCAACCTTTTTAGCAATGGCCTAAATTGGCGCGACGATGAGATTGAACTGATCAGCCACTTGGGAAATGTCAGTGTCCAAATAAGTATAGATGGAAACAGCAGCACCCATGACAAGTTAAGAGGGAGAGAAGGAGGATTTTCCGAAAGCTTGAAAAATGCCGAACGTTTTGCTCAATCATCGGTTCCCGTCCTCATTGCTATGACTGTTAACCAACTCAACTACAAAGAAGTTTATGAAGTAATCGAAAAATCGGTGGAAGTTGGCGCAGTTGTATTTCGTGCGGGTCAAACTATTCCCGTAGGCAGAGCATCTGAATATCAAGACATGACAAGCGAAATGAAGGAGAAAGTAAAGCAGCAGTTGGCAGACGCCAAAAAAAGATGGAGTGATCAAATCATTATTATGGATTGGGAAGACCACCATCAAAATGATAGTCTTACAGATTTCTGCACGCCGGGATTTTTGTCATGGTATATTCGTGCGGATGGACAAGTTACACCTTGTCAAATTGAAGATACATCCCTTGGAAACGTCTTAAAAAACAGCATGCAGGAGATCGGTTCACCGGAAAGGCTAATGCAAGCGAAGCGACTTGCTAAACAATGTAGATGTATAGGAAAGATAGAATTACCTGAAGCCGATTTGCCTTTTACCATTCAAAAAGAAGCTGAGGTTAAACCATGATGACGACCATCATCCATTTATTATGGATCATCCTTCCTATTGCAGGAACCTTTCTGTTTTACAAATTCAAACCAAAAACGTACGAATCGCTATTATTACATAAAAAAGAAGCTCGGGAATTGGCAGTGCAATTCATTAAACGGTATTCCGGCATTGATGTATCAGATTGGGATTTTTACGCGATGTATTGGTACGACCGAAATACCGTCAATATGCTGCATCACCTAGGATTGTTAAACAAAGTTCGCCATATTTTATATCATTGGGGTTTAGTCGAATCATGGAGAATTAGATTCGTTCGAGAAAACCGATCAATCATCATTGGCATCAATTCAAATGGAGAAATTACGTTTTACACCGCGAACCTGTCAAAGAAAGAAATGGCGAAACATAAAGGCGCTTTTTCCTCTCCGGAACAATTAAAAAAAGAGCTTGCCGTCTCAGATAATGGATTATGGGCTGCATCTCAATTCACAGGTGCAGGCAGAAAAGAAGAAGACTTGGAAAATATTGAAACGTACTGGTATATTGCCGAATCTCAACCAGTAAGAATGAAAATAACGGTTGAAATCCATAACGGGCAAATATTCTATATCGGTTCAGAACAAGAGATATTGACAGAAGACATCGAAACAGCGGTTAAGAAAGAGCAAATGGAATCTACCTTAAATATGACGGGAGTATTAGCGTCATGCCTGGCCGTTATTGCAGCGATCATCATCCTTATCAACCTTCGCCAAAATGCCGGCATCACTGCAAGCATCTTGCTGGGGGCGGTTCTATTCTTTTGTAACATCATAACAATAAAAGAAGACATTCAACTGAGCATCGTCAATACTTATGATTCCCGCCTCAGCATAAAAACGGTTTATGCTCTTGGAATCTTATCGGCAATTTTAGCAGGATTGGCCACAGGTTTCGTCGTATATATATGTTCATTGGCAGGGCACTCTTTGAGTAATGTTCTCCAAATAGCTTTTTTTGATAATGCTGTATGGCAGTTTTTCGTCGGCTTAAGTGTCGGCATCGGCTGCTTAGGTTTTTTTTCAGCAATTTTTTCATGGCTGGAAGAGAAAAATTGGCTGCGAATTTCTCCCGAGTTGTCCAATCGTACCATTTACTTGTCAGGCTTTACATTTAAACAAGGATTAAGCATCGGCCTGCAAAGCTCCATTGCAGAGGAAACAGTCTACCGTTTGTTGATCATTCCGACGATATGGTGGTTGAGCGGCAATTGGGCTTTGGCGATCATCATTTCCTCCATTCTATGGGCCATTATGCACCAAGGAACAGGATTTCATCCCAGATGGATCAGATGGATCCAATTAGTGATCTTTGGCATTATACTGGGATTCTTTTTCATCCAGTTCGGTTTTCTGTCCTCCTTAACCATTCATTTTATTTATAATTTTATTCTTGTCATGAAGCCGCTTTGGGATTACACTTTCCAGAAAAAATTGAAGGCCAGTGAAACCTTCAAACAACCCTCAGTATAACAATGGAGGAGAGGCATGAAGATCATCCAAGTAACCAATTTGAAGAAAAAATATCGTAACGGTGATGGTGTAGAAGATATAACTTTTTCCGTTCATTCAGGAGAAATCGTAGCCTTATTAGGGCCAAACGGAGCAGGTAAAACAACAACCATTAGGTGTCTCGCTGGATTATACACCCCTGATGATGGGACGATCAAAATTGCGGGGCATTCCCCTGGTACGGTTGAAGCGCAGCAATCCGCTTCGCTAATTCCGGATCACCCATATTTGTACCCTACCTTAACCGTAGCGGAACATTTGCAATTTCGCGCCAGAGCCTTCAAAGTTGAAAAAAAAGACCTTCAAAAAAAAGTTTATGAAGCTTTAAAAGCGGTAAATATTGAATCGTTGGCGGATCGATTAAGCGGGCAATTGTCAAGGGGACAAAAGCAAAGGGTTATTTTGGCTGGCGCCATTATACAAAACGCTTCTATATATATATTGGATGAACCAACAATCGGTTTGGATATTTCTTCCAAACAATGGCTTGCCAACTGGCTTGTCCGTAAATCAAAACATCATTGCGCCATTCTCATATCCACCCACAGCCTCGAATTTGTATTGGAAACGGCTAATAGAGTGTTATTAATTCGAGAAGGCCGTATTGTAAAAGAAATGGCCGTACCAAAAAACAACGAAGAATATCCAGCCTGGAAGCAAGAAGTCATACGCAGTTTAGGGGATTGGTCAAATGATTAATATTTGGTCATTTTTGTTCCTTCAAGCGAAAAGAGAAATCGATAGCCAAAAACACGGGATAAAATTCTTTCTGTTCATTTTTGTTTTATTTATATGGTTTTTTCTATTTCAACTTGAATGGGGGGCTAATTCCAGAAGTTGGGACATTGCCTATACAGGATGGATTTGCTCAGGAATTTTTATTGTCATGACCATTTTTGGGCTGCTTTCCAACCGCATACCTGGGCTCATGCAAGACGTCATATGGCTTTATACCGCCCCTTATTCTTTCACTAAAATCGTTTATTCCATATTATTATGGCGATTGTCTTGGAAAGGGTTGCTCTGTCTTCTCTCAGGAATCACAGCTGATGCCGTTTATTTTTTGGCAGGAAATCCTTTTGGCCGGTTAACAGCACAATCAATCCGATTACTTTGTCTCATTGTTTTATTAGAATCATGGATAATGGCTATGTCCTGTGCCAGAACTGTAAAAGGAACAAAAATTGCTTTCTCCTTTGTTGCCTTCATTCTCACCGTTATATATGGTATTGCTCTCTATGGTTCTTTTTTTCAAGCCAATGAATTGATTTGGCAGAAGTATATTAGCTACCATATCGGCTTTATCGGCTATTTATTTACAAACAGCTTTTTGCTGCAAGGGTTTCTTGCCTTTCTAATCATGATCGCCCTTTCGTTCATGATTATTCGAATAACAACGAAAAAATCGGAATGCAAAGAAAAATTGGTAAAAGAAGCTGATTTTTGGGCGGAGTTTCAAGATCATCAAACCGATTTTTTTAAAAACAGCCTGAAAGAGATGCACACATGGTGGGGGCTGAAAGGATTAAACGGTATTTTTTCTTTCCTTTGGCTCGAAATATTGCTTGCCAAGAAATACATTTTTTTTCATGCTACTCATTTGTTTGTTCTTCTCATCTTAGTTCCCGTTTTCATTGCAAAAAACATTTATTGGTTTTATATTTTGGTCGTTTTAACAATCGGAGCTTTTTTCAGCAGTTCCTACTATTCAGGATTAATTAGACATGCAAAGTCTGGAGATCTTTTTTTGCTGCCGGGAAAACTATGGAAAAAAGCATTGCTGCTGGAAGGCTCGAATACCGCTTGGATCTTTCTATTTTATCTTTATTGCGTGGGTATGTGGCATTTCCATTTCAACACTGCTTTTACAGATTTCCTTTCATTTAGTTTGTACGGGCTTGGAGGATACATGCTCATGCTTTCCATCCGCTGGGCGGCATTTGTTAGAACATATAAAAAAGACCCCTCTCTCAGCCTGATTTCATACTATAAAAATTTTGCTTTCATTTGTATGGGGAGCACCCTTTGTTACATCCTTTTGTTTTTTCTTTTCAAAAACCTTCTTTTCTATTGGCTGCCGCTTTTCATGATCGTGTTAAGCACGATTTTATTCTTATCTTTCTATCAATATGAACGTTGAATCAGAAGGGATTTAATACTTTTTCTTAAGGAGATGAATTTTCATGAGTTCAAATGAAATAATCTCTCAAGCCTTGACGAAACTAAAAAGCAGCGATGAAGCAACGGTATTTCAAGGAGTGAAAGAACTAAAAAAAACTGGAAAAGCCGCTGTCCCAATACTCATAAAAGCTTTAAAAGATGAGAAATCCCTCCGAATGATTTCATCCGTTGTGCTGGGGGAATTTGGTGCAGATGCAAAGGAAGCAGTTCCCGAACTCGCTTCGCTTTTAAAAGATGACGACGAAGATATAAGAATGTCAGCTGCTTTATCCTTAATGAGAATCGGACATCACAGTCTGAACGCCCTCGTTGAAGTTGCACGAAATACAGAAGGAAAACCGCGTTTTTGGGCATCATGGGCAATCTCCTTGATCGATCCGTCTAAAATTGAACCTCTTATGTTGAAGTGTCTAAAAGAAGAACTGGATAAGCCGTCCGGAATGGTCAGTCCTTTTGCCGCGGAGGAAGCAATTGGAAAAATTATCGCTATGCAACTAAAGGATCAATGAGGAGGAACAGCACATGGATTTAATACAAACAATGACAAAAGACTTGCCGTGGCTGAACGTTCCAAAAAACGGACATGATTTCCCATCATCCAATCGGCTTTTGTTTTATTTTTGGTCAATTAGCTGCCCGTATTGCAGTGAATTAACGGATCAGTTATTAGAAGAAACAGTTAATCTTGAAACCTTTCATGTCATTGCCGTTCATGTACCTTATACAGCTGAAGAGAAAGCGTTGGAGCTTGTGAAAACACGAGTAGAGGAAAAAAAGATTACAATTCCTGTAGTTTTAGATCAAAACTATGCAATCGCACAATCTTTTGGTATTCAAGGAATCCCTGCTTTTTGCCTAGTCAATCAACAAATGAAGAAAGAATTATTAACAATGGGAGAGGAAGGTTTTCACAAAATGATGAAAAAAATTAAACAGCTAAAGTAAAGTCTTACCGCTTTTTTCATTTAAAGACAGAATCGACGTCTGCTCTTTCATACTGTAGTAAAAATCAAAAGGCTTTCTCGAAAAGGACATTTTTTTCCTTTTGAGATAGCCTTTTGATAGCAAATGAATATTTTCAAGATAGTCCTATAAAATATTTAAGCCCACCACATCTCGCTAACTTCTTCTTTAAATAGAATTTCTTTTAATAAGCCCACTGATTTACTTAACCCCTCATCTATGGATGCAAGCATATCTTCATGTTCAATTGACATGACATAATCATATCCTACTGCACGCAAGGCACTGACAATATCCTTCCAAACCTTTTCACTATGGCCATAACCGACTGATCTGAACGTCCATGACCGATCTAAAATTTTACTGTAATGCTTTGTATCCAATACACCGTTCACGCGAATATTCGCTCTATCTAAATATGTGTCTTTTGCATGGAAATGAAAGATGGCATTTTCACGCCCCAGCTTTTTAATAGCTTCCACCGGATCAATGCCTTGCCATACTAGATGACTTGGGTCGAAGTTAGCACCAATGCTAGGTCCCACATGCTCTCTTAGCTTTAATAAAGTCTCCGGATTATACACGACAAACCCGGGATGCATCTCAAATGCAATTTGATTTACTCCGTGTGATTCTGCAAATTTTGCCTCTTCTTTCCAATAAGGTATCACGACTTCATTCCATTGCCAATCTAATACTTCTAAATATTCCGGAGGCCAAGAACATGTCACCCAATTCGGATACTTCGCGTTCGGGTGATCACCGGGGCACCCAGAAAAGCCGTTAATTACAGGTACTTCTAAACGTTCAGCCAACAACACCGTTTTTCTCCATACTTCATGAGATTCTTCTGCAAACTTTTTGTTAGGATGAAGCGGGTTCCCATGACAACTTAACGCACTAATTGTTAATCCTCTACTTTCTATCGCACGTCGAAACTCTTTTATTTTCCCCTCATTTTCAAGTAGTTCATCCGGGTTACAATGGCTGTTCCCTGGATAATTGCCAGTGCCTAATTCAATGGCTTCTATACCCATTTCACATATTTTATCAAGCATCTCTTCGAAAGATAAATTTTGATACAGTACTGTAAAAACACCTAATTTCATTTAATTACCTCCTGCCCTGTCTGTATTTTCACCCATCTCTTCTCCTCATTGCTTTTTAAAATTGCTTCAATTAACAGCATAATGCGGTGCCCATCTTCTATAGTGGCAAAAGACGTTGAGGAGGAGTTCGGATACATTTTGACTGCTTCGTAAAAATCGATAAATAAATTTTTCAAACCGTCCGGCCAACCTTCTTGATGTCCGCCAGGATAGTGTGTAATCGATGCAGGGAAAGATGATAATAAAGAAGGATCTCGTACAAGCTCCTTATTTGCATCATCACGACTGCCAATCCACAATTTATTTGGATCCTCTTGATTCCAATAAAGAGTTCCTGATTTTGCAGCGATTTCAAATGTCAGACAATTTTTCCTGCCGGCATTGACCTGTGATACGACAAAAACACCATGAGTGCCATCTTCAAAATGGACCATTACACTGCCGCAATCTTCACTATCCACTTGTATTTCTTCAAACGCATCCTGTCCTTTACTTTGAAACGTTTCGACTTCTCCAACTGGTCTTTTACGTACAGGATGGACAGTTTTTAAATCTGCAAACACTTCTACAATTTTTTTATTAAGAACATATTGGACGGTATCACACCAATGGGATCCAATATCAGCTATTGCACGGGATTTCCCATTTCTTTTCGTATCTAAGCGCCAATTGTAATCTGTATCGTACAAAAGCCAATCCTGAAGGTAAGATCCATGTACAAAATGGACTGATCCATATTCGCCTTTTTGAATAAACTCCCTTGCTTGAGCAACTAACGGATAATGCCGATAGTTAAAGCATACTCCAGCCACTACATTTCTTGATTTAGCCAACTCCACTAACTCACGCGATTCCTCACTTGTCATTGCTAACGGCTTTTCTGATAGTAAATGCTTATCAGACTCTAAAACTTTTTTATTGATGCTATAGTGAAGATAGTTCGGTGTGCAATTGTGAATGGCATTAATCTCCGGATCACTAATTAGTTCATCTACACTCCCATAAAATTTTGGAATCGCAAACTGCTCTGCCGTTTTTTTGGCCTTCTCTAGAGTACTGGCACAAATAGCTGTCACTTCAATGCCATTCAATCGTCTTAAAGCTTCTATATGGGATTTAGCAGAAAAACCCGTTCCAATAATTCCAACTTTGATTACTGACATGCAACAAACCCCTTACTTTGTTATTTTTTAATATTTTCAAAGAAACAGCTGAGAATGATAATTCTTAAGCCTTATTACTTTCTTTCTAACTTTAAATAACGAATTATATTACAAATCTTGCTGCATTAAGACTTTTTTCAGTATTTGCACCCAAGAACATCTTTTTAGACTTTGAGAATATCTTGAATAAGTACGGTTTTGTCGGTTTTTACAGATTCTATTGCGCCCAAAACCATTGCCAAACTTTTTAAATTGTCTTTCCCAGATGATTCTGGTTCCCTGTTTTCACGGATCGAATCTGCAAATTCTTTCAAACTTGCCCATCTCTCTTCAGCTTCTAATTTAACTAAATCAACTATCAAAACACCATTTGATTCGATTGCGCCTTCCATAAACACTGATTTAAAAATATCATGCGGCTTTACAATAACCTGATTATTGGCCCAATAAATTTCCCCTTCTTCTCCTTGGATGCGCCAATCACCATCCCAAGTTGTTTCCCAACCTCTTGATACCCAACTTCCAGTGTAAGAAACAACTGCTCCATTTGACATTTCAAATAATACGGAAGCAACTGCATTCCCTTTAAACCAACTCCATTTTGGATTCCAAGAATAAGCTTTGATTGAAACCGGCTCAAGTCCAAGAATGCCCCTAATTTGATCAAAGTGATGAATCGCCATATCAGTAATTAATGGCTCATCCATTTCCGTACGGAACCCTGTAAAACGCGGAGACTTTTGAAAGTTAATATATACGCTTCCCAGTTCACCAATAACATTTTGCTGAATGACTTTCTTTACCGTTTGAGGTGCACGTTTAAAACGATAATTTTGACTTACCATAAGTTTACGACCATTACGTTCAGCAGCTTCGACAATTTTTAAACTATCCGAAATTGTTCCTGCCAAAGGTTTTTCTACTATACAATGGAGTTTGTTTTCCAGTGCTTCTATAGCTACTTCAGCATGATAGTCCGGAGGTACCACAATAAGTGCTGCATCCGCTTGAACATTCTGAATAGCATCTGTTAAACTTTTAAAAGCTATATTGGGGTTTAATCTATAATAATCACATGCTTTATCTAATAAACTTTGATTTAGATCGACAATTGCTGCTAAATCCCAATGAGGTGAATCTAGCACAACCTGTGTCCAGCTCCAACCCCATCCACCTAGACCAACTTGAATAATGCGCAACTGTTCTTTTGACATAATTTACCTCCTAAATTTTTTTGAATGAACAAGGGTGATATAAAATCACCCTTGGCAAGATTATTTACTTTTTAAATTTATTACCCCAAAGATTTGGATCGTCCACATTTTCTTTTGTAATTAGGGTCGGTGGAGTAAACTGCAGTTTAGGAACTTCTTTGCCGTTTAGGTGATCTACAGCAGTCTTAACAGCTAATGCCCCCATTTCGAATGGGTCTTGGTTAATTGTTGCATCCTGTTCTCCATTTCTGATTCGTTGTAAAGCTTGAGGGGTGCCGTCCACACCGACAAGCATTATATGTCCTTTTTCTCCAACCTTTTTAAACATGCCAACTTGTCTAAGACCACTCAATACTCCTCGCTGCATGTCATCATTATGAGTAAAGATTGCGTTAATATTTGAATTAGCTGTGACAGAATCAGCAGTGATACTTTGAGCTTTTTCTGCAGACCACGAAGCATTTTTAGAGTGAACTTTGAAGTCTAGAGACTTTTCCATGCCTTCATTAAAGCCTCTTCCCCGTAATACTGCATGATAAGTTCCTGGCGCACCAGTTAATTCTAATACGGATCCTTTACCCAAAGTTTTAATAATGTGTTCAGCTGCTAAATTCCCTGCTTTTTTATTATCAAAAGCAATAGCGCTTACAATATCAGCTCCTTTTGATACTACGCCGTCCACAGTTATTACTGGAATTCCAGCTTCATTTGCCTTTTTCACACCTGGTACTAATTCGTCTGAGTTGGCTGGCGCTAAAATAATTAAGTCTACACCTTTAGCGATATTGTCTTCAATTTGTCTCAACTGCATTTGACTATCAGCCTGACCATCAAGAACAGTTACGTCAACACCTAATTTTTCTGCTTCTTCTCGAATCGCTTGATCTAACGCAACCATAAATTCAAAACCACGGCTCCACAATAAAACGGCAATTTTCTTTTTATCTCCTTTTTTATCATCTTTTTTCTCTTCACTGGCATTAATATTATTAGTATTTGAATCACTGCCAGAAGAGGATTGATTATTTGAACCACAACCTACGAGTAAAGTAAAAACCAGGATAAAAAGCAACAAGCTTCTAATTAATTTCACTCGGTTTCACTCCTTTTCCATAATATATATTTAACAAATTATTAAGAACTTAATAAAAACTTACGACGATACACATCCAGCAATGCTGCTACTAAAATAACACACCCTGTTATGAGTGAATCCCATGCTGGAGGAACTCCCAACAAATTGATTGCGTTTGAAACGAGTGATATTAAAATAACACCCAAAATCGTTCCAAGAATATTTCCTTGTCCACCAAATAAACTTGTACCCCCGATAACAACTGCTGCGATAACTGTTAATTCTATTCCTGTCCCCGCAGCAGGACCCGCTGATTCCAGACGAGCGGTTAATAAAATACCCCCGATTGCCGCAGTTATTCCAGAAATGACATAAGTTAAAGTAATAATTGTTTTAGTTTTGATTCCGGAAAGTCTGGCTGCCAATTCATTTCCACCACTTGCATAAACAGATCTTCCAAATACTGTGTGTTTTAAAACGATATGTGCAATCAAAGACAATATTGCAACCACGATGATTATATACGGAATCGTAAATATGCTTCCTGTTGCCAACACCACAAAACTTTCTGGAACCGGACTGATATTAGCACTGTTGGTATAAATTAAAACTATACCTCTAGCAATTCCCATCGTTGCTAATGTAACTATTAGTGGCGATAAATATAATCTGGTGATCAATAGACCATTTATCAAACCAAAAGCTGCACCAATTAAAATCATTATGAGAACGCCTACAATTACCGGAAAACCGTTATAAACGATTAAACCTAAACCTATCACAGATGATACCGCCATCACAGCCCCAACTGATAGATCAATTCCTCCGGTTAAAATAACAAATGTTACACCCAATGCTAATGTTAAAAGAATGGTTGATTGCATTAACAAGTTAATCAAATTGGTTTTTGTCAAAAAAACTGGAGACAAAATGCTTAGTACGATAGAAAATAAAATGATTACTATCAAAAGTCCAAGACTACCAATATATTGTTTTAACGGTTTCCGGAAAAAATTTTTGGTTTCAATGGGTTCAAGACTTTTCTTAACCTGCGTCTGCTCCGGTTGCATATTTAAGCACCTCTTCCTTCGTAATCATATCACCTTTAAGTTCTGCAACATTTCTTCCTTCTTTTATGACTATAACTCTATCACTCAACGCTAAGAGTTCCATAATATCGGAAGAAATTAGAATAATAGCCAGTCCTTCTGATACTAGTTTTTCGATAATATTCTGGATTTCTGATCTGGCACCTACATCAACCCCACGTGTAGGTTCATCTAGAAGTAGTATTTTAGGATTGGTTGCCAACCAACGGGACAATACAATCTTTTGCTGGTTACCACCGCTCAAGGAAATGACTGATGTTTCTAGATTGGGAGTCTTAATTCGAAACTGTTCTTTATAGCTTTGAACAATTTCATTTTCACGTTTTTGATCGATCCACCCATATTTCATAATTCTGTTTAAAATAGACAATGATACATTTTCTTTAACACTCCCACTCAACACTAATCCTTGTGTTTTCCTGTCTTCCGGAACCAACGCAATTCCGTGCTTGATTGCATCCACAGTACTTTTTATTTTAACGGGTTTCCCGTCGATCATAATTTCTCCTTCATCTATCCGGTCTATGCCAAATAAACATCTAAAAATTTCCGTTCTTCCAGAACCAACAAGCCCTCCAAGACCTAATATTTCACCTTCATGTAAATCAAAGGACACATTTTCTACAGCGCCGATCCGTTTTAAATTACGCACTTCCAGTATTTTTTTTCCAATTTGTGCTTTTCTTGTTCTTTTTAAAGAAACGTTTCTTCCCACCATTAAACGCACCAATTCATCTGGTGTAATTTCATCTTTTGTTACTGAAGAAACTAATTTTCCGTCTCTAAATACTGTTATCATGTCTGCCAGTTCAAACACTTCTTCTAAACGATGAGATACATATAGTATCACTAAACCTTTGTCTCTCAAATTTTTCACAATTTGCATCAATCTCTGTGCTTCCGATTCGGAAAGGGAGGCAGTTGGCTCATCTAAAATCAAAACTTTAGTTTCCATTGAAAGCGAACGTGCTATTTCAACTAATTGTTGTTCTCCTGTGGACAAGCTTGAAACTTTTGCTTCAGGATTAATATTAGCTCCAAGCATATTTAAAGCATCGTTAGCGCGTTTATTCATGCCTTTCCAATCAATCATTTTCTGGCTGCTTTTTGGCCAATGCCCTAATGAGATATTTTCTGCAACTGATAAATGCGGAACAAGAAGCAATTCCTGATGGATAACAGCAATTCCATGATCTTTTGAATCTTTCGGGCTTGAAAAAGTAACTTTTTTGCCATCTATTAAGATTTCTCCTTGATCGGGCTTATAAAAGCCCGCCAATATCTTTATCATTGTGGATTTTCCTGCACCGTTTTCTCCGACTAAACAATGGATTTGCCCGCCATGAATGGTTAAACTGACATTACTTAGTGCTTTAACACCTTGAAACTCCTTACTAATATTCCGAAGCTGCAATGTTTTAATCATGATGAGACAACCCTTTTCAAAAATCGTAATCCATCTGAACCGATTGAATCTTGCGAAGGAGCCAAAGGCCTCCATTGCGAAACAGCCCGTGCAATTTCCTTTATTTCAGTAGTGAACGATTCTATTACAACCGGTCCATCATAAGATATTTCATTGAGCGCTTGGAACACATCGTTCCAAGGAATGTGTCCAGTACCCGGTGTCCCTCTGTCATTTTCACATGAATGAAAATTAAATAGTTTGCTGCCGGCTCGTTTAATAGTATCTGGGATATTTTTCTCTTCTAAATTCATATGAAACGTATCTAAAAGCAAACCAACATTATCACGATCCACTTTTTCAAGAAAATCCAATCCTTGTTCAACTGTATTAATAAAATCGGTTTCAAAACGGTTTAATGGTTCAACTGCTAATTTTATTCCTTTACTTTCTGCATAATCAGCGACTATTCTCATATTTTCTACTGCCCAATCCCATTGTTGCTTTTTTTCAGCAGGAGATAGCAAACGCGTCTTTCCCGTTGCAGAGTACATCGGTCCAGAAACTAGAGGAGAATTAAGTTCAGCTGCAATATCGATACAAGTTTTTATATATTCAACTCCTTTTTCTCGAATTCCAGAATCTTCTGAACTAATGTCGCGGTTAGCCCCAAAAGCCCCACACACCAACGCTTCAACACCTGTTTGATTCAGCCGATTACGGATTGACGCAGTATCTATTGTTTGCGGATCTTCAATACAAATCTCTATATAATCAAAACCCATGTTTTTGACTTTATCGATAAGATCCAAAGTATCATTGGAAAATGGAGAAACCCATATAAAAGTACTTGCACCAAATTTCATTGTATTTCGTCTCCTTTGGCAATAGCCTTTTCAATGGATTTAATATAGTCAATGCATTTTTTTGTATAATTATCAAAAAATTCCTGACCTCCACCTCTTCTCATCACTCCAAAAGGATCAGCAGCAGCAGGCAGAATTTCAAAAGTTACATACCCTTGATAATTTATTTCTTTTAACGCTTTCAATATTGGAGCAAAATCAATGTGTCCCATTCCAGGTGCAGCACGGTTGCTATCTGCAAAATGGATATGAATCAATGCATCACCGCTTTTACGAATAGCTTCTGCAATATCAGCTTCTTCTATATTCATATGGAATGTATCTCCCATAATTCCAACATTAGGAAGATTTACTTTTTTCATCATATCAATCGCTTGATCCAATCTGTTTAACATATAAGTTTCATAACGATTCCATGCCTCTATACACAATTTGACATTTAGTTTGGCAGCATATTCTCCACCTTCACGAATGCCTTCTATTGCCCATTTTATTTCATCTTCAATATCGGCCAATGAAGACGTTTTCATACAAGCGGTTGGAGCAACTATCATTACTGGGGCGCCAACTTCCGCAGACATATCCGCCACTCTTTTCACATAATCAATGGCTTGTCTGCGTTTAGCCGGATCTGGATGGGCAAGATCGCGCTGCTCATTATAGATAGAACAAATCGAAGAAACTGAAATACCGTAATCGCTTACCAATTTACGCACCTGTTTCGTATCGTAATTGTCAGGTTCGCCAACTAATTCAATTGCGTCATAACCAAATTTAGCCAACCGTTCAATGCTTTTTTCTACATCCTCTCCATAATAAACTAACGAGTCATAACTGTACTTAAGCATGAAAATCCCCCTTAACATTTTTATTTAAAGACTAGTTCATGAACTAGTATTAAGATATCTCGTAGATAATGTTACTTGGTGAAAAAGAACTAAACAATTAACAAAATTGAGCAAAAAAATTCAAAATCTTGCGGTTCTAAACTCATATTTGTTGATAGACCACTTGGAAGCAAGCGCTGATCCCGAATACAAATAATGTTTATTTTCGAAGAGAAATGCACCATCGCAAAAACACCCTATCGCAAGAAGTCATTTTTCATGATTGGAAATGTTTCTAAAACTTTTTCGAATCTCTTGTATCAACGATTGTTTGCGATTTGCCAAATACAATTAAATTGACGAATAATAGTAATAAAGGCTCATTTCGAAAACTTTCCAAGGATACGTTTGTCTTATCGATTTTAGAAAATTATAGCAGGGAAATGAAAGTGGCATCATTACGACTGTCGAGGAGAAAACGGTTTACGAAGCTATCAAGAAACATATATTCGTATAATTCTGGTATCTTTGCTAGAAAAAGTAATTTTTAACAAAGAGTTTTGATGGATAATTGATGAGATAAGTAGAAAATGTTTGACGGGAAACACATAAGCTTCTTATATGGATTGACAGTTAAAATTAAAAATTCATCCTGATAAAGTGTAGTCAAATAGGATTGCAAAACATAAAAAATCAGATGAGTTAAGAATGGGCTTGCAAGTTGTCATTTAATAGTTAGCCCATTTGATTTCGTTGATCAAGCTAATAAAAACGTATTTTCTAAACTGCCCATTCAAAAAAGGAGAGGGGAGAAATGGTGAGGTTGTTGTCAATTCCAATGACTAAAGAATACCATTGACACCAAATCATAGAATTGCGAAAAAATTTCTGATTCGCAATCTTTACTTTAACTTGTTGACCTTGCTAGCAAAAAAACTGAATTTAAAAGCATTGTAGCAAATATCATTAGGGCATTGGATTATATATGAAACCAAGACGTTCCACAAATTTTGCAGTGATATATTTTGCAAATAAACCCGTTTTACTGCTTTTTTATAATCGTTGACAAAAAACGTTTAATTCATAATAACTTATTAAAAAAAGAGATTCCTTTAAGTATACAAAGTTTTAACTAACTAGCCCCATACATCAAATTATTTATCTTTTCCTCAGTTAGGTTCTCATTTAGGAAATTACCAACAATTCTCCCTCTATTCATTACTAACAATCGGCTGCATAAACCTAATAATTCTGTAAGGTCTGAAGAAATAATGATGACTCCTTTTCCCTCTTTTGCCAATTGATGAATCTTAATATATATTTCACATCGGCTTCCTACATCTACACCCTTTGTCGGCTCATCCAAAATATACAGATCACAATCTGTAACTAGCCATCTGCCCAACAGCACTTTCTGCTGATTTCCACCACTTAAATATTTTACACTTTGTTTTATATGGTTCAATTTAATATTAAGATCAATGACTTGTTCAATCGATTGATCCACTTCAATATTTGAATTTATAAATTTCATACTATTAAACTTGTCCAAACTAGCAATCGTTAAATTGTTTATCACACTCATATTCATCATCAGACCTGCTTTAAAGCGGTTCTCGGTCACATACCCAAATCGATTATGAACTGCTTGCATAGGGTGTCTAAATTCAATTTGATTATTTTTCCAGAAAATTTTTCCACTATCTTTTTTTCTTTGTCCAAAAATAATATTTGCTAGCTCTGTTTTACCTGCACCAGCCAATCCTGCAATTCCAAGAATTTCCCCTTGATATAAGGAAAAACTTACATTAAAAAGAACACCTTTTTTAGATAAGTTTTCCACCCTTAATAACTCTTGTCCTTTTGCTTTTGGGATTGGCGGAAAATAACGTTTAAGCTCATATCCTAACATCAAATCTGTCATTTCTTTTTCAGTTATTTCATTAACATTACAGGTAGCAACCTTCTTACCATCACGCAAAATAGTCACTCTATCACAAATTTCATGAATTTCATTTAATCTATGTGTAATAAAAATAATTCCGGTACCTTCGTTTCTATATTTTTTAATTAATCTAAACAAATTTTCCCTTTCATTTTCAGTCAAGTTCGTTGTCGGCTCATCCATAATCAATATTTTTAATTTACGGCAAATTGCCTTGGCAATCGATATTAAGTAATGTTGCCGGGAAGGTATTTCATTTAACTTTAATTTTGGATCTATTGACGCACCAAGTTGTCTTAATACACATTTAGCGTCTTTTTTCATTTTTTTCGTATTAACAAAAAATTTTAAGATTCTAGGTTGTCTTCCTAAAAAAATATTTTCAGCAACAGTCAGACTCGGAACAAGAAAAGGGTTCTGATGAACCACCGAAATTCCATGATCATAGGCATCTTTTATTGATTTAAAATGAATCAACTGATCATTTATTTTTATTTTTCCTGTATCTTTTTTGTATATACCTGAAGCAATGTTAATTAATGTTGACTTTCCCGCTCCATTACCTCCTATAAGAGCATGAACTTCTCCAGCTTTTAAGTCAAAACTTACATTATCTAAAACTTTGTTTCCAAAAAACGATTTGCTGATATTCTCCATCTTTAGCAGCATTATTCCACCACCTTTACAACAACCAAAAGAGCCATATTTTCTTCCAGTTTAAAATATATTTGGTAACAGTAAAATGAAGTAAATTGCTATAAAACTATAATTTATTGTGGAGTATTATGATTCGCCTTGAATTTATATTGAACTTTATAAATAATTATAACCAAAAAATTAAATTGTTTATTCTGAATCACTAGCATTGCAGTAATTAAATCTGATGATTCAAAATACTAAGAATGTTCAATTTTTTATTGATTTCGAAACAAAAAAATCCTTTACAATGGAAGTACAGGTGGTTCCTGCCCAAATCCAATCGTAAAGGATAACCATTATGGACAAGAATACACTAATTTCATCATTTGGTAAATGGGTTTCACCCATAAATATTCAAAAACTTAGCGAACAAGTCAAAGAATTGAAACAGGACTATTACACAAAAAAGCTGACAACAGAAGCCTATATTAAACTTTTATTGGTAGCCCAGCTGCTCGAATTTAAGAGCTTAGAGGAAATGAGTGATGCACTTGTAGACGAAGATCTTCAAAAAGCACTCGGATTTGAATCGATAAGTGCCTCTCAGCTATCCCGAAAAAACAATCAGATCCACCCACTAATTCTTGCAAATTTGTTCTTGGATCTTGTTTGGAAAATTCAACGGTACCATTATAAAAACGGAAAGAATATGCCACTGAAAATCATTGATTCAAGTACACTCCCGTTGAACTTGACCAATTATAAATGGGCAAAATTCCGGAAAACAAAAGCTGGTGTAAAGCTACACTTACGGCTCGTTTTCATGGATAAAGACACCGTCTATCCTGAAAAAGCAGTGATTACGACAGCAAAAGAACATGACCGAAATCAACTCGAAGTCCTAGTGGATGATCAAGAAGCCATGTATGTGTTTGACCGCGGTTATGTGGACTATGAACGTTTTGACCGGATGACAGATGATGGCTATTTCTTCGTTTCAAGACTGAAGAAAAACGCAGTCATTCGTGAAGTCTATACATTTTCACTTCCTGATGATTGTCACGTTCTATCCGATAAAATGGTCTACATTGGTACCACACAAAATCGTACTGAAAATGTCTATCGTCTACTAGAAGTTATGGACACAAAAGGGAACTTACTTCGTTTCATCACCAACCGATTTGATTTAAAACCAGAAGAGATAAGTGATATTTACCGATCTCGCTGGGCTATTGAACTCTTTTTCAAATGGCTCAAGCAACACGTAGAAATTAAGCACTTTTATGGAATGAGTGAAACAGCTATTCAAAATCAAATTTTCTTAGCCCTGATCACGTATTGCTTACATGTTCTCATTCAATTGGAGATGAAAAGTAAGAAATCCCTACTTCGAATTACTCGTTGGTTAAAGAGAGCTCTGTGGAAACCAGCTTATGTTTGGTTGCGAAAATTTGATGGGCGAGCCAGTCCATAATCTCCCTTTTGTCGTTGTCGCTCTGGTTTAACTGTATATATTTACCAAATGGGCAGTGCCACCTTTCTTTAGGTTTTGTCTTTTTGGCACAAATTCACAAAAAATAATTAACAGAAAATTCTAACTATATTTATGCAATGCTAATGATTCTGAATTGTCAATAAATATTAACATAATAGTTTATCAAGAAGAGGAGGGACCTATGGACAATTTTCCAAAATTGCTGCAAACTCCTCACTTAACATCGATTGTGGAACTTAATCAAGATCGAAAGCAAGAAAAGAAAATTTTACATACACATGAAAACACAGAAATTTTTTTCATCCAAGATGGACAAGGAACCTTTACAATTAATCAAAAAACAATTCCATTAATCAGAGGAGACCTTCTACTAATCAATTCATTTGTTGAGCATGAATCAACATCTTCTGTTGATCCTAGTTTCAAAGGGTTTTCATTATCTGTTTCGAACTTGCAATTATCTGGATTACCAAAGGGATTTATCATTCCCCCCGAAAGATCACCAGTTCTGAAAGCTCAAGAACATCACTTAACAATCAACAAATATATAGAAGATATCTACGAGGAATTTAATAATAAGGAACCTGGTTCTCAGGAAATTACCTCTTCCCTATTAACAACCTTAATAATCAAAATCCTTCGTACGTTATATTCAACAAATTCTAGTAATATTTCCTCGATTTCAGAAAAGGTGAAAAAATATATTGCGGAAAACTATCATCGAGATATTACTCTCAATGAATTAGCAAACATTGTATATGTAAACCCTTACCATTTAGCCCACACCTTTAAAAACGAAGTTGGCATTTCTCCTATTCAGTATCTTATAAAACACAGAATAGAGGTCGCAAAAACAATGCTACTTCATACAAATTTAACCATTCGTGAAATCGCTTCCAAAGTAGGGTACCCTAATGCTAATTATTTCAACCTACTTTTTAAAAAATTTACTGGCTATTCACCAGGAAAATTTAGAAAAAATTTTTAGAGATTGTTAAAGATAATATGACCATTTCAGTAGAGAAAGGCCGTTAAAGGAGCAGGTGGTCTCAAAAGGTTTAAAAAACCTTTTCGAGTTGGAGAAGTATTTACGCTTTTACTCCCTCATTTCTTGTACTTGTGCGTGCTGTTTTCGCAATTTGAGGGCAACATAAAAAAGCAGTGTTTCTCCCAGTTGTAAATTGCGTTGCCCCTAAAACGGCTCTATATCTACTTTTTGTTATTTATATGTTGTTTTCCTCTGAAGTAAGCCGTTTCCGATCCTCTTCCCCGCTATTGTTGATCTTTCATAGACACAGACAGCTAGACTTTTCGTCTCTATTCCCTTCATTTCAAAGGGACGTCCTTCACAGTCTTTCCAATGAAATGTTTATTGAAATTAACCACTACAGGTGGGTTCGTTTTTGTTCCGATCGTTGCAGTAATAACCCCCGGTTCAATCACATTGACGCCAAGATTGGACAAAACTCCGTCGCTTGCTCCGACGACAAAAGGGGTTTTCTTATCTACTCCCATAAATTTGGAATGCTCTTCATAAGCGCCAGTCAAAATCTCTGTAGTCGGGACAAGCTTTGAATGTTGATCCCTTGTCACCCCTGCCACTTTTAATGCTTCTTCATCCCAATCCAACATTTTAAGGTTGAATAGTCCTGTAGCGGAGGCAGTTGAATAATCCACTATAAACTTGCCAAACATTTTATAAAATACATATTCTTTTATCGAAATAAATCTTGTGTCTTTCCAAAAAATTTCAGGGTGTTCCGCCCTCAGCCATACGAGCTTCGAAAATGGTGACATCGCGTGAATCGGTGTTTCGTGCGCCTATACATGGATTGGCCATTGTATATTTCTTTTATGATGTTCGCATGGAGAGCGCTTCTCGTATCAGCCCATGTGATGCTGTTAGTCAATAAATAATAAATTCCCTTCTTCATCCACAGCTATTAAACTATGCATTGCTGCACTAAATGAAATCAAACGCAACTTGTCAGGAGCAATTTTGCAGAAGGCGGAAGACACTCTCCAGCCGCAAGCTCGCCGTTCAATATTTTTGTTCGAATTTGCTCGTAAACTTGCCGTATTAAAGGGACGTCTAGCGTCCGATCAATCGATAGCCAAAGCATGCTTGCCCTCCTATTGCAAATTGGTACTATAAAAGTTTATAAAAATTGGCTCTTATTCTTACCATTTTAACATGATACGTTTTAAAAGAATATGATTGGAAAAAGCCAGTATATACTGGGCAAAAAGATTGGGTGGTGTTTTTTTCGTTGTAAACTCAAAAAATTTCAAAATGGACTGTGCTAAGCGGAAATAAAAAAACTACGCAGCATTCAAAATCAACAAAATATGTCCAAGAAAAAATGAAGGGAGCATCATGGTGATGAAATGCGTCATGGTCATTAATGCAGATTTACCAACAGGATTAATTGCAAATACTGCTGCTGTGTTAGCCCTAACATTAGGAAAGGAAATTGAGGGAATTATCGGTCCAACCGTAAAGGATGGAAGCGGTCATTCTCATACAGGAATTACAACGACACCCATTCCGATTTTAAAAGGCGATGCAAAAAAATTGAAAGAATTAAGGAGCACGTTATATGATGAGGAGTTTTCTGATTTACTAGTTGTCGATTTTAGCAATGCGGCACAATCAACGAACAGTTATGAAGAATATACGGATAAAATTTCAACTTTTACCGAACATGATCTTGAATATTTAGGAATCGCTATATATGGAGCCAAGAAAAAAGTAAATAAACTAACAGGAAGCTTAGGACTTTTAAGGTAGCAGATACCCAAATGTTTACGTGAAAGAGGGATTTTATGAGCCTAAAAAGAGAGTTAGGATGGAAAGAAGCCACCTCCCTTGGCACTGGTGCTATGGTAGGTGCCGGTATTTTTATACTCAGCGGTGTAGCAGCCGGAATGGCTGGTCCAGCTGTTATCCTTTCATTTGTCATAGCAGCAGTCTTAGAAATTTTACTAGGCTTATGCTACGCAGAATTAGCATCAAGATATCCAAGAGCAGGCGGTGCTTACGAATACGCACATCAAACAATGGGATCATTTGTTGGCGCCTTAATCGGATGGTCCTACTGGGGAGCGTGGCTTGCAGCAAGCAGCTTCGTTTCAAAAGGATTCGGCAACTACCTTCATTCCCTGACAGGGGCTCCGCCGTTGTTAAGTGCCATCATGCTTCTTCTTGTTTTAGGCTTTTTAAATATGTTAGGTGTTAAGCTTAGCGGCATTGTTCAAATAGGAATTGTAATGATTGAAATCATCGTACTCATTTCATTTTTTGCCCTAGGATTCAGCCATGTGGATTATTCGTTATATTCACCGTTTGCCCCAAATGGAATGGAAGGGATTCTTTCCGCAGCTTTAGTTGGTTTTTTGTCTATGGTTGGATGGGATGTAATTGTCGACGCAGGGGAAGAAATGAAAAATCCGGGCAGAACAATTCCATTGGCAATTTTATCATCTATTATAATTGTCCTTATCCTTTACGCTGGGCTGTTATTTGTTTCAACGGGAGTCGTTCATTGGCAGGAGCTTGGAGCCTCAAAAATACCGGTCGCTTTAGCCAGCCAGCAATTTTTAGGAGACATCGGCCCAACTTTAGTTAGCATAGTCATTGTGATTGCTTTAACCGCCACAGCCAACGCTTTCATTGTTTCCATTTCCAGAACTGCCTTTGCAATGGGCCGCAACGGCTTTTTTCCTAAAAAAATCGCCTTTGTTCATCCCCGCTCGCAAACTCCTGTTTGGGCGGTTTTACTCGGAGTCAGTATTCAAATTCTTTTTACGCTTGTCAGTTCCATTAATATTGCTGTGAAAGCAACTGGCTTTTTGTATCTTCTTACGTTTATTTTTACAATGATTAGCTTTTTTATTTCGCGAAAAAAGGCATCTGCTGAAGAGCGTTCAAAACAATTTTCCGTTCCTTTTTATCCATTTCTGCCGGGCCTTGCTCTCGTTATTTGCATCAGTTTGCTTGTTCCGGTTGGAGGAAGCGGTATTTTTGCGGGTTTGATTTGGTTATTCATTGGCATGGTAATTTATTCATTTCGCGAAAAGTCCTGGAAATCATTCTACAAAAAACAAAAAAAGAAACGTTTTTCTGTTCAATAATTTGAAAGTGTTTCGGACATTTAAAAAATGTATGAAATGGAAAATAAAAACATTACATCCATTGTATCTAATTTCATTTCTATATCGCTTGACATGGAGCCTCTGCGGGCATGAGTGTTAGTAAAGGGGACAAGTGATAGGACTTTGCAATGCATACAAGCCTTCATACCCGCCGTTCCGTGTAAAGCGGTGAATATGCAACAAAAGCTCAAGTCCTATTTATTGTGTAAAATCACACTTCCCGCCCAGAAACCTAAAAGTTAAGTATCACAAAACTGATCGGATTAAAAAAGTAATGGTATTGTGGAAACAGATACGAACCTTGAAATTTTTATCGCAACAAAACCTTGTGATCAACGCTGTCCTCAATTTAGGGAGAAAACAAGATCCATTCATGATTATCGTCTACAGAAAAATTCGAGACGTAAAATTTCGATAAATGTATACATATCTAATTCTGAAAAAGCGTCGTTATAAATGTACATCTTGTGGGAAGCGTTTCTATGAACGATATACCTCCTTAGAGCGCTATCAATGTCATACGAAATGTGTTCTTCAAGCCCTTCTCATCAAAGTGAGGAAGGAGTCCGTGACTATCAGATTCAAAAGACTCGTGGATTGTAAAGATTCTATTTGGGAACTTTCAGGATAAAAGTGCTTACGAAAATCTCCTTTTAAAATGATAGTTGGCCGACTCCAGCAAAAGGGGATTGTAAATACAATCTGATTTTATTTGCGTTTCTTGGTAGCTAACATTCCAGCACCAAATACAATTATAAAGATAACTATGGCCTCTAACATTTTTTCACCTCCCTCTATAAATATTGATTTATCTACGGTTTGACCCGTTTTAGGGGTGTCAAAAAAATATTTTTCGACAGATCACTAACATAATTTTATAAATATGCGATTCTCTTACAGTTAATGGGTACGCTCCGCGGTCACTACTGGTTAAATATGGATGTAGCTAGGTCTGTATACGATGCACTGTGAATCTCTGCGTCGCTTATGATGACGTACCCTCCTATGTCTCTTGGCATCTAGGTGCCCACGTTCCTTCGTTCGGTCTAGTCATCAGGCAGAGACCGGCCAAGCTCCTCTATAACACTTCTTAGAATTCCTTTGTCCGCACGAAAATCAAACACATGATACACTGAGCTTTATACCATCGTGCAATTCGGTATAATATACCTCGTAAAATATATGTGAGTTACAGACCTTGACGCACATTGAGTAGTAACTTCCGCATCCACATCCTTGGTGAGCGCGAATCATCTTCAAGCTTTTTCAATCGTTTTACCTTCATTGGATTAACGACAACAGGTTTCAAACCTTTAGTTATTTCTTTCTTAAAAGAATGCTTATTTGCAGAATTACAAATAAATATTAAAGAAACTGTTTATAACGAATTCTAATATATTTATTATGACAACCAATGATATCGCAAGGTACTTTTTCGTAAATATACTCCATTTGTGTAACTTATTATACACCAAATACTAAAAATGGAAATGCCGTATAGAATGTTCGTAAATAAGGTATTAGGCTCATTTATGAATCAAAAAAGACGAGTGGAGAATCGGTCGTGAAAATCACTTTCAATAATGCTTCGGCTGAAAACGGTATGTATGCATATACCCCGACAATAAATAATTTTTTAAATGGTATTTTAATACGTAAAATCCATAAAAGAATTTTATTTACTACAGTATTAATAAAACTTGCAGACAGGGGAAGTATAAATGCAGTAAAAGCCCCCCATAACTACCATGAAGCTTTTCATACCCCAAGGGATAAAAGCTTTCCAACGATTTTTAAGGATTGGGGACGGCTTAGAACATTTTTGTCCTATTGCTCCACAATGTCCCCCATCATATTTTTTTCGGAAAGCGAATCTCCCTTCCTAGGCGCGCGGAAAGGAAATTCGACTGATCGCCTATGTTCTTCCTAAAATTTTTATAACACACATCGTGCCACTATTCCCGTGCATGTGTAATCCCGCAGGAATAGTCCCCTATTCATCATTTATGCTTTCTTTGAGCATGATCTCCTCCACAATGAATGTATCAGGAGAAAACAGCTTGTTTAAATTGTTCTTTTAATGCATCGTTTCCGCTTTCTCTTGGATCAAAACGCTTAATAGAAAAAGAGTTCAAGACTAGATTCCGTCCTTCCTGTAAATTTGCAAGCTTTTTCTCCGCTATTAGCTGAATTAAAATATTTCCTACAGCCGTTGCTTCAGAGGGACCGGCAAAAACCGTTTTTCCGCTTACAGCAGCGGTCATTTCGTTTATGAAATCATTTTGCGAGCCGCCTCCGACAATATATAATGAATCGATTGTTCTGCCCGATATACTTTCAATTTCATCCATTGACAAGGAATATAGTATAGCCAGATTTGTAAATACACATCTCGCAATTTCTCCTGTTGATTGCGGCACAGGCTGAAGCGTTTCCCTGCAATATTTCTGAATTTCTTCTACCATATTGTCCGGATTAAAAAATCGCTGATCGTTAAAATTGATATATTGTTTGCACGGAGGCGCCTTTCTTGCCTCATCAACCATTTGGGCAAAATTGTAATCTTTCGTTAAATGTCTTCTCACTTCTTGAATAATCCACATGCCCATAATATTTTTTAAAAAACGGTATGTCCCAAACACTCCCCACTCATTTGTATAATTGTAAAATAATGATTTTTCTGTAATGATTGGCGCATCCGATTCAATCCCAATCAAAGACCAAGTTCCGCTGCTTAAATACGCCCAATTTTTTTCAGCAGCAGGTACTCCTGCAACTGCGGAAGCTGTATCATGAGAACCAACTATAATCACTTTTGTTTCGGGCAGATCGTAATCAGGAAAATATTCGTTTCTGACATATCCGAGCATGTCCCCGGGGTAAGAAAACGGCGGAAACTGCTCACGCTCAATTGACAGCAGCTGAAGCAAATCTTGATCAAAATCTTTTTCTTTCACGTTTAAAAGCTGAGTACAAGATGCGCTTGTCACTTCCGTCACTGCACATCCAGTCAGTTTGTATCCTAAGTAATCAGGAACTGTCATAATCATTTTCGTTTTTTCAAGATTTTCTTTTTTTTCTTCATATAACTGGTATAAGGTGTTGAAGGATAAAAACTGAATGCCTGTTTTTTCATATATATCTTTTTTGGTAATATGCTTCGTAATTTTCTCAATCGTCCGTTCTGTTCTTTTATCTCTGTATGCTATGACCTCTTGCACCCTTTTTCCTTCTTGATCGACCAGCACATAATCTGTAGCCCAAGTATCGATTCCAAGTGTACACCTTTTCACTCCCAATGTTTTGGCATATGCCAATCCCTTAACAATTTCCGTCAGCAAATGATCAATATCCCAATAATACGTTCCATTTCGTTCCGTAAAACCATTGGCAAATCGGTGTATTTCTTCAATTGTCAATTTTCCATTTTTTATATCCCCTATGACAAGCCGTCCGCTTGATGCACCGATGTCAACTGCGATATGTGTCATTTTATCCCTCCTAAAATTCACACAATCTATGAAGCTGCTAAATGTTTCGCTTAAAAATTAGGATAGCGTTCCATAACTAGACATTTTCTTGCTGCTCATGCAGCAGGTCAAAATCTGAGTAAACATTTGCAAACAACTTTTCTTCCATTCTTCAAAAAATTCATTGGCAGTAACCATTAAAAAGGTTTTCCCTGTCCACAAAGCAAGAAAAATCTCTTTACGTTTCCTGCCAATAAAAATTTTGATATTTTAGCCTTCACTTTTTCTTATTGCAAGGCAAAGAACTTACCGGATCTGCAAAAATAGCAATACTTTCTAAAATAACGAAACCCCTCTCTAATTGCAAAAATGTGAGAGGGGTAATCTCTTTAACGAAAATTAAAAGTCATAGTCTTTAGCATTATCCTTTGTAAAGTCTGTAGGCGGTCCCATAATGACCGTTTTACCATCCTCCCAAACTTCCACTTCTCCTACACCATCTATATTTTGACCGTTTTCAGGCTTTTTGCCATCAACAAGATCTTTAGCTAAAGCGACTGTCAAATATCCTAATTTGTCAGGCTCCCAAAGGATTGCTACATCTAATGAGCCATCCTCTAAAAATGGAGCTGAATCCTTCGGAAGTGCTGTTCCGACAACAGCGATTTTGTCTTGAAGACCTTTCTCTTGAATAGCTTGAGCTGCGCCAAGAGGAGCAGGAGTTGAAAATGCCATAATCCCTTTAAGGTTCGGATATGATTTAATTAAATCAAGCGTTTTTTGGTATGCCACTTGCTGCTTTTCATCAGTCGCAATTTTATCTGTTACTAGCTTTATTCCTGGATAATTTTCTTCAAGCTCCTTCTTCGCTGCATCGATCCATGAATTTAAGTTTGCTGCCGCAAGACCACCTGTGAGAATGGCAATTTCCCCTTCTTCAGTCCCCATTTGTTCAACTAATGATTTTGCGATATGACGGCCATAAGCTTCGTCATCAATTTGGTGGACAGAAAGTTCAACTAAAGATTGATCTGCTGGTGTATCCCAGTCCATCACGATAATTCCTTTATCCTTCGCTTTTTGTAATACAGGCGATAATGCAGCTGCATCATTCGGTGCAACAGCAATTACATCCACATCTTGACTAATTAAATCTTCAATCACCTTAACTTGCTGGGCAGCATCTGCCTCTGTCGGACCTGTATAAATCACTTCGACTCCAAGATCTTTTCCCGCTTGAATTGCTCCTTTTTCAGATGCATTGAAATAAGGAATGCCAATTAGTTTAGGAACAACGGCAATTTTGATTTTTCCATCGCCCCCGCCAGCCTCATCTTTTCCATCTTTAGATGAATTTGAATTCCCCCCTGCACCCTGCTGAGAAACACATCCTGCAAGAAGACCAAATACAAGCAATAAAGCGACAAATAAACCTGCAATTTTTTTCATACTGTTCCTCCTTGTAAATTTATAGTTTATAAATCTTTTAACCAATTAAAGAAAAGTCATTATGCTGTTTCTGCAAGCTTTTTTTGCTTGTTTTCATCAGCCTTTACTTTAATAAAGTTAATAATTAACACCGCGATTAAAATAACCCCCATAATCACTGTCACAATCGGTCTCGGCACTCCCATTAGATTTAAGCCGCTGGATATCATTTGAAAAATCATAACTGCATATAACGTGCCGATCACTTTCCCATAGCCTCCTTGGATTTCAGTACCGCCAAGAACGGCTGCTGCAACGCTTTGCAATAAATAGGATGATCCAAGATCAACTTTTACTGTGTTATATCTTGATGTCATAATGATAGAAGCAATTGCTGCTAACAAAGCACTATATAAATACACCTTCATTAAAACCTTGCTGTTATTAACCCCTGAAAACAAGGATGCAACCGGATTGCTTCCAACCATATAAACTGATCTTCCCCATACTGTTTTATTCAGCAGTACGGAAGTCAAAATAGCGACAAAGAGAAAGATTATAATCGAAAGCGGAATGAGCCCCAGATAATAACCATTTCCAATCAGCGTGTACTCAGGGCTGAATCCGGATATTGAATTTCCTTTTGTAATGCTGAGAATAAGCCCTTCAAACAATACCATTGTCCCAAGGGTTACAAGAATCGGTGATACTCCGATCTTGGCTATAATAAATCCATTCATAAAACCGCAAAGAAGTCCAACTGCAATGCCTCCTAAAATCGCAATGATCATCGGATATCCATTGCTTGATAATATCGCAATTGCTACCCCTGCCAGCGCTGCCGTATACGTGATCGACAAATCGATTCCGCCTGTTACGATCACCACCATCATGGCTAAAGCAAACAAACCGAACTCAGGCAGCTGAAACATCATATTTGTCAAGTTATTGCTTGATAAAAATCCCGGAACACTTATGCTCATCAAAACAAATAGACCGATGGCAATGAGTCCGAGTATATTTTCTTTTGAAAGCGTAACCTGTTTCATCCTCTCCCCCCTTATGCTTCCACTTCAATTTTTGAAAGCTGCTTTTGCGAACGTTTGTATTGAATATGGTCATACGATACAGCGATTAAAATAATTGCCCCTGTAAAAACCTTTTGCCAGAAAGTATCAATTTTCGCTAATATTAATCCATTTTGTATAATTCCTAGCAGAAGAACACCTAATATCGTTCCAAATATTGTTCCGTGTCCTCCCATTATATTGGCTCCTCCCAGTACCACTGCAGCAATAACCATTAATTCCAAGCCAAGCATTCCGTTCGGATCTACCGCTTTTGTATAAGAAGTTTGAGCAATCGCAGCAATCCCTGCTAAAAAGCCCATATAAGAAAATACAAATATTTGAACTTTGCTATAGTTAATTCCGACTCGGACAGCCGATTCTTTGTTTCCGCCAATAGCCATTACTTCGCGGCCGATTAATGTGTATTTAAGAATGTACCATGTCAAAGCTGCTGTAATGATAAAAAGCCAAATAATAATGGATATTCCAAAAACAGAGAAATTCGAAAATTTCAAGAAAACAGTTGGGAAGTTGCTGCTGTTCAAGTATTGGCCGTTTGTAATATACAGAACAAGTCCGTTAATAATACTCATCATCCCTAAAGTAACGACAATCGCCGGAATTTGAATTTTTGCAACTAAAATTCCATTGATGGAGCCTAACAGCACTCCGAAAAGCGGAGCAATGACAAAAATCAACACAATGGTCAGCGGGCTATCAGGCAAAAACATCATCGTCTTGCCCAAAACGACACATACTGCGCTTGTCACTGCTGCAACAGATACATCAATCCCCCCTGTAATGATGACAAGCGTCATTCCAATAGCCAAAATGCCTAACACTGTATTTCCTTTCACAACATCCAACAAATTATCTGCTGTTAAAAATACCGGGCTAATGAAGGCCAATATGATGCATAGAAGTAAAATAATGACAGCAACGCTCATTTCTTTTGATTTTAAAAACGCTTTCATAATTGTGCCTCCTCGCGGACCTTACCCTTTTGCCCAAGCAATGCAAGGTTCATGATGCTTTCCTGTGTCGCTTCATGAATCCCGAGTTCGCCTGCAATTCGTCCATGGCGCATAACGATAATGCGATCGCTGACAGCAAGCACCTCAGGAAGTTCAGAAGAAATCACAATGATTCCCATTCCATTTGCCGCTAATCCTCTTAAAAGCTTATGGATTTCTGACTTGGCACCGATGTCAATTCCGTTAGTCGGCTCATCGATAATCAAAATTTTAGGATTTGTTGACAGCCACTTTCCTATGACTACCTTTTGTTGATTTCCGCCTGACAAATCGCCGGCAGCCCTGTATGGCAGCGGCGGTCTGACATCTAATGATTGTATATAATGCTCAGCTAATTCTATTTCTTTTCTTCGATTAATCAGCAAAAATTTATTTTTTAATTTTTTCAACACAGGAAGCGAAATATTGTTAATGATTGATTGTCTTAAAATAAGCCCTTGCGTCTTCCGGCTTTCAGGAATATAAGCAATTCCTTTTTTTACTGCCTCTTCTGAAGACTTGATCACAGTCTTTTGACCGTTAATGATGATGTCCCCTTTGTAAGGACGATTAATGCCAAAAATAGCTTGCGCCAGCTCGGTGCGACCAGAGCCTACTAGCCCTGTAATTCCAAGAACCTCCCCTTCCCTCAGTTCAAATGAAATATCTTTGAAATTTCCTTCTTTCGCAAGGTTTCTTACTTCAAGCAATGTTTTGCCTGAGGCTGCCTTTTCTTTATTTTTTTCATATAAAATTTTCCGGCCAACCATTAACGTAATTAGTTTTTCTTCTGTTAATTCATTTGCATGATACGTACCGACATATTTGCCATCTCTTAGAACGGTGAATCGATCAGAAACTGTAAAAAGTTCTTTTAATTTATGGCTTACAAAAATAATTGAAATCCCTCTTTTTTTCAAAGAAAATATAACTTCGTACAGCTTCTCTACTTCACCGGCGGAAAGTGATGATGTCGGCTCATCCATGACGATTAATTTCGCATCAAACGCAAGCGCCCTCGCTATTTCGACCATCTGCTGCTGGGCTATGCTCAGTTTTTCTACCGGTGTTGAAACATCAATCTCAAAATCAAGCTCTTTTAAAGCCTTTTTGGCCGTTTTTTCCATAAGAGCCCAATCAACTTTTTTCCAAGAATGCTTATCGCTGTCTCTTCCTATATAAATGTTTTCTGCTACCGATAAATTCGGAAATAAGCTTAAGTCCTGGTAAATAATTGATATGCCGCGCATAGTGGCATCAATTGGTCTTCGTATTTTTGCTTCCTTTCCTTCAAAGAAAAACTGGGCTCCTGGATCAGGCTGATAAACTCCAGCTAGTATTTTAATGAGTGTGGATTTACCGGCGCCGTTTTCTCCAATAAGGGCATGAACCTCCCCTTTCTTTACTTCAAGCTTCACGTCATCTAATGCTTTTACACCAGGAAATGTTTTGCTGATATTTAACATTTGAAGCAAGTATTCACTCATGCTATCACCTTATTTCTAACCAGTTGTTATTCCATTTTCTTTGCAATATTGCTTTACTTCCTCAAGTGTCGGAATGCCGTCTTGCGCACCCTTTCTAGTTACTTTGATGCCGGAAACAATAACAGCAAATTTGGCAGCTTCCTCTAATGTTTTTCCATCAGCAATTGCGCATGCAAGAGCCCCGGCAAAGGAATCTCCAGCTCCAACCGTATCAATAGCTTTTACCTTTAACGGCGGTATGAATAAAGTCTTGCCTTCATCATAAAGCACAAGACCGCTTCCGCCCATTTTAATAATGCTCTTTTTCATTCCAAAATGAAGGTGGAAATGTTCTGCTGCTTTGATTACGCTTTCTTCTGAATCAGCTTTAATGCCTGTCAATGTATAGGTTTCCTGTAAATTCGGCGTTATAATGTCGGCATACTGGAGAGCCTCGAGTACTATGCCTTCTGCAGGAGCCGGATCTAATATAACAAACATCCCTTTTCGTTTTGCTGCTTTCATCGCCTGGATAACGGCTTCAACAGGTATTTCCATCTGAATGAGAAGCACCTTGCTGTCCTCAATTGTACGGATCCTTTCCAATATATCTTCAGCGGTTAATGAATCATTTGCGCCTTTTATCACGAGCATTGTGTTTTCAGCTGATGAATCAACTGTAATTAAGGCACTGCCTGTAGGAACGTTCGGCACTATTTTGATTAATGTCGTGTCGACACGGTTTTGTACTAGTCTTTTTGTTAGTTCGGCACCAAAAGCATCTTCTCCGATCGCACCAATCAAATAAACTTTTTTTCCAAGCTTTGCACAAGCTGTTGCTTGGTTGGCGCCTTTTCCTCCACTAAACAAAACCATGCTGTTCCCGAAAACTGTCTCACCATGGCTCGGATATTTGTCTGTCATCGCAACAATGTCCATATTAATGCTGCCAACTACTGTAATTGAAGACATATTATTCCTCCGTTTTTACCTTGGATGTTCCTTCAATAAATTGACGAAGATGAATAACAGCATCATGAAGAGACCCTTTGGATTTAAACAAGCTGGATGTGCCGCAAACGAGCATTTTTGCTCCATTTTCCAAAACTTTTGGGATCGTTTCATAACCTATATTGCCGTCAACTTGAATCAAAATATTGTAGCTTTCTTTTTCAATCAATTGATGAAGTTTCTTGATTTTGTTATACATCGTCGGTATGAATTTTTGACCGGCAAAACCGGGGTTCACTGTCATCAATGTGACATAATCAATCACATCCATCACATATTCAATCGATTCAATTGGAGTGGAGGGGTTTAAGGCCACTCCCGCTTTTATGCCTTTAGATTTGATCGTTTGCAAAACGCGCTGCAAGTGAATAGTTGATTCAATATGAACCGAAATCATATCCGCACCGGCATCAGCGAATAAATTTATATGCTCCTCCGGCCTCATAATCATGAGATGAATATCTAACGGCTTATCCGTTGCCGCACGGATGACGTTGACCATATCCGGCCCCATCGTAAAATTCGGAACAAACGAACCGTCCATAATGTCAATGTGAAAAAAATCGACCCCGGCCTGATCAAGTTCTTGCACATCCCTTTTTAAATTTCCCATGTCTGCACACATTAGCGACGGCCCTATCATCGTCACTGAAAATTCCCCCATTTTCACAGATAAATTCAAGTGTTATCTTTTTATAAACATATTAATGAAATCGCTTACTTATGGATAGGGGTTAAAATTCGGATTGGTGTGACAATATTCAGTAAATTTTAAAAAAATAAAAAACGTACTGGAAACAAATTCAGCACAGCTGCCGATACAAAGTTCGGTATGTGCCAACCGTCTTCAGTACGTTCTTTTAAAAAGGTTTCAAGTATTTTTGTATTTCAACGATCAGTTTTCAACGCCTTCAGTGCGTCCTTTTAAAAGCTCCCCCGTTTTTCCCTGTATTGCGACGGTAATAAGCCGGTCCATTGTTTGAATAATCTGCTGAAATATTTTGCATCTTGATATCCGACATGAACAGCTATATCATAAATTTTCATTTCCGTAGCAGCCAATAATTGTTTCGCCTTTTGAATTCTCGCATTCGTTACATAATCCAGAACTGTTTCTCCTGTCTGATTTTTAAAGTATTCGCAAAAGTAGGTTGGGTTTAAATGAACATGTTCCGCAATACGTTTAATGGTAATATTTTCGCCAAGATTAGAATGAATCCATTCTTTTGCTTTAACAATTGGGTCAATTGTATTTTTCCGATAATATTCTCTCATTTTTCTAATTTTCATGATCCAGTTAATCATTTCCTGTCTCAAAACAGAAAAGGAAGCCGGTTCATCCGTAATCGAAAATGCCTCGCTAAGCAGTGTAGGAAGCTCGCTAATCCCATCATCCTGTATCCATTGGTTTATGACCCGGATGCACAAATAACGAACTGATTCTTGAAGCAAAAAAGGTGAGGTCATTTTTTTAAGCTCGTCAAAAAATGAGTTGATTGCTGTTAAAGCATTTTGCTCTTCATATTTCATTGCTTCAACCGTTTGTTCAGCCCATTTGTACACTGCCGGCGGAACATCCGTAATCTTATTATAGGTAAGGTGCTTTAAAGATTCCGTTTTAAAAAGCTTATTCCCTCCTTGAATCATCCTATATTTCATTGCCTCTCGCAGCTCGTTCTTCACATCCACTAACATTGATAAATCCACAAATGACTGTCCGAAAACAATCGATGCCGTAAAAGGCGTTGTCCTCTGAATGGTTGTTTTGAGCGACAAACAGCTTTGTTCAATCTTCGCCTCTTCCCCGTTATAAATAAGCACCCAATACGAATATTGGTTGTTTTTCCAAATCCAATTGCGTTCCTTTATAAACGATTTTCGAATCGATTCTTTGATGGTGTCATCCCATTTCTTCCATTCATCCTTATTTTCGAAGCCGTTTCTAGAAAACGCATTATCTATACCGATATAAAGCAAATTATACTTTCCATCTGGAAAATCACGTGTCCAGTCCAAATACGACACATCCATATTTTCAACTGCCGTTGTATCGCTTAATAATTGGATTTGCTTTTCATACGTCAATTTTGTTTGAATTTCTTCAGCCTCTTCGATTAGTCTTTTGTTTTTCTTGTCAGTTACTATAAGCTCCTCTGCTTTTTGTAAGTGGGATTCAAAATTCTCTCGATCTATCGGTTTTAAAATGTAATCAATTGCCCCTTCCCGCAGCGCTGTCTGGACATATTTAAAATCATCATACCCGCTGATAATAATGGAATAAAAGTTATACCCTTTTTCTTTCAGTAGACTAATTAATTCCAATCCGTTTATAACCGGCATTTGCACATCGGTAAATATAAGATCGAAGGCGCCAATTTTTTCATGAATTTCTCTAAAAGCTTCATCTCCGTCTGAGAATACCCCGCAAATGTGCCAGTTTGGCCTAAACTTTTTAATTAGTCTTTCCAGCCCCTGTCTAATCCGCGGCTCGTCATCGACAATTACAACCTTTATCTGATCCGTGATCATTAATCACCTCCTCCTTTCAAAAGAAGCTGGTTTGCTTGATAGGCGTTTATTTTTGGTATTCGAATTTTAATCATAGTACCTTTATTTACATGACTAGTAATCGATAATCTGTAATGATCCCCAAAAATCATTGTAATTCTGGCATTTACATTGATAATTCCTATGCCGGAATCCCTTCCTAACATTGGATCAGCCATCAATCTTTCATTTAACTCTTCCAGCTTTTCCTTGGCGATTCCAGGACCGCTGTCCAAAACAGTTAAAATGAGGTCCGGATGCTCTTCACAAACTGAAATATTCACTTTTAGCTCTCTCTGTTTTTCAAGTCCGTACTTAATAGAGTTTTCAATGATTGGCTGCAGCACAAATTTAGGAATATAGTATTCTAGTAATTTCTCTTCTTTTTCAATTTCAAAGTGCAGTCGTTCTTCAAACCGGAATTTCTGTATGCGCAAATAATCTTCAATATGCTGCAGTTCATTCCGTATCGTGACTAATTTATCTTTGTTATTTAAAGAATACCGAAGCATTCTTCCAAGCAAAGTCAGCATTGTTACAACATCTTCTGTTTTTTCTTCTTCGACCGACATGCTGATTGTTTCTAATGTGTTATACATAAAATGAGGATTAATTTGAGATTGCAATGCATATAATTCAGCTGTTTTTTGTTTAAGCTCTACATTATATTTCTGCTTAATCAGCTCTCGAATTTCCATCAGCATTGAATTAAAGCTTTTAGCCAGCTGCCCGACTTCATCATTTGAATGAACAGGTATATTAATGCTTAAATCTCCTTTTTCAACTTCCTTCATCATTTTGCTTAAATTATTTAAAGGACGGGTTACATTCATTGCAAAGAATATGGAAATGGCGGTCGTTATTAAGGCAAACGCTATGAAAATGAGGATTGTCACGTTTCTTACTAAATCCGTTGTTTCTGTTAAATTTTTTATTGGCATGCTATGAGCCATCACCCACGGCAATACACTCGACTCATTTAAGCTAACCAGCAGGCGCTCGCCGTTCTTTTTTATAGTAAAGCTGCCGTTTAAAATTGGATATTTGTCAATTCTCTTATCAATTGTGCCGATTTTGGAGCGATCTGAATGATATATAATCATTCCGTCCTTCGTCATCATCCATACTTCCGCATCTTTTTCATGCAGCAAATCCTTAGCAAACTGCTCTATGAATGTTACATCTACCACAATATATATTGTTCCCAGCTTTTTTCTATTATCGAAGTCGGTGATTTCTTTTATTAGCATAAAATAGGAAGGAGACCCTTCAAAAGTTAAGTTAATTTGACTTGATAACACTACTTCCATACTTCCAACTTTGCTTAAAGAATTCAAATATGGCAACGAACCGTCATGAAAGCCAAAATTCTCATAAGGTAAAGTAGTGCTTGAAAAAACACGGTTCTTCGATATAAGGAACACTCCTAAAATATTGTCTGTGTGGTTTCGCAAGTATGTTCTTGTTAAATAGCTTTCAACAATATACTTATCTCGGAGTCTTTTAGATTGAGTAGTTTCTTCCGATTCCCGTAATATTGTCATCACATCGCTCGAATTATACACTAGATTTGGAAGCGCTTCCAATTTCCTGATTTCATTTTCGATATTATTTTTCACTTGCTTTAATAATCGCGGAGTGTATTTTCCGACTTCTTTCTCGATAGAGGATGTATACTGCGAATACGCTAAAAGACCAAGCAAAGCCATTGGAATAACAGTCAGCAGAACATAGGAAATAATTAGTTTATGTGTTAAAGACAAAGATTTTCGGCTTGAATCGTTTCTTCTCTTAAAAATCATATTGATCCACATTCTCTTTTGTAAAATCGATTGGCTGTCCCATAATCACCATGTCGCCGTCAAAACTAATATTCCCTATATTCTCCACAAACTGTCCATCATACGGCAAATCCTCCAACACTAAGTTTTTGGCTAACGCAATGGTTAAATAACCGAGCTTTTGCGGACTCCATAATGTGATGGTTTGCAGCACATCCTCTTTCAAATATGGTCTTGTCATGTTCGGAGTCGATGTTCCAACAACTTTAATGTCTCCAGATTTTCCGTAATCCTTTAACGCCTGCGCAATAGCAGGCGGGTTCACTGTCGATATACCAATGATCCCTTTTAGATCATCGTATTTTTTTAATAGGTTAACTGTTAAATTGTAAGCTTTGTGAATATCTTCATTCGCATACTCCACATCGAGCAGCTCTAATTCTGGATAATATTCTTCTTGCTGCACCTTTAACCACCTAATCCAATTGTTTAAATTCGCAGCAGTCGGCGAGCCGGTCAAAATAACGTATTTCCCCCTTTCTCCCATTTCTAATGCTAAAAGATCCATAATATGTCTTCCCATTTGCTCGGCATCGACCATATTGACAAAGAAGTCACGATATTTTGCGTCTGTGTCTGCATCCCAAGTGATGACTTTTATCCCTTTTTCACGGGCCTGCTGCAGAACCGTACCCAATTTTTTCGGGTCATTTGCTGAAACAGCAATCACATCTACTTTCTGCTCTATCAGCTCATGAATAACGGCAATTTGTTCCTCTGCGGTTGCCGCAGAAGGCCCTTTATAGATGACTGTAACATTCAAATCCTTCGCTGCTTCTAAGGCTCCTTCCTTTGCTGCTAAAAAATAAGGAATATTAGCGATTTTAGGAACAAGTCCAATGACAATCTCATGTTCATGATTCCTGTTGCTTTCATGATTCCTTTGTTCAGTTGGTTTATCTACATAAATAACCTCATATTCTTTTGATAAAGAGCAGGATGCCAAAAAGAACAGGAAAAAAGCAAGGGCGAAAAACTTAAACGTTTTGTTCAATTTTCTCCATACCTTTCCGAAAAGGAAATTTTTTAAGATCGATTTGATGCTTATCGGAAACTTCCTGCTTCAAAGAAGATGCAAAATACTGTTCCATTGAATAATGGATGCCTTTCCTTTACCGTGATATTCAATAATAGAAACCCCTGTATTGTCCATTTTTATTTTGCGGTAATGCGAAAAAGGTAATCCAAACCATTGCGTTGCAGCAATACGGTTTACTGTGTTATGAGCTACAACAAGCACATTTTTATCTGGATATGTTTTCGATACCTCTTCAAAAAAAGATTGGATCCGATTATAAACTTGACTTGCAGATTCTCCCGTTTCCCCGGCAAAACACTCTGCCGGACTCGTTAACCAATCTGTCCATGAATCCTTATGTTCTCTCTCAATCATTTGTACCGTTTTTCCTTCCCATTTCCCGAAGTCAATTTCTACAAGACGCTGATCTTCAATAACTGGCAAACCAAACTCTTTGCTTATAATTGCAGCTGTTGCCGATGCTCTTACTAGAGTTGAAGAAAAGACCGCGTGAAACTTTACGTGCTTCAGCGCTTTAGCTGCTGCTGCCGCCTGCTTAATCCCTTGCTCTGACAGTGAAACATCCGTCCTTCCGCAATATTTGTTGCCATCCCGATTCCATTCCGTTTCTCCATGGCGCAAAAGGAAAAATCTTGTCACAGCACAACTCCTCTCTTTTTAAGTGCTTGAATAAAGCGTTCATATCCTTCTTCATATTGTTCACTTATATGTTCTTCAAACATCACCTCTTTTTCTCTTTTCAGCATGTTCTCCCCGGCTTCTTGAATACTTCCAAAATATGAAGCTGCTGCAACAATCGCAGCCCCAATAGCACCGTCGCTATGCTTCATTTTAATAATAGGCTTCTTTAAGACATTGCTCCGTATAGTCAGCCATACATCACTGCTGCTTCCTCCGCCTGCTGTAAAGACAGCCTTCACTTTCTCGCTTGACAGCTTTTCAATCATCTCGTAAGCCATTCTTTCAAGATAGGCAACACCTTCTAAACGGGAAATAAAGAGCTGTTCTTTTGTCAAACCTGGTTCGTCAAAGCCTTGTATGTCAGGAAATGCAAAAGGAAAACGCTCTCCCTTTTGCCGGAGCGGATACGAAATCCACCGGCTTGGGAAATATTCATATGCTTTACTGTTTAAATAAGCTAATTCATCTTTTGAATAATCAATTGA
Organism: Aeribacillus sp. FSL M8-0254; assembly: GCF_038008845.1. Taxonomy (NCBI): domain Bacteria; kingdom Bacillati; phylum Bacillota; class Bacilli; order Caryophanales; family Bacillaceae; genus Aeribacillus; species Aeribacillus sp. FSL M8-0254. The sequence goes on along the minus strand of NZ_JBBOZY010000001.1, from coordinate 227,839 downwards.
AATCCAATCTCCCCCTGTGTTGCTCGCACCGCCCGGCATCCAATATCCATCTGGATGGCGATGGTTATAAAGTATTCCCTTCTCATCTATTATTGGCTCGTATGTAATCCCTTTTATTACTAAAGTTGTGCCAATTGTCGTGTTCCAGTTTCCAGGTGATAATGAACCGGATGCGAACTGCGACGCACAACCGTCAGTCAGTCCGAGTGTAACGCTTACATTTCCCGGCAACCCTGTTTCCTCCATACATTCCTTTGACACATTCCCGGCAAAAGTCCCTGAAGGCAATACGATTGGAAGTAATTTAACAGGTATTTTTAAAGTTTTTTCAATATATTCCGGCCATTTTTCATTATTTAAATCATAGCCGCTTTTAAATGCACTCGTATAATCGGTTATTCCCCATTTTCCCGTTAATTTCCCGATAATATAGTCAGTAGGATGCGCCCATAAACATACATCCTTTGCTATTTGCGGAAAATGTTTATGGAACCAAACAATTTTCGGCAAACCATACGAGCTGGAAAATGCCGTATAATGCCCTGCTGCAAAGGCAGCCTCTCTACAAAGCGCTGCCTCAGATGCTGACCTGCTGTCGCTGTACATTAAGGCATTGTATAGCGGTTCATATTGTTTATCAAGGGGAATTACAGTACCTGATGTGGAAGTGACAGACAAGGAAACAACTTGATTAAGAATTTTTTGCTCCTTCAAACTATTTGCTACATGTCGAATAGATTCAGCGGTATGCTTCCACCACATAAACGGCGATTGCTCCATTCTTAACTCGTTTCCTTTCGCCAAGTTAAAAGTTACAGTACTGGCTGCATAAATAGTTCCGTTATAACCGATTGCAATTGTGCGAATGCCCTGTGTTCCAATATCAATTCCTATAAAAATTGGCTGCGATTTGTTCATTTCATCAACCTCTGCCACACATTTTTTTCTCTTTCTACTATCTTCTGATGCTTCGGATGCTAAAGCTATTAAGTGAAATTGCCGAATCTAGCACTTCCTATATTTACTTTATCTTCTCCATTAGGAGGGAAGCTTTCCTTAATCCACGAAGTCTTTATAATTTTTCAGCTCATTTAATTCACTGATCGGCTAATTTGAGCAGCAAGAGAATTCATACTCTTGCCATATTTACGACTACTGTCTCTTAGTTAATACTTCCTCCTCATATTTTTGAATTTCTTTTAACCATTCTTCTCTTACAGGAACATTCATTTTCTCACAATAATAATCCCAAATTGCACCGAAAGGGTAAGTTTTAAATTCCTCCATAACCGCCAATCTTTCCGTAAAGTTTCCCTTTTCTTGCAATTGCTTTAAATATTCATGCGGCATAAGCATTGCATATAATAAAGCTTTAATCATATTACGCGTTCCAATGACCCATGCAGCAAGACGATTGATGCTGGCATCAAAGAAATCAAGTCCGATTAAAACCTTATGCAGCGCATCATTGCGCACGATTTCAAGCGCTATTTCACGCAATTCATCATCCAAAATCACGACATGGTCGCTGTCCCACCGAACCGGTCTCGATACGTGTAAAGCAAGCCTGTCGCTATAAAGCAAAATCGATGAAATTTTATTTGAGACTGTTTCAGTAGGATGAAAATGACCTGTATCTAATAAGTATATTTTATTATTTTGTAAGGCGTACCCTAGATAAAATTCATGCGAACCGACAACAAAAGACTCAGATCCTATTCCAAACAATTTGCTTTCGACTGCATCCAAATTATATTTCTCATTGATCTCTACACTAAAAATTTTATCCAATGATTCTTTTAATCGCTTCCTTGGAGTCAATCGGTCGCTTGGAATGTCCTTATAGCCGTCCGGAATCCATATATTTGTTAAACATGGTGTTCCAAGCTCCTTGCCAAAGTACTCACCGATTTTTCGGCTCCTAATACAGTGGTTGATCCAAAATTCTCTAATTCCCGGATCAGGATGAGACAACGTCAGTCCATCTGCTGCTTTTTCATGCGAAAATAAGGTAGGATTAAAATCCAGCCCTATACCAATTTTTTTCGCCCAATTAACCCAGTTTTCAAAATGTTTCGGTTCTAACTGATCTCTTTCCACTTTTTCACCATTTGTTTCTGCATAAATGGCGTGTAGGTTGACACGATGTTTTCCCGGAATTAATGACAGCGCTTTCTCTAAATCCTGCCTTAATTCTTCAGCATTTCTTGCCTTCCCCGGATAATTTCCTGTTACATCAATCCCCCCTGAAAGCTCGCTTGCATCTGCTTCAAATCCTTTTACGTCATCACCTTGCCAGCAATGGATAGAGATTGACGCTTGCTGCAAGTTTTCTAATACTTCTTCAATATTTATTCCCCATTTTTCATAGACTTGCCTTGCTAGCTCAAAAGATTCTTTTATAACCATAAATTATCCATCTCCTTTAGTAAACTAGTACTTTTTCCTAATACATTATGAATGTACCTTATGATGTTTTTATGAACTGTTATGAAAATTTAGAAATTTTAAAGTAAACGGTTTCAATTTTCTTCACTAACTGTCGTACATTCCTTCACCTTTGGACAAATTAAATTCTTTAGCTTGATAAATGCCAGCGTCGGCGCCAAGGAAAGGGGGAAGAGTTCATGACATCTTTTATTTTCGCTTTTTGCATAAATATAAAAATATTCCAAACATACTAGTTGGTTTTTACTGTAATTTCAATTATATAATACTTTTGTTTGTTATTGAATATATTTTTTTATTTTTGTTCTTTATGTTATTTCCTACCTCTGTCCTAATCAAAGAGGTGAACGCAACTTTAGCATCAATTTTTGAATTTTTGACAGACGCTCAGCTTATTTCGAACTTCTTTACAAAGTCTTATTTCCCGCTTTAATTGATAGAATTTTCATTATATAATGAAAATAACATTTTTTCAGGAGGGTACATAATGGAAGGATTCCGTTTTTCACACCGCCTGCGGGTGCGCTACTCAGAAATTGACGGACAAAAAATTGTCTTTAACGCCCATTACTTGACATATATTGACGTTGCGGTTATTGACTATTTTGAGGAAGTGTTTGGGCGGGATCTCGAGGAGCTTGCCCAAGAAAATATATTTGATATTGCAATGGTCAAATCAACGCTGGAATATAAAAAGCCAGCCCGTTTTAAAGATATGCTTGAGATCTGGTGCCGAACATCACGAATTGGCGGCTCTAGCCTGACAATGGAGTTTATCATCACAAAAGCGGGAGAAAAAGACCCGCTGGTTCAGGCTGAAGTGATCTATGTCAATTATGATGCCGCCGCTGGAAAATCGAGAGCGATTCCTGATTTCGTCCGTCAGCGAATTAAAGAATACGAACCGGCAGTCAGCCTATAAACGAAATACAAACGTTTAGACCTATAGCTGACTCCTTGCGCCCTTCAGACAGGGGGTCAGTTTTTATAAAACTTTATCTGGACTTTTTGGAGCATTTAATAAAATCACCCCGCCAATGATCAATACTAGACCAACTAATGTAATAATATTAAATGGGTCCCGCCATACTAGAACACCAATTAACGCTGTAAAAGCTGTCCCCAGCCCCGACCAAATCGCGTAGGCCAAGCTTAACGGAACTGTCTTAAGACATAACGACAAACAATAAAAAGATAATCCATAACCAACTATAACTCCAATGGAAGGGAATAAACTTGTAAATCCATCTGACAATTTAAGCATTGTCGTACCAAATACTTCGCTGATAATAGAAATTCCTAATGCAATATAACCTTTCATACAATTGCCTCCTCTCTCATCGTTAATGAGAACTGCTGAGTTTCAAAACAACCACTCCACAAATGATTAGAACTAAACCTAAACATTTTTTAAGATCAATACTTTCTTTATAAAAGATAACACCGACTAATGCAGTTAAAGCCGTACCGACGCCTGACCATATCGCATAAGCCGTACCAAGCGGTATTGCTTTTAGAGATAAAGATAAGAGATAAAAAGCTGCGCCATACCCCATTACGACTCCGATGGAGGGAAACAACCTTTTAAATCCGTTTGATACTTTCAGCATTGAACTTGCAAATACTTCACTTATGATGGCTACTGCCAAAATTACATATTCCTTCATGTGAATCCTCCTAAAGCTTAACGGTCCTTCGCACTTTTGTCCTTTTTGATATAACAATTTGATAGTCTTCGAAAAATACGTTTTGACTGACCTGATAAAATCCAAACCATCGCTTACTCACAGTCATGCACGCAGACTCTCGTCTTTTCACCAGCAACTAGTACAAAATACTAGGAAAAATCATGTCCGCAACATTACGTGGAGAAGAGTTAGAAAAAAGGAATTCCGGAAAGGTCCAAGGAGATTTTTACAATGGATCTAACGTCTAATCAATAAATGGATCCCCTTGAAAATGGCCACCCACACTATAAATGGTAAGTCCATCGTTTGATGAACTTGAACTTCGTAATCATACATTTCTAAAAGATTTTTAAATATCGAAGAAATTTTGTTCGCTGTCATAATGACCTCTTTTCCATTACTAATCGTTATCGTTTTAAATGCAAGAGTAGAGTTTATATGAAAGCTGTTCTGGCTATAAACCATTCGAAGCTCTTTAAAAATAGATTTTTTCTTATGAAGTGACAAATTTTTAATTCGTACAATTTCTTTTCCGTCTGGTTGAAGCACAACAAAGGCGTTATGTATGAAATGTTCTTTTGTAGATATTGCCTTATATTCTTCTTTTCCAGAAAAAAACGAATACTTTCCAATTGGAAAGCTCCATTTAGGATGAAGCAACACTTCTTCATCAGTCTGTATTTCACGGATACGAGTTTTCGTTAAATCCATAAATGAATCTTTAAAAATAAACGAATAAGTCATTTTTTCTCTCCATCTTTGTCAAATCCTTTATACTGCTTCCCATTAATTGAAAAAGAATTTCCTTCTACGCATATTTTATCACAGGTTTTCATCATTCTTTCTTCCTCTTATCTATCCACCTTCTCCCCCCTCACCCTTCGACTCCCATACAGCTACAAGGCTTCGAGAGAATAGAAGATATCATCAATTTTCCACAAAAGAAGAAGCCGAACATGCGCCTGGTGATCAAGTTCGACTTCTTGGACACTTTTTTAAACATGAAAATAAAGATCCGCACTGCAGTGCATATCGAACTATCGCTTCCCGTTAGCGGTACTCGGAAGCATTCGCTGGCTTTCCAGCATCCTGCACTTCTCCGATATATCGCTAGGCATCTGGCTGTGAGCCATCAAGATCATAAAAACCATACACTTGCGCGAGCTGACCGCTTGACACAGATTGACCGTTTTAGCGAGCAACCTTCGGATCACCGGCTAAAGCGGCCGACAAAACGCGGCGTTTCCGAGATGATGAATTGGGGTTCCTTTACAAGGGCATCACGCCAGTTTTCTTCTGTCATACCATAGTGATCAAGCATAATTTCAGAACGCATCCAGCCCGGAGTCATGCTACGGCGGTGCATTGATATGGTAAAAGCTTATGGGCTAAAGACTTTGCCATACGAATGACAGACATCTTGGCTAGATCGTAGAACAGTGATAAACGGTAGTTTTTCTCGTTGTATTCTGCCGTGCCATCCGTTATCTCAACGACCAGCCCGTTCTTATTTCGGATTAACAGGGGGAATGCAAAGTGGAGCGTCAAATACTCTATCTGCAGAGGCATCAAAAGAACGTTTCATCGTTAAGGTTATTGTAGATGTACTAACCATTCTCATCACCCTTTACAAAATAATGAATTTGTTGCAAATACTTTATTTTTTTCTCCTTTTTGCCTTATTCAGCTCATGTTCAAGAACGTCAAACTGTCTGTTCCAAAAATGTTCATAAAATCGAAGCCATCTTTAGCAGTAGAAAACGATTTGGAGGTAAGACGACAAATATGCGTTCGTCCTTGCATAGTCCTTTCAAACAGGGTTGACCGTTCTAATGTTTTGATATGCTTAGCAAAGCTGCTAAAGACATATCAAAAAGGTTCCGCCAATTCCCATACTGTTCGGTCATGAGAGGCAAGTAGACGAATTATTTCTCTTCGCGTCAGATCAGTTAGGCTTGAAAGATGTTGTCTAGTAAGTATAGAACTTGAATTTATTCAACTATTAGTTTCACTATTTCTGTACAGTAATTACTTTTAAGTTCAGATGCATGATAGTAATTCTTTTTTATATCCTGCCCGTTAAAACCGGATATTTTTCTGTACAATCATGGGGCTGCCCAGAAAGTCAGATCCCCATTGAAAACAAAAAATCATAAACACCGATATATCAACGTTTCTAAAACATTAATGGGGGCGTCAATAAGCCGTAAAAACGACTTATTAGACACCCCCATCACCTATTTTGTTAAATTTCTCCTTTTTAGCAGGTGAAACGCTTATAAGAAGTGAATTCATTATATGAGAAAAAATGGTGGATAGCATATAAGGAGAGATATAATGAAATTTTTTACAAAAGAATGGTATGACAAAATGCAGAAGGCGCACCTGCTTACAATTCCCGAGTCTGATGAAGAATGGATGGATTTTATCAAAAGCTTTGAAGAAGACGGCGAGGATGTTTACGACTATTTGCGGGAAGATCTTGAATCTATTAAAGACGAATTATTGCAAACATTGCCGGAAATATTTCATCCCTATATTCTGGACGGCACCATTAATCAGCCGACACTGCCAAAGGAAGTGCGGGACGAACTCATCATTTCGTTGAAGGCTAAAATAGAGGAATGCGAAAAAGTGTTAGATGAAGCGAATAATCATTTTGAACATATTCGCGAAAATCTGCCGGAAGAGCTGATCAGCATTTTGGAAGATGGATTACATGACGCAGAATTACAATATATCCATCGCGATCACGATGCACTCAGATTAACGTTAAATGGGGAAGGCAGTTTCAGCAAGGGGGATGCCATCGTTATTGAGATTACTGGAATCAAGGAGGAACAATCCGAAATACCTTTAACACCAGGTATGTTTTGGCTTTATGAAGAAGGGGATCTTAATAACAAAAGCTTCATCTTAAGTGTTTTATTTGACAATCCGATGACGGAATGGAAGGTAGCTGCAAAACAATTTTCCATTACCCATTTTTATAAAACACAAATTTTTCACCACAATCAGGAATTTGAGAAGGAAAATCATAGCCGCCATAAAGCAAAAAAAGAGAGACATAGTCTTCCTTACAAACTGCCGGATCAGTATGCGTCTTTCGTGACCGCTTTACACGAAGGAGAAGCGGAGAAAATGTATTTTTTAACGGAAAAGGAAGCTATAGAAATCGACCGCTTTTTATCTCTTGAGGAATTGAAATTAGAAGGCAGCGTCATCCCGATTGCAGTTTGTACCAATGGAAATATTGTCCTTCACCTTGAAACTCAGAAAATATTTTATCTTGGTGCAAATACAGAGGAGCTAGCTGAAAACTTTGAAAAATTTTTAGAAGGACTTTATTCAAAACAGTTCGTGGATGAAATGCCCCTATTATCAGAGCCGTTACCGACGGAAGAATTGGAAAGCGCACTGTTCAGTGAAGACTTAGAGCTGATCATACGTGCATGGAACACCATTGTTCAAGAACCAGAAAAACATATACCATTAATAGAAAAAACTCTCCCATATTCTTTACAGCATGAAAATGAAGAGATACAACAAATCGGTGAAGTGTATATGGACCATATTCTTTCCTTCAACATTTTGTCTGAGCAATTCATCAATAAACTGAGAAAAAGCACTTAGGAACGAATGCTAAGGCAAGGCTCTTTCTAAATGATCCTGCTCCATACCCCATCGAATGAATTTATACAACAAACTTATGGTTCCGGGGGCTCATGACCTTTTCACCGCTTCTACTAATCGAGTAGGAGGGGGTGACTAACCCCGACCTCTCACCACCGTACGTACCATTACTACTGCCTTCACGGCTCGGGGCTTTCACCCTAGAGATTATTACACTCTGCCGGGCGTAATCGAGTAGGAGGGAGCGATTAACTCCCGTCCTCTCACACCACCGTACGTACGGTTCCGTATACGGCGGTTCAATTAAGATAATTGACGCAAGTCTTTATAACTTCCGTGAATAGCTGTTCTCTTTATGCCAGTGGTCACTCCACCCTCCAAGAGGTCTCCCACGGGATTCACCGCTTCCTCCCTCAAGTGAGGTACTACGTTTTCTGTGTTCATCATGACTCACTGAATGCCAAGGGCTATTCTCTCTTAATTGTTCGGTCCTTCTTAGTTGTTCTAAACCAACTAATACTATGACCTCTGCTGACTTCTGACGGTTCAGCTACTTATCACTAAGTAGGTTATGAAGCGTATTTCACCTATCCGCCAGACCTCCCCGGGTAAGTACATGCACTTTCACACCATCTATCCGCCTCATTTACTCGATATGACCTTCGACAGAAAGAGCTTTGTTTTGTTTGGCAAACTCACTCAATCATACCTAGCCTTATATGAGGTTCGTGTTCCTCGGACCGGTGTTTTGCCTCCAGCTTCCTTCAGATTCCGCGTCACCACGGACACCCTTTCGTTGAGCTAACCTCTACTTCTGTCTTCGGGGTTCGGGACTTACACCCTATAGTTCATGTACATGCCGGGCGCACCAAATAGCAGCACAGACCTTGCTGTAGTCTGTGCTGCTAATCTTAATATGTTTTATTTAAAACGGATTTGGGTGTGCTAAAAGTACGTTTTATTTGTTGATCAGTTACTATTTATTTTAAGTAGCAAGTGTCAAGTAATCTACTAATAGACAGCGTCCCGGATTATTTCAAACTGCGGTTCAAGAAAGCTTTCGTTCGTTCAAACTTCGGGTTTGTAAAAATCTCAGTCGGAAGACCGGATTCGATGATTTCCCCGTTGTCCATGAAAATGACCCGGTTTGCAACCTCCTTGGCGAACCCCATCTCATGTGTCACCACAATCATCGTCATGTGCTCTTCAGCCAGCTGCTTCATTACTTGCAGTACTTCTCCGGTTAACTCCGGGTCCAAGGCGGAAGTAGGTTCATCAAACAGCAGGATTTCAGGGTTCATCATAAGCGCACGAGCTATGGCGACTCTTTGTTTTTGACCGCCCGAAAGTTTTGCAGGATAAGCTGATGCCCGATCGGAGAGCCCGATTTTCTTCAGAAGTTCTGTGCTGCGTCGTTCAATTTCCGCATTTAACTCCTTCTTTACTAGCTTAGGAGCAAGTTCCAAATTTTCTTTAACCGTGAGGTGAGGAAAGAGATTGAAATGTTGGAAAACCATTCCCATCTTAGAGGTGATCCGCTTAATCTCCTGCGGTTTTGAGTAAATCCCGTCCTTCACCAAATAATCCCCGGATATACAAATGCTGCCTCCGTCTATTTCCTCAAGATGGACCAGGCTACGGAGCATTGTACTTTTACCAGAACCAGATGGTCCGATCACAGCAATTACGTCGTTCTTGTTAACATCAAATGTTATCTGTTTTAATACATCCAACTTGCCATATGATTTTTTGAGGTTGGATACTTCAATGAGAACCACACTCACTACTCCTTTTTAATCAAATTTGAACCGTCGTTCGAGCCACTTAAAGAGAACAGTTAATAAGAGCGTCATGATCAGATAAATAATGCCTGCAATGAAGAAAGGCACGATTGTAAAATCACGGTTCACAGCAGTCTGTGCATAGTGTAATAATTCTGGTACGGCAACAGCATAGAGCAGTGCGGTATCCTTAACTAGTGTAACCGATTCGTTAGCGACTGCTGGAAGTGCGATACGGAACATTTGTGGAAGTATGATTCGCGTCATCGTCTGCCATTTATTCAAGCCTAGGACTTGTGATGCCTCATACTGACCTTTATCAATAGCCAGCAAACCGCCGCGGAAGATCTCGGCAAAATATGCAGCATAGTTCAATATAAAGCCCAAACAAGCTGCGACAAAGCGGTCTAATACCAAATAATCTCCGATCACAGGGATCATCGGCAGTCCAAAACATATAAAAAGCAGCTGAAGCAGCAATGGGGTGCCCCGCATCACATATATATAAATCTGTGTAAGCCACGATAAAGGCTTGAACCTGCTTCTTACAGCAAGTGTTAGTATAAAGCCGAGCGGAATTGACAACACAATGACGATCAAAAACAAGAGAACCGTCATCTGTGCCCCTAGCAGCATCGGCTTAATGATTGAGTTGAAATAATCTACGGACATGAAAGAATTCCTCCAAAAGCAAAACAGGGTTTCTCAAGGAAATCCAAGTTCGGTCTATTTTACTTTAATACCTTATTTTCACCAAACCACTTTTGCGAGATTTCGGCGGCAGTGCCGTCCTCATTCAGCTCATCGAGAGCTTTTTGCAGTTTATTCAGCAGTTCCTCATTACCCTTTTTAACACCAATTCCATATTCTTCTTGTGCAAGGGATTCATCGAGCAGTTTATAAGTATCTTTTTCTTTCGACATGTAATATTTAATGACAACTTCATCAATCACTACTGCATCAACACGTTTTAGCTTTAGATCCTTCAATGCCAGAACATTGTCGGCATACTCCGTAACCGTCTTGATTTTCGATTTAATCGGATTTTTATCCAACGCATCGGCTGCAGAAGACAGAGATTGAAGACCAACCACTTTGCCTTCTAGATCATCAAGTTTAGAAATGTTTGAATCAGCAAGGGTAACCACAACTTGTGCATTTTTCATATAAGGCTTTGTAAAAAGAACCTTCTTTTTGCGCTCCTCCGTAATGGTGTACCCGTTCCAAATGAGATCGATCCGTCCGCTGCTTAATTCAGATTCTTTTGTTTTCCAATCGATCGGCTGAAATTTTACCTTTGTTCCCATTTTTTCGGCAGCTGCCTTGGCGTAGTCAATGTCAAACCCTACAATTTCATTATTCTCATCCCGGAACCCCATAGGTGCAAATTTATCATCTATTCCAATTACTAGCGTTTTGTCTTTTTCCTCCGATTTGGAGCATCCTATCAGGAGCGAGAATAACGCTGCCATAGTTAGAATAATCGTTGCTAATCGTTTCATACTATAGATAACCACCTTTAACTTATTTTCATTTTGTTTTTAACCTATTGCATGTCCAAAAAATTTAAATGTCCCCCGCTACTAGTCACAATTAAACCATCCGTAAATGCATCTGCAATAGTTCAGACGACATTTGCATCAAATGAGCTCAAAAAAGCATAGCAATAATTGCTATAATAACTCATCTATGAAGATATCTGCGAGTGTACTTTAATTCGATAATATATTAGAGTAATAAATTAACATAAAATAAAAATAACACAACATAAAAATGAATGTCAATGGATATTTTTAGTTCATTAGCATACTAAAGTATTTGAGAATTATAGTTTTCTATACATATAATTGTATGTTCAATGTTTGATTTGCTTTTTAAATCTCCACCATAAAAACAGGGCTCGAATGACTTGATCGATTACAATGGATAGCCATACTCCTGCTATTCCTAAATTTAATTGGATGCCCAATACATATACACCTACAATACGAATGACCCACATGCCGACCGCTGTACTGTACATGGGGCTTTTTGTATCTCCTGCTCCTTGTAAAGCTCCAGTCAACACCAATCCCATAGCTAATGCTGGTTGGGCAAAAGCATCAATTCTTAATGCCGTAGTAACCATCTCAATAGCCTGTTTATCTGTTGTAAACCAAGTAGCAAGCCAAGGAGAAAGGAAAAACAACAGAACACCTATTATAGACATAAATAACATGGCGATATAAGTCGTCAGCATCCCATATGTATAAGCCTCTTTTTCAAGCTTTGCCCCAATATGCTGCCCTACAAGTGTTGATGCTGCCGCAGCTAAGCCATATCCTAGCATATAGGAAAATGTTTCGATATTCCCGGCAATTGTATGAGCTGCATACGTTTCCGTTCCAATTCGAACAATTAATCCAAAGTAAAGCACTTGCCCTAAACGCATAATTAAGCGTTCAATTGCTGCAGGAGCAGACAGCCTCAAAATAGGCAATGTGAATTTCTTTATATCCAAAGAAGATTTCTGAAATAAAGAAAATGGTATAGACGATTTTTGAATGTAATAATAAAGAGCGATGGCTCCCAGCACTCTTACAATGACTGTCGCCCAGGCTGCTCCTGCTAAGCCCAACCCGTGAAATCCCAATAAACCAAAAATGAAAAAGTAGTCCAAAACGATATGGATGATATTAATCCACCAGCTTACTTTCATCGGTGTTTTTGTATCGCCAGCAGCTCGTAAAATACTTCCAAAGATAAACATTAAAGAAATAAAAACAGACGGGACAGCTACAATCCGAAAATAAACAGAGGCGTCTACTAAAACGCTTGCTTCTGCTCCCATAAGACGAAGTAAAGGTTCTGTGAAAAATAAGGTGATAAAACCAAAAAATAAACCTATAAAAAAAGAAAGAATGGTTGACTGCTTAGCAACGGCTTTTGCTTGGCCAATATTACCAGCACCGACATGACGTGCGATCAAAGAAGAAGCCCCTACTCCAACTGCCATGAAAATGGCGATATATACGGCTAGAACAGCATTTGCCACGCCTACTGCTGTGACTTCGTTTAATCCTAATTTTGATACAAAAAGTGTGTCTACAAATCCTACCACTGTTTGCAAAATATTTTCGATCATGGCAGGAACAGCTAATGCTAGGATGATCTTTATTTTTTGTTTTGTTGATCGCTCCTGACTGATACCCTCTGGAATCATCAAAAAATTTAATCCCCTTATCGAATGAAATTCTCTAATGCTTTTTTTAAATCGTTTAATACTTGTTCCTCATTTCCTTGATGAACAGCATTTACTAGACAATTCTCCATATGATCAACAAAAATTACTTTTGCTGCATTATCTAACGCTTTCCTTACAGCCGCAATTTGCAGAAGAATTTCAGGACAGTCTCTTCCTTCTATCGCCATTTCTTTAATGGAACGAACATGTCCCTCAATTCGCGCTAATCGATTAATGACCTGCTTGCGATATTTATGTTCATGATTTTGATGATGGTGGTTTTGACACATATTTCATTCCTCCTTATTATAATAATATCCCCCCAGGGGGGATATGTCACTTTAAATTTTTTCACCTTTTCAAAATATAAATATGCTGTTCAATCATAGTTAACATAATAGTCACAAAAACCCCTTTAGGCTCCAAGGGGTTTCTTATTGATGTAAACTTCGTTGATATTTACGTGCAACCAAGCACATCTTATATCTGCATAAAAAAAGCTGGATTTTAATATAGGGCGATATTGTGAGAGCAACTTTGTAAAGTATACAAGTCCTATGATCACTCTTCACAAAACATACTAAGAATAGTATGTTTTTTTTGACATAGAAAAACTCCCCTAGTGAAGGGGAGCAAATATTTTAAGACAGCCTTTACTTTTTCTTAAAAAATTATTATATCCATTCTTTTTGTTAGGATTATTGTTTTGCGCCAAATGATGACTTATTATGAGCGGGCCATGTTGCCCGTTTTTTATTTGTTGCAATGATGTAAACGGCGGCAACTGCGATCAAGACTGCAATCAAGGAACCGAGATTAAATATTCCCTTTTCGGAGTACCATGCAATCGAGTATCCAATCGAACCGGCCATTAAAGCATAATACGTAAATGGGAGCAATGTTTTTCTAATAACTGCTCCTTCTTTTCCTACCAACCCGACTACTGCCGAAGCAGCGACGACATTGTGTACACAAATCATATTCCCAGCCGCACCACCTACCGCCTGAAGGGCAACAATCCAAGTGGGATCAACACCAATTTGGGAACCTACATTATATTGAAATAAAGAAAACATCATATTACTGACCGTGTTGCTGCCAGCTATAAAAGCGCCCAGTCCACCAATAAATGTGGAGAAAAAGGGCCAATAATTGCCCGCCAGCGCTGCTACTCCGTTCGCCAATTCAATTGGCATTTGATCATAACCTGCAGCACCGCCGCCTGAATTTAAAAACACTTGAACCATTGGAACGGTAAAAATTAGCGCGGTTGAAGCTGAGATCATCGTTTTCCCTGAATGCATCCAAGCACGTTTGTATGCGCTTCCATTCATTCCGTGAATAAAAAAGGTAATCAGTGACACAACAATAAAAATTGTTCCTGGTGAATAAAGCGGTTGAAAGCTAGCCGTAATATTTGTTCCAAACATATTCCGAATCTCAATCGTCCACGCTTGCAGCCACCCGCCGATTGGAAGCGATTTCAACCTGGTCGCCACTAAAAACAAGCCAACTAAAATATACGGAGTCCAAGCGCGAATCATGCTCATCTTGCCGTTCTTGTGTGCGATATCTTTAATCTCAATTTTTCCTATCCAATCCGGATCCCATTTAGACTTTTCTTCAAAATCCCATACTTCTTCTTGAGATGGCATTAAAAAACCTTTTTTCGTAGCGGCAATAACGATTGCTAATCCGACCAAGCCGCCAACCATGGAAGGAAATTCAGGGCCAAGGACATTGGCAACGATGAGATATGGTATCGTCATTGTAAAAGCCGCAAACAAGGCAAATTTCCAAACTTTAATTCCTTCAGAAAACGACTTGTTTTTTCCAAAAAATTTGGTCATTAGGGCTACAACAAATAATGGAACAAGAGTGCCCGTTATCATATGAAGAATAGCAACTTTCGCTCCAATCGAAGTGACCAACGACAGCAAGTTATCAGTAATCGTTGCATCAGCGGATAATCCTGATTGTACGCCGACAAGAATCGGTGTGCCGACAGCACCGAATGAAACGGGTGTGCTTTGAATGACCATGCCCGCCACAACGGCTGCCATCGCTGGGAATCCTAATCCTACTAATAATGGAACAGCAACCGCAGCTGGCGTACCAAAGCCTGCGGATCCTTCAATAAACGAACCAAATAACCATGCGACAATAATTACTTGAATGCGCCGGTCTGGAGAAATATCGGTGAACCCTTGCCGGATTGTTTTAATTCCCCCACTTTCTTGCAAAGTATTTAAAAGCAAAATGGCGCCAAAAATGATGTACAATAGTGTAGCAGCTACAACCAAACCATTTATGGAGGCAGCTATTACATTGGCTGCTGATACTTTCCAAACAAAGAGCGCAAGTATGACGGCCACAACATATGAAATCGGCATCGCTTTGCTAGCTGACCACCGTAACCCAACCAAGAAAATTCCGACGATTAAAATTGGAAGAAGCGATAAAAAAGCCAACAATCCAGTACTCACAAGAGATTTTCCCCTCCCTTATTCAAAATGTAATTCACCCACATGAATGGAAAATCATTGTACACTCATTATACCTTTTATTTTTTTAATTATCAATATTTTCTGAATTTTTTATCATTAACTAATTCCTTAGTTATGTAATAATAAAACCCTTGCCCTATTTGAAAAGTTGGAGCGAAATCCAATTCAAATAAGGCGAAGGTATTACTCAAGCATATTCAACAAAACCAAGCCGAGCAGAAATTTGCTTTCCTATTTCAATCATCCGCGGCTGAAGTTGTTTGAGCCTCTCATCTGTCATTCGAATGGTTGGTCCTGATACGCTCACGGCAGCAATGACCTTCCCCAAATGATCAAAAATTGGGGCAGCAATACAACGAATCCCATATTCGTTTTCTTCTAAATCTAGTGCATATCCTTGTTGTTTTACTCGAATGAGCTCTTTCAAAAATGCATCCTTATTCGTAATCGTATTTTTCGTATGCATCGGCAACCCTTTTCTGTCAAGGATGTCTAAAACGACACTTGACGGCAAATTGGCGAGAATGGCCTTTCCTACAGAGGTGCAATGCATTGGGGCACGTTTTCCGACTTTTGAATGCATGCGCAGCGTTTCATTTCCTTCCAATTTTTCAATATAAACGACTTCCCCTTGGTCATAAACAACCAGATGGATGACTTCGTTCGTCTCATTTTCTAATTTTTGCAGGAAAGGTTTTGCTTCTTTGCGAAGATCAATCGATTCTAATAGCTTCGAACTGATTTCCAAAAATTTATACCCCAGTTTATATCTTCCTGTTTCGGAATCTTGTTCAATATAGCCGTACCGGGCAAGTGTAGATAAGATTCGATACACGGAGCTTTTGTTGATATCTATCTGATTGGCAATCTCTGTGACGCCTAAACCTTCTTTTTTTAAGCTGACAAGTTGAATAATGTCCAACGCCCTGCTTACAGACTTGACCATATTGTCTCTTTCCACAGCCGTTCACCTTCTAAAATCTTGGCGGAATTTGCTAGAGTGCAAATTCCGCCATATAAATTTTCTTGATTCCCTTATATTATGACAGGAAGAACAAAAACTGCCAAGTTCTTTCTGTTCCATTATTCACTTTATCATTTGAATACTAAGATTGTTTCCTTCATAACGTGTTAACACGCTTTTTTGCAGCAACAACGGTATTTTTTAATGTGCCGATTCCTTTCATTTCGCATTCAATTACATCTCCTGCTTGAACAAAATCGGCTCCAACCGGACTTCCTGTTAAAAGGACATCACCGGGTTTAAGTGTCATGACAGATGATAAATAGGAAATCATTTTCCGAATGGAAATAATCATCAATTCCGTTGAACTATCTTGTTTTTTAACACCGTTCAACTTTGCTTCAACATGAATGCAAAATGTATCAAGTTCTGTTTCAATGACAGGGCCAAGGGGGGTAAATGTGTCAAACGATTTACCGATTGTCCAATGGCCATCTTCATGGAAAAACTGCGGCGCCGTCACGTCGTTGCCCACCGTGTACCCAAATACATAATTCAATGCTTCTGATTCCGGCACCATTTTCGTTTGTTTACCGATTACATTGCCAGCTTAGATTCAAACTTTACCCTGTCTATTCCCTCTGGAATAACAATCTGTTCTTCAGGACAAATAACGGATTTTTATGAACTTCCAGCGCCTTTTCCCGAAGGTTTTTCATACATTCAACTCATTCATAATAAAACTTTTCATTCATAACCAAAGCCGCGCAACTAAAGATTTTGATCGGTTTTTGTGCATGGAAGATGTAGCTTTTAAATAGAAGGGGGTGTCTGATAAGTCGTTTTTACGGCTTTTTGACGCCCCCATTAATGTTTTAGAAACATTGATATATCGGTGTTGTTTTCAATGGCGATTTGACTTTCTGGACAGCACCTTCATGATGAGAAGTTATTGTTTTACAGCATATTTTGCTTTTGCTTCAAGACGGCGGCGATGCAAAATCGGTTCTGTGTAGCCGTTAGGTTGATCATAACCTTTAAATACGAGGTCACACGCAGCTTGAAATGCGACGGAACGGTCATAATCTTTTGACATCGGGCGGTAGCCAGGTTCATTTTCATTTTGCTTGTCGACTATTTTCGCCATCCGCTTAAGTGTTTCAAGAACTTGTTCTTTCGTAACAATGCCGTGATGCAGCCAGTTTGCGATATGCTGGCTTGAAATCCGCAACGTTGCCCGGTCTTCCATCAAAGCAATATTATTAATATCCGGAACTTTTGAACAGCCGATTCCTAACTCCACCCAACGAACAACATATCCTAAAATTCCTTGTGCATTATTATCTAACTCTTCTTGTATTTCTTCAGGGGTCCAATTCGGGTTTTCTGCAACCGGAATTTGTAAAATTTCATCACGGAGATCTTCAATCGTTTCAGCCAATTTGTTTTGGACATCTGTTACATTTACTTGGTGATAATGGAGAGCATGCAATGTAGCCGCTGTTGGTGATGGCACCCACGCAGTATTGCCGCCTGCTTTTAGATGGCCAATCTTTTGCTTGAGCATTTCCGCCATCATGTCCGGCATTGCCCACATGCCTTTTCCAATTTGCGCACGGCCTTGGAAGCCGCTTTGTAAACCGATATAGACGTTTGAGCGTTCATAGGCTTGCAGCCATTGAGATGTTTTCATATCATTTTTCCGAATCATCGGACCTGCTTCCATTGATGTATGGATTTCATCGCCAGTTCGGTCCAAAAACCCTGTGTTAATAAATACAACACGATCTTTTACTTCCCGAATACAAGCTTTCAAATTCAAAGTTGTGCGCCGTTCCTCATCCATCACACCAATTTTCAGCGTATTCCGTTTTAATCCCAGCAAATCTTCGACGCAGTTAAATAGCAAGTTGACAAACGCCACTTCCTCAGACCCGTGCATTTTAGGTTTTACAATGTAGATCGAACCTTTCCTGGAGTTTTCAAATTTGCCATTTCCTAAAAGGGAATGTTTAGCAATCAAACTTGTTACAACCGTATCCAATATTCCTTCTGGGATCTCTTCTCCCTCTCCAATGAGCACTGCACTATTTGTCATCAAATGCCCAACGTTACGAATGAGCATAAGTGAACGACCTGGGAGAGTGAACTTTTCTCCTGTTTTGGATGTGTATGTTCTGTCAGCATTAAGCGTACGTGTAATCGTTTTATCGTTTTTTGTAAAAGTAGCTGTCAAATCTCCTTTTATGAGGCCAAGCCAATTGCGATAAACAAGCACTTTGTCTTCCGCATCCACTGCCGCCACAGAATCTTCGCAATCCATAATCGTTGTAACAGCCGCTTCCAATAGAATATCTTTAATTCCCGCATCGTCATTTTTTCCAATTGGATGGCTTCGATCGATCTGGATTTCAATATGAAGACCGTTGTTCTTCAATAAAATGGCAGATGGTTTATCCGACTCTCCTCTGTAGCCTACGAACTTTTCTCTTTCTTTAAGAGCGGTTGTCTTGCCATTCATTAAAGTGACAACCAAATTCCCGTCTTCAACTGCGTATTGAACAGCGTCTCGGTGGAAATGTTCTTGCAACGGCACTACTTCATCAAGGAAGTTTTTCGAAAAGGCAATGACTTTTTCCCCGCGAATCGGATTATACTCTCCTTTTCGTTCAGCCCCATCTTCTTCGCTGATGACATCTGTTCCATAAAGAGCGTCATAAAGGCTTCCCCATCGGGCATTGGCGGCGTTGAGAGCGTACCGTGCGTTATTAATCGGCACTACTAACTGCGGCCCGGCTTGTAGAGCAATTTCGTCATCGACATTTTCTGTTGTAATCTTAAAGTCTTCCACTTCTTGTTCTAAATAGCCGATTTCCTGCAAAAATGATTTATAGGCTTCAAAGTTGAATTTGTTGCGATGTTTTTTGTGCCATTCGTTGATTTTTTGCTGGATTTCATCACGACGCTTAAGCAAATTTTTATTAATAGGTGTCAGTTCATAAACAAGGTTCTCAAACTGAAGCCAGAATTCATCTTTTTCCACACCACTTCCCGGCAATGCTTCATTGTTGATAAAATCATACAAATTTTCAGCTACTTGCAAATTGCCGACTTTTACATAGTTTGTTTTCATGGGCACAATTCCTCCTTTAAATGTTATAATTGTTGTTTGTTATTACGAAACACTGTTTCGTAATTGTTTAAAAAAGGATAACATGATGATGGAATCATTTCAATAATTTTCTTAAAATTCTTTTTTATGATGCTGTAACAGATTTCCCCTCTTTTTTCACTTCCAAACAACGTCCCGGAGTTGGGAAGAGCTTCCCGGCATTTAATAAATTTTTCGGATTAAATACTTCCCGAATATCCGTTTGCGCCGCTATTTCTTCGTCGCTAAAAATGAAGCGCATCTCTTCTCTTTTCTCGATCCCTACTCCATGTTCACCTGTAATCGATCCGCCGACATCTGCACATGCTTGCAAACAGGCGCTGCCAGCTTTTAAAGCCTTTTCTGTTTCGCCCGGTTTTCTGGCATCAAAAAGTACAAGCGGGTGCAGATTGCCATCGCCAGCATGAAAGATATTTGCGATGCGCAGACCATACTCTCGACTGATTTCGTGAATTCTGTTTAACACTTCGGGTAATTTGCTGCGGGGAATCACACCATCCTGAACTAAATAATCAGGAGAGATCGCCCCCATTGCGCCAAATCCAGTTTTGCGGTTTGCCCACCATCTAGCTCTTTCCTCTTCACTTTGTGCCACTTTTACTTCTCGAACATGATTTCTCTTGCAAACTTCTAAAATTTGATGGATTTGCTCGTCTATACCTGCGGATATTCCATCCACTTCAATGAGCAAAAGCGCTTCAATGTCTTTTGGATGGCCGACAGGAAACGCTGCCGCTTCAACCGCTTCTATTGCTATTTGATCCATCATTTCAAGGGCTGCTGGTACAATTCCGGCAGAAATAATGTCCGATACGGCTTGACTGCCATCCGCAACACTGTCAAAATAAGCGAGCACCGTTTGCTTTGCTTCCGGGTTTTTTAAAATACGAACCGTTATTTTCGTCACAATTCCTAAAGTTCCTTCTGATCCTGTTAAAAGTCCTAATAAATCATAGCCCGGTGCATCAGGTATTCCATCCTTGCCTATTTCAATGACTTCGCCATTTGGCAATACCACTTCAAGCCCTAAAATGTGATTTGTCGTCACACCATATTTTAGACAGTGTGCACCGCCCGCATTTTCACCGACATTTCCGCCGATGGTGCAGCAATATTGGCTTGATGGATCAGGCGCATAATAATATCCTTTGTCCGAAATGGAGTTCGTCAGTTTTAAGTTGACAAATCCAGGTTCCACTACTGCACGCCTGTTTTCAAAATCAACACTTATAAGGCGTTTCATTTTTACAAGACTAATGATTACTTCCCCATTCAACGGGATCGCCCCGCCGCTGAGACCAGTTCCGGCGCCGCGGGCAAGGAACGGCAAATCATGTTCGTGGCAATATTTCACAATTTTTGCGACTTCTTCTGTATTATTCGGGAAAACGACTGCCCTCGGCAAACGACGATGAATGGTAAAGCCATCGCAATCATAAGCTAATAAATCTTCTTTTTTATACAAGATGGAACGGTTTCCTTCAACAATGTTTGCAAGGTTTTTTATATGTTTGTCATTTGTTCTTATCCCTTTTAGAGACATTCCTCTCCCTCCTTTAGCCGATCTTCTTTTTGGTACGCCCAATCCAGCAGCTGTACGGTATGAACAATTTTTTGATTTCTTCCGTTTTTTTGAACACCCATCGCCATCTGCAGCATACAGCCGGGGTTTCCCATTACAATCATTTCTGCTTCTTTAGGGACATTCTTCATTTTGCTATCAAGCACTTCTTTAGCCATCTCCGGATTTGTTATATTGTAAATGCCAGCACTGCCGCAGCATCGGTCGGCATTCGCCATTTCAACCATTTCGACCCCAGGTATATCAAGAAGAAGGCTGCGAGGTTCGTCACGAATGCCCTGCCCATGAGCTAAATGGCATGCATCATGATAGACAACACGAGCCTTGATTTCGGCGATGGGCCTTTTATAACCAGTGTCATAAAGGTATTTTGAAATGTCTTCCACCTTTTTTGAAAATGTTTCAGCTTTTTGGCGCCAAACGGGGTCTTCACGGAACAGCTCCGGATATTCTTTTAACATACATCCGCAACCGGCAGAATTTACAATTACTTTTTCAGCATGTTGGAATGCTTCAATATTTTGTTTCGCTAATTTTCTCCCCATTTCCCGGTCGCCTGCATGAACATGAAGAGCCCCGCAGCAAGTTTGATTTTGCGGAATCATAACGTCATTTCCATTTCGAGTTAACACGTTAATTGTTGCTTCATTAATTTCGCTGAACATGACATCCATTACGCAGCCAGTTAAAAACGCAACCGTTCTCTTCGTTTCTCCTTTTGCTTTAATGACTTTTTCATGTTTGTACTTTTTCCGCACAGGCTTTTTCACTTCCGGCATGATCGCTTCCATTTCGGCTAAGTGCTGCGGTATGATATTGATCAGCCCTGTTTTACGGACAAACGTTTGCATGCCGCTTTTTTGATACAATTTCAACACATTTCCTAACGTGTACAAGCGATTGTGGTGCGGAAACAAACTATGCAAAAACAGATGGCTGACCGCCTTTTTCCAGCCTTTTAACGGCATGGCTTGGCGAATTTGACCGCGCGCTTCTTCTATCAATCCCCCTACATCGACGTCCGCAGGACAAGCGGTAGTACAAGCGCGGCAATCAAGACAAGCAAAGACAGGATCCATAAAATGTTCGTTCACTTCAAGCTTTCCTTCTGCGACTGATTTAATCAAATGGACGCGTCCGCGGGGAGAATGCTGTTCCTGACCCGTGATCTCATAAGTTGGGCACGATTCTAAACACATACCGCAATGGACACAATCCGCCCATTTGTTTTCATCAGGTGGATCACTCCAAAGGTAATTGCTGAAGCTGTTGGTTTGACAGGCTGGTTCTTTGATAAGATCACTTTCATTTAATCCCATATTTAAATCCCTCCCACAAATCGCTTCGGATTGAGAATGTTGTTCGGATCAATCTTTGTTTTGATTCCTTTGAAAAGAAAGAAATATGGCGGATTTTCCCCCCAAACCTCTATTTTCTGGCGTAAAATAAACGGCAAATGTTTAATGACTGCATACCCATTGAGCTCTTTGACAAAATTCCTTAAATGCTGAATTGCTGAAATGACGTTTTCGCTGCCGCCTCTTAAAATGATTTGACACAATCCGTGGCCTAATCCACCGTGGGCTTCGATAAGCAAATTGTGCGTATCCTGTAATAAATGGCTTTCCCTAATAACTTTTAGGACATCTAAATTGACAACTCCGATTTTCAATACTGCTTCAGTCTCCCCTGTCTGATTAGACACCCTGCCATTCGGGCTGATTGTATAAAAAGATTGCCAAAACTTGCGCGCTTTCTCTTGAGCAAGAATGGTCATTTTCGTTTTAGGAGGCTGAATGCTTTTTAGAAAAGATTCTTGGTAATGAACCGAACTTTCATTATCTTCAAAACTAATGGCCAATGTATAAAATTTTTCACCCGTTAGCTTTTCAGCCAAAGACGGACTTATCAGCTCCAGTGAGACAGGTTCCATCTGCGAATCTAAAAACGCCGCGGCAAATGATCGCATTTCAGTAAAATCTCCTTCTGTAAATGATAAAAGAACATTGCTTTCATATTTTGGCAAAGGACGGAGTTTTAAAGTGATTTCCGTCAAAACCCCCAAAGTGCCCATGGAACCGACAAAAAGTTTGTTCATATCATATCCGGCGACATTTTTCACGACCTTTCCGCCTGTTCGGATGACCTTGCCATTTGGATAAACAACTCGAAGCCCGATGACTGCATCTCTGGCGGATCCATATGCCAAACGTTTGGGACCGCTTTCATTCGCGGCGATAATACCGCCGATGGTCGCATAATCCGGCCAAGCAGGATCTAGAGATATTTTTTGGTTATGTTCTTCTAAGTACTGCTGCAATTCTTGAAATGGTGTACCTGCTTTCACTGTTAATGTCATATCTCCCACTGTATGCTCGACGATTCCTTTTAGATTTGCTAAGGAAAGCAAAATATCAGCCGAATCAATTAGACCGCCAAACCCCCGCTTTGTTCCTCCGCCCACAATGGAAACGGTTTTCCCATTTTTGTTTGCATATTGCAAGATGTGTGAAATTTCGTTTTCAGTTTTTGGATAGACTGCGACTTTTCCGCCATTTCCAAGTGGATGACCTTCATTTTCCTTTACTTCCATTTGACTTTCGGGGAAAACATCTTTTAATTCTGTGTACAACTCTCCTTGGAGCAAATCAAGCACCTCCTATGTTTTGTAATAAGAAACACCGTTTCTATAAATTCGCAAAAGAACAAGCGTTTTAAATCATTTTCTTTCAATCGACTGCAACACTTCTCTTATTACACATATTTGATATGTTATATGTTTACAATTATTAAAACACTCTTATGAAGATTTTTCAACGAATTTTTTGAATTTACAAAAAAATAAGAAAAATGAAATTCTATTAAACTTGCCGTACGGCAAGATGATCTGATGTATAGCCCCCTATCTTTTTTCTCCCTGCCAATATCCTATCAACGAAAAAAGAGACTGAATTGAAAAAGAATTTTTTTATGGTCCTTTCCAAACAGCCTCTTTTGAACAAAAATTATTTTGTTTCTGGAAGAAATATGGTACAAGCGGCAGCGGAAAATCTTATTATTCAGAATAGTCCGAAATGATAGCCCTCGGAAAAGAAATCCAGTTCTTGGGTAGAATAGCGCTTAAAACAACACTTAAACACGCATGCCTGGAAGTTCAAACGTTAGCTGTTTCAAAAGTACAATATATGTCAACGAACAACAGCAGCAAATTAATTGGATATTTAACAGCTGTTTATGGTTTCCACCCGTTTATACTAATGAAGAAAGGAACTAGAATACTACACAAGAAAATCCCAATCCCTACACCACTATAAAACAAACCGTTAAATATTTGCATATTATGCTTTTTCAATACTTGAAGCACTATACTAGAAACTAAGACAAAGACTACACCGCTGCTAAGGCCTGAAAAAAACCTGAACAGGTACCAACATATATTATTTACTGACCATTCCCATGAGCAGAGTCGTAAAAATGTTCAAAGCTAAAAATATCTTTAAATAAATTGATTCATATCTTCTCAAATTAAAAAAGCTAACAAATAAAGTTCCAGCCAAATTTCCAGCCATCGATTTAGTTATATTCAAGTAGGGGAGGATAGGGGTATAAGCAAATCTTCTGATCCCCATTACAATAATCAATGATCGAGTAGGAGGGAGCGATTAACTCCCGTCCTCTCACACCACCGTACGTACGGTTCCGTATACGGCGGTTCAATTAAGATAATTGACGCAAGTCTTTATAACTTCCGTGAATAGCTGTTCTCTTTATGCCAGTGGTCACTCCACCCTCCAAGAGGTCTCCCACGGGATTCACCGCTTCCTCCCTCAAGTGAGGTACTACGTTTCCTGTGTTCATCATGACTCACTGAATGCCAAGGGCTATTCTCTCTTAATTGTTCGGTCCTTCTTAGTAGTTCTAAACCAACTAATACTATGACCTCTGCTGACTTCTGACGGTTCAGCTACTTATCACTAAGTAGGTTATGAAGCGCATTTCACCTATCCGCCAGACCTCCCCGGGTAAGTACATGCACTTTCACACCATCTATCCGCCTCATTTACTCGATATGACCTTCGACAGAAAGAGCTTTGTTTTGTTTGGCAAACTCACTCAATCATACCTAGCCTTATATGAGGTTCGTGTTCCTCGGACCGGTGTTTTGCCTCCAGCTTCCTTCAGATTCCGCGTCACCACGGACACCCTTTCGTTGAGCTAACCTCTACTTCTGTCTTCGGGGTTCGGGACTTACACCCTATAGTTCATGTACATGCCGGGCGCACCAATAATACCGCCGCATAAAGTAAGCCGCGGTTTCATAGTCATCCTTTTATTAATGGGAAGTTACTTATAATTTCTTCTATTTGATTGATGATTGTTTCGATCAGTTCGGCGGCATGCAAATTTTTGCTTAGTCGAGGATTTTGCCCGCACCAAAGCGACATCCACTCTTTATTTTTCTGTTTTGCAGCTTCTGACCGGATATCTTGGGTGAGCATATTTTGAATCGGATAAGCTGGCAAAGCATCTTCATGCTCTTTCATTTTGATGATAAATTCATTTTTTAATCCCCTTGCTGGCTTGCCGCTGAATGCTGAAGTGATTACTGCCTGTTCTTCGGTACCGTTTAATATTGCTTCTTTATGGAGTTCATTTGCTCCGCTTTCTATACAGGTAAGAAAGGCTGTTCCCATTTGAACCGCTTGCGCTCCCAATACAAGAGAAGCTAAAACTCCTCTGCCATCCATGATACCGCCAGCTGCAATAATAGGAATTGAAACATGATCCGCTACTTGCGGAATAAGGGCCATTGTTCCGATCATTGAATCATCAAAGGATCCTGCAAAACTGCCCCTATGCCCCCCAGCGTCACTGCCTTGAACGACAATCATATCCATCCCAGCCTCTTCATTCAATATGGCTTCTTTTACTGTTGTGGCTGTTCCAATTGTGACAATACCATTATTCTTTAATTGATGAATAATTTCTCTCTGAGGAATGCCAAATGTGAAGCTGCAAACGGGTACTTCATATTTTAAAACGATTTGAATTTGTTCATCAAAAACAGAAGTGTTGATTTGCGGAACATCATTCTTTTTTTCGATCCCTAACATTTGGCGGATAGGTTCCAGCAGTTGATTCGCTCTTTCAATTTCTTCTTGAATGACTGCCGGATGTTCAGGAACAAACAGATTGACACCAAATGGTTTTGAAGTCAATTCCTTTATTTTTTGAATATCCGACTCCAATTTTTCCGGCGTCATATAACCCGCCCCTATCATCCCTAGACCACCTGCATTGGATACAGCAGCAACAAGCTCGGGAGTCGTGATCCCTCCCGCCATTCCCGCTTGTATAATCGGAATTTTAATTGATAGTTTGTCTGTTATTTTTGTATGATTCCACATGCCATGTTCCTCCTTGCCTTATATACGTCAAATCTATAGGTTAACAATACAATCATCATAGCTGTTGGCATTCAATTAATAATGCCATTCATACGATTTGGTCAGCAGCAGAAAAACGATCACCCAAAACTTGGTGAAACATCAGTTGCCCGGCTTTTTTATTTCTCTTGTTCCCATCCTTCCATCCTAAAATTCACATTATTGGACTGAAATCATGTTGTTCATTCAAGCTGCCTCTACATTCATCTGAAATTGACTTGTATAAAGATGAAAATTTATTTTTTTAATATTTCGCAAATTGTCTTCTATAAATAGTTTATGACCCCATTTTGATGGTGTAAAATAGAAAAAAATGATAATTGTTGTTATGAATCAATTTGAGTGATGGGGGAGAAATAATGTTTGAGCTACAAGATTTAAGAATCATTGCAGCAATAGCAAAAAATAAGGGGATTACGAAGGCTGCAAAAGAGCTTGGATATGTACAGCCCAATGTTACGGCTAGACTAAATAAATTAGAAAGCTGTTTAGGTTTTCCATTATTTATAAGAACCAAAAAAGAGGTTATTCTCACACCGAACGGCAAAGTCTTTCTTAACTATGCTAATTTGATTTTAAATTTGTGTCGCGAAGTTGAAAAAGCAATGAATAAACTGGCAATCCCCGATGGAGAATTAAACATAGGCTCCATGGAAACAACCTCCTATGTACGTCTTCCCCACATATTAAAACAATATTCAGCTAATTATCCTAACGTAAAAATTAAATTGCAAACCGGTACCACAAAAGAATTAATAGATAAGGTCTTACATCATGATATAGAGGGTGCATTTGTTGCTGGACCTGTTAATCATCCGGATCTTATCGAAAACGTTATTTTTAAAGAAAGACTGGTACTTATCACCAATACTCCTGACAATCCTCTTAAAAACAAGGAATGCACTTTAGTTGTATTTAAAGAAGGGTGTTACTATCGAGAAGTGTTTACCAGAATCATGAACGACTATCATATAACGATTCAAAATGTCATAGAGGTAGACGCCGCACAAGCTATTTTAAATTGTGTTCGTGCAGGAGTTGGAATTTCTTTGATTCCCGAGTCTATGTCAAAATTAACAAAAAGTCTATACACATATCCCATTGATAAGGACTACGTAAACGTAGATACTGTGTTTATCACTCGTAAGTCACTTGCCAAAACATTAGCTTTTAACAAATTTGTTGAACTTTTAACTCTATAAAAATCAAGCAACAAGTTTTTTCAAGAAAATCATAAATGATTGAATTCATAAAATTGCTTTCTTTTCTTTTGTTAAGTGACTCCTTTTCTCTTTCGATTTCAAATTTTTCGATATTTTTTCTTTTTGTCAGATCCAATAACTTTTTTCGTGCTAATTGTTATTTGAAAAACTGTCGAGGACCGTGTTTCACAATCAATGGGGTTTCTGTTTTTCTTCACAGCTGTAAAAAGGCCACATCATGTGGGAGAGGGAACATCTCTTAAATATCTATAGCTTATCAGCCTATTCAAGTAAGCAAAAAATTTTAGATGGATGAAATTCACAAACCTTGCAAAACCTTTTAATTCGAATTTTTAATTAATTGGATCAGCTGTTCATATTTTACAGTGTGATCAACACAACTTTAATTTTGCCTCTGCTCTTTTTGTTTCAAACCTCAAATTTCTTCATTACAGGAATGCTCCTTGAATATGGACGATTAAATATGTCTTGAGGTGCTTAAAATAAAAAAGGAGACTCCCTTAAAAATGAAAGGAAGTCTCCAGTGGTCTGGTGGACTAATGATTGTCATCACTTCATCAGCTTGCTATTGGACTTTATCATGTATCCATGCAAGATATGCTCAGATTTCCAATCAGTGATTATTTTGCTTCTTTTGCTGGTATGCTCTAAGGTTAAAGAATCGCCCAATTGATAAACAAATAAATCCAGATAGCTTTGTAAATTCGCTGTTCGACATGAATGAGATATTCCATTTCAAAGGGAGCGGAACGTCTGAATGTATTTCCGAAAATTACGCAACCGAAACATAGTATTCCTAGTTGATTACTAGATATTATATAGCTTGGATTTTTGTTTTGTCAATAACCAATACGTGTTTTTTTAATGTTGCACAAGCAAAACGCAACAAGCCGAATAATCAATACGTGTTTTTTAAGGGAGAAAATGCACTTCTCCAAAAATACTTGGCGAATCGTATTAAAGTTTGTTTTGCCGGAAGCAATGTATGAGACTCAAAGAGTTAAACACTTATGACTCTTTCTCAATTGTTCAACTTGATCCTTTCATCGCTTCAGGAGATTCTCCTGTGTTTCTATTGCTCTTCCTTGAGCTAATGGGAAATAGAGCTACTGCCGTATCACCGATTTTTTAGATTCAAGTGTTAATGATGTTTTATCGAATGAAACTGAAATTCCTTTATGATTCACCGTTTCATTACCACGAGGAAAGCGTATTTTTCAAATAAAAATATCGTTCCGTGATAGAAGGAAGGACTAAAATTGAAGATGCAGTTTTTTCAATTTCGATCCAATTCGAACCTGTTACACTAATGTCATTATTTATTTGCACCTACCAAAACGGATAGTTCGCTTGTAATGTTATGAGAAATTTATAGAGAAAAGTACAACCGAAACCAAACAACAAAATTCCGGCAATAATCGAAACAGTCATTATTGCTTTTTTATTCATTGCTTTTCGTGTAACCGAAATGATAGTAAGAAGTATAATGTCATGTACCAATATTCCTGATAAGATTCCTAATGCAGTAATAAAAAAATCAGCTGTATTCGCTTGAGAAAATGAATCTGTCAACACTACACCAAAAATTGATATCCAAAAAATTAAATTACTTGGCGAGATTGCAACAAATATACCATTTCGATATGTTTTTCCAATCGATTTATAAGTTGGTTCGCCAATCATTGTCATATCGTGATTTGCATTTTTTATCGAATCATAGGCTAAATAAAATAAAAAAACAGCGCCTAGCAGCCATAATGGAATTTGTATTAAAGGGGCCGATAATAGGGGAGCCAATCCTAAATAAATGGCAATAATTAAAAGAAAATCAACTGTCATCCCGCCTAACCCCACCGCCCAACCATGTAAAAAACCATGTTTAATCCCTTGTTTAGTCATTTCAATTGTGATGGTTCCTATCGGTAAAGCAATCGTTAACCCCATTAAAAAGTATTTCAAATATATTTCCATTTTAATAGCCTCCTAACTTATTTTGAAAATAATTTTTTGTTTATAAGGAACAATTTTTAAAAAATAATATGCCAGACAGGACAAATGGAAAAGTTAACCTTTTTATTCTAATGATACTGACTCGGTAACGTCAATAATTTTGTATAATGCAAGATAAATAAAGTACCTCTGATGGAAATTTAGAATAGAGGGCTGTTTTCTTCACACAATGCGGCTAAATTTTAAGTCTCCTGTACGGTCTTTTTGCAATAATGGTTCATTGCAACATTTACCAAACATTTGCTGAAAGACTTCCTTTGCTTCGGTACTCCTCTCTACTTTTGCTCTGCCCATTTCTCATGAAAGTTTATATCATCAAATATACAACTTTTCCCCGAGATTGCTAAACTGCTCAAATGCCCATCGATTTCAACTATTTCCGAATTTCTTTCGATCGCATTGGTCGTATAATGCACATTCCGACCCCTGCTTGAAAAGTCCATAATATTCAAGTCGTTCCACGATTGCACCTTTCTCGGGAACTTACTTGACCAGTTGGTTCAAAGAAAAATGAAAGAAATAGCAGTTCCTAAAACGTAGGAAGAAAGATGTGATTTTTTTACATTCGACTCAAAGTCGAAGTAAAAAAATGTTCAGACACATCAAGGGTGATCTGCAGATGATCCTTGCAGGAGGGCGAGTTTGGAATTGTGGCAATAGTTCACAGCATCCTGAAAATATGGGTCCGCATTTTCAACTCAGACAAGAATCGAAAAATTAGAAAAGCCAGCGGACAAAAACAACTCATTTTTCTCTACTGGCTTCATTTTAGAATTTATCGGACCGTTCCTGTACTTCTCATTTGCATAATAAGGCCTATTGAAGAATTGCGTTTTTGCTTTTATTACTAGTTGAAAAGGTAATAAAAATCCAAATTATATTTGACATAATATATCAACATTTCACGTTGTTTCTCTGACATTTCATTTAAGCACGCTTCTCGTTAGAGAATCCATGTCAAGCCCTTGATGGATAGATCACATACATATATGTATATTTATTCAAAATTTTGATAAAGATATACTGCAACACTCTGTATTTTTTTCTTGCAGAAAACAAACTAAACTTTTTGAGCTAGTAATAACTTTACAAAAATTTTATAAATCACCGTAAAAAAAAAAAATTAAATGAATTGTTTACTTTTTCCTGACTTTTTAAAGATTTTTACTATATTTTTCTCTTTTCTAAACAAAATAAGATTGAATTGTAAGTTAATAGAAAAGAAAGGAGAAAAGGAGAATGGATGAAAGAGTTTTAGAGGTTCAAAGATGACTGAATAAAACCTATGGCGGTAGAGCTGGTTTTAATGAAGTGACTGAAGACGGAATTACTGGATGGGAAACGGTTTATCGCTTAATCCGGGCACTACAATTGGAAATGACAATTGTTTCTTCCAACGGCAATAAAGGAAACTGTTCTCCAATATCAATGATGAAAATCAGAATATTCAGTTAAATCAAAGTGGTTTCGTTCTAAATCTGTGCTGTTATTCGTTTTAGTTCCCTTTAAACGAGCAGAGCGATCTAGTAAAGGTCGTCTTGAATGTTTAACCAGTGCCAATATCAAAACCTATACCTGAGCCACGATCTACTTTAATCAGCTTTAGATGTTCTTCTTTTGGACATAAAAACACCCCTTTAGACAATCATAATCTAAAGGGGTAAAACTGTGCAATTTTTTATAAACGGTATGACTTTATTCAAAGCCACATATCCACTGCCCAATTGCTTTATTCGACTGTTACGCTTTTGGCTAGGTTGCGTGGTTTGTCGACGTCGCAGCCGCGGTGAAGGGCAGCGTAGTATGCAATGAGCTGCATTGGAATGACGGCAACAAGCGGTGTTAGATCTTCATGAACTTTTGGCAAGATGAAACGGTCATCGTCTTCTTCAAGTCCTTTCATGGAAATAACGCATGGATATGCACCGCGGGCAACAACTTCTTTTACATTTCCGCGAATGCTTAAGTTTACATGCTCTTGGGTTGATAAAGCAATGACCGGTGTTCCGTTCTCAATTAACGCAATGGTTCCATGCTTTAACTCGCCGCCGGCAAATCCTTCCGCTTGAATGTAGGAAATTTCTTTTAATTTGAGCGCGCCTTCTAAGCAGACGTAATAGTCAACGGCACGGCCGATAAAGAAGCAGTTTCGAGCTGTCAAAAGATAGTCTCGGGCAATTTGTTCCATTTCATCCTTTTGGCCGCATAGTGTTTCCATTGCATTCGAAATAATGGCAAGTTCTTGCAATAGGTTAAAATCAAGCTTGATTCCTTTTGTTTCAGCTGCAACAGCTGCTAAAATGGCAAGAACCGCAATTTGTGCTGTATATGCTTTTGTAGACGCAACCGCAATTTCAGGTCCGGCATGAAGCAGCAGCGTATAGTCCGCCTCACGGGAAAGAGTTGAACCCGGAACATTCGTTATAGTTAATGCTTTATGTCCAAGCTCCTTCACTTGAACAAGCACCGCACGGCTGTCTGCCGTTTCTCCGCTTTGTGAAATGAAAATAAACAGCGGATTATTTGATAAAAGCGGCATATTGTATGAAAATTCACTGGCAACGTGCACTTCTGTCGGTACTTTTGCCCATTTTTCGATTAATTGCTTTCCTACAAGCCCTGCGTGATAGCTCGTTCCGCACGCTATAATATAAATGCGGTCCGCTTCATGAACAGCTTGAACAATTTCTTGATCAATTTTTAATTGATCGTGTTCGTCTTGATATTTTTGAATAATTTTACGTATAACAAGCGGTTGTTCATCAATTTCTTTCAACATGTAGTGAGGGTATGTTCCTTTTTCAATGTCGCTTGCATCAAGTTCAGCAGTATATGGAGCGCGTTCTATTACGTCCCCGTTTAAATTTTTGATTGTCACTTGATCACGAGTGACAATAACGATTTCTTTATCCATTAATTCGACAAATTGATTTGTTACTTGCAGCATTGCCATGGCGTCTGAAGCCACAACATTAAAGTCTCCGCCAAGTCCCACAAGAAGAGGGCTTTTGTTTTTCGCAACATAGATCACGTCTCGGTTATGTTCATCTAATAGAGCGATCGCATAAGATCCCTTCAACAAGGATAATGTTTGGCGAAATGCTTCTTCGACACTTAAACCTTTGTTGACAAATTGTTCAATTGTTTGAACAATAACTTCCGTATCCGTTTCACTTTTTAATTCAACATTTTGTAAATACTCACGCTTTACTTGCAAATAGTTTTCAATGACACCGTTATGCACAAGTGTAAAGCGTTTGGATGCACTTTGGTGAGGATGCGCATTTTCTTTGCTAGGCGCTCCATGAGTAGCCCACCGTGTGTGGCCAATTCCGATGGAAGCTGAAACACTTCTATCCACACCTTCACGAAGCTCCGCAATGCGTCCTTTTTCTTTAAATACATATGTTCCTTCTCCGTTTAATACTGCAATACCTGCAGAGTCGTAGCCTCTGTATTCTAATTTTTCCAAACCGCGCAATAAAATTTCCTTGCAGTCTTGTTGTCCGATATATCCTACAATTCCGCACATAGTCTTAGTTTCCTCCCCATTTAAAGGGGACAAAAGAAGCCTGAACAACTGGGGACAGATCTCTTTCCAGCCATCAAAGCTTCTCTGTCCCCTCACACATGTTTTGTAAAATGTATCCCGTTATGTCACAGTCTTTTTGTGCAAAGAGTCGCCTCTTTGTTTTAAGACGTGACTTTACGGCTGTACGGGAAGGCAACCGGGAGGCATCCGCCGAAACTTCGATAAACCTCCTCCTCGTCAACTAAGCAGATGTCCGCTCCTGCTTAGTCCAGGCGCTTTACAATAAAAAATTTTCTAACTGCCCACCTTTCTATTCTAGAATGTGCTAAAACAATTTATATATTACAATATGGAAAAACAGTTCGTCAATTCATTTCTGTCTTTCCATATTGTATTATATGATTTCAAACGCTTTCTCGATACAATGAATATTCAATAAAGAAAGGGAGCTTGCCTCCCCACAACCTCCTGAAAGTAGCCGACATCCGCAAGCTACTTTCAGATAAAAATCGAAAAATAAATCGAGTAGGAGGGAGCGATTAACTCCCGTCCTCTCACACCACCGTACGTACGGTTCCGTATACGGCGGTTCCATTAAGATGATTGACGCAAGTCTTTATAACTTCCGTGAATAGCTGTTCTCTTTATGCCAGTGGTCACTCCACCCTCCAAGAGATCTCCCACGGGATTCACCGCTTCCTCCCTCAAGTGAGGTACTACGTTTTCTGTGTTCATCATGACTCACTGAATGCCAAGGGCTATTCTCTCTTAATTGTTCGGTCCTTCTTAGTTGTTCTAGACCAACTAATACTATGACCTCTGCTGACTTCTGACTGTTCAGCTATCTATCACTAGATAGGTTACCAAGGTTACTTGGCGTGCCAGCCAGACCTCCCCGGGTAAGAGTGTAATCTTTCCTTCCATCCATCTGCTTCATTTACTCTGTATCACCTTCGGCAGAAAGGGCTTTGTTTTGTCTTGCAAACTCACCCAGTGATACCTAGCCTCATATGAAGTTCGTGTTCCGAGAGACCTTAAAGTTTGCCGCTCGCTTCCTTCAGATTCCGCGTCACCACGGACACCCTTGCGTTAAGCTAACTGCTACTTCTGCCTTCGCAGCTCGGGACTTTCACCCTATAGATTACACCCATGCCGGGCGCACAAGCAAGTGGAGAAAAACGCATTGTTTTTCTCCACTTATTTATTTTAGAGACTTACCGGACAGCCCCCGTCTTCATCATTCAACGCCCATTTCCGCTTTGATAACTTCCTCAATTTTTTTCACGTACCTCTGGCATTCATCTTCCGTCGGCGCTTCGGCCATTACACGAACGAGCGGTTCTGTTCCGGAAGGACGTACGAGAATTCTTCCATTTCCGTTCATTTCTTTTTCTACTTCTTCTATAACAGCTTTTACTTTTTCATTTTCCATGACAGCCTGCTTGTCCTGCACCTTTACATTGATCAAAAGCTGCGGGAATTTTTTCATTTCACTCGCAAGTTCAGAGAGCTTTTTGCCTTTTGTCTTCATTATGTTGACAAGCTGAATCGCCGTTAAAAGACCGTCACCCGTCGTATTGTAGTCAAGAAAAATAATATGTCCGGATTGCTCTCCACCTAAATTGTAGTTGTTTTTCTTCATCGCTTCGACAACATAACGATCGCCGACAGCGGTTTGAACGCTTTTTAGTCCATTTGCCTCCAAAGCTTTATAAAAGCCAAGGTTGCTCATAACTGTCGATACAACAGTGTCCCCGTTCAGCATTCCCTGCTCTTTTAAATATTTGGCGCAAATAAACATAATTTGATCCCCATCAACAATTTTTCCGTTCTCATCAATGGCAATCAAACGGTCCCCATCACCGTCAAACGCTAAACCTATATCTGCTTCTTTTTCTTTCACAAATTCCGCTAACGTTTCTGGATGAGTAGACCCAACCCCATCGTTAATATTCAGGCCATTTGGAGATGCACCGATTGTCGAAACATCTGCATCCAAATCGGCAAAAAGATGTGTAGCCAGTGATGATGTGGCTCCGTGCGCACAGTCCAAAGCGATATGGAAACCAGTGAACTCTTCGTCAACCGTCTGTTTTAAATATTGCAAGTATTTTTGTACGCCTTCAAAATAATCGCTCACTTGCCCCAGATCAGAGCCGGTCGGTCTAGGAAGGTTATCTTCTTCTTGATCGAGCAGCGCTTCAATTTCTTCTTCTTGTTCATCGGAAAGCTTAAAACCATCAGGACCGAAAAATTTTATTCCGTTATCTTGAACAGGATTATGCGAAGCGGAGATCATGATGCCTGCTTCGGCTCCTAAAGCCTTTGTCAAATAAGCAACACCTGGTGTGCTAATGACTCCAAGCCTCATTACCTCAGCGCCAATGGAAAGAAGCCCGGCAACTAAAGCCCCCTCAAGCATATGACCTGAAATGCGGGTATCCCGGCCAATCAACACTTTTGGTCTATTTTTATCTTTTGTTAACACGTACCCGCCAAAGCGTCCTATTTTAAACGCTAATTCAGGAGTGAGTTCACTGTTGGCAACTCCTCTTACTCCGTCTGTACCGAAATATTTTCCCATGAATCATCGCTCCTTTTAAAAAATATCACTTAATTTGAAGCTTCTTCAGCAGACTTTCTTTGTTCAGATGGTTCAACTGAATCGTTATGTTTTTCTATTTGATTTCTTCTTTCATTATCTGCTTCTTCCAACGAGTTTTCTTTATTGGACAAGCGAATCTTCACTTTTTTTCTTGATAAAACTGCCGAGAGGTTGTAACGGTTTTTGGCCCCCACATTTACTTCATGTTCTCCTTCATCTAACCCTGCAGCATTTACATACAATTCGATATCGGATTCTTTTACGTTTTTCAAAACACTGTCTTTTCCTCGCAAAACAACATCCAGCTTTCCTGTATCCGGATCAATAAATTCAATCTCCTGACCGTTTCCTAGACCGATGACTTTGATCGGTACCTGTTTAAACGTTTTTTCTTCCTGTTTTTCAATATCTATTTTAACTTGAACTTTATTCGGGACAACGTTTGTCACTCCATCCGGAGCCGGAACATCAGCTTCAACTGTAGCATTTTCTTGGATTTTGCTTAAGTCGATAGATACATCATCAATAGAATTAATTCTCTCTAGAACATCCTTTGGTCCATAAATTGTCACCTGGCTAGGGATCGATTGAATCGATGATATGTTCAGCCCATCAGAAAGCTTTCCTGTTGTTTTGATTTTTAAAGGTACAGATTTCGATTTCGTTGGGCTTTCTACCGGAACTGTTACGGTAACTGCTGACGGTTCGATTGTAACAGGCAGGATGTTCCCATTTGCATCGTATACCGTCACTTTTGACTCCTGTACAACTGTTCCATCAGCACCTTCCAAACTTACTGTTGCTTTCACAACAGCTACAGCATCAACATGCTCTTTTGCGCCTGTAATTTTTACACTGTCCGGTTTAACAATCGGACGCTCCGCAATGTAACCTTCCTCCATCTTGTTTTTATTGATCACATCCACATCGACCGGAAAATTTTCAGATACCTTTTCATGAATACCTACTGTAATGACAGCCGGATCAATGTCAACCTCCAATTGGTCAGACAAGTTTTTATGTTTCAAACGGACGCTGTGCGTGCCAATGGATAAATCCGTTAAATCTGCAAAAATTTCAAAGTCCTTGACTTGTTTTGTTGTAGTGACAATACTTTTTGGCCCTTCAATCGTAACGGTAACGGTTTGGGGAATACCGGTGACAACAAATGCACGGTCATCATAGTATACGTTTACGGGCACATTCGTAATTGTAGCTGTTTCTGTTGTGGATGGCGTCTGAAATATATTGTATTTTTCTTCATTATTTGAAGCAGGCGATTCTATATTCACAGAGGCATATAGCATGAGCGCTAGCAACAATGCAATGATTCGCATAAACCAGTTGCTATTCATTAATTTATCCATTCTTTTTCACCCTCCATTGCCAGCGGCTAGAGGAAACAGCTTTCGTTCGGTTAAACTCTGCCAAGAGCATCTCCTTTAACGTTTCTGGAGTTAAATGTCTATGCAGTTCACCATCCTTGGCAATCGATATACCGCCTGTTTCTTCAGAAACAATAATAGTTATACTATCAGTTACTTCACTAATTCCCACAGCAGCGCGATGGCGTGTGCCGAGCTCCTTCGATATAAACGGACTTTCGGAAAGCGGCAAATAACAAGCAGCAGCGGACACTTGATCTTTTTGTATAATAACTGCACCATCATGCAAAGGGGTATTAGGAATAAAAATATTAATTAAAAGTTCAGCAGAAATATGGGCATTTAGCGGTATACCGGTCTCAACATAATCCTCCATTCCTATTTTTCGTTCAATCGAAATGAGAGCACCGATTCTCCTTTTCGCCATATACTCAACAGCTTTTGCTATTGCTTCGGTCATGTTTGTTTGCCCATCATCTTCCTGGCTAGCTGCCCTTGCAAATAGACGCCCCCTTCCTAATTGCTCAAGGGCTCTGCGAAACTCCGGCTGGAAAATAATGATGATAGCCAAAAAACCCCAAATCAACACTTGGTCCATTAACCACTGCAAAGTATTCAAGCCTAAATATTGGCTTAACACTTTAACGATAATGATTACGATAATTCCTTTTAAAAGCTGAACAGCTTTCGTTCCACGAATCACCATAATCAATTTATAGATAACGAACCAAACGAGGAGAATATCAATGACATCTGTGAGGTAATGCAAAAGAGAAAAATCCCCTAAGGTCATATTGTTTTCCTCCAATAGTTCATCAAATCGCGATTGATCTATTCTAATCAAACTTCTAGGTTTGAAAATCTCTCTAATCAAAATTCCACTTTATTATATCATAACTTTTCCTAAATGCACTTAAACATAAAAATAGACCATCCTACTAAAGATGGCCTATTGTTTAAAAACCTCTGACAGAGTCGATTTTACTTCATACCACAGCCACTCAAACAATTCGTTTATTTCCTCAACCTCTCCGGTAACTTGACCGGCAGAAGCCAAATATTGGTCTCCGTTAATCACCGTTACATTTCCTTCAACTTTTCCTTCTATTTTAATATCACCGTTTTTAACAGTAATATCACCTTTCACCGTTTCTCCTTCAGGCACAATAACAGTACGGTTGTCAACAACCAAATTATCATACTTTGTTACGCTGAATTGGCTTTCTTCATAAGAAGCAAATAAACTTCCAGTCATTAGAATAACAAATAGTGCAGCGGCTGAAAAGAAAGGATGATTTCGGAACCAGCGTCTAGTTGAGACCGTACGCTTTTCTTTTGGCAGTTTTTCTAACACCTTTTGCGTAAAATCTGCCGGTGCTTCAACATGTGAGATACTCTTGACAAACGCTACAGCTTTTTCCAATTCTTGATAATGTGCCTTGCAATCCTCACAGGATTGCAAGTGTTTTTTTAACTCACGACCTTCATCCTCATGCAAATCCCCGTCCAAATACTTATGGATCATCTCCACTACATGCTTAGGACATTTCATCTTACTCACCCCAATCACAAATGCCTTAATTGTTTGCGTAAAGCCTCCCGTCCCCGGTGTATTCTTGTTTTAACTGTTCCGACTGGAAGTTCCAATATCTCTGCGATTTCTTGCAAGGATAGCTCCTCAATATATCTCAATACGATGACTGATCGATATTTATCTGGCAGTTTTAAAATTTCTTTTTGAATCGTTTCTTGCAGTTCAATTGCTTCAACTTCTTTTTCAGGCATTGCAATATCAGATGATACTTGGGAGTACATTGTTAAGCCATCAGTCCCCGCAACTTCTGCATCTAAATAATAGTCCGGTTTCTTTTTCCGAATACGATCAATCGATAAATTGGTTGCAATCCGATAAATCCATGTAGAAAATTTTTTGTTCATATCAAATGAATGGATGTTCATATACACTCTTATAAATGCTTCCTGTGCTATGTCCTCAGCTTCATGGGCGTTTCCCAGCATTCGATAACAAAGTTGAAAAATTTTATCTTTATATAATTCAACAACTTCTGCAAATGCATTTTGGTCGCCTTTTTTAATTTGTTTGATCTTTTTATTTATAAATTCTTCCATTTTTCTACCTCCGCAGTTGCGGGTACATCATGATACGAATTCGTTCCCCAAAGGTTTCATTTTTTTATACATCTATTCTAGCAAATTTTAGGAATTTATGTTTTCATCTGCAAGAAAAATTTTTTCCTTTTGTAGCAAAAACCTTTCTTATTCCCATTTCTGGGCTTTTTATAAAGAAACGTCCAACTTGTCATAATGAAAAATGACATTACAAATTTTTTCAGAGGGGTTGCACCTCACGCCGCGTTAGGTATTATGATCACAATAGGTTTATAAAGATAAGTATTTTGGGGGCGATGTTAAAATGAAGGAAGAGACTTACTTTACGATTGGCGAATTTTCTAAAAAGACGGGAACAACAATCCGAACATTGCATTATTATGATCAAATTGGACTGCTCAAACCGAAAAAAAATCCTCGTTCTGGACACCGATTATACTCTGCTCATGATGTATTGACACTTCAAAAAATAGTCAGTCTTAAATTTTTAGGATACAGTTTAGAACAAATCAAAGAGTTAATGAATGAAACCAACTTCGATTTAAACTTAAAGGAAACTTTACAGTTCCAAAAAGAAGCGCTTGAAGAACGAAAGGAACATATTGAAGAAGTGCTCAAAGCCATTAAACGAATTCTCACGATTTTAGAAGAAGAAAAAGAAGTGGATAGCAATGTTTTAATGAGTCTTATTCAGAGCATACAAACAGAAAAAGAACAGCGCAAATGGTTAGAACATTATACATCAAAAGAAGTAGCTGAAAAGCTTTTTGATCAGCCTGAAGAGGTAATGATCTCCCTTGACAAAGAATACATCCAATTATCCCAAGAAACAAAAAGATTGGCAGGAAGACCTGTCGATGATCCTGAGGTAGAAGCGTTAGTCGAAAAATATATGAAAACAATATTAGAATTTATCGGAAAAGAATTAATTAGTGCTATCGGGAATTTAGATGAAGCTGAAATTAAAACTTTTGAAAATAAATTGCCATCTCCATTTACACAGGAGGAAGAGGAGTGGCTTCAGCAAGTGATGGAACATTATGCGATGAAAGCTGGGTTTCTCCAAGATGAAAATATTGACCGACTTTAGGCAAATGAAAAAACTTCACCTCCCCTTTTCCAATTGGGGAGGTCATTTTTTATCTTTGAATTACAGGATGATGGATATTCATTCAGCTCCCATTTTCCCGAAACCTTCCCCAA
This sequence comes from Aeribacillus sp. FSL M8-0254, assembly GCF_038008845.1. Lineage (NCBI taxonomy): Bacteria > Bacillati > Bacillota > Bacilli > Caryophanales > Bacillaceae > Aeribacillus > Aeribacillus sp. FSL M8-0254. The sequence goes on along the minus strand of NZ_JBBOZY010000001.1, from coordinate 187,306 downwards.
ATTTTATCGAGTGAAGTGTTCCACCGGAAGCCCAATTATCTCTCTCATATTCATCGAAAACTACTGTAACCCATTCTTCTTTCACGTTTAGTATTTGCGCTGCTGCTTTTGTTATTGCCTCAGTAAACTGCTGTTTCTGTTCTGCGGTTCTTCCTTTAGCCAGCTTTACGTTGATAAAAGGCATCGAATCACAACTCCTTTAAGCCGTTTGAATTTATAAATGGTGTCGAAATTTATTCGTCCTCATCCGGATCTGTGCTATTTCAAAAAATGAAACAAGACAGAAGTTTGTCGATATACTTCGTCACAACACCCGTAAAAACCTTTGCTGGGCAGTCCATTATGCAAAATGTTTTACACAAATCATCCTCTACAGAAACAATCTTCTGGAAAAGAGACTAATTTTTAAAATCAACCAAAAAATCATGGTTCCATTTCGGAACAACCGCATTACCAATCCTAAAAGGAAAAATACAATTCGCCTTCAATGGTATATCCAAATTTAAAAGGCTGTTATGGGACTAAAAAGGAGAATGCTCCTACATATCATTATTTTGAGATTCAAAAGCGAGGATTAGATATAATCGAAGGGATTAGTAACATTTTCAAATCGAGTAGGAGGGAGCGATTAACTCCCGTCCTCTCACACCACCGTACGTACGGTTCCGTATACGGCGGTTCAATTAAGATAATTGACGCAAGTCTTTATAACTTCCGTGAATAGCTGTTCTCTTTATGCCAGTGGTCACTCCACCCTCCAAGAGGTCTCCCACGGGATTCACCGCTTCCTCCCTCAAGTGAGGTACTACGTTTCCTGTGTTCATCATGACTCACTGAATGCCAAGGGCTATTCTCTCTTAATTGTTCGGTCCTTCTTAGTTGTTCTAGACCAACTAATACTATGACCTCTGCTGACTTCTGACGGTTCAGCTACTTATCACTAAGTAGGTTATGAAGAGTATTTCACCTATCCGCCAGACCTCCCCGGGTAAGTACATGCACTTTCACTGGGGCAGCGAAACTACAAAAGCACTGCAAATAGCGCCTCCCCGGGTAAATACATGCACTTTCACACCATCTATCCGCCTCATTTACTCGATATGACCTTCGACAGAAAGAGCTTTGTTTTGTTTGGCAAACTCACTCAATCATACCTAGCCTTATATGAGGTTCGTGTTCCTCGGACCGGTGTTTTGCCTCCAGCTTCCTTCAGATTCCGCGTCACCACGGACACCCTTTCGTTGAGCTAACCTCTACTTCTGTCTTCGGGGTTCGGGACTTACACCCTATAGTTCATGTACATGCCGGGCGCACATAAAAAAAATCCTGACAATTTCTTGTCAGGAATTAAGTTCATCTCATTTTATAAAATTTTCCCTATTGAATTTAAAAGCGGAAGACGGGACTCGAACCCGCGACCCCCACCTTGGCAAGGTGGTGTTCTACCACTGAACTACTTCCGCACAAATGGTGAGCCATGGAGGATTCGAACCTCCGACCCTCTGATTAAAAGTCAGATGCTCTACCGACTGAGCTAATGGCTCATAAAAAAATTTTTTCTTCTAATCCATTTTTCATTTGTCAGATGTCCCTTCCTCTTCCTGATCTTTCGAGGATGTTAGATGCGTCGGGACAACTCGTCGCCTATTCGATGAAGCCTTGCTCGTTGCTCTACCGACTGAGCTAATGGCTCGTAAAAAAATTTTTTTCTTCTAATCCATTTTTCATTTGTCAGATGTCCCTTCCTCTTCCTGATCTTTCGAGGATGCTGGATGCGTTGGGACAACTCGTTGCTTATTCGACGAGGCTTCGCCCTTTGTAAAATCTAGTTAAATCTTACTTTCTATCTAACATTTTTACAAAAAAAAGAACAGACATGAACTGTCTTTTTATAATAAATGGCTGGGCTAGCTGGATTCGAACCAGCGCATCACGGAGTCAAAGTCCGTTGCCTTACCGCTTGGCTATAGCCCAATATCACCATTCATCTCTTGACTAATTATATTGTACCAATAAAAAAATCACTTTATACAACATTTTGTTGTTTAATGTGATTTCAATGTTTCATAACATTCTTCGGCATGGTGGAGGGGGACGGATTCGAACCGCCGAACCCTAAGGGAGCGGATTTACAGTCCGCCGCGTTTAGCCACTTCGCTACCCCTCCGATTATTAAAAATGCCGGCGAGAGGAATCGAACCCCCAACCTACTGATTACAAGTCAGTTGCTCTACCAATTGAGCTACACCGGCGCAATAAATACTTTAGATCACACTCAGTTTTTACCTTTGTTTAAATTGTTATGCCAGCCTCATAAAACTTGCTTAAGAAAAGCTTGTTTAGTACATGGTGGAGGATGACGGGATCGAACCGCCGACCCCTTGCTTGTAAGGCAAGTGCTCTCCCAGCTGAGCTAATCCTCCATGGTGACCCGTACGGGATTCGAACCCGTGTTACCGCCGTGAAAGGGCGGTGTCTTAACCACTTGACCAACGGGCCATTTCATTTTCATAACTTAATGACAACCGACATTTGACATTTTAGCACATGGCATAGATAGAAATCAAGAAAAGATTTGCTTTTGAAAAGCTTCCAACCGGGCTCGAACCGGTGACCTCTTCCTTACCATGGAAGTGCTCTACCAACTGAGCTATGGAAGCATGGCTCCGCAGGCAGGATTCGAACCTGCGACCGTTCGGTTAACAGCCGAATGCTCTACCACTGAGCTACTGCGGAATATTTTAATAAACCATATTTTGGTTCACATACAGCTCAATCAGTATATCAAAATGATTTCAAAAGAATGTACTCTTGTATGGTTCTCTACAATAAGCCCAGCTTTCAAAAAGAATTTAAAGGCAGCCTGGCAGCGTCCTACTCTCGCAAGGGACAAACCCTCACTACCATCGGCGCTGAAGAGCTTAACTTCCGTGTTCGGGATGGGAACGGGTGTGACCTCTTCGCCATTGCCACCAAGCAGCCTTTTCTGTTTTCCTTCCTGTTGTCAAATGACATCGGAATGTCATTCTTTCAAAACTAGATAACGTTTCTTTCACGAATAGATGCTCTTACTTGGTTAAGTCCTCGATCGATTAGTATCCGTCAGCTCCACGTGTCACCACGCTTCCACCTCGGACCTATCTACCTCGTCATCTTCAAGGGATCTTACTCGCTTTTCGCGATGGGAAATCTCATCTTGAGGGGGGCTTCACGCTTAGATGCTTTCAGCGCTTATCCCTTCCGCACATAGCTACCCAGCGGTGCCCCTGGCGGGACAACTGGTACACCAGCGGTGCGTCCATCCCGGTCCTCTCGTACTAAGGACAGCTCCTCTCAAATTTCCTGCGCCCGCGACGGATAGGGACCGAACTGTCTCACGACGTTCTGAACCCAGCTCGCGTACCGCTTTAATGGGCGAACAGCCCAACCCTTGGGACCGACTACAGCCCCAGGATGCGATGAGCCGACATCGAGGTGCCAAACCTCCCCGTCGATGTGGACTCTTGGGGGAGATCAGCCTGTTATCCCCGGGGTAGCTTTTATCCGTTGAGCGATGGCCCTTCCATGCGGAACCACCGGATCACTAAGCCCGACTTTCGTCCCTGCTCGACTTGTAGGTCTCGCAGTCAAGCTCCCTTCTGCCTTTGCACTCTCCGAATGATTTCCAACCATTCTGAGGGAACCTTTGGGCGCCTCCGTTACCTTTTAGGAGGCGACCGCCCCAGTCAAACTGCCCACCTGACACTGTCTCCCGCCCCGATCAGGGGCGCGGGTTAGAATGTCAGTACAGCCAGGGTAGTATCCCACCGTCGCCTCAGCGCAAGCTGGCGCTCACGCGTCTCTGGCTCCTACCTATCCTGTACAAGCTGTACCCACATTCAATATCAGGCTGCAGTAAAGCTCCACGGGGTCTTTCCGTCCTGTCGCGGGTAACCTGCATCTTCACAGGTACTATAATTTCACCGAGTCTCTCGTTGAGACAGTGCCCAGATCGTTACGCCTTTCGTGCGGGTCGGAACTTACCCGACAAGGAATTTCGCTACCTTAGGACCGTTATAGTTACGGCCGCCGTTTACTGGGGCTTCGGTTCGCACCTTCAGCTACAGCTTAAGCGCTCCCCTTAACCTTCCAGCACCGGGCAGGCGTCAGCCCCTATACTTCACCTTACGGTTTCGCAGAGACCTGTGTTTTTGCTAAACAGTCGCCTGGGCCTTTTCACTGCGGCTCATCATGGCTTATCACCTTGATGAGCACCCCTTCTCCCGAAGTTACGGGGTCATTTTGCCGAGTTCCTTAACGAGAGTTCTCTCGCTCACCTTAGGATTCTCTCCTCGCCTACCTGTGTCGGTTTGCGGTACGGGCACCTCTCACCTCGCTAGAGGCTTTTCTTGGCAGTGTGGAATCGGGAACTTCGGTACTTCCTTTCCCTCGCCATCACAGTTCAGCCTTCCGGCAAGCGGATTTGCCTGCTTGCCAGCCTAACTGCTTGGACGCGCACATCCAGCCGCGCGCTTGCCCTATCCTCCTGCGTCCCCCCATTGCTCAAACGGTGAGGAGGTGGTACAGGAATATCAACCTGTTGTCCATCACCTACGCCTTTCGGCCTCGGCTTAGGTCCCGACTAACCCTGAGCGGACGAGCCTTCCTCAGGAAACCTTAGGCTTTCGGCGGAGGGGATTCTCACCCCTCTTTCGCTACTCATACCGGCATTCTCACTTCTAAGCGCTCCACCGGTCCTTCCGGTCCGGCTTCGATGCCCTTAGAACGCTCTCCTACCGCTGACACCAACGGTGTCAACCCGCAGCT
>NZ_JBBOZY010000001.1:97500-180000 GCF_038008845.1 Aeribacillus sp. FSL M8-0254 | reverse complement strand
GCGCCTCAGCGTCAGTTACAGGCCAGAGAGCCGCCTTCGCCACTGGTGTTCCTCCACATCTCTACGCATTTCACCGCTACACGTGGAATTCCGCTCCCCTCTCCTGCACTCAAGTTCCCCAGTTTCCAATGGCCGCTCGCGGTTGAGCCGCGAGATTTCACATCAGACTTAAGGAACCGCCTGCGCGCGCTTTACGCCCAATAATTCCGGACAACGCTTGCCACCTACGTATTACCGCGGCTGCTGGCACGTAGTTAGCCGTGGCTTCCTCGTCAGGTACCGTCAAGGTACCGCCCTGTTCGAACGGCACTTGTTCTTCCCTGACAACAGAGCTTTACGATCCGAAGACCTTCTTCGCTCACGCGGCGTTGCTCCGTCAGACTTTCGTCCATTGCGGAAGATTCCCTACTGCTGCCTCCCGTAGGAGTCTGGGCCGTGTCTCAGTCCCAGTGTGGCCGGTCACCCTCTCAGGTCGGCTACGCATCGTCGCCTTGGTGAGCCGTTACCTCACCAACTAGCTAATGCGCCGCGGGCCCATCCTGCAGTGACAGCTAAAAGCCGCCTTTCAACCGAAAACCATGCGGTTTTCGGTGTTATCCGGTATTAGCTCCGGTTTCCCGAAGTTATCCCAGTCTGCAGGGCAGGTTGCCCACGTGTTACTCACCCGTCCGCCGCTAACCTAAAGGAGCAAGCTCCCTTCGGTCCGCTCGACTTGCATGTATTAGGCACGCCGCCAGCGTTCGTCCTGAGCCAGGATCAAACTCTCCAAAAAAAAGTTTGTTACCAAATGCTCTTGTCAGAATCAACAGGCACGCTTTTCGTTTTGTTCAGTTTTCAAGGATCATATAACTACTTCGACGAAATAACATTATAACAAAACAATTGTGTCCAGTCAATGCTTTTTATTTTTTCACAATGACTTTCATAATATATCATGGCGTCAAAATGTTTGTCAATACATTTTTTAAAACACTTAACAAACAGCGACGATTAATAATATATCAACTTTAAACTATTTCGTCAACACCTTTTTAAAATTATTTTTAATTCTCCATCCTTATTCATAATTAAAAGTTCAATTCATACAATTTTACAAGATAAGGACAAGGAGGAGCATCAATGAACCGTTTTTACATCATCCATATTAAAAAAATCAAACAATTACTTTTTTTAATCATAATCGCTTTTTTTACTGCTGTCTTTATGTACTTTCAAACAATACCAAATATCCCGGTTTTCACTACAAAGAACGGGCCGAAAGCTATTTATAAAGGAGACGGAAGCGGTAAGAAAGTTGCCTTGACATTTGATATTAGCTGGGGAGATGAAAAAGCAATTCCAATTTTAAATACTTTGAAAAAATATGGACTAACCAATGCAACATTTTTTGTATCCGCCTCATGGGCCGAACGCCATCCTGAAGTAGTCAAAAGAATTATCGATGACGGTCATCAGCTCGGCAGCAAAGGATATGCTTATAAAAACTATACTGAGTTGGACACTAACGAAATTAAGCATGATTTATCTTTAGCCCAGCATACATTTCAAAAGCTTGGTATCAAGGATATAAAATTGCTGCGGCCCCCAACCTGCCAATTCGATCAAAACGTTTTAAATATTGCTGAACAATATGGATTAACTGTCGTCCATTACAGCGTAAATTCAAATGACTGGAAAAACCCGGGAGTCAACAAGATTATCCAAAATGTTACGAAACACTTAAAACCAGGTGATATTATCCTGCTTCACGCATCAGATTCAGTTAAACAAACTAACCAAGCGTTGCCGGCGATTATTCAACATTTGAAACAAAACGGCCTTAAAAATGTAACCGTACAAGAATTAATTGAAAACAGCAATGCAAGAACGAAAGAACTATCATTCAAATGAAAAGAACTTTGGAAGTAAAATTCAAACTAATCGTTTCAATATTTTGGAAATCAATAAGCATTTTAAAGAGCTATAAGGAAAATTCCTTCAGCTCTTTTTTGCTTTTGGCGAGTCATTTGTCATTTTCGGCAAAATCAACAATTGGTAAGCATTGCAAATTAAAATTGGAAACAGCATTAAATACAGCCAATCTCTATCATTGACACGAAGGGCCGGCATCCACTCAATCACTGAAACAACAACCATAAAAAACAATGCAGGGACAAACGCATCTTTATTCGTCTGTTTTTGCTTAAAATAAGCAATTACAGCAGAAAACAACAAAATGACAACAGCTACTAAAATATACGGGACAATGGAATCTCCAGTTTGCGCAAAAAATTGATATCGAAAATAAACTAAATCAAACAACACAAAAATGATTAACAAGATTTGAACAGAGTTCCATAACGAAACTGAGCGAAAAATGCCTAGGCCAAACCTGTGCACAGTCAAATAAGCGAAAAAGCCCATTTGGCTGATGATGCTGAAAATAAAACCTACTCCGATCAGCCAAAACAATACTGCAATAATTTCAACAATATTAAAAGACAAAAACAATTTTTCATACTCGCTCCATCTTAAGATAAAACCAACAATACTTGTCGCAACTCCACCTACAATGAGAGTAGAAAGGAAAAATCGTACCCAATTTCGGCTTTTCACTGCCAACCCCTCCATATTTCGTAAAATATCATATGATTTTATCAATCCAACTTGTATATTACCATATGGCAAAACTTTTTTCGCATAAAAAACAGTTGGTTTCTCAACATAATGGTAGAAGTTATTATTGAAAGGAGCTAAATGAAATATGAGAGGTAGAAATTGTTCGCTCCTCATCATGATGCTTATATGGATGATCGTTGCAGGATGTGCGGATCGGCAGCAAAGTGAACCAATGAATTATGATGAAACAAAAAAAATGGTTGTAGACATATTAAAATCTGACGAAGGAAAAAAAGCCGTTCAAGAAATTATGAAAGATGAAGAAGTTCAACGAAACTTCATTTTAGATCAAAAAAACGTCAATAATACGATTGAAAAAACGTTAACATCAGAAAAAGGGAAGGAATTTTGGAAAAATACATTTGAAGATACAAAATTTGCGGAAGGATTTGCGAAAACATTGCAAACAGAACATGAAAAAGTGATCAAACGTTTAATGAAAGATCCGGAATATCAAGGAATGCTTATGGATGTGCTGAAAAATCCTCAAATGGAAGAAGAACTATTGAAGGTTTTAAAAAGCAAAGAATACCGCCAATATTTACAGCAGCAAATTACAGATGTTCTATCAAGTCCGCTCTTTCAACCGAAAATTGAGGAGGCGCTATTGAAGGCTGCTCAGCAAGCTCAAAGTAAACAACAAGGCGGGGGCAGCTCCGGAAACGAAGGCGGGGGCGGAGGCCAATAGACCTCCTCTCCCTTCCTTTACTTTTCTGTTATCTCAATCACTTTTCTTGCTATATCTAAATAAATTTTCCCTATTGGATGGTTTTCATTATAAACAGACGGAGCAAAGTCCTCTTCATCCCAGTCCGGCTGCTCAAGCGGAATTTGCCCTAATAGAGGGACCTGCAAATCCTCTGCAAGCTTCTGACCTCCGCCTTTCCCAAATACATACTCTTTTTGGCCTGTTAATTTACTTTCAAAATAGGACATATTTTCAATAACTCCTAAAATTTCGTGCTCCGTTTTAATGGCCATTGCACCAGCCCTTGCAGCAACAAATGCAGCTGTTGGATGAGGCGTAGTTACAATGATTTCTTTACTAGTTGGAAGCAATGTATGCACATCTAATGCAACATCACCTGTACCAGGAGGCAAATCAAGGAGTAAGTAGTCCAACGATCCCCATTCAACTTCTTGGAAAAAGTTATTCAGCATTTTTCCGAGCATCGGACCTCTCCAAACAACAGGCGCATTATCTTCAACAAAAAAAGCCATTGATATGACTTGCACACCAAACCGCTCAACTGGAATAATTTTATCCCCGCGAACGATCGGCCGGTTCATGATCCCCATCATATCAGGAACGCTAAAGCCGTAAATATCTGCATCAATAAGACCAACTTTTTTTCCTAGACGAGCAAGGGACACAGCCAAGTTGACAGATACGGTTGATTTGCCGACTCCGCCTTTTCCGCTTGCTATTGCAATAAAGGTTGTTTTTTCATTCGATAAAATGGAAGGGCTTGTACTATCAGAATAATACTTTTGGACAATTTCCTTTGGAAGCTCCGAAAAACGCAGCCCAACAGTCTCGGCACCCGCTTGTTTAAGCTTTGCAACAATTTGCTGCTGGAGTGTTAACTGCTCGCTTGTTCCCGTTTTGGCAATTGCTATTTTTAAACTAATATGTTTTTTTTCGGGCTTGATTTTTATTTCTTCAATCGCATTCAATTCTTTTAAAGATTTATGTAAAAATGGATCTTCCAACTGTTCGACAATGGACCTTACATCTTCTTCCCGCATCGTATCCACAACCACCTTTTTTCCATAAGACTTTTAATACTATATATTATAACACATTTCCAACAGTCCATTGAAAATAGATGCCTGAGAAGAATCCATTTATTCCGGTATTTGCTGTTCATTGGAAAAATAACGCAAAACCCCGTTGTAAATGGCGGCTGCCACTTTTTTCTGATATTCTTCAGAAGCAAGAAGCTCTTCCTCAGAAGGATTGGATAAAAATCCTACCTCCACAAGCGCACCCGGTTTTTTTGCATGCTTTAGTAAATAGACACCGCTTATTGGCTTTGCTTTTCGATCTGTATTTCTTAAATTTTTCCTTAATTCATCTTGGATAAATTTCGCAATAGCTTCATTCTCCTGATATTTTCCGTCATAAAATGTTTGCGCTCCCCTCCATTTTGGAGATGGAATAGCATTTAAATGGATGCTTAAAAACAAATCGGCGTCTGATTCATCAATTAGGCGAACGCGCTTTCGAATATCTTCTGATTTTCTCCGGCTATATCCGTGTGTATCGTCCGAAGCCAAATCTTCATCTTTTTCTCTAGTCAATAACACTAGCGCTCCCTGCTCTTGTAAATAATCTCGAGCAATATTGGCAATTTTTAAAGTTATATCTTTTTCCAGCAGTTTTTTTCCTACTGCTCCTCCATCGGTACCGCCATGACCGGGGTCTAAGTAAATGATTTTTCCTGATAACGGAAGATTCCATGATTTCCATGAATTGAAAAGGGAGAATTGATATTGAATGATAAATACGAGAATTAGAAACCCAGCAATAAACAGTGCCCATTTCAGCTTTTTTTTCACTCCGCATCCCTCCTGCTCGTCCCTTCAATTCAATATATGGAAAAGCATGAGGATTTATGATTACTGCAATTTTAATTTATATCTCTTTTTTCCAGCCAATTCCCACCAGAAAATTGGCGCATTCAAAATTTAACTAATCTGCTCAAACTCGTCATTCTCCCCAACAGATAATATAGCTGTAGAAGCTGTCAACTTTCTGCCATACAGCTGTTTGTGCTTTAATGATAAATCGCCTTATCACTTTTCGGTCCTAGATATGAAGTTTAAATTAGGGGCAATTGGGGATAATGGAATGCTTCACTTGAAAATAAAATTGTATTTCTGATTCAGTTTTTATACAGCGCTTTTTTCAAAGAGTCATAAAAAAAGCTCCCGCAAATATGGGAGCTAAGATGAATGTTGCGTTTCAGTTATAACGAGACCGATCAGGCTGGCACGGTCAATTTTATTATTTATATTTGACGGTAACTTTCGTGCTTTTTCCTACATTTCCAGCCTTATCTTTTGCATACACTAGGAGAACTGTTCCGGCTTTTTGTTTTTTGATTGAAACGGAGAAATTTCCGTTTTTATTCGCTTTGCCCGAACCGATTACTTTCTTTCCTGCTTTGACATACACCGTTGAATACGCCTCTGCTTTTCCTGTCACCGAGGAAGATTTTCTTGTTACTTTGTTCACTTTAGGAGCACCCGGCGGTATTTTATCAATTACCGTCACTTTTCGCGCCGGACTCACATTCCCCGCTTTATCCGTCGCTGTTACGTAAAGAATTGTTCCGGCTTTTTGAGCCGTTTTTAACGAAATTGCGAATTTCCCATTTTTATCTGTCGTGCCGGTGCTCAATACTTTGCTGCCGGCCTTTATTGTTATTTTTGACCCTGCCTCTGATGTCCCCCTGACCGTTTTATCTTTATTGCTGACCGAATTTACGCTTGGGGTACGCGGCGGTGTTTTATCAATTACCGTCACTTTTCGCGCCGGACTCACATTCCCCGCTTTATCCGTCGCTGTTACGTAAAGAACTGTCCCGGCTTTTTGAGCCGTTTTTAACGAAATTGCGAATTTCCCATTTTTATCTGTCGTGCCGGTGCTCAATACTTTGCTGCCGGCCTTTATTGTTATTTTTGATCCTGCCTCCGCTGTCCCTCTGACCGTTTTATCTTTATCGCTGACCAGGTTTACGCTTGGAATGCTAGGAGGCGTTTTATCCAATACCGTCACTTTTCGCGCCGGACTCACATTCCCCGCTTTATCCGTCGCTGTTACAGACAAAATCGTACCAGCTTTTTGCGGTGCCCGTAATGGGACAGAAAACTTGCCGTCTGATCTAGACGTTCCTTTTCCTAATTCAATTGTTCCTGATTTTACCGTTATCGTTGCACCCGCCTCCGACGTTCCTGTCACTGCTTTATCTGAATCTTTCACTTCATTGACAGCAGGTGCTGTCGGCGGCGTTTTATCAACCACCGTTATTTGAACCGACTCGCTTTTATTTCCCGCCTGATCCCTGGCATATACGCTTAATACAGTCCCAGCTTTTTGTTTACTGATGGAAATGCGAAAAGATCCATTATTGTCAGCTGCTGCAGAGTTCAATATCTTTGAACCAAGCTGGACATAAACAGTAGTTCCTGGATCAGACAGCCCATTTATAAATGTATCCCGATCACTTACCGGGTTTACTATCGGTTTGCTTGGAGGAGTGGAAGGCTTATTTTCCTCTACATCAAAAAAAGTATAAGTGATGTCATCTCCTTTAGATGCAGGAACAGTTTCATTACCAACAGCCCGTTTTACTATGGCTCCGCCGCCCCGCAAGCTGGCGGATTCTCCCGAAAATATTTTTGGAATTAATGAATCAAAGCCCTCTTCACCATTAAAACCATATATTCCCGTATTTTTCTTCAGTAAAAGGGCGGCGCGGAAGTTCGTCATCAATTTTCCAAATGTAAGGGAAGAGTTGATATATTTTTTCGCTACATTCTCTACTGCTTTATAATCATTATGAGTATCTGTTAAAATCTCTTTGAAAATCTTGTTTCCTTGATTCGCTTGAATTCTGACATATTGTCCAAAAAGATAGGACAAGGAATAGTTAGACAAAGTGTCGCCATTATCACCCCAATACAATAATGAATGACCATTTGTAATAGAGGTAGAAATATTGTAGTAATTAATGGTATTCGTTAAAGGTTTTCCCGTATATATGTGTTCAGCTGCCATAGACAATGCTTCATCTAGCCATGTATCCATTTGGGAGCCATTTTCTATAAATACATTTTGGTTAAAATTCACCATATGTTGAAATTCATGTGCCAATGTTTCGTATGCAGCACTTACATCCTTTTCCGTCCCTGTTCCCATTAAAGGATACGTATCAATATAAAAAATCTCTGATTTGTTGGAGTATGGAATATCATGCAAATCTCCTCCATAAAAGTAACCAGCAATATACCCCCCGAATCCTGCAAAACCATCTTGTATATCATAACAAAGAATGTGAATTTTCCCGTTTTCGTCCACATCGGATTCGCTGGCAAAATTTTGTGTGATGAGCGGATAAATTTTTTGATCAAATTCTTGCCCTAATTTTTGCGCATCAGCTTCTGTAATTTGATTATCATGAACCCATACGTTCGTTTTTGTACCTGAATACAGCAGCTTGGCGCTAATTTGTTTATCTTCATTGGTCGTAAAATCATGCACCCAAAATGTCTTAGTATCGCCAACTTTATTGAGAAACTTTTTGGAGAGAGATTTTTGTTGAAGTTTCTTGTCTTCATGTTTCTCCGTATCAAACGGTCTAATTACATCCAGTTTATAAGCATTCAATCCTATTTTTTTGTTTATCGTATATTGATCATTATTAATCTTGAACGCTCCAGTGTCTTGAGTATTATTCACGTCTACGGACTCGTTGCTGATTAATACGTATTTATTTCCCTCGGGTGCTGTTTCTGAATAAAAAGGATTCCGCACCTTAAATGTTGTTACATCGGAATAATATTCACTTTCTTTGTCAGGAAAAACACCTATTCTTAAATAAATAAAAGGTTGATCGCTATAAATGGACTTTAAAAGCTGTGCAATGAGGTAGGCCTCATATACTCCATATGTATCGTACTCGACATACCCAAGGAATTTCAATGTTCCTCCAATATCTTTATAAAATTCTATTCCAATATAACTGTCTTTTTCTATATTTTTATCTGAATTATACAGAATTTCAATGTCCATCGAGTCGTTCATATCGTAAATACGTTCAAATGTAATTTCATGATAGACATTTTTCGAGTCCAACAGCCAGCCAACAATTTCTCCCTCCTGAATTAATGGATAATCCGCCGGATTTGTAGATTGTGTTTTTTCCTCTTTGTGTTGTTTCTTTGGTCCTGAACTTTGCTGGAATGTCGAAATTATTTCCTTTCTGCTATCACTTCTTTCCTGTGCAAAACCGCTAGCTGGCACCAATAATAAAAAAATAAGAACAAGGCATAACGACTTTTTCAACCAACCCATTTCTCCACCTCTTTATTTATAAAAAATTGATAGAAATATTATAATGGATGATTTTGTATAAGGCACTAAAATTTTTTGAACAGTCACAAAAGTTTTAAGCCTATTCGCCTAAATGAAAAGTGCTAATAAAATCTTTGTGGTAAAGAGAAAAGAAACGTGTCAAAGCTCAGCAAAAAAAAGACAAATAAAAAATAAAAGCTGATTTCCTCACCTGCGCTACACAATAGGGGGGTTGCTCGGCAAATGATAAAAGCTTTTTCTCTCTCTGAAAATCTGGAATCGTTGAAAAGACGTTCATATCGAGATGAACATTTTGAAAACCGCAATTTTTTGTTTTTTAAAAGTTTTCATAACATAGCCACAGTGCATGGATGTCGCCCAAATTGTCCTTACGAGTAATATTTCACATAGGAAATAAAAACCATTTGCTTCATTCTTCCTTGCAAAAAATAAGCAGCACTGCCAATAAATCCTGAACTTTTCCTTTTTGAAATAAAAAAGCCAATCAAAAGGCGAATTCAGCAATGGCCCCCGTCAAATCATTTTTTCACAAGCCGTTTTTAGGCATAAAAAAAGCCCGTTCCAACGAAGTTGAAATGAGCCATGCATGAACTGCTTTTAAAGCTTTAGTTTGTATCTCTTTTTTCCAGCTAAAAACCCTTCTTCCCACCAATAATGAATAAAGTGCTGGCATGTCAAATAGATGGATTCCATAACAAAATCATCATTTGATTCCCTTGCCAAATAAAGAATATTGTCAAATAAATTATTAATAAGCTCTTGTTCTTCCTGTATACAACGTGTATTGGCCTGCTCCATCGATTCCCCGTAATATCCGAACCGACTGTAGGCCGCTCCCAGCAAAAAAGATTCAATGGCCGAGTGGACACACTCTTCTTCCATTGCAGTTTTATGGAAGCGTTTTTGAAAAAAAGGATTAAACCATTCATCAATCATATTTTTCAATTTGCGAATTGGGAGATCTTTTAACATTTTTCGCTCAGTGAGAAGCTTTTTTTCCTGCCGTCTTTCATTAAAGTCTGTAATTACATTCATCAAAATCTCCTCCTTGTTTTTATTTTTTTCAGTTCACGCTGTTCCATTCAACCACTCCTTTCCAATTGCAATCGAGTAGGAGGGAGCGATTAACTCCCGTCCTCTCACACCACCGTACGTACGGTTCCGTATACGGCGGTTCAATTAAGATAATTGACGCAAGTCTTTATAACTTCCGTGAATAGCTGTTCTCTTTATGCCAGTGGTCACTCCACCCTCCAAGAGATCTCCCACGGGATTCACCGCTTCCTCCCTCAAGTGAGGTACTACGTTTTCTGTGTTCATCATGACTCACTGAATGCCAAGGGCTATTCTCTCTTAATTGTTCGGTCCTTCTTAGTTGTTCTAGACCAACTAATACTATGACCTCTGCTGACTTCTGACTGTTCAGCTATCTATCACTAGATAGGTTACCAAGGTTACTTGGCGTGCCAGCCAGACCTCCCCGGGTAAGAGTGTAATCTTTCCTTCCATCCATCTGCTTCATTTACTCTGTATCACCTTCGGCAGAAAGGGCTTTGTTTTGTCTTGCAAACTCACCCAGTGATACCTAGCCTCATATGAAGTTCGTGTTCCGAGAGACCTTAAAGTTTGCCGCTCGCTTCCTTCAGATTCCGCGTCACCACGGACACCCTTGCGTTAAGCTAACTGCTACTTCTGCCTTCGCAGCTCGGGACTTTCACCCTATAGATTACACCCATGCCGGGCGCACAATAAAAAAACCACAACGATTTGTTGTGGTTTAAGGTTCGAATCATTAACGTTTTGAAAATTGCGGTGCACGGCGTGCTCCTTTAAGACCGTATTTCTTACGCTCTTTTACGCGAGCATCTCGAGTTAATAAGCCTGCACGCTTTAACGTTCCGCGATATTCTGGATCAGCTTGTAAAAGTGCACGAGCAATTCCGTGGCGAATAGCGCCTGCTTGACCAGTGAAACCGCCGCCTCTAACATTTACTAGTACATCATAATTGCCAACTGTCTCTGTTAAAACAAGCGGTTGTTTAATATCTTCAATCAAAGCTTTTGTTGGAATGTAATCTTCAATGTTCCGTTTATTAATTACGATACGGCCTTCACCAGGAACTAACCGAACACGGGCAACAGAGCTTTTGCGACGACCGGTACCGTAGTATTGAACCTGTGCCAAAATGATAACCTCCTTATTAAATTATCCGCGAAGTTCATAAACTTCTGGTTTCTGTGCTTGATGAGGATGTTCGCTTCCTCTGTAAACATGCAATTTTTTAAACATTTGGCGTCCAAGGGAACCTTTTGGAAGCATTCCGCGAATAGCAAGTTCCAGCATTTTTTCAGGATAGTTGTTTCGCATTTCTAATGCAGTTCTTGATTTTAAACCACCAGGATGCTGGCTGTGGCGATAATAAATTTTGTCTGTTAATTTTTTTCCAGTTAATTCGATTTTTTCAGCATTAATAATAATTACGTGGTCACCTGTATCTACATGCGGTGTAAACGTTGGTTTGTGTTTTCCGCGTAAGATAGATGCAACTTCGCTTGCTAGACGTCCTAAAGTTTTGCCAGCTGCATCAACAACATACCATTTGCGCTCAACTTCATGCGGCTTTGCCATAAACGTTGTACGCATTGTTTTCCCTCCTTAATCGTTCATGTCGAAAAGTCTATTTCAAAAACACGATTATTTTCCGGGGCTAATCGTGGGGCTTGAAATACATACCATATGTTATCTTATCTTTTTAAGATATGAATGTCAAGAAAATGTTACACCTGGATTAGTTGTCATAATAAACTTTCCAAAGATATAGACCGCATCCAGAAACTGTTTTCCCGGCTCTTGATCTATCTTTGGCTGCGATAATTTGTTTTATTTCTTCCGGCTTGCGCTTCCCTTCTCCTACTTCAATCAATGTTCCGACTAAAATGCGAACCATATTGTAAAGGAAGCCGCTTCCGACAAAACGGAACGTAATTTCATCTCCTTCTTCCCATATATCCGCTTCATAAATAGTTCTCACTTTATTTTCCGTTTCTGTTTTAGAAGAGCAAAAGCTTGTAAAATCATGTGTTCCAATAATGAAACGGGAGGCAGCTCGAATCGTTCCAATATTTAACGGATTTGGAAAATGGTATGCATAATGACGCCGGAACACATCTCGTTGAAAACTGCGATACAAACGGTAGCGGTATTCTTTCTTCTTTGCAGAAAATCTAGCATGAAAATCTTGATCGGCAAGCTCTGCATTTTGAATGGAAATATCTTGAGGAAGCAGCGTATTCAAAGCAATCGGCCATTTTTCCATCGGAATTTTGAGGCTTGTATCAAAATGAAATACTTGGCCAACAGCATGCACGCCGACGTCTGTTCTGCCGGAAGCAGTAATTTTTATCCGCTCCCCTTTGTGGATTTTCATTAATGCTTCCTCAATTTCTCCTTGTACTGTCCGGAGGCCGGGCTGGCGCTGATAACCGCTAAATCCTGATCCATCATACGAAACTGTACATTTAATCCTCATTTTTAAAACTCCTAGGCACGCAATAGTAATAAAATAATTGATAACAGCAGGATAGAGGCCATCATAATGGAATCAATCGCTCCCCATTTCAGCTGCCTGATTTTCGTACGTCCTTCACTTCCGCGATACCCCCTGGCTTCCATAGCGGTAGCAAGCTCTTCGGCCCGCTTAAAAGCGCTGATGAAAAGTGGTACAAGCAAAGGAACGATTGCTTTTATTCGCTCTTTTACAGGCCCTGATGTAAAATCTACCCCTCTTGCCATTTGCGCCTTTAAAATTTTTTCTGTTTCCTCCAGCAGAGTCGGTATAAAGCGAAGAGAAATAGACATCATTAATGCTAGTTCATGGACAGGAAGTTTAAATTTTTTAAAAGGCTTTAACAGACTTTCCATTCCATCCGTTATTTCGATAGGCGTTGTTGTTAAGGTCAATGTCGTTGTCATAAAAATTAAGAAAATGAACCGAAGAGAGATAAAAAACCCTTGCCGCAAGCCTTCTTCATAAATGGAAAAAAAGCCGAAGCGGAACAGCATGTCCCCTTCTTTTGTTACTAAAATGTGCAGCAAAAATGTAAACCCAACGATCCATATAACAGGTTTTAAACCGTTCCATAAGAAAGAGAACGGAAGCTTCGTCAGCAAAATAATGATGAACGTAAATAATCCTAATAAAAAGTAAGTGATTCCGTTATTGGCAAAAAAGACGATAAAAACATATAAAAAAATCGTTAGCAGTTTTGCACGGGGATCCATTCGATGAATGACTGTGCTGCCAGGAACATATTTTCCGATGATGATATTATCGATCATATACGACACCTTCTTTTAAAAGGGCTTCAATGAAATCGGCCGTTTCCTCTAAAGTCAATGGCTTGTCTTCAACCGTTAAAGAAAATTTTTCTTCAAGCTTCATGACAAATTTAATTGATTCCGGCAAATCGAGCCCAAGCTGCTCCAGTTCCCCAGTCAACCGGAATATTTCCTTTGGCGACCCTTTCATCTTTAATTCCCCTTGGTGCAAAACGGCAATTTCATCAGCGTACTTTGCTGCGTCTTCCATGCTATGCGTTACTAATATTGTTGTTAATTTTTTTTCTTTATGGAGACGATAAAAAAGCTCCATGATCTCATTTCGGCCTTTTGGATCCAATCCTGCAGTCGGTTCATCTAAAACGAGCACCTCCGGCTCCATCGCTAAAACACCTGCAATCGCCACTCTTCGCATTTGCCCCCCGCTTAGCTCAAACGGGGATTGATGAAGGATTTCTTCTCCTAGACCGACAAGCGGCAGCACTTCTTTTACCTTTTTTTTCGCTTCTTCAAACGATGCGCCAAAATTCATTGGACCGAATGCTATATCTTTTTCGACGGTTTCTTCGAATAATTGATGCTCTGGGAATTGAAAGACAATTCCGACCTTTTTTCGGATAGATTTCAAGTTTTTCTGTTTTTCTCCTGCCTTAATCAGCCGGTCTCCAAGTTGAATAGAGCCTTTCGTTGGCAAAAGCAGGCCGTTTAAATGCTGCAAAATCGTTGATTTTCCCGACCCGGTATGCCCAATCACGGCCAAATATGTTCCTTCATGGATATCCATATTGATATCACACAAAGCGAGCCGTTCAAAAGGAGTGTTCATTTGGTAACGATGTTCTAATTGTCGGATTTTAATGTCCATAATTCGTCCACCAGGCTTTCTACATTAAGGTGTCGCGTCGCTAAAGGCACTCCTTTTTCAAGAAGCCGTTTGCTCAGCTTGTAAGAAAACGGAAGATCTAAACCGATGCTTACCAGCTCCTCTTCCAAGCGAAACACTTCTTTCGGAGTTCCCTCCACAAATTTTTTGCCTCCATTCATTACAATCATCCGATCTGCTTTGGCCGCCTCTTCCAAATCATGGGTGATGGAAATGACCGTCACAAGCCCTTTTTCTTTCAATGACCAAATGGTTTCAATTACTTCCCGGCGTCCAATTGGATCAAGCATTGAAGTCGCTTCATCTAAAACAATAATGCTTGGTTGAACAGCCAAAACGCCTGCAATCGCGACCCGCTGCTTTTGTCCGCCAGAAAGATGATGAGGTTCCCGTTCTAAAAATTCATTCATTTTTACAATTTTCGTCGCCCATTCGATTCGTTTTACCATCTCTTCTCTCGGTATACCTATGTTTTCCATACCAAAAGCGACATCGTCCCGTACAGTGGCGCCGACAAATTGATTATCTGGATTTTGAAACACCATTCCAATCCGTTTTCGAATATCCCAAATGGTTTTTTCTGATAATGTGATTCCTGATACAGTAACGGTTCCTTCGTCAGGCAGCAGCAGACCGTTTAGCATCCGGGCCAATGTTGATTTCCCTGATCCATTGTGTCCGACGATGGCCAGCCATTCCCCTTCATACACATCAAAGGAAACATCCGTTAGTGCAGGCTTTTCACTTTCTTTATTATAGCGGTATGTTACATGTTGAACTTGAATGATCGACCGTTCCACAGATGCCCTCCTCCCGCCTCAAGTACAGATGAAGTAAACGCGAATATCATGTCTATAAATATGAGATGCAGAGGCTGCCAAAAGAAAATCAATCCGCTTTGTAAAGTACTTGAAGATAAATAAAAAAGGGCATAGATGCAGTCATTACAACTGTCCCGCCCTTGAAGTTCATTTATATCTAAATTACACGAATTCAATGATAACCATTGGTGCTCCGTCACCACGGCGAGGACCCATTTTCAAAATTCGTGTGTAGCCGCCTTGACGATCTTGGTAACGTGGTGCCACTTCATCAAATAATTTTTGCAATGCATAGAAAGGTTTTTCTTTTTCCTTTCCGTCTTGGCCTGAAACTGTCACAGTTTTCGCAACCTCATTGCGAATAAACTGTGCTGCTTGGCGACGAGCATGCAAATCACCACGTTTACCTAAAGTAACCAGCTTCTCTACAACAGCACGAAGCTCCTTTGCACGGGCTTCAGTCGTTTCAATTCGTTCGTTAATAATTAAGTCCGTTGCTAAGTCACGGAGCATTGCTTTACGCTGCGCACTAGTACGTCCTAATTTTCTATAAGACATGTGATGTTCCCTCCTTTGTTGGAAGTTGATCTATATAGACTTTGAAAAATCAGTTAATCGTCTTTTCGTAAACTCAAACCAAGGTCTTCTAATTTTTGTTTTACTTCTTCTAGCGATTTGCGTCCTAAATTACGCACTTTCATCATGTCCTCTTCTGTTTTGTTCGCAAGTTCTTGAACTGTGTTAATACCTGCACGTTTCAAACAGTTATAAGAACGAACAGAGAGGTCAAGTTCCTCAATCGTCATTTCAAGCACTTTTTCTTTTTGGTCCTCTTCTTTTTCAACCATGATTTCAACATTTTGCGCTTCATCTGTTAAGCTAACGAAAATGTTTAAGTGCTCCATCAAAATTTTAGAGCCAAGTGCGATAGCTTCCTTTGGACCGATGCTTCCATCTGTCCAAACATCAATTGTCAGCTTATCATAATCTGTCACTTGACCAACCCGTGTATTTTCCACTTGATAAGAAACTCTAGAAACGGGTGTGTAAATCGAATCGATTGGGATGACACCTATTGGTTGATCTTCCCGTTTATTTTCCTCAGCCGGGCTGTATCCTCTCCCGCGCTTCGCCGTCATTCTCAGCCGCAAATGAGCATCTTTCGCAAGAGTTGCAATATGAAGATCAGGATTTAATATTTCAACATCGCTATCGTGAGTTATATCTGCTGCCGTAATGGGCCCTTCACCTTGTACGTCAATTTCTAGCGTCTTCTCTTCTTCTGAATAAATTTTCAGAGCAAGCTTTTTTAAATTTAAAATAATCGTTGTAACATCTTCGACGACACCATCAATTGTAGAAAATTCATGGAGGACGCCGTCAATTTGAACAGATGTTACAGCGGCACCAGGGAGTGAGGATAATAGGATACGACGTAAGGAGTTACCCAAAGTTGTACCATATCCACGCTCAAGTGGCTCGACAACGAATTTCCCATATTTCGCGTCATCACTGATTTCAACCGTTTCGATTTTTGGTTTTTCAATTTCAATCATTCTAAATAAAACCCTCCTTCAAAACGTCGAAACCCCGGCTAGACAAAGAAGAGAAAACGCGTCTAACCGAAATTCCCCAATCATAAAGTCCCGAATGTGCACAAACAACATCTTAATAAATGCTAGAATCTATAACTGTATCATAACCCATTATTGACAGGGTTACAAAATATATACAGATAAATTACACACGACGACGTTTTGGCGGACGGCATCCATTATGTGGAACAGGTGTGACGTCTTTAATAGATGTCACTTCAAGACCTGCTGCTTGAAGAGCACGAATCGCAGCTTCGCGGCCTGCGCCAGGTCCTTTTACAGAAACCTCTAATGATTTCATTCCGTGCTCCATAGAAGCTTTAGCAGCTGCTTCAGCTGCCATCTGTGCAGCAAACGGAGTTGACTTACGAGAACCTTTAAATCCTAATGCACCGGCACTTGACCAAGCAATTGCATTGCCGTGCACATCAGTAATAGTGACAATCGTGTTGTTAAAGGTTGATCGAATATGTGCGATGCCTGTCTCAATATTCTTTTTTACGCGGCGTTTGCGAGTATTTGTTTTACGAGCCATTTACAGTTAACCTCCTTTACTTATTTTTTCTTGTTAGCAACCGTACGGCGCGGTCCTTTACGAGTACGTGCGTTGTTTTTCGTATTTTGGCCTCGAACAGGCAAACCACGGCGATGGCGGATACCACGGTAGCAGCCAATTTCAATGAGACGCTTAATGTTTAGAGAAACTTCCCGTCGAAGATCTCCTTCCACTTTATAAGTGTCGACAATGTCACGGATTCTTCCTAATTCTTCTTCTGTTAAATCACGAACACGAGTATCTTCGGAAACTCCAGCTTCAGCTAAAATTTTTTGAGCTGTTGAACGCCCGATTCCGTAAATATAAGTTAAAGAAATGACAATGCGTTTATCGCGTGGAATATCTACACCAGCAATACGCGCCATAATATGAGCACCTCCTTCAAAAATTAACCTTGTTTTTGTTTATGTTTTGGATTTTCGCAAATAACCATAACTTTTCCTTTTCTGCGAATGACTTTACATTTTTCGCATATAGGTTTCACTGATGGTCTTACTTTCATGTTTACCCAACCTCCTTAATAATCCGGAGTGCAAATTATTTATATCGATACGTAATTCTTCCGCGGGTTAAATCATATGGTGATAATTCAACCGTTACTTTATCACCCGGCAAAATACGAATAAAATGCATTCTAATTTTTCCAGAAACATGAGCCAGCACGGTATGACCATTTTCCAACTCTACTTTAAACATCGCGTTAGGCAACGTCTCAACAACGGTACCCTCTACTTCAATGACATCGTCTTTCGCCATTCAATTGTCTCCCTTCCTCAAATCAGTAACTTGTTCATTGACAAATCGGCTTATTGCATATCGAAGTTTGCCATTTGTCACACGGCCAGTTTCCAATATACTGTTCTGAACTTCCGGAGATACGCAATCAAAAAATTCAAGATGATGGATGTTTTTTTTCTTTGGAGAATGAAACTTTCGCTTTTCTCCATCGGCAATCAATACGAATCGATCATCGAGAATTTTCACGACAATCGCATATTTGCCAGCTTCTCTCCCTTTCGTAATCAAGACAAACTGACCTATTTGCGGACTCGACTCAGGATCACTCACGCACATCACCTTCACTTAGGGTGTTGTTAAAATTTCATAACCTGTATCAGTAATGGCAATTGTATGTTCAAAATGAGCACACATTTTGCCATCTACAGTCACGACAGTCCAATTATCAGCTAACGTTCTGACATAACGGCTTCCCGCATTGACCATAGGCTCAATCGCTAAAACCATACCGGGCTTCAGCCTTGGCCCTTTGTTCGGTGGACCATAATGCGGAATTTGAGGATCCTCATGCAAGTCTTGCCCTACGCCATGACCTACGTATTCACGAACAATGGAAAAACCGTGAGATTCGACGTAAACTTGAATGGCATGAGAAATGTTCGAAAGTCTTCCTCCTGGTTTTGCTTCTTCTAATCCTTTATATAAAGATTCTTTTGTAACATCAAGCAGTTTCTGTGTTTCTTCGGAAATTGTACCGACAGGATAAGTCCATGCAGAGTCCCCGTGATAGCCGTTGTATTTCGCACCAATGTCAATACTAATAATATCTCCATCACGCAATACACGGTCTCCAGGTATTCCGTGAACAAGCTCTTCATTCACGGAAGTGCAAATACTGCCGCGAAAACCATTATACCCTTTAAATGAGGGGATTGCATCATGTTCACGTATAAACTTTTCAGCAATTCTGTCCAGTTCTTTTGTTGTAATACCAGGCTGAATATATTTCTGGAGTTCTTGGTGAGTTAAAGCAACAATCCGTCCAGCCTCGCGCATAATTTCAATTTCGCGCTTTGTTTTGCAAATAATCATTCACCCAAGCCTCCAAGCAAGTTGCAAATATCTTCAAATACTTTGTTAATCTCTTGCTGACCGTCAATATTTTTCAAATAGCCTTTAGATTTATAGAAATCAAGCAGCGGTTTCGACTGCTTCAAATTCACTTCCAAACGGTTTCCAACGGTTTCAGCGTTATCATCAGCTCGTTGATATAAATTTCCTCCGCACTTATCACAAATTCCTTCTTCTTTTGGCGGATTGAATACAAGATGGTACGTTGCACCGCAATTTTTGCAAATTCTTCGTCCTGTTAGCCGTTCCATTAAAATTTCTTGGTCAACATGAATGTTGATAACATAATCAATTTCTTTATTAAGCTCTTTTAAAATTTTCTCCAAAGCCTCCGCTTGAGCAACGGTGCGCGGAAAACCATCCAATAAAAAGCCTTTATCAGTATCATTCTTGCCTAATCTTTCCCGAACAATACCAATCGTAACTTCATCCGGCACTAATTCGCCTTTATCCATATAAGACTTCGCTTGTAACCCTAACTCGGTTCCATCTTTTATAGCTGCTCTGAACATATCTCCTGTTGAGATATGCGGGATGTTGTATTTTTCAACAATTTTTTCAGCCTGTGTTCCTTTTCCTGCCCCAGGCAGCCCCATTAATACTAAATTCATGGACTCTCCCCCTCAAACGCTTTTCGAGGGAATGGGACATTCATCGCCCCACAACCTCTTATTTCATAAAACCTTTGTAATGACGTTTGACAAGCTGGCTCTCAAGCTGCTTCATAGTTTCCAAAGCGACACCGACAACGATCAAGAGACTTGTTCCACCTATTTGTGCTGAAGAAGGCAAGTCAGCAAATTTTATAAAAAAGACAGGAAGTATTGAGACAACTGCTAGAAAAATAGAACCGACAAATGTTAAACGGTATAAAATTTTCGTTACGTACTCTTGTGTACTTTTTCCTGGTCTTATACCCGGTATATAGCCGCCTTGCTTCTGCAAATTTTCAGCCATTTGCTCCGGGTTCACTTGAACAAATGTATAGAAATAAGTGAAAGCGATAATTAATGCAACGTAGATGATCATCCCGATAGGTTGCGTGTAGTCAAATGTTTTTTGAATCCATCTTGTTACATCATTTGGTCCAAAGAACGATGCAATCGTTGTGGGGGTAACAATAAACGATACTGCAAAAATGACTGGAATGACTCCAGCAGAGTTAACCTTCAATGGGAGATGCGTTGAATGTCCCCCAACCGGACTTCTACCTGCAAGCCGCTTTGCATACTGAATCGGAATTTTTCGGAATGCTTGTTGAACGAAAATAACAGCTACAACAACTAATAAAACGGCAAGAACAAGCAAAACGACAGTTACAATTCTTAAAAATAGCTGATCGCCAACATCCGCAAATTGTTGAGCATAAATTTGGTTTACTGCCGTTGGAATGCCGGCAGCAATCCCAGCAAAGATAATAATAGAAATACCGTTCCCAACGCCTTTTGCGGTAATTTGCTCACCAAGCCACATTAAAAAGGCTGTTCCCGCAGTTAAAACAAGTGCGATCAACAAATAGTTTCCAATGCCAGGGTTTATGATTAACAGACCGCCGGCCATATTATTAAAGCCATATGACATTGCCAGCGCTTGAATAAATCCTAAAATAATTGTTAAATAACGCGTGAATTGGGCAAGCTTTCTGCGGCCTACTTCACCCTGCTTCGACCACTCTGTAAATTTCGGTACAACGTCCATTTGCAGAAGCTGAACAATGATTGAAGCAGTAATGTAAGGCATAATCCCCATTGCTAAAATGGAGAAGTTTTGCAATGCCCCGCCTCCAAAAATGTTCAAAACGCCAAATACGTTCAATTGGTCTTGTGCTTTTAGTACGTCTGCGTTCACACCCGGTACAGGGATAAAAGTGCCGATCCGGAAAATTACCAGCATAAGAAGGGTGAACAAGATTCGATTGCGAATGTCACCCACGCGCATAAAATTGGAGATTGCCTTGAACATTAAATCACCTCAGCAGAACCGCCGGCGGCTTCAATTGCCTCTTTTGCTGAAGCAGAAAATTTGTGTGCTTTAACCGTTAATTTTTTCTCTAATTTACCGTCTCCAAGCACTTTAATGCCTGCTTTCAGTTTGCTTACAACACCTGTTTCCAAAAGAAGCTCTGGAGTAATTTCCGTACCGTCTTCAAAACGATTCAATTTGTCCAAGTTCACAACTTGATATTCTTTGCGGTTAATGTTTGTAAACCCACGTTTTGGCAAACGACGGAATAGAGGAGTTTGACCGCCTTCAAATCCAGGCCGAACTCCACCGCCAGATCGGGCATTTTGTCCTTTTTGACCACGTCCAGCAGTTTTTCCATTACCTGAACCAATACCGCGACCAACACGATTCCGCTCTTTACGAGAACCTTCTGCCGGTTTTAATTCATGAAGCTTCATATCCTTGGCACCTCCTTATTTGATTATTGTTCTTCCACTTTCACGAGATGTGACACTTTATTGATCATTCCGCGAATTGCCGGATTGTCATTATGAACAACTGTTTGATGCAATTTCCGCAAGCCTAATGTTTTAACGGTTATTCTTTGGTCTTCAGGACGACCAATTACACTCTTTTTGAGGGTAATCGCCAATTTTTTTGCCATTGTCTTTCCCTCCTTATCCTAACAGTTCTTCAACCGTTTTTCCACGAAGTTTAGCAACATCTTCTACACGCTTCAGCTGCTTTAACCCGTCAACTGTTGCCCGAACCATATTAATCGGTGTATTGGAGCCTAAAGATTTAGATAAGATATCGTGAACACCTGCTAATTCAAGTACTGCACGGACAGGTCCTCCAGCGATAACCCCCGTACCTTCAACAGCAGGTTTCAAGAGAATCTTTCCTGCACCGAATTTACCGATTACTTCGTGTGGAATGGACGTACCTACAATTGGTACTTCAATTAAGTTTTTCTTTGCATCTTCAATTGCTTTGCGGATAGCATCAGGAACTTCTTGCGCTTTACCAGTTCCGAAACCTACATGACCGTTTTTGTCTCCGACAACAACAAGAGCAGCAAAACGGAAACGACGGCCACCTTTTACTACTTTTGCAACACGGTTTACGGTAACAACACGTTCTTCAAGTTCAAGTTTGCTTGGATCAATACGACGCATCACTTTTCCCTCCTTTGTCAATTAAAATTCAAGGCCAACTTCGCGAGCTGCATCAGCTAAAGCCTTCACACGTCCATGATATAAATATCCACCACGGTCAAACACAACAGATTTAATACCTTTTTCAAGCGCACGTTTTGCAACAAGTTCGCCGACCTTTTGAGCAGCTTCTACATTCCCAGTTGATTCCAAGTTAAGCTCTTTATCCAAAGTAGAAGCACTCACAAGCGTTTGGTGATTTGTATCATCAATCACTTGAGCATAAATGTGCTTGTTGGAGCGGTATACGTTTAAACGCGGGCGAGCGGCTGTACCGGAAACCTTTGAACGCACGCGTGCATGTCTAGTTTTGCGAACCGCATTTTTACTAGGTTTTGTAATCATCTACGTCACTCCTTTCTTTCTTTATGCAACATTACTTAGCAGTCTTACCTTCTTTGCGGCGCACATATTCTCCTTCATAGCGGATGCCTTTTCCTTTATATGGTTCAGGCGGACGAACCGCACGAATGTTTGCAGCGACTGCGCCAACACGCTCTTTATCTGTACCTTTAACGACGATTTTTGTTTGAGAAGGAACGTCGATTTCAATGCCTTGTTCAGGTTCATATTCGACTGGATGAGAGTATCCGACATTCAATACTAGTTTCTTTCCTGATTTTGATGCACGGTATCCGACCCCGATCAGTTCTAAACTTTTTTCAAAGCCTTTGGAAACACCTTCAACCATATTGGCAAGAAGGCTGCGAGTCGTCCCGTGAAGAGCACGGTGCTCTTTATTGTCAGATGGACGAGTAACAGTTAATACTTGATCTTCAACTTTTATATCCATATCTGGATGAAATGTACGGGTTAATTCTCCTTTTGGTCCTTTTACTGTTACTGTATTTCCATTAATCGTAACAGTGACACCTGAAGGAATTTCAAGCGGTTTTTTCCCTACACGTGACATGAATGACACCTCCATTTCGTGTTAAAAAATTACCAAACGTATGCGAGCACTTCTCCGCCTGTTTGCTTCGCGCGCGCTTCTTTATCAGTTAAAACGCCTTGAGAAGTCGAAACGATTGCTATTCCTAATCCATTCAACACACGTGGCACTTCATTAGCTTTTGCATAAACGCGCAAGCCTGGTTTGCTGATTCGTTTAAGGCCAGTTATAACACGTTCGTTGTTAGGCCCGTACTTTAAGAAAATGCGCAAAATACCTTGTTTATTATCTTCAATATATTCATAATCGCGAATAAACCCTTCACGCTTTAAAATTTCAGCAATTTCCCGTTTAATTTTGGAAGCAGGAACTTCCAGTTTTTCATGACGAACCATGTTCGCATTGCGAATGCGAGTAAGCATATCTGCAATAGGATCTGTCATCACCATTATAAATAACCTCCTTCCCATTTATCGATACTACCAACTAGCTTTTTTCACGCCAGGGATCTGACCTTTGTAAGCAAGTTCACGGAAACAAATACGGCAAAGCTTAAATTTGCGGATGACTGCATGCGGACGGCCGCAGCGTTCACAGCGTGTGTATTCACGCACTTTAAATTTTTGCTTGCGTTTTTGTTTCGCAATCATTGACTTTTTAGCCACATTTTCGCCTCCAATCTAAATTAGCGATTATTTTGGAACGGCATGCCGAACAGAGTTAATAGCTCGCGAGCCTCTTCATCGGTTTTTGCTGTTGTAACGATTACGATATCCATACCTCTTACTTTATTTACTTTATCGTAATCAATTTCTGGGAAAATAAGTTGTTCTCTAATACCAAGCGTATAATTGCCGCGGCCATCAAATGATTTTTTAGATACACCACGGAAGTCGCGCACACGTGGTAAAGAAACGGAAATCAATTTGTCAAAGAAATCGTACATACGCTCTCCACGAAGCGTAACTTTGCAGCCGATCGGCATTCCTTCACGAAGCCGGAAGCCGGCAATGGATTTTTTCGCACGAGTCACTACAGGTTTTTGACCAGAAATGAGAGTTAATTCTTCAACAGCACTGTCCAGCGCTTTCGCATTTTGGACTGCATCACCGACGCCCATATTGATGACAATTTTTTCGATTTTAGGAACTTGCATAACAGATTTATAGTTAAACTTGTTCATTAGTGCAGGTATGATTTCTTTTACGTATTTTTCTTTAAGGCGGTTCATAAATAGACCTCCCTTCCAAATTATTTATCTAAAATTTCACCTGATTTTTTTGCTACACGCACCTTTTTGCCGTCCACAATTTTATAACCGACACGAGTCGGTTCACCTGTTTTTGGATCTAATGGCATTACATTTGATACATGAATAGGCGCTTCTTTACTGATAATTCCGCCTTGTGGATTATCTTGAGAAGGCTTCGCATGTTTTTTCACGATGTTCACGCCTTCCACAAGCACGCGGTTCTTTTTCGGATATGCTGCAAGGATCACGCCTTGTTTTCCTTTATCTTTTCCGGCGATCACCATTACTTTGTCACCCTTCTTAACATGCATCGATTACACACCTCCTTGGTAAGCCAAACTCATAATTAAAGTACTTCTGGAGCAAGAGAAACGATTTTCATAAAGTTTTTATCGCGAAGTTCACGCGCAACCGGTCCAAAAATACGAGTACCTCTCGGGCTTTTGTCTTCGCGGATGATGACGCATGCGTTTTCGTCAAAACGAATGTACGAACCGTCAGGACGGCGCACACCACGTTTTGTACGCACAACAACAGCTTTTACTACATCACCTTTTTTAACAACGCCTCCTGGTGTTGCTTGTTTAACCGTACCGACAATAATATCACCGATATTTGCTGTTTTACGACCAGATCCGCCAAGAACTTTAATTGTTAACAATTCACGTGCACCAGAGTTATCAGCAACTTTTAAACGAGATTCTTGTTGAATCATGTTCGTGACCTCCCTTCGGAATTTTTTTCATCCGAACCAAATTAAATAATAACTGCTTCTTCTACAATTTCAACTAAACGGAAACGTTTTGTTGCAGATAGCGGGCGAGTTTCCATAATGCGAACGATATCGCCGACTTTCGCTTTGTTTTGCTCATCATGAGCTTTGAACTTTTTAGAATATTTCACGCGTTTTCCATAAAGCGGGTGTTTTTTATAAGTTTCAACAAGAACAGTGATGGTCTTATCCATTTTATCCGACACGACGCGTCCAGTATAAACTTTGCGCTTGTTGCGTTCACTCATTTGGCAAACCTCCTCTCACGATTATTTGTTTGCAGCAATTTCTCTTTCGCGAATAATAGTTTTCATTCTAGCAATCGTTTTGCGTACTTCACGGATGCGGGCAGTATTTTCAAGCTGACCAGTCGCAAGCTGGAAGCGCAAGTTAAACAATTCTTCTTTTAAAGATTTCACTTTTTGTTCAATTTCGGCAGTGGTTAGATCACGAATTTCTTTAGCTTTCATTTGATTCACCACCAATTTCTTCACGTTTTACAAATTTTGTTTTGATTGGTAATTTATGAGATGCAAGACGCAGTGCTTCACGTGCAACTTCTTCAGAAACACCCGCAACCTCGAACAATACTTTACCCGGCTTCACTACAGCAACCCAGCCTTCAGGTGCCCCTTTACCGGAACCCATCCGTACTTCTAAAGGTTTAGCCGTGTATGGTTTAGACGGGAAAATTTTAATCCAAACTTTTCCGCCACGTCTCATATAACGCGTCATCGCGATACGTGCTGCTTCAATTTGTCTGTTGGTGATCCAAGCAGGCTCAAGAGCTTGAATGCCATATTCACCGAAATGAACTTCAGTGCCGCCTTTTGCACGTCCGCGCATTTTCCCGCGATGTTCTCTACGATATTTTACGCGTTTAGGCATTAACATAATTATTTGCCTCCTTCCTCATTGTTCTTTTTAGCTGGAAGAACTTCTCCACGATAAATCCAAACTTTTACGCCCAATTTTCCGTACGTTGTATCCGCTTCTGCAGTTCCGTAATCGATGTCTGCGCGAAGAGTATGAAGCGGTACCGTTCCTTCACTGTAATGTTCAGAACGTGCGATATCTGCACCACCAAGACGGCCGGATACCATTGTTTTAATACCTAATGCACCTGCGCGCATTGCACGTTGGATCGCTTGTTTTTGAACACGACGGAACGAAGCGCGGTTTTCTAGCTGACGTGCAATATTTTCCGCAACAAGTTTTGCATCTAAATCAGCTTTTTTAATTTCTAAAATATTAATGTGCACACGTTTGCCAGTTAGTTGGTTCAAAGCCTTTCTTAAAGCTTCGACCTCTGTACCACCTTTACCGATAACCATTCCTGGCTTAGCTGTGTGGATAGTGATATTTAAACGGTTTGCCGCACGTTCAATTTCAATGCGGGAAACGGATGCATCGCTTAAACGTTTATTAATGTATTCACGAATTTTGAGGTCTTCATGTAACAGGTCTGCATAATCTTTTTCTGCATACCATTTCGATTCCCAATCACGAATGATGCCAATTCGAAGACCGACTGGATTTACCTTTTGACCCACTAATTATCCCTCCTTTTTTTCCGAAACAATGATCGTAATATGGCTTGTGCGTTTGTTGATTTGGCTCGCTCTACCTTGTGCACGTGGTCTAAAGCGTTTCAAAGTTGGTCCTTCATCAACATAAGCCTTTTCAATATATAAATTGTTTCCGTCCATGTCATAGTTATGCTCTGCATTTGCAACAGCCGATTTTAACACTTTTTCAATAATTGGTGAAGCAGCTTTAGGTGTATGGCGAAGAATGGCAATTGCCTCACCAACTTGCTTTCCTCGGATCAAGTCAATAACTAAACGAGCTTTACGAGGAGCAATTCGTACTGTTCTCGCAACAGCTTTAGCCTGCATCCTAAAATCCTCCTCTCATATTAGCGTTTTGTCTTCTTGTCATCTCCGGCATGGCCTCTGTAAGTACGAGTTGGAGCAAACTCTCCAAGCTTATGTCCTACCATGTCTTCAGTAATGTATACTGGAACATGTTTTCTTCCATCATAGACCGCAATGGTATGACCGATGAAAGATGGGAAAATAGTTGAACGGCGAGACCAAGTTTTGATGACTTGTTTGCTTCCAGTTTCATTTAATTTTTCGATTTTTTTCATTAAATGATCATCGCAGAATGGTCCTTTTTTTAAGCTACGACCCATAATGTTACCTCCCTTCGTGATTGCGCTACGGTTCTGATGAACCGTAGAACAACCCCGTTATTTTTTACGACGGCGAACGATAAATTTATCGGATTTGTTTTTCTTTTTGCGAGTTTTAAACCCAAGAGTCGGTTTACCCCAAGGCGTCATAGGAGATTTACGACCAATAGGTGCTTTTCCTTCTCCCCCACCGTGCGGGTGATCGCTAGGGTTCATAACAGATCCGCGAACTGTTGGACGTTTGCCTAACCAGCGGGAACGTCCTGCTTTACCAATATTAATTAATTCATGCTGCTCATTCCCTACTTGGCCGACAGTGGCACGGCAAGTTGCCAAAATCATGCGGACCTCACCAGAAGCTAAACGAACTAATACATATTTTCCTTCTTTACCAAGCACTTGAGCTGAAGTGCCTGCAGAACGAACCAATTGTCCGCCTTTTCCTGGTTTTAATTCGATGTTATGAATGACAGTACCTACTGGGATATTTTGAAGAGGAAGTGCGTTTCCAACTTTAATATCAGCTGTAGGTCCTGACATTACTTCCATTCCTACTTTTAAGTTTTTAGGAGCCAGAATATAGCGTTTTTCTCCGTCAACATAGTTAATTAATGCAATGTTTGCGGAGCGGTTTGGATCGTACTCAATAGTAGCAACGCGTCCTGGTATTCCATCTTTATCGCGCTTAAAATCAATAATACGATATTGACGTTTGTGGCCTCCGCCTTGATGACGAACAGTTAGCTTACCTTGGTTGTTGCGCCCTGCTTTTTTATGAAGCGGAGCAAGCAACGACTTTTCCGGCTTGTCAGTAGTGATTTCAGCAAAATCAGATACTGTCATGCCGCGGCGACCGTTAGAGGTTGGTTTATATTTTTTAATCGCCATCTCAGTTTCCCTCCTTCACTTTCAAAATTATGCTTCGAACAATTCGATTTCTTTGCTGTCTGCCGTTAATTTCACGATTGCTTTTTTACGGCGATTTGTCAAACCGCTGAACCGGCCAACACGTTTAAGTTTTCCTTTGTAATTCATAATGTTGACTTTTTCAACTTTGACATCGAAAATTTTTTCAATAGCGTCCTTCACTTCTGTTTTGTTTGCTTTCACATCTACTTCGAATGTATATTTTTTGTCAGCTACTAGATCCATTGAACGTTCAGTGATGATGGGGCGCTTAATAATATCTCGAGGATCCTTCATTATCCAAGCACCTCCTCTACTTTTTCCACCGCTGCTTTTGTAATAACAAGTTTATCATGGCTCAACACATCCAGCACGTTGATTCCATTAGCCGTAACAACTGTTACACCTGGAATATTGCGTGCAGACAGGATTACATTTTCGTTTTCGTCTCCTGTTACAATCAGCGCTTTTCTGTCAACGGAAAGCCCTTTGAGAATTCCAGCCATTTCTTTCGTTTTTGGAGCTTCCAACACTAAATCTTCTAATACAACAATATTGTTCTCTTGAACTTTAGAAGATAAAGCTGATTTAATTGCTAAGCGGCGGACTTTTTTCGGTAATTTGTATGCATATGTGCGAGGTGTTGGTCCAAATACTGTCCCACCTCCGCGCCATTGAGGTGAACGGATGGATCCCTGACGTGCGCGTCCTGTACCTTTTTGACGCCATGGCTTACGGCCACCGCCACTAACTTCAGAACGGTTTTTTACTTTATGAGTGCCTTGTCTTTGAGAAGCTCTTTGCATAATGACAGCTTCAAATAATACGTGTTTATTCGGCTCAATACCAAAAACAGAATCATTTAATTCGATTTCGCCAACTACTGATCCGTTTTGGTTATATAACGTAACTTTCGGCATTTTTCCGTTTCCTCCTTTCCTGTTGAAATTACTTCGCTTTTACTGCAGATTTAATAATAACTAATGATTTTCTCGGTCCCGGAACATTCCCTTTGATTAAAAGAAGATTGCGTTCAGCATCTACTTTTACAACTTCAAGATTTTGAACGGTTACGCGTTCACCGCCCATTCTTCCAGGAAGTTCTTTTGATTTAAAAACACGGTTTGGTGCAATGGCTCCCATTGAACCAGGACGACGGTGGTACCGTGAACCGTGAGACATTGGGCCACGTGATTGTCCGTGACGTTTAATCGCACCTTGAAATCCTTTCCCTTTAGAAATACCTGTCACATCAACAAGTTCCCCAGCAGAAAAAATGTCTACTTTAACCTCTTGACCAATTTCATACTCGTCTACATTAGCACCTCTAACTTCACGAATGAAGCGCTTAGGAGCAGTATTTGCTTTTGCAGCGTGACCTTTTTCCGGCTTGTTTGCAAGCTTTTCACGCTTGTCTTCAAAACCTAGTTGAATAGCATCGTAGCCGTCTGTTTCAACAGTCTTCTTTTGAAGAACGACGTTTGGGGATGCTTCAACTACAGTAACAGGAATTAATTCACCGTTTTCTGCAAATACTTGCGTCATTCCAATTTTTCTTCCTAAGATTCCTTTGGTCATGAGTCACACCTCCTAAATTTCAAATGTTTTAATCTATCGTTACAGTTTAATTTCAATGTCTACACCAGAAGGCAAATCTAAACGCATTAACGCATCAACCGTTTGCGGTGTAGGGTTGACAATATCGATTAAACGTTTATGTGTACGCATTTCAAATTGTTCACGAGAATCTTTATATTTGTGCACTGCTCGAAGAATTGTATAAACTGTTTTTTCAGTCGGTAGCGGAATTGGACCAGAAACATTTGCTCCCGAACGTTTTGCAGTTTCTACAATTTTTTCGGCAGATTGATCAAGGATTCTGTGATCATACGCTTTTAATCGAATTCGAATTTTTTGTTTTGCCATTATTTTCCCTCCTTTTCGCCTACTTTCCATAGACAATTCTCCACGAGAATTTCCTGTACGCCCGCCATGGCAAAGCGGCCGGGTGTATCAGCAACCTCCCGCTTCATCGCAGTCAAAGACCAACGTTATACATTATATAAAAAACAGGTGTCTAATGCAAGAAAAATTCAGGATTTCCTATAAAATTTAGTGTTGTTTCTTTAAAAGTTAATGCTTTGCAGACTTCATATTTATAATAAAAAAAGCGAGCCTATTCGACTCGCTTTTTTCAATTAGTCAAGGATAGCTGAAACAGATCCTGCACCTACAGTACGACCGCCTTCGCGGATAGAGAATTTCGTACCGTCTTCAATCGCAACTGGAGAAATGAGTTCAACAGTCATTTCAACGTTATCTCCAGGCATTACCATTTCTACACCTTCTGGAAGAGTGATAATTCCAGTTACGTCTGTAGTACGGAAATAGAATTGTGGACGGTAGTTAGAGAAGAATGGAGTATGACGTCCACCTTCTTCTTTAGAAAGAACGTAAACTTGTGCTTTGAATTTTTTGTGCGGTGTGATAGAACCAGGTTTTGCTAAAACTTGACCGCGTTCTACTTCGTCACGTGCGATACCGCGAAGTAAAGCACCGATGTTGTCTCCAGCTTCAGCTTGATCAAGAAGCTTACGGAACATTTCAACACCAGTAACAGTTGTTTTCTTAGATTCTTCAGCTAAACCAACGATTTCTACTTCGTCACCAACTTTTACAACGCCGCGTTCTACACGACCAGTTGCAACTGTACCGCGACCAGTGATAGAGAATACGTCTTCAACAGGCATCATGAAAGGTTTTTCTGTATCGCGTTCTGGAGTTGGGATGTATTCGTCAACTGCGTTCATTAATTCAATGATTTTTTCTTCCCATTCAGCATCTCCTTCAAGTGCTTTAAGCGCAGAACCTTTGATAACAGGTACATCGTCGCCAGGGAAGTCATATTCAGAAAGAAGGTCACGAACTTCCATTTCAACTAGTTCTAATAATTCTTCGTCGTCTACCATATCGCATTTGTTTAAGAATACAACGATGTAAGGCACACCTACTTGGCGAGATAAAAGAATGTGCTCACGAGTTTGCGGCATAGGACCGTCAGCAGCAGAAACAACTAGGATAGCGCCGTCCATTTGAGCAGCACCAGTGATCATGTTTTTAACATAGTCTGCGTGTCCAGGGCAGTCAACGTGTGCATAGTGGCGGTTGTCAGTTTCGTATTCTACGTGTGCAGTTGAAATCGTGATTCCGCGTTCACGTTCTTCTGGAGCACCGTCAATTTGATCATATGCACGAGCTTCAGCTTTACCTTGTTTTGCAAGAACAGTAGTAATAGCTGCAGTCAAAGTAGTTTTACCATGGTCAACGTGGCCGATTGTACCAATGTTAACATGTGGTTTAGAGCGTTCATATTTCGCTTTAGCCATAAGTAATTTTTCCTCCTTAAAAAAATATGTTTCATTTTAAATAAATATATAGAATACTTGGAGGCGGCGCAAGTGCATCCGCATCCAAGGGCTACATAAGTATTTATACTTGAACAATGGTTGAAAATCAATTATTCGCCTTTATTTTTTTTGATAATTTCTTCTGCAATGTTTTTAGGCACCTCTTCGTAATGATCGAAGTGCATCGTAAATGTACCGCGTCCTTGTGTATTGGAACGAAGTGCGGTTGCATAACCAAACATTTCAGCAAGTGGAACCATTGCTTTTACAACTTGTGCATTTCCACGTGCTTCCATTCCTTCCACACGTCCACGGCGTGAAGTGATATCACCCATGATGTCTCCCATGTACTCTTCAGGTACAATTACTTCAACTTTCATAATTGGCTCAAGGAGTACCGGGTTACATTTTTGAGCAGCATTTTTAAGGGCAAGTGAAGCGGCAATTTTAAACGCCATCTCACTTGAGTCAACATCGTGGTAAGACCCATCAAAAAGTTTAGCTTTAATGTCAATTAACGGATAGCCTGCAAGCACACCGTTTTGCATAGCATCTTCCAAACCAGCCTGAACCGCTGGGATGTACTCGCGTGGAACGACACCACCGACAATTGCGTTTTCGAATTCAAATCCTTTTCCTTCTTCATTTGGACTGAATTCGATCCAAACGTGGCCGTATTGTCCGCGTCCGCCTGATTGACGTACGAATTTACCTTCAACTTGTGCGGATGAGCGGAATGTTTCGCGATACGCAACTTGTGGCGCACCGACATTACACTCAACTTTAAATTCACGTTTCATACGGTCAACGATAATGTCAAGGTGAAGTTCGCCCATACCGGCAATAATTGTTTGGCCAGTTTCCGGATCCGTATGCGATTTGAATGTTGGGTCTTCTTCAGATAGTTTTTGCAATGCTGTTGACATTTTGTCTTGGTCTGCTTTTGATTTTGGTTCAATCGCAACTCTGATAACAGGCTCTGGAAACTCCATCGATTCTAAAATAACCGGATGGTTTTCATCACATAGAGTATCTCCAGTTGTTGTATCTTTTAAACCAACTGCAGCAGCAATATCACCTGCATATACCATTGGAATTTCTTCGCGGTGATTCGCGTGCATTTGTAGAATACGTCCAATCCGTTCACGTTTACCTTTTGTGGAATTGGATACGTATGAACCGGAACTTAATGTTCCTGAATATACGCGGAAGAAAGTTAATTTTCCTACATATGGGTCTGTCATTACTTTAAACGCCAATGCAGCAAATGGTTCATCGTCGCTTGATTTGCGAACTGTTTCTTCCTCTGTATCAGGGATGACGCCTTTTATCGGTGGCACATCGATTGGCGATGGCAAGTAATCAATTACCGCATCCAGCATTAGCTGCACGCCTTTGTTTTTAAAAGCTGAGCCGCATAAAACAGGATAAAACTCAACGTTACAAGTACCTTTACGGATAGCTGCTTTAAGCTCGTCAACGGAAATTTCCTCTCCTTCAAGGTACTTCATCATCAATTCTTCATCAAGCTCTGCAACTGCTTCAATCAATCGAGTGTGCAGCTCTTCTGCTTGTTCTTTATACTCGTCTGGAATTTCACGAGCTTCCGAACGCGTACCTAGATCATCCAGATAGTAATATGCTTTCATTTCCACAAGGTCAATGATACCTTCAAATTGATCTTCTGCTCCAATCGGCAGCTGAATAGGGTGTGCGTTAGCCTCTAAGCGATCGTGAAGTGTTTTGACAGAGTATAAAAAGTCTGCGCCGATTTTATCCATTTTGTTAACAAATACAATGCGCGGCACTCCGTATGTTGTTGCTTGGCGCCAAACTGTTTCCGTTTGCGGCTCAACACCAGACTGAGCATCAAGAACTGCAACTGCTCCGTCTAGGACTCTCAAAGAACGTTCAACTTCAACCGTGAAGTCTACGTGCCCTGGCGTATCAATAATATTGATCCGATGTCCCTTCCATTGAGCTGTTGTAGCGGCAGATGTAATGGTAATACCGCGTTCTTGTTCTTGCTCCATCCAGTCCATTTGGGAAGCTCCTTCGTGAGTCTCCCCGATTTTGTGAATGCGGCCTGTATAGAACAAAATTCTCTCAGTCGTTGTCGTCTTACCAGCATCAATGTGCGCCATAATACCGATATTGCGAGTTTTTTCTAAGGAGAACTCTCTTGGCATCGGGTAATTTCTCCTTCCTTCATGGGTATTGATAAATATTATGTTTATTACCAGCGGTAATGTGCAAATGCTCTATTCGCTTCAGCCATTTTATGTGTATCTTCACGCTTTTTCACTGCCGCACCTGTGTTGTTTGCTGCGTCAATGATTTCAGCCGCAAGACGTTCTTCCATCGTTCTTTCACCACGAAGGCGGGCATAGTTTACTAACCAGCGAAGACCCAAAGTTGTGCGGCGTTCAGGACGAACCTCTACAGGTACTTGGTAGTTTGCGCCCCCTACACGGCGTGCACGAACTTCTAATACTGGCATAATATTTTTTAACGCTTGTTCAAACACTTCCATTGGATCTTTGCCAGTTCGTTCTCTCACGATATCAAATGCATTGTAAAGAATTTTTTGCGCTTTGCTTTTTTTACCGTCAATCATGATTTTATTAATCAGACGAGTTACTAATTTTGAATTGTAAATTGGATCTGGTAGTACGTCACGTTTTGGTACAGGTCCTTTACGTGGCATCACTAAATTCCTCCCTTCATTCTGTATTTATTATATTATCTTTTAGTTTTTAGGACGTTTCGTTCCATATTTGGAACGGCCTTGCTTACGGTTTTCAACTCCAGCTGTGTCAAGAGCTCCGCGTACGATATGATAGCGGACACCAGGCAAGTCTTTTACACGTCCGCCGCGGATTAGCACAACGCTGTGCTCTTGCAGGTTATGTCCGATCCCCGGAATATAAGCTGTTACTTCAATTCCGTTTGACAAGCGGACACGTGCATATTTACGAAGAGCTGAGTTTGGTTTTTTAGGTGTCATTGTTCCAACACGTGTACATACTCCTCGTTTTTGCGGCGAAGATAAATTTGTCTGGTCTTTTTTGAAGCTGTTGTATCCTTTGTTTAACGCAGGAGATTTTGATTTTACTACTTTGCGCGTGCGGCCTTTTCGCACTAATTGGTTAATTGTAGGCATATACATTTCCTCCCTTCAAACGTTTTTTCAAACCCACACATCCAGGCGGTTCATAATTTGGTAAAAACAATTGTTTTTGCAGAAATCTACAAAAACAATGTTTATTTTATAATTGCAACAGCTGCCGCTCCAACTTCTATTCCGCAAGCTTTTCCGAGCTTCTTCATAGAATCGACCTTAATTAAAGGAACTTCTTTCTCTTCAGCCAGCTGAACCACTTTGTTTGTCACTTTCGGGTCAGCATCCACTGCAATGATAACTTCCTTTACAGTGTCATTTTTCAGAGCTTTCACTGTTTGCTTTGTACCAATAATAATCTTTTCAGCCTGTGCTACTTTTTCATAAGACATATTTCATATCCTCCAAAGTGACAGGTGATATTTACACACCTTGATAATATTAACATTGGAAAAGATGGATGTCAACTGTGCATTTTACGGCATCCATCTTTTCCCCGACAATTATTCAACCGAAATCGTTTCGTCAACGGATTTTTTATTCATGACCGGTTTTATTTTTCTATAGAGCTGCATTCCTGTTCCAGCCGGAACAAGCTTACCGATAATAACATTTTCCTTCAAGCCTAACAGTTCATCCCGTTTTCCTTTAATGGCCGCATCCGTTAATACGCGTGTTGTCTCTTGGAATGATGCGGCAGACAAGAAGGACTCCGTTTCAAGCGATGCCTTTGTAATACCGAGCAATACCGGACGTCCTGTTGCAGGGCGTTTTCCTTCCAAAAGCACCTTTTTATTTGCTTCTGTAAATTGATGAACGTCAAGGAGTGTTCCCGGCAGAACATCCGTATCGCCGGAATCGATGACACGGACTTTCCGCAGCATTTGCCGCACCATTACTTCAATATGTTTATCGCCGATTTCCACACCTTGCATTCTGTACACTTTTTGCACTTCACGAAGCAAATATTCTTGAACGGCTAAAATGTCTTTTACTTTCAACAATTCTTTTGGATCTATTGAACCTTCCGTAATTTCTTGGCCGCGTTCTACACGGTCCCCCACAGCTACTTTTAAGCGGGCGTTAAATGGCGCCGTGTATGTGCGTGTTTCCACTTCACCGCGGACGACAATTTCTTGCTGCTTAT
This sequence comes from Aeribacillus sp. FSL M8-0254, assembly GCF_038008845.1. Lineage (NCBI taxonomy): Bacteria > Bacillati > Bacillota > Bacilli > Caryophanales > Bacillaceae > Aeribacillus > Aeribacillus sp. FSL M8-0254. The sequence continues at coordinate 144,321 of NZ_JBBOZY010000001.1, read as the reverse complement.
CTCTCACTTCATTAATTTCAGCAACTACCCCGTCAATTTCTGAAATAACCGCTTGCCCTTTTGGATTACGGGCTTCAAACAATTCTTGAACACGAGGCAAACCTTGGGTAATGTCGTCGCCGGCAACCCCACCGGTGTGGAAAGTACGCATCGTCAGCTGTGTACCCGGCTCTCCGATCGATTGAGCAGCGATAATTCCTACCGCTTCGCCTACTTCGACATCAATGCCGGTAGCCAAGTTCCGTCCATAACATTTTTTACATACACCATGTCTTGTATTACATGTGAATGCAGAGCGAATCCAAACTTCTTCTATCCCTGCATTGACAATTTGAGCTGCTATGTCTTCGGTAATCATTTCATTTTCCCTGACAAGCACTTCGCCCGTTTCAGGATGAACAACCGATCTTCTTGCATATCGTCCGATAATCCGTTCCTCAAGTTTTTCAATAACTTCTGAACCGTCTTTCAGCGCTCTCGCTAAAATTCCTCTGTCTGTTCCGCAGTCTTCCTCACGAATAATCACATCTTGCGCAACATCTACAAGGCGGCGTGTTAAATAACCGGAGTCAGCAGTTTTTAATGCTGTATCTGCCAGACCTTTTCTGGCACCATGGGTCGAGATGAAGTATTCTAACACTGTCAAACCTTCTCTAAAACTCGATTTAATCGGAAGCTCAATAATTCGTCCAGCAGGGTTAGCCATCAGTCCGCGCATTCCCGCAAGCTGCGTGAAGTTAGATGCATTTCCGCGAGCTCCTGAATCGCTCATCATGAAAATCGGATTCCGCTTATCTAATGAATTCATCAGCTTGCTTTGAATGGTGTCTTTAGCAGCACTCCAAATAGAGATAACACGATCGTACCGCTCATCTTCAGTGATTAATCCGCGTCTGAATTGCTTCAAGACATTGTCAACTTTAGCTTGCGCCTCTTTTAAAATTGCTTCTTTTTCCGCCAACACAACAATATCAGAAACACCGATTGTAATTCCGGCTTTAGTCGAATATTTAAAGCCTAAATCTTTTAAGCGGTCAAGCATCTTCGATGTTTCAGTAATATGGAATCTCTTAAAGACTTCGGCAATAATTTTTCCTAAAATTCCTTTTTTAAATGGAGGAATGATTTCTTGGTTTTTAATGTGCTCCCGCACATCTACCTGTGCCGGATCAACAAAATATTTATCAGGCGTGCATTCTTGAATGTTCTTAGTTGACGGCTCATTAATATACGGGAACGAATTCGGCAGTATTTCGTTGAATATTAATTTTCCTACCGTTGTAATCAGAAGCTTTTTATTTTGTTCTTCTGTAAATGTTTCGTTCTTTAAGGAACCTGCATGTACTGCAATTCGTGTATGCAAATGTACATGGCCGTTTTGATAGGCAATGAGCGCCTCATCAGGATCTTTGAAAATTTTCCCTTCTCCGATCGCTCCTTCACGTTCCATTGTTAAGTAATAGTTCCCCAACACCATATCTTGTGAAGGCGTAACAACAGGTTTTCCGTCTTTCGGATTTAAAATGTTTTGAGCCGCAAGCATTAACAGCCTTGCTTCTGCTTGTGCTTCTGCCGATAACGGAACGTGAACAGCCATTTGGTCACCGTCGAAGTCGGCATTATAGGCTGTACATACCAACGGATGTAGACGAATGGCGCGCCCTTCGACTAACGTCGGTTCGAACGCTTGGATTCCTAATCTGTGCAAAGTCGGTGCCCGGTTAAGCAGAACCGGATGTTCTTTAATGACTTCCTCCAACACATCCCAAACTTCAGGATGGACGCGTTCAATTTTCCGTTTGGCGCTTTTAATGTTATGTGCCAGCCCTTTTTCAACAAGCTCCTTCATGACAAAAGGCTTAAAGAGCTCAAGCGCCATTTCCTTTGGCAAACCGCATTGATACATTTTCAGATTTGGGCCGACAACGATAACGGAACGTCCAGAGTAGTCAACCCGTTTTCCTAACAGGTTTTGACGGAAGCGTCCTTGCTTTCCTTTCAGCATATGAGAGAGTGACTTCAGTGGACGATTTCCCGGTCCAGTAACTGGACGACCACGGCGTCCATTGTCAATAAGTGCGTCAACAGCCTCTTGAAGCATCCGTTTCTCATTTTGCACGATGATACTTGGCGCTCCAAGATCCAACAGTCTTTTTAAACGATTGTTTCGGTTAATAACACGGCGATACAAATCGTTCAAATCGGAAGTTGCAAAGCGTCCGCCATCCAATTGAACCATCGGCCGCAATTCAGGCGGAATGACAGGAAGTACATCCAACACCATCCATGAAGGGTCATTTCCGGAATTTCTGAATGCCTCCATCACTTCAAGGCGTTTAATCGCTCTTGTGCGCCGCTGGCCTTGAGAAGATTTAAGCTCTTCTTTTAACGCTTCTACTTCTTTATCAAGATTGATATCTTGCAATAATTTTTTAATTGCTTCCGCACCCATTGATGCTTGGAAGGCATTTCCGTATTTCTCGCGGTATGTGCGATACTCTTTTTCAGATAAAAGCTGTTTCTTTTCAAGTGGTGTGTCCCCAGGATCTGTCACGACGTAAGAGGCAAAATAAATAACTTCTTCCAATGCTCGAGGTGACATGTCAAGAACTAGTCCCATACGGCTTGGAATCCCTTTGAAATACCAAATATGAGAGACAGGGGCAGCAAGTTCGATATGCCCCATTCTCTCCCGACGCACTTTTGCTCGCGTAACCTCAACACCGCATCGATCGCATACTACGCCTTTATAGCGAACCCGTTTATATTTTCCGCAGTGGCATTCCCAATCTTTTGTCGGACCGAATATACGTTCACAAAACAAACCGTCTTTTTCAGGCTTTAAAGTACGATAGTTGATCGTTTCTGGTTTTTTCACTTCACCATATGACCATGAACGAATTTTATCAGGTGAAGCAAGACCGATGTGCATATACTCAAAATTATTTACATCCAGCAAGGGGCCTACCTCCCTTTTTATCTTCCGTAGCAAAAAATTCCTTTACTCTTTGGCAACTGCATCTTTTTCTTCTTTATCAACAATTTCCTCTTCGATTGTATCAGTCGTTAAAGAGAGGCTATCTGACTGGGTGGAATTTACCTCATCTTCCAATTCTCTCATTTCGATTTCTTGTTCATCGCTTGAGAGAATTTTAACATCCAGTCCTAAGCTTTGAAGCTCCTTAATTAATACTTTGAAAGATTCAGGAACTCCAGGTTCAGGCACATTTTCGCCTTTTACGATTGCCTCGTATGTTTTTACACGACCGACAACATCGTCTGATTTTACAGTAAGGATTTCTTGCAATGTATATGCTGCTCCATAGGCTTCTAAAGCCCAAACCTCCATTTCTCCGAACCGCTGTCCACCGAACTGTGCTTTACCGCCGAGCGGTTGCTGTGTAACAAGCGAGTATGGACCTGTGGAACGAGCATGCAGTTTATCGTCAACCATGTGCGCCAGTTTGATCATATACATGATTCCGACAGACACGCGATTATCGAAAGGTTCCCCAGTGCGGCCATCGTAAAGGACCGTTTTCGCATCACGGGCCATCCCAGCTTCTTCAATTGTTGACCATACATCTTCTTCTGTCGCACCATCGAATACCGGAGTTGCAACATGAATGCCCAGCTTCTTAGCCGCCATTCCTAGGTGCAATTCCAATACTTGCCCGATGTTCATCCGGGAAGGTACTCCTAATGGATTTAACATGATGTCAACTGGTGTTCCATCCGGCAAAAACGGCATGTCCTCCTCAGGGAGAATTCGGGAAATAACCCCTTTGTTTCCATGGCGGCCTGCCATTTTATCTCCTTCAGAGATTTTACGCTTCTGTACAATGTATACACGCACCAGCTGGTTGACACCTGGAGGCAGTTCATCTCCGTCTTCACGGTTAAACACTTTTACATCAAGAACAATACCTCCGCCCCCATGCGGAACACGAAGTGATGTATCACGAACCTCACGTGCTTTTTCTCCAAAAATAGCGTGCAATAATCGTTCTTCAGCAGTCAGTTCTGTAACTCCTTTTGGCGTTACTTTCCCAACAAGCAAGTCGCCGTCTTTAACTTCTGCTCCAATGCGGACAATGCCTCGTTCATCCAAGTTGCGAAGAGCGTCTTCACCGACATTTGGAATATCACGAGTGATTTCTTCCGGACCCAATTTTGTATCACGGGACTCAGACTCATATTCTTCAATATGGATGGAAGTATAGACGTCTTCTTTTACAAGACGCTCGCTCATGATGATGGCATCTTCATAGTTATATCCATCCCATGTCATAAAGGCGACAAGTACATTTCGGCCTAAAGCAAGCTCTCCCTTTTCCATGGAAGGACCGTCAGCTAAAATTTCGCCTTTCTCGACTTCGTCTCCAACAGATACAATTGGGCGCTGATTGTAGCACATTCCTTGGTTGGAACGGACGAATTTCAACAATTTGTACTCGTCGAGATCACCTTTAACCTTTTGGCCGTCCACTTCTTCATAACGGCGAACTAAAATTCTGTTGGCTTCAACTCGTTCGACAACGCCTGCGTGCTTGCAGATGACAGCTGCTCCAGAGTCTCTAGCCGATACATACTCCATTCCGGTACCAACAATAGGCGCTTCTGGTTGAAGCAAAGGAACAGCTTGGCGCTGCATGTTCGCACCCATTAATGCACGGTTGGAGTCATCGTTTTCCAAGAACGGGATACAAGCTGTTGCTGCTGATACAACTTGCTTAGGCGAAACGTCCATGTAGTCGACACGATCTTTTTTCACCACTATGTTTTCCCCGCGGAAACGGGCAACAATATTATCTTCTAAAAACGTTCCATCCTCTGCTACTGGCACGTTAGCCTGAGCAACAACATAGTTATCTTCTTCGTCAGCTGTCAAATAGTCAATTCGGTCTGTTACCTTCCCTGTTTCAGGGTCAACTCTTCTATACGGCGTTTCAATAAAACCGAAACGGTTTACTTTTGCATATGTTGATAATGAGTTAATCAATCCGATATTTGGACCTTCAGGCGTTTCAATTGGACACATGCGTCCATAATGGGAATAATGGACGTCGCGAACTTCAAAGCCTGCTCGTTCACGTGTGAGTCCGCCAGGTCCCAATGCAGATAAACGGCGCTTATGCGTCAGTTCTGCAAGAGGATTTGTTTGATCCATGAATTGGGACAATTGGGAGCTACCAAAAAATTCTTTAATGGCCGCAATTACTGGACGGATGTTGATTAATTGCTGCGGAGTAATCGTATTGGCATCCTGAATGGACATTCTTTCCCTCACAACACGCTCCATCCGTGAAAGTCCGATTCGGAACTGGTTTTGCAAAAGCTCCCCTACCGAACGAAGACGGCGGTTTCCTAGATGGTCAATATCATCTGTATTTCCTACTCCATATAGCAAATTAAAGAAGTAGCTGATGGACGCAATAATGTCTGCTGGCGTAATGTTTTTTACACTTTCATCAATGTTTGCGTTGCCAACAACGTTGAGAATTTTTTCTCCATCCGGATCGTTTGGAGCATAAATTTTAATAGATTGGTACGTGATGTCTTCATCAACTACTCCACCATCAGGAGTAAATTTTTTAAAACCTATTCCTTTTTCAAGGTAAGGCAAAATTTTATCCAGCGTTCTTCTATCAATAATAGTTCCTTTTTCAGCAATGATTTCTCCAGTTTCAGGGTCGACTAGAGTTTCTGCTAATCGTTGATTAAAGAGTCGGTTTTTGATATGAAGTTTCTTGTTAATTTTATATCTGCCGACACTTGCTAAATCATATCTTTTCGGATCAAAGAAACGGGAGATCAATAAGCTTTTTGCATTTTCAACTGTTGGCGGTTCACCAGGACGCAGGCGTTCGTAAATTTCAAGAAGCGCCTTTTCTGGGCTTTCGGTATTGTCTTTATCCAACGTATTTCTTAAATATTCATTTTCTCCGAACACATCGATGATTTCTTGATCAGAGCCAAACCCAAGGGCACGTAAAAGAACCGTAACTGGTAATTTGCGAGTGCGATCAATGCGGACATATATAACATCTTTTGCATCTGTTTCGTACTCTAACCAAGCGCCACGGTTTGGAATGACGGTAGCTGTAAGGCCCTTCTTACCGTTTTTATCAATTTTGTCGCTGTAGTAAACACTAGGTGAACGGACTAATTGGGAAACAATTACTCGTTCTGCGCCATTGATCACAAATGTGCCAGTTTCCGTCATAAGCGGAAAATCGCCCATAAATACATCTTGATCTTTCACTTCGCCTGTTTCTTTATTAATTAGGCGCACTTTTACCCGCAGCGGGGCAGAATAAGTAACATCGCGTTCTTTTGCTTCTTCAACGGAGTATTTCGGTTCACCTAAGCTGTAGTCAATAAACTCAAGCGAGAGGTTACCAGTGAAATCTTCGATAGGAGATATGTCTTGAAACATTTCACGAAGACCCTCATCAAGAAACCACTGATACGAAGAGGTTTGGATTTCAATAAGATTAGGTAATTCCAACACTTCTTTAATACGCGCATAACTTCTGCGTTGGCGGTGTCGTCCGTACTGAACTAGTTGACTTGTCAACTGAGTCACCCCTCAAATCAGCATAATAATATCTTGTAAATAGCATTCCATGTTTTATATAATAAAATAAATACTATTACAAGTAAAAAGAAAAAGGATTTTCTTTATGAAAAAAGAAAACCACTGCGCAGAAATAGTTGATTTTATTATTTTTTCCTTAATGGATTGGTTCTATACATCCAAGAAAAAATTTAGCTACAAATGGAAATTAATATATTGGCATTTTATAATGTTAACATATCCTGGATTGCAGGTCAATCTTTTTTTGCTTTAAAAATATAATAGCCTTTTTTTCTCTCTGCCACTTCTACCGAACGAAACAGAGTCTCCAGCTTTTGTTTAGCGGAAGGAGCCCCCTGCTTTTTTTGGATAACGATCCAAAGCTCTCCATGGTCTTTTAAATGATCAAAGCTTTTTTCAAATATATGATGGACGACTTGTTTTCCAGCTCGAATGGGAGGGTTTGCTAAAATAGCAGCATACCATTTCCCTTCCAGCTTTTCAAACAAATTGCTTTGAAACACACGGACATTTTGAATGTTGTTTATTCGAGCATTCAGTTCTGCAAGTTCGATTGCCCTTTCATTTATATCGATCATATCAATCATTCTATCAGGTTCCGATTTTGCAATTGACAATCCGATCGGTCCGTATCCGCAGCCTACATCCAAAATATCTCCTGGAATTTCGGGAGCAGCGAAAGTTTCAATTAATAGCTGCGTTCCAAAATCAACCTCCCGTTTTGAAAAAACTCCGCGGTCGGTCATGAACGCAAATGGATGATTTCTCAACGTGCACTCAATTTTTCTCCTATTGCTTTCCACTTCCGGTTTTTCCGAAAAATAATGTTCGCTCATTTTCTGCACCCCTTTTTTAGGAGTATTTTCTACGGGCAGAAATTCATACATAAAAGAAAAGCCCGCCAATGAATCAGCGAGCTTTTCTATTTATTTAACAGCTTTTACTTAACTTCAACTTCTGCTCCAACTTCTTCAAGTTTTGCTTTAAGTTCTTCAGCTTCTTCTTTAGATATGCCTTCTTTTAATGGTTTTGGAGTGTTGTCAACTAATTCTTTTGCTTCTTTTAAGCCAAGGCCAGTGATTTCACGAACAACTTTGATAACTTTAATTTTTTGTGCACCTGCATTAGCAAGAATAACATCGAATTCAGTTTTTTCTGCAGCAGCTTCACCGCCGCCAGCGCCACCAACCACAGCAACAGGAGCAGCAGCAGTTACGCCAAATTCTTCTTCGATTGCTTTTACTAAGTCGTTAAGTTCAAGAACAGTCATTTCTTTTATCGCTTCAATAATTTGTTCTTTTGTCATTTGTTTTTCCTCCTTATGTTTTAAATTGCTAATAGTTTAATACGAAAATTTGCTTTAAGCGCCTTGCTCTTCTTTTTGATCTGCAACTGCTTTTGTTGCAAGTGCAAAGTTGCGAATAGGAGCTTGCAGTACAGAAAGCAACATAGAAAGCAAGCCTTCGCGAGATGGAAGGTCAGCAATCGCTTTAATTTCATCAACTGTTGCAACATTGCCTTCGATGACGCCAGCTTTAATCTCAAGCGCTTCATGCTCTTTTGCAAAATCATTCAAAATTTTAGCAGGCGCCACGACATCTTCAGTGCTAAATGCGATAGCGTTTGGACCAGTCAGCACTTCTTCTAATCCAGAAATTTCTGCTTGTTCAACAGCACGGCGAGTTAACGTATTTTTGTAAACCTTGAACTCTATATTTGCTTCACGAAGTCTTTTGCGCAATTCCGTTACTTCCGCTACATTAAGACCGCGGTAATCTACGATAACAGTAGAGACGCTTTCACGGAATTTGGCTGCAATTTCTTCAACGATCTGTTTCTTCTTTTCAATTGCGCTGCTCATTTGTTTACACCTCCTGCAAATTGAAAATGAACACTTATACCGCCGGTGAAATGAAATACCTCCATGCCCGCAGACATGGAGGTATCGTACAAATAAGCAAACGTTCCGCTTAATCTATATCATACACCTCGGTAGGATATTAAGCCTTTCGGCACCTACTGTCTACGGTATAAATGAATTCTATTTAATTACACAACATTTTTATTTTACTAAAATACACCCTGCTTGTCAAACCGGTTTGATTATTTCACGACAAAGCTGGAAGGATCCACTTTAATTCCAGGTCCCATTGTAGACGTTACAGAAACGTTTTTCATGTAAGTGCCTTTTGCCGCTGCCGGTTTTGCTTTTAATAGCGCATCGTAGATTGTTGTAAAGTTTTCAACTAATTTTTCACTGTCAAAAGAAGTTTTTCCGATTGGAACATGAACGTTCCCAGCTTTATCTACACGGTATTCAACTTTACCAGCTTTAATTTCTTTGACAGCTTTTTCAACTTCAAATGTTACCGTTCCTGTTTTAGGGTTTGGCATTAAACCTTTAGGACCTAAAATACGTCCAAGTTTACCGACTTCACCCATCATATCAGGGGTAGCCACAACAACATCGAAGTCAAACCAGCCTTGTTGAATTTTATTGATGTAGTCGCTGTCGCCGACATAATCCGCACCAGCAGCTTCCGCTTCTTTTGCTTTTTCCCCTTTAGCGAACACTAATACACGTTGTGTTTTACCTGTACCGTTCGGCAGCACAACAGCCCCGCGGATTTGCTGATCGTTTTTACGAGGATCAACGCCAAGTCGGAATGCAACTTCAACTGTCGCATCAAAGTTTGCGATATTCGTTTTCTTTACTAATTCAATTGCTTCTTTTACGTCATAAGCTTTTGAACGATCAACAAGCTTTGCAGCTTCTAAATATTTTTTACCTCTTTTTGCCATATCATTTTCCTCCTTATGTGGTTTTAGCGGAATAACCTCCCACGAATAAAGGTTGCGAACTTGAATAAACAAACTCGCAACCTACTACACCAATGCATATTGATTAGTCTTCGATCACAATGCCCATGCTTCGGGCTGTGCCTTCAACCATACGCATTGCTGCTTCAACGCTAGCTGCATTTAAGTCAGGCATTTTCGTTTCGGCAATTTCGCGAACTTTATCGCGTTTAATTGTTGCCACTTTATTACGATTCGGTTCACCAGAACCCGATTCAATTCCAGCTGCTTTTTTCAAAAGAACGGCAGCAGGCGGAGTTTTCGTAATAAATGTAAATGAACGGTCTTCAAATACCGTAATTTCAACAGGAATAATTAAGCCAGCTTGATCAGCCGTGCGAGCGTTGAACTCTTTACAGAATCCCATGATATTAACCCCAGCTTGACCGAGAGCAGGCCCTACTGGCGGCGCAGGATTAGCTTTACCTGCAGGAATCTGCAATTTCACGATTTTAATCACTTTTTTAGCCACGAGACACACCTCCTTAAGTCCGTGATGTGGTAATAGGGTAAAACCCTCCCACTCATGCAACATCCTTCTTTATATGAATGAGAGAAAGATTAATGCATCATTCAGTCTCTTTCAGAGACATATCGACTTAAGAAATATTACCATTTTTAATTAATGATTTCAAGTTTGTTTTTCTACATTTTACAATTTGGAAACTTGGGAAAAATCTAGTTCAACTGGTGTTTCACGCCCAAACATATTGACGAGAACTTTGACTTTTTTTCTATCTGTATCGATTTCTTCGATAACGCCTGTGAAATTAGCAAACGGGCCGTCATTTACTTTTACCGTTTCTTTTAATTCAAAATCAACTTCCACACGAGTCTCTTCTATTCCCATGCGTTTGAAAATTGCCTGTACTTCTTCCGGCAAAAGTGGAGTTGGTTTAGATCCAGACCCTGCAGAGCCGACGAATCCGGTAACTCCGGGAGTGTTGCGAACCACATACCATGAATCATCCGTCATGATGAGCTCTACTAAAACATACCCAGGGAAAACCTTTTTTTTCGTCACTTTTTTCTTTCCGCTTTTCATATCCATTTCTTCTTCTTCAGGGACGATCACACGAAAAATTTTGTCCTGCATGCCCATTGACTCTACGCGTTTTTCTAAATTCGCTTTTACTTTATTTTCATAGCCGGAATATGTATGCACAACATACCAGTTCTTTTCCATATCAGAGGACCTTGTCCTTCCCTCCCCATTTCATTTTTAGGCAATGAAAAAACCCGTTTACCGGGTTTACTGACGGACTTATGAATAATATCTATTATATCATGGATAAAAGGCTTTTATTCAAGAATAAGCCTTAATAACTCAGAAATTCCTAAGTCGACAATAGCAAAAAATATAGCAAAAAAGGCTACCGTTGTAATGACCGTAATCGTATAGCGAACCAATTCCTTTCTTTTCGGCCAGCTGACCTTTTTCATTTCTTTTACGACATCTCGAAAAAATCCAGTCAAGCGCTGCATTTGTTTACCTCCAGAAATCCAAGAATCGTGCAATTTACTTTGTTTCCCGATGAGTGGTATGAGCTTGGCACGTTTTACAAAACTTTTTGATTTCCAACCGTTCTTCGGTCGCCTTTTTCATCGTTGAATAATTTCGGCTGCCGCATTGAGAACAAGCTAGAACTATTTTTTTCCTCATATTACACCTACCGATACTTACTCTATTAAACAGTAACATAATGGCAATTTTTATGTCAATGAGTTATGAAGTAAATTCCCTCAGCTCTAAGTATCTTTCTAGCTTTCTTTTCACCCGTTGCAAGGCATTGTCAATAGATTTTACATGCCTGTTTAATTTTTCTGAAATTTCTAAATAGGAACGACCTTCCAAATAAAGGGACAACACTTTCCGTTCAAGATCAGATAATATTTCCCCCATTTTCAATTCTATATCATCAAACTTTTCCTGGTTAATGATGAGTTCTTCTGGATCCATTACTTTTGCTCCAGATATTACATCCATCAGTGTGCGATCTGACTCTTCATCATAAATGGGTTTATCCAATGAAACATACGAGTTTAGAGGAATATGTTTTTGACGGGTAGCAGTTTTAATGGCAGTAATCATTTGGCGGGTAATGCACAACTCGGCAAATGCCTTAAAGGAGGTAAGCTTGTCCTCTTTAAAGTCACGAATCGCTTTATATAATCCAATCATCCCCTCTTGAATTATATCCTCACGATCCGCCCCGATGAGAAAGTAGGATCTTGCCTTGGCCCGCACAAAGTTCCGGTATTTTGTGATCAAGAAATCCAATGCAGCGCTGTCGCCTTTGTGGACGAGCTCTACAATTTGTTCATCTTCAAGCTTCTGCAATTTTTTTATTTTTTCCCCCTTGTTGTCTTGAACACTCATGCAAATCACCCCGACCGCGCATACAATTATTAGACATATTATACTGCAAGATTTCCATAAACGTCAACTTATGTCAAAATTACGATAAATCTCCTCTTCTCCATTTTTCGAACCTTTCGGCAACTTCATAAGAAAGGCGAATCTTCGAAGCGGGGCGCTCGCCCTGAATTTGCTGAATTTTTTTTCGAATGCTTTCTTCAATAGACACCACTTCGTTATATAGCTCGCGCGCCGATTTTCTCAAAGCTCCCTGGGAAAAAATCGTCCATTGTTCTATATAGTCGGATGTTGCTACATAAATTTTCGTCTTAATATTTTTTAATGTTTTGGCTAGCTTTTCAATCCGTTCATCAGCGGTTTCATTTTCTCTCGTGAAAATAATTTCCACGCGATTATCTAAATATTTTTTTTCAATTCCTTTCACTAAATGAGCATCAAAAACGACAATCACCTTCATCCCCGTGTATGCTTGATATTCGGCCATCTTGTTGATCAGGATCTTCCTTGCATCCTCCAAATTGTTTTCATCTTTTAATTTTTGCAGATCAGGCCAAGCACCAATAATGTTGTATCCATCGACTAATAAAATATCCATTGGCTACTCTCCTGATGGCCGCCGTTTACGAAAAACTTCATACATTAATAGACTGGCAGCAACGGAGGCGTTCAAAGAAGTAACATGACCAACCATCGGGATTTTCACAAGGAAGTCGCACTTTTCTTTTACTAAGCGGCTGATCCCTTTCCCTTCACTGCCGATTACTAATGCAACAGGCAGTTTTCCATCAATTGTCCGATAATCGTCTTCCCCTTTTGCATCAGTGCCGTAAATCCATATACCTCTGTTTTTCAGCTCGTCAATCGTGCGCGCCAAATTTGTCACGCGGACTACGGGAACATATTCAATTGCTCCCGTTGACGTTTTTGCCACTACATTGGTTAAACCGACCGCCCGGTTTTTTGGAATAATAATGCCGTGCACTCCAGCAGCATCAGCTGTTCTCATAATCGACCCGAGATTAGCTGGATTTTCAATTTCATCTAGAATCAGAAAAAAGGGCGCTTCCCCGCGTTCGTCAGACAATTTGAACAAATCTTCAAAATCCGTATACTTATACGCAGCAACTTGTGCAATGACTCCTTGGTGGCTGCCCGAAACGATCTGATCGAGCTTTTTCTTTGGAACGAATTGAACTGCTACCCCTTTATTTTTCGCCAGCATTATAATTTGCTGCGCTTGTTTAGTATATGAATTTTCCGCAATAAACACTTTGTTAATATCCCTGTTCGATTTCAATGCTTCGATAACCGAATTCTTCCCGTATATATATTCATCCGCCACGTTCAACTCCCCCTTTCTCGTATGTTGCAGCGATTGCAGCATCTATGACATCGTTTAGCCGATCTTGATCACCTGTTAAAAAAAGATAGCCGATTAAAGATTCGAAAGCCGTGCTGTATCGGTATGTTTGTACATCGGTATTTTTCGGCACCGTGTTTGACTTGGCATTTCGCCCTCTTTTCATTATTTCCAGCTCTTCTTCATTGAAAAAGCCGTTGTCAGTTAATGTTTTTAAAATCGCTGCCTGCGCTTTGGCCGAAACAAACGACTTCGCCAATTTATGAAGCTGGCCCGGTTTGACAGTTCCTTTTGATAACAGATGATGCCTGACAAATACTTCATATACAGCATCGCCCATATATGCTAAAACAAGACCGTTAAGCTGCCGTGCTTCTTTTATTTTTTCAAGCTCAATCATATTTATCCTCTTTTCCACCTTGTTCCTTGAGGCGTATCTTCCAATATAATGTTCATTTCCTTGAGCTGATCTCGAATTTTGTCGGCTAAAGCAAAATTTCTTTCTTTTCTAGCTTGATTTCGCTCGTTTATCAGCCTTTCAATGTCTTCGTCCAGCAGCTCTTGAACATCAAATGTCAAACCTAATACATCGCCAAATTCATTAAATAGCTGCAAAAATGCCTTAATTACTTTTTCGGAGGTGTTTTTTCTTTCCAAATAATAGTTTGCATGTTTCACTAAATCGAAAATGACAGATATAGCATTCGCCGTATTGAAATCGTCGTCCATTTCATGAATAAATTCCTTCTTTAGCCGGCTGATTTCTTCCAGCCATTTTTCATCATCATCAGTGAGATTCGCACTACTTTCCAGCCGATGCTTTAAATTGATATATGAGGTGCGGATTCTTTCCAATCCGTTTTTTGTACTATCCAAAAGTTCTTTCGAATAATTGATAGGATGTCGGTAGTGTACAGACAGCATAAAAAATCGAAATACTTGTGGGTCATACTGCTTTAAAACATCTTGAACAAGAATAAAATTTCCGAGTGATTTAGACATCTTCTCATTGTTGATATTAATATAACCGTTATGCATCCAATATTTCGCAAAAGGTTTGCCGGTAAGCGCTTCGGATTGTGCGATCTCATTTTCATGATGCGGAAAAGTTAAATCTTGGCCGCCTGCATGAATATCAATTGTATCCCCTAAATATTTTCTTGCCATTGCGGAGCATTCAATATGCCAGCCAGGACGTCCTTTTCCCCAAGGGCTATCCCATGAAATTTCCCCTTCTTTTGCTGCTTTCCAAAGTGCAAAATCAAGCGGATCTCTCTTTTTTTCGCCAATTTGTATTCTGGCACCGGCACGAAGCTCATCTATTGATTGATGCGAAAGCTTTCCGTATTCCTTAAAATACCGTGTTTTATAATACACATCTCCGTCGACTTCATAGGCATAATTTTTGTCAATGAGAGCTTGGATGAATTCAATGATTGTCTCCATATTTTCCGTCACACGAGGATGAACATCCGCTCTTTTGCATCCCAGTGCATCAATATCAGAAAAATAGGCCTTAATAAATCGTTCTGCAATCTCCGGAACCGTTTCGCCCAAATCATTTGCAGCTTTAATCAATTTATCATCCACATCGGTAAAATTCGACACATATTTCACATCGTACCCTCTGTACTCCAAATATCGACGAACTGTATCATATACAATGGCTGGTCTAGCATTTCCGATGTGAATATAGTTGTAAACGGTAGGACCGCAAACATACATCTTTACCTTGTTGTCCTCTAAAGGAATAAATTCTTCCTTTTTCCTGGATAATGTATTATAAATTTTGATACTCATTGAACGCCCTCCTTTTTTTTCAGATTATCTAATTCTGCCTTTAATTTTCCTATTTCTTTTTCAAGCTCTTTGAATTTATCTGAAATAGGATCCGGCAAATCTCTATGATTTAAATCTTTTCTCACCTTTTTCCCGTTTTGCACAACAACTCTCCCCGGAATGCCTACAACAGTCGAATTATCCGGAACATCGCGCAAAACGACAGAACCTGCGCCAATTTTCGAGTTTTCTCCAATCGTAATAGATCCTAATACCTTCGCGCCCGCTGCAATGAGAACATTATTTTTGATGGTAGGATGCCGTTTCCCCTTTTCTTTACCTGTTCCGCCTAATGTAACTCCTTGATATACAGTAACATTATCGCCAATTTCACAAGTCTCGCCAATAACGACACCCATGCCATGATCGATGAAAAAACGACGACCGATTTTGGCACCAGGGTGGATTTCAATTCCCGTGAAAAAGCGGCTTATTTGCGAAATGACCCTGGCGATAAAGTATAATTTCCGTTTGTAAAACGCATGCGCCAACCGATGAGCCCATATGGCGTGAAGGCCTGAATAAGTTAAGATTACTTCTAAATAAGATCTCGCAGCAGGGTCTTGGTCAAAAACGACTTCCACATCTTCTTTTAATATTTTCCACATATTTTTCTCCCTCCCATAAAAAGTAATCATAATACCCTACTGAAAAAGAAATGCGCCTCTGTAGATACAGAGACGCAAATAAGCGCGGTTCCACTCTGTTTAGGGAAAAGTATAGCTTTTCTTTTCCCTCAACTTTAACTCTTATAACGGTGAGTCTCCGCTTTTGTCTACTCCCGCTGGTTTCGACAAAAGACTCGAAGGGGCATTTCAGAAAGCGCGTGCTTAAACCTCTTTCAGCCAAAGGAGGTTCTCTCTGAAAAGCCGTTTGCTTTCTTACTTCTCCTTCTCAACGTTTTTCCGTCATCTGTTCATACATACTATATTACAATTTTTTTAAAAAGTTAATCTAGTGCTTTTTCCAGCCTTGTGATAATCTTTTCTTTTCCTAAGAGCTCAAGGGCAAGCGGCAGCTCAGGACCGTGTGTCTGTCCGGTCGTCGCAACGCGAATCGGCATGAACAATTTTTTCCCCTTTTGACCTGTCGCTTTTTGAACTGACTTAATCGCTTTTTTGATTTCATCTGCTTTGAAATCTTGAATTGCTTTCACTTCTTCCAAAAATGCGCTTAACACGGAAGGAACTTGTTCTTCTTGAAGCACAAGTTTTCCTTCTTCATCGATCTCTATCTCTTCCTTAAAAAACATTTCGCTTAATTCGACAATTTCTGCACCATAGCTCATTTGCTCTTGATACAGGGAAATGAGACGTTGCACCCAATCTCTTTCATCTTCTGACATATTTTCACTGATGCGCCCGGCTTTTACAAGGTGGGGCAGCGAAAGGTCGACTACTTTTTCGAGATCAAGCTTTTTCATGTACTGATTGTTCATCCATTTTAATTTCAGTGTATCGAAAACAGCAGGTGATTTTGATAATCGGTTTGGATCAAAAATTTTAATAAACTCTTCTTTGCTGAAAATCTCTTCTTCCCCAACAGGAGACCATCCTAACAAACCGATAAAATTAAAGAGCGCTTCAGGCAAATACCCTAATTCAGCATATTGTTCAATAAATTGAATGATGCTCTCATCACGCTTGCTTAATTTTTTTCTGTTTTCATTGACGATTAACGTCATATGACCAAAAACAGGCGGTTCCCATCCAAAAGCTTCATAAATCATCATTTGCTTCGGTGTATTGGAGATATGGTCTTCTCCGCGCAACACATGACTGATTTCCATTAAATGATCGTCGACGGCGACGGCAAAATTATAAGTCGGTGTTCCGTCTTTTTTCACGATGACAAAATCCCCAAAATCATCGGACTCAAAAGAAATATCTCCTTTTACGATATCGTTCCATTTATATATTTTTCCTTTTGGAACCCGGAAACGAATGCTTGGTTTCCGTCCTTCTTTTTCGAGTGCCTCTTGCTGTTCTTTAGAAAGGTGTGCGCATTTCCCTGAATATCTTGGCATTTCACCGCGATCGATTTGCGCTTGACGCTCGTTTTCAAGCTCCTCTTCCGTACAATAACATTTATACGCCAAGTCTCTTTCCAAGAGCTCTTCATAATATTTTTCATAAATGCTTGTCCGCTCCGATTGTCGATAAGGACCGTAATCTCCGCCCTTGTCTATGCTTTCGTCCCAATCAATTCCAAGCCATTTTAAATAAAAAAGCTGGCTTTGTTCTCCTCCTTCGATATTCCGCTTTTGATCGGTATCTTCAATTCGGATAATAAATTTCCCATTTTGGCTTCTAGCGAACAAATAATTAAATAATGCAGTGCGTGCGTTTCCAATATGTAAATGCCCCGTCGGACTCGGTGCATAGCGAACCCGTATTCCGTTGTCAGCCATATTTTGTCCCTCCAATAATCAAACCGTAATTCTTTAAAATATTGTACCACCAAACCATTGATGTTCAAAGATTACTTTTTCTTTTGCAATAAAACGATTGACTGTGCAGCGATTCCTTCCCCGCGTCCTGTAAACCCAAGCTCCTCCGTCGTCGTTGCTTTAACATTCACTTGGTCAAGTTCAGCCTCCAAGAGCTCCGCAATTCTAGTACGCATTTGTTGGATGTAAGGCGCCATTTTGGGTTTTTGAGCAATAATTGTACAATCCGCATTGCCTAATATATAGCCTTTCTCCTTTACCAAGTTCCATACCTCTTGAAGCAATTTCGCCGAGTCAATATCTTTATATGCAGGATCCGTATCAGGAAAATGCTTGCCGATATCTCCTTCTCCAATCGCTCCCAAGCAGGCATCTGTCAATGCATGAAGAAGAACATCAGCATCAGAATGTCCAAGCAATCCTTTTTCATAAGGAATGTTGACTCCACCGATCATAAGCGGTTTTCCTTCCACAAGCTGATGAACATCAAAACCTTGTCCAATCCGAATCATTCCCTTTCCCCTCTTTCACTCTCTAAAATCGCACGGGCAAAAATCAAATCTTCAGGGGTTGTAAGCTTTATATTTGAATAATCCCCATGTACAATACAAACTTTTTCGCCAATTCTTTCTACAAGACTTGCATCGTCTGTTCCTACAAATTGATCCCTATTGGCCGCTTCATGAGCTTTTAATACGATGGAAAGACGAAAAGCTTGTGGCGTTTGAACTGCCCACAAGCTAGAACGTTCAACAGTATCAATGACTTCCATATTACGAACCCTTTTCACAGTATCCTTTACAGGAACGGCTACGACCGCTGCGCCCTCTAAATGAGCCTTTTCAACAAGCTGATGTATGGTTTCCCTGCGAATGAAAGGTCTTGCTCCGTCGTGAATTAATATTATACCATCTTCTTCAACGGCTTTTAACCCGTTGTAAACACTATATTGGCGTTCCTGTCCTCCGGGAACTAGTTTTTGCACTTTTTTTATTTTATATTTTTTCAGTAAAGAAAGAAATTCTTCACGCTCTTTCTCGTTTATGACTAGAACAATTTCGGTGCATTGAGGATCTTTTTCAAACACCATTAAAGTATGAACAATCACAGGTAAAGAATTAAGTTTGATAAACTGTTTATTTTTTCCTGCCCTCATTCTTTTCCCTTGCCCTGCAGCTGGTATGACAACCCGATATTCCATCTTCTTTCTCCCTTATTACAATGCTTTTTCCAGCAGCTTTGGCTTTGCAAAAATCATTCGTCCGGCAGATGTTTGAAGAACGCTTGTAACGAGAATATCAATATTTTTCCCGATATAGTCCCTTCCGTCCTCGACAACAATCATCGTGCCATCATCAAGATAAGCAACACCTTGGTTATGCTCTTTTCCATCCTTAATTACTTGGACATTTAACTCTTCCCCTGGTAGTACAATCGGTTTTACCGCATTGGCTAAATCGTTGATGTTCAAAACAGAGACGTTTTGGAGCTCACATACTTTATTTAAATTGAAATCGTTTGTGACCACAACGCCTTGAATGATTTTTGCCAGTTTTACAAGCTTGCTGTCGACTTCTTGTATATCTTCGAAGTCGCCTTCCCATATTTCCACTTGAATGTTCAGCTCTTTTTGGATTTTATTTAAAATATCCAGACCTCTTCTTCCTCGATTTCTTTTTAGCACATCTGAAGAATCCGCTATATGCTGAAGTTCCTCCAACACAAATTGAGGAATAATAATGGTCCCTTCTAAAAAACCTGTTTGACAAATATCTGCAATCCTGCCATCTATAATAACACTTGTATCTAATATTTTTAAGCTTTTCTTTTCAACATTTTCCTCTTCTTCTTGAGAGGCTTTCTTCTTGCTGATTCTTGCTGTAATCGAAAACAAGTTCAACAGTTCGTCGCGCTTTTTATATCCGATTTGAAAACCTAAATATCCTAAAATTATGGTTAAAAAGATCGGAACAATGTTATTGATAATTGGGTATGGAAGTTCGGATAATGAAATTCCAATTAAATAAGCAATAATCAGACCAAAAATTAATCCTAAACTGCCAAATAATACATCCGTAACCGGAGCTTTCACTAATTTCTCTTCTATAAATTTTATCCAATTCACCACATAATCCACTAGCCAGAAGGAGGTTATATAAAATAAAATTGCACCTAATATCGCCAATATATATGGTGTCATCAGAAATGGAACATCATCAAGATTTAAGAGAAATAATAATTCCGGTATAAACAAAACACCTAACGTTCCGCCAACAAAAAAGAAAAATATTTGAACAATTCGTTTTAACATACCTCCACCTCCTTTATTTCATTATATACACTTTCAAACCTTTCAAACATCTAAAAACATGGATTGTAAAAATATTGATAAATTACTGTAAAGGATGTGTTAGAGCTCCCTTGCAATGTTATACTGATCTTGGAGGCGCCTTAATCCTTCCTTAATTTTCCTCGCCCTAACTTCACCTATTCCTTCCACTTCATCAAGCTTTTCTACGGTAGCATTTGCAATTTGTTTCAAATTTTCAAAGGTTGTCACTAAATTTTCAATAATAACGGAAGGAAGCTTTGGTATTTTATGCAAAAACCGGTATCCTCGAGGAACAACAGGTTCATTCATATTGGTAAAATGGGGATATCCGAGCAGCTTCAATAAAACCGCATCATCTAATAATGCAGAGCTGGACAATTCTTGCAGCTCCTTTAATATAGGAATCGGATCATTCAGCCGCTCCATGCTGTAATCTTTGATAAGCAGAGCCGCTTCTTTTTCAATATCTGCTAAAAGCTCGGTCATCTGAAGCTGAATCAGCTGCCCTTCTGTACCGAGTTCGTAAATATAATTAATAATTTCATTCTTAATTCGTAGCACCATTTCTATTCTATGTAAAACTAGGATCACTTCATCGATCGTGACTAAATCTTCAAACTCTAAAGATCCTAAATTATTAATGGATTGGTCAGTGGCAGATTTATACTTTTCCAACGTCCGCAAAGCTTGATTGGCCTTCGTCAAAATGACGCCGATATCCCTCAAAGCATAGCGGGAATTGCCAAAATATAATGTGACGACATTTCTTCTTTCAGAAATAGCAATTACGAGATTTCCTGTTTGCTTTGCTACTCGTTCAGCTGTTCTATGCCTCATGCCTGTTTCTCTTACCTCTATGCTCGTATCCGGAACGAGCTGTGCGTTTGCGTATAAAATTTTTTGCCCTGAGTCACTTAAAATAATGGCCCCATCCATTTTAGCAAGTTCATATAAATAGGCGGGGGAAAAAGGGCAATTGATATAAAATCCCCCGTCTACAATTTGTTTGATTTTTTCGTTAAATCCTACAACAATTAGCCCCCCGGTCTTTGCGCGCAGCACGTTTTCAATTCCTTCCCGGATTGGTGTGCCTGGGGCTACAAATTGCAAGATTTCCTTAAGCGATTTCTCTTGTTTCATAGCTATCCCCCTATTGCAAGTTCGAGCGCTTCTGAAATGTTTTGCACACCGATAATTTCTATATCTTCCGGACATTTCCAACCGCCCAGATTGGCTTTCGGTAAAAAGATCCGCTTAAATCCCAGCTTGGCAGCTTCTTGTACACGCTGTTCAATTCGTGAAACCCTTCTAATTTCTCCTGTTAAACCAACCTCACCGACAAAAACATCATAAATATTCGTCGGAACATCTTTAAAGCTTGAGGCTATACTGATGCAAATTGCCAAGTCAATTGAAGGCTCGTCTAATTTCACCCCGCCGGCAACTTTTAAGTAGGCATCTTGGTTTTGGAGCAATAAACCAACACGTTTTTCCAATACCGCCATCAACAAAGAAACACGATTATGATCAATCCCATTTGCCATCCTTCTGGGATTTCCAAAGCTTGTCGGGGTGATTAAAGCTTGTATTTCGACTAGAACAGGTCTAGTCCCTTCCATAGAGGCGACTACTGTTGAACCAGATGCCCCTTTTGCACGCTCTTCTAAAAACACTTCTGACGGGTTGAGCACTTCTTTCAGACCTGCTTCCTTCATTTCAAAAATTCCTATTTCGTTAGTGGATCCGAACCTGTTTTTAACTGCCCGTAAAATTCGGTACGTATGGTGTCGATCACCTTCAAAATACAATACAGTATCAACCATATGTTCTAAAATGCGCGGTCCTGCAATTGTGCCGTCTTTTGTTACATGGCCGACAATAAAAATTGGAATTCCCTTTGTTTTTGCCAATCTCATTAATTCAGCCGTACACTCTCGAACCTGAGATACGCTTCCAGGAGCAGAAGCAATTTCACTGTTATAAATCGTTTGAATGGAATCAATGATGACAAAAGCCGGTTCAGTTTCCAATATGGATTGAATAATGATTTCTAAGTCCGTTTCAGAAAGCACGAATAGTCTTTCGCCTTTTACCCCGAGTCGGTCGGAGCGAAGCTTTGTCTGTTTTAAAGATTCTTCTCCCGAAATGTATAAAACATCGTTCCCTCTCTCTGCCAGCTGCGAGGAGACTTGCAATAAGAGAGTGGATTTTCCAATTCCAGGATCCCCTCCAATTAAAACGAGAGACCCCTTTACAATTCCGCCTCCCAATACGCGGTTAAACTCATGAAGTCCTGTAAGCATTCTAGGTTCTTGCGCAGCTTGGATTTGATGAATTGGAGAAGGTTTGCTGACAGTGGATGATTCGGAATGACTAAAAACAATGCGGTGTTTTCCCTTTGGCTTGATAACTTCTTCAACCATTGAATTCCATGCGCCGCACCCTGGACATTTTCCCATCCATTTCGGCGATTCATATCCGCATGATTGACAAATATATTTCGATTTGATCTTTGACATTCGGTTATTCCCCACTTTGTTCAATCGATAAACGACAATAGAATGAAAGAGAGGGGCATACGGAAAGCTGTATGCCCATGGATTATTGAACCTTTTCTGCAGTTTTTACGACAAATTCATTATTTTGCACATCCAATACAACTTTTTGGCCTTGCGAGATCGTACCTTTCAATAATTCCTCTGATAAGCGATCTTCGACATATTTTTGAATCGCTCTCCGCAACGGACGCGCTCCATATTCTAAGTCAAAGCCCTCTTCAGCCAGCTTTTCTTTTGCACGATCCGTTAATTCGAGTTCTATATCCTGTTCTTTTAATCGTTTTGTCAGCTGATCCGCCATCAGCGAAACAATTTCTTTCAAATGTTTTTTCTCTAAAGAGTGGAACACAATAATTTCGTCAATCCGGTTCAAAAATTCAGGACGAAATGCTTTTTTCAGTTCATCCATCACTTTGTTTTTCATATCTTTATAATTTTCATTTTCGTCTTGAACATTAAAGCCGACATATTTATTCCGTTTTAATTCGCTTGCCCCTACATTTGAAGTCATAATTAAAATCGTATTTCGAAAATCAACGGTGCGCCCTTTTGAGTCTGTGAGTCTTCCGTCTTCAAGCACCTGCAGCAAAATGTTAAACACATCTGGATGAGCTTTTTCAATTTCATCCAATAATACGACTGAGTATGGCTTGCGGCGCACTTTTTCCGTCAATTGTCCTCCCTCTTCATAGCCTACATATCCAGGAGGCGAACCAACGAGCCTTGACGTAGAATGCTTCTCCATATATTCTGACATATCGATTCGAATCATAGCATCTTCGTCACCAAACATTGCTTCAGCTAATGCACGGGCTAATTCCGTTTTCCCTACACCTGTCGGTCCTAAGAAGATAAATGAACCGATCGGACGCTTCGGATCTTTTAAGCCTGCACGTGCCCGTCTGACAGCTTTTGCGACTGCAGTGACAGCTTCTTCTTGACCAATAACGCGCGAGTGTAAAATTTCTTCGAGATTCAAAAGCCGCTCTGATTCTGTTTGGGCAAGTTTAACAACCGGAATTCCCGTCCAGCTTGAAACAACCATTGCAATATCCTCTACGGTCACTTCAGAATTTTCTTGACCTTGTTTTTCCTTCCATGATTTTTTCGTTTCCTCTAATTCCTCTCTGAGCCGCTGCTCTGTATCTCTTAATGAAGCTGCTTTTTCAAATTCTTGGCTTTGGACTGCAGCTTCTTTTTCTTTTCGCACTTCTTCTAATTTTTGCTCCAATTCCTTTAAATTCGGAGGTGTTGCAAATGAACGAAGACGGACTTTGGAGCCTGCTTCATCAATCAAGTCAATTGCTTTATCAGGCAGGAACCGATCGGAAATATACCGATCTGAAAGTTTAACAGCAGCTTCAATCGCCTCATCGGAAATGGATACCCGGTGGTGTGCTTCATATCGGTCTCTTAATCCTCTTAAAATTTGAATGCTCTCTTCAATGGACGGTTCGTCGACTTGGATTGGCTGGAAGCGCCGTTCAAGTGCAGCATCCTTTTCAATATATTTACGGTATTCATCCAAAGTTGTTGCCCCAATACATTGCAATTCTCCCCGAGCCAAAGCAGGTTTTAAAATGTTGGAAGCATCAATTGCACCTTCCGCCCCGCCTGCGCCGATCAGTGTATGAAGCTCGTCAATAAATAAAATGATGTTTCCTGCTTGGCGAATTTCATCCATTACCTTTTTAAGGCGGTCCTCAAATTCCCCTCTATATTTTGTGCCAGCTACAACTGTTCCCATATCAAGGGTCATAACGCGCTTATCTCTCAAAATTTCAGGAACCTCATTATTCACAATTTGCTGAGCAAGTCCCTCTGCTATGGCAGTTTTCCCAACACCAGGTTCACCTATTAAAACAGGATTATTTTTTGTTCTTCGGCTCAAAACCTCGATGACACGCTGAATTTCTTTGCTTCGGCCGATGACTGGATCAAGTCCGCCCTCCCGTGCAACAGCCGTTAAGTCCCGCGCAAGACTATCAAGCGTCGGAGTATTTGCGTTTGTCATCGAACTTCCTTGGTGGCTTGAGGATACTTCATTGCTGCCTAACAACTGTAAAACTTGCTGACGCGCTTTGTTCAAGCTTACTCCGAGATTGTTTAAAACACGCGCAGCAACTCCCTCGCCTTCTCGAATTAATCCCAATAGGATATGTTCTGTTCCGACATAAGAATGTCCTAATTTTCTTGCTTCATCCATTGACAGTTCAATGACTTTCTTTGCTCTCGGTGTGTAATGGATCGTTTGCGAAATTTCTTGCCCCCGTCCTATCAGGCTTTCCACTTCATTTTGGATTTTTTCTGGACTTAATCCTAAAGCGTGAAGCGCTTTAGCGGCAATTCCTTCTCCTTCGCGCACGAGCCCAAGCAATATGTGCTCTGTGCCGATATTGTTATGTCCGAGTCGTACAGCTTCTTCCTGCGCTAAAGCAAGCACTTTTTGCGCCCGTTCCGTAAATCTCCCAAACATCATTGTTCATCATCCTCCCTTTGCTTCCTTTCTAATTGAAGCCTTTCACGAATTAATGTTGCCCTGCGAATATCCCGTTCATTCGGCCGTAGAACTCCTCCTGAATATTGTTGCAGAAATCCGGGCTGAATTAAAATCATAAGCTCATTTAAAACACTGCGTGGAACATTTTGAATAATTCCCAGGTCAATTCCTAAGCGCACATCTGATAAACATTGAATTGCTTCTTTCGATGGAATAATCCTGCTGTATTTGAGAGTGCCATAGGAACGATATACACGGTCTTCTAGATGATGCGGATTCGTTTTATATAAAGCATCTCTTGCAGCCCGTTCTTGAGCAATTAATTGCCCGACAACACCTATTAAATCATCGACAATATCATCTTCTGATTTGCCTAGCGTAATTTGGTTCGAAATTTGGAATATATTACCTATCGCTTCACTTCCTTCTCCATACCGACCTCTCACAACCAATCCTAATTGATTGATAGCAGGTATAATTTGGTTAATCTGCTGTGTTAAGACAAGTCCTGGAAGGTGCATCATCACGGAAGCCCGCAAGCCGGTACCGACATTTGTTGGACAGCTAGTTAAGTAGCCCCTATGTTCATCAAATGCATAATCAACTTTTTCCTCAATCCAATCGTCAAGATTCATTGCCATTTTCAACGCTTCTTTTAGCTGAAGGCCCGGGAACAAACATTGAATTCTAATATGATCCTCCTCGTTTATCATAATGCTCACTTCTTCGTTTTCAGATAAAAGGCACCCTCCAAGTGCTGATTCTTCCATTAAATAAGGACTAATCAAATGCTTCTCTACAAGTACGCGTTTTTGAATAGGCTGAAGTTCATTCATTTTCAGCAGCACGAATGTCCCTAAACCGTCAAACACTCTTTGTGAAAATGATTCTTCAAATGTATTTAAAACAGCCAAGGCTTCTTCATTCGACATAATGGTAGGGAAGCTGATATTTTCTATATTTCGCGCCAATCTGACTCGGCTGCTCAGCACAATATCGGAATCAGGTCCTTCTTGATTCATCCAAGGGCTCATGGCTGAACGAATAAATTTTTGAAAGGACATGTCATACTCCCCTTTCGTTCCGTCCATTTATCTTCGCTTCAATGGACCGAATTTCATCCCGAACTTGAGCTGCTCTTTCGAATTCCTCTTTCGCAATTAATTCTTGCAGTTCCTGTTTAAGCATTTTCAGGCGCTTTTTCAAATGAATACTTCCACCGGTCCGTTTCGGTACTTTACCGCCGTGAGTTGTATTCCCGCCATGAACACGTTTTAAAATCGGGGTAATTTGGTGATAAAACGTTTTGTAACAATGGGAGCACCCGAATTTACCAATTTTCGTAAATTGATCAAACGTCATATTACATTTCTCACATTGAATGACCTGATTTTTCTTGAAAACATTTTGCCCTTGGCTGCTAATGGCGCTGTCCATATTTAATAATCCGGACAATAAGTTGTTTATAGAAAAGCCTGGATTCATATTGAATATGAATACATCACTTTTTTCCTGTGCACATTTTTCACATATATGCACTTCAGTCTTTTCGCCGTTGATGATTTTTGTAAAGTGGAAAGTAGCGGGCCTTTCATGACATTCTTGACAAATCATCGTCCATCACATCCTCACTTGTATTTTAACGAGGTGAGCATCGCCTTCATCATCCTTGCCCTCAATTCGTCTCGATCAGGCAAATCAATATATAAAACAGACCGATCAATTACGCTCAACATAATTTTCGCTTCTCTTTCTGAAATAACCTCTTCATCAGCCAATCTCAAAATAATATCCTCCGCCGACGATTGTGACAGCCTTTTACCAATGGCATTTAAAATTTGATTGATCAGCTGGATACGGTCATTGATTCGAATTTTCATAATTCGGATATAACCGCCTCCACCCCTTTTGCTTTCGACAATGTAACCCCGTTCAATTGTAAAACGAGTGTTGATCACGTAATTGATTTGCGATGGAACACATTGAAATTTATCCGCAATTTCACTTCTTTTAATTTCAACAATTTCTTTTCCGCTTGAATCTAATACATGCTTTAAATATTGCTCGATAATATCAGATATATTCCGCACCTCGAAAAACACCTCCTTCAACTTTTTGATCGGAATTGCAAAACGCTCAAGAAATGTGCAATATCCTTGAGGGATAGGAGGCAAGATGTTTACGTAATGCTTATTTCCTAAACGATAACAACTAGTCACTTGACTTTGACTATATTTGACCTTAATTATAATATAAATTTTTTTTTGTGTCATTTCAACAAAAAAGCTCACTAATAATATTGCCATTTACAATATGGAAAAACCCGCTCTTTAAAAAACTTTTTTAACTTCTTGAAATTTCAATAATTCGTTTATGATTTCAGGCATTTCATCTTTTGGAAGGCCAATTTCAAGTAAATATGAACGCTTCGCATGTTTAGTTTCTTTTGGCTTTGACAATGTAAAATGAATTTTATAAACAGAAATATTTAATTGTTCAAGTTTCCGAGTAAATTCCACCAAATCATCTTCTGGAAGACTAACTTGTATCCATTTTTTGCTTGACTTCTCAGCAAAAAAAGCCTCCACCTTATTGAGAAAGATCAAACTCAACAATACAATCAAGGTAGAAAAAATCGCCAACGGATACATTCCTGCCCCAACGACAAGGCCAAGTCCTGCAACAACCCAAATCGAGGCTGCCGTCGTTAATCCTCTTACCGTAACCCCTCTCACTAATATCGTTCCAGCACCTAAAAAACCAATGCCGCTAATGACATAAGAAGGAATTCTTGCTGGGTCAAAACGAATATTTTCATAACGATCCATATATTCTTCAAAGCCATAAAGAGACAGAAGCATCATCATGCAGGAGCCGACACCAACTAACAAATGCGTGCGAAAGCCTGCTGGATGCCGTTTAAATTCTCGTTCAAGGCCAATAAATCCACTTAAAATGACTGCTAAAACAATGCGAATCAACATAATTTGCCATTCCTCAGGCATTATCATTCCTCCTTACCATCCAAATGACTTTTTCTGTTTTGGCCATATATGAATTTTGAAATGATACAGTATTATACTTTCCCATTATATGCGATGAACAGTGCTCAATATTCAATTGTTCTTGAGTATGAGACTAAGAATGATATGAAACAAAAAAGCACTTTTAGAGCTGGCTTTAAAATCAAACGAAGCTTTCACTGCTCATATGCTTCAAGAATGGAACAGTTTATGCTTCTGAAGTAGCGATCAATTAATTATACTCCGATTGAAGGTTTTAAAGAAAGCGAGCTTGATTGCAATAGATGCGGAGGATCTTCAGAAGAAGCGAGCTCTTAGTTGTTCGTAAATTTGTCGTTTTTGTTCGTTCTGTTTTAAGCTGTTTTGTCTGTTTGTTGTAAATTTCCATTTACAAGAGGATAAAAGAGGCTTGAGCTTCTCAAACCGCATTGCAGCGAATAATTGTTTCGTCCATACTTTTTTACAAGGATAAGCAAATCTCGCCTCCATCGCTTTTCTCAGATTAATTAAAACGGTTTGCATCATTCAAATCAATTAAAGATGTTTTTGTAACAGCAAAAATATCCATTTCGGCTTTCGACAATTTTCTCGAAAAATTGGCTTTTAGACTGTCATTTCTTAATTTTTCATTTTATGATCATAACGGAAAGTATTGCAACGGAAAAACATCACAAAAAACAAAAAAAGAAGCCGATTCCTCCACCGCCTTCGCTATACACGAGAGACGGCGGTCATATCGGCAAAAAAATAAGATGAAAGGTATTTATTCTATGTCACGATTAATAATTTTAGGCGGATCTAAGTTTTTAATAACGGGCTCTCTAGACTTTATATCTGCATACGTATTGATAATTTCCGGATCATAAATAATTTGCAGCCTAGAAAGCTTGCCTATTTGGTTTTGTGCACCTTCAAAATAATCGTTATTCGTAATCCTTTGTGCTCCCTCAAAATATCGATCACTAGCACGCCCTCTTATCGCATTTAAAACAATGCGCCTCGCTGATATTCCTCCTTCTATACGAATATTTGAACCAACTCCAAACATTTCTAATGCTTGTTCTGAATAGAAAAACCCTTTAATATTACTAGGTTCATCCTGGTTAACGCTATTATTTCTAATGTTTATATTTCCTTTTGCAAAAATAATTAACGAACCGTTTTGACCTAATCCATTGATGCGCGAATATTCAATCGTCACATTTCCCATTACATACATAATTGAATTAAATTCCGCATCAGCCCCTCTAATCGTCAGATCACCGTTCACAAATATGGGGCCGTCCACCCGAATTTTGTCATAATTATTTGGGTTGTACGAATCAGACCACTCGTTGCCAATTGTTAAATCTTTCTCTATATAGGCCCCCTCCTTAAAGGTGGTCTGTTTGAATTGATTATCTAAATTGCGAATTGTTAATGAACCTGCAGTGGCAAAGCTTTTAAAAAGATTATTCCCAGTAAATATGTATTCATTACACCATAAAAAACATTCATCATGACTCGCATAAACTTTGTCATTAGGCCGATTTTGGTTTGAGATTAGTCTATTATTAGCTTTTATGATCGTTACACCGGGAGAATTATGTTTATAATAAAAAATCGATTTTTGTGCAGGAATTTGAATGTCATCACGGATCGGCTGCCTTTTTACAATAACCGGGGCTTGCCGATTGTAAAAAGCATCATCAATACGATCTGTTAGCTTTGTATAAGAACTTCCAAAATTAGAAGTTGTGATATGTTGTCCATATGGAGGTGTATGATTAAAGGTAAAAATATTTCCGCCAAGCAGTAAGTTTGCGTTTGCTTTCCCTTGTGTTGGTAAAATGCTCGGGTAAACGGACGCAATCCATTTCTCACCACTTAAAAATGCATCACTTAAATATGCATATCCGCGGTTTGTTATGATTAAATTCCCGTCTACCTTCATATCCCCTGTGATCGAAACTCCGCCGTGCAAAAACATATTTCCTTCACCAGGTATACAGGCATTTGGAGTTTTACATAATTTGTTGGCACCGAGCGCATAATGTAATGTCTCCAAAAAAGATTGTGCACCAATTTCAACTTCTGAAATAACCGTTTTTTCCTTGCCATCAACAAATCCTCTGCTTAAAAAGGTTATCTTCTTCTTTAGCGGGTTTTCTTCACCATTTTCTATTACATTTTCTATATTTCGTATATATACTCGATATTCACCAGTTGCGCCAGTATTGTGAACACTATTTACCTCGTCTTTATAGCGATTTAAAATCGTATTTAATTTCGTTATAAACTCGCTGCGGGTAATTCCTTCTTCTCCGAGTTCATTTTTCAAATCACTTTGAATCTGACTCGTAATATGCTCAATTCCTTTATTCGCTAATTCACGAGCTTGAACATAATCCTCGCTTGTTTGATTTCTTTTCACCCCAGATAAAGCAACTGTCAAAACGGAAACAGACAAAACTGTAAATAGTAAAAAGATCAACATGGTTAAGATTAAGGAGTATCCTTTTTCATTCATTATGATTTTCATTATTATTTTGCACTCCTTTTCGATCATCAATAATGTTCACAATACTTTTCAGTTCCATTGTTTGCTGTGTTTTAGTAGATTGTAAAACTAACAAAATTTCAAACACATCTTCTCGTTCAGTTTCTATCAATTTGGATTCGCGAGAAAGCACGATATTTCCGTTTGTTAACGACAATTCTTTGTTATTAATCACTACACGTGAATGTTCATGATCAAAACCAATTTTGCTGCCGTCATTTTTGATCAAAAAGTAATTCCCGCTTGGATCCGGCAATTTCCGCTCCTGAATCTCACTAACCTTTAACACAAACAACTCATCAATTAAATGGGCGAGTATATAATCTGCTTCATCGCGCAATGCTGCTTCTTCCATCGCACGGTCATATGTTTTTAATCCGCTAAAAAGAACAGAGTAAGCGATCAGTCCGATAACAGACCCCAATAAAACCACTGAAACAACTTCTACTAACGTAATTCCTTTACTAGAGGATATGATTTTTTTACTCATAGCTCACATACCCTTCAACCTTTGAAGAAATGGGTGTTTTTGAATTTTTTAAATTCACTTCAACAAGTACATTCAATAATCGAATCGCTTTTTCATTAGCAGTTTGACTGACCGTTACTTGAACTGCATACGTTTTATTATTTATAAGTGGAGAAAACAAAAGTTCACATTCATCGGGATCTGGACGGTTCGAGCAGCTGTCAGAAGTATAAACTTGCGGCTGATTAAAGCGATCATTATCTGGTTCATCAATATAAGAAAAAGGATTCATCTTAATTCTTTCCATTGTTGATTTCGCCAGATGAATTGCCACTAATTGATCATTGTTTACTACAGTTGTTTTATTTGTAAAAACAAAAAGATTAAGAAATGCCAAAATAATGATGGAAAGAATGACGAGAGAAATTAGTATCTCCACAAGTGTAAACCCGTCCATTCTCTTCACAATCTTCATTTTCATAGAATATTCACCCATTTTTTAAATATTAAGTAATAGTCGCAATGGCTGTAGTGAATTTGGAACTATATCCTCTGAAATTGGACTTTTTGACTAAAAAACCATTGTCTTAAACGAATCATAATAATAGAATGTAAGTATATGGAACATTTTTACTAAATCCGTAAAAATTTTTCTCTCCAAAATTTGCTATGATTATACAAAAATACATTATTTATTACTTTTATTTTACTTCAAAATAAAGCCTTTTAGACTAAAAGAAAACAATATTTTTACTATTTATCCAAATTTTTACATTTTATTGTGGATGAATTGCTGTAATTTTGCTATTATTATACAAAATATTTCATCTTCGTTGCTTTCATTTTACTCCAAAATAGGTCTTTTTAACTAAATAAAGCTGTATTTTTTACCTATTTTGTAAAATTTTATATTTTTACAGGCTGAATTAGACAAATCAATTGTACTTCTTCTTTTACTCATACGATGAAGAAACAAGCTCTAAGAAACTGGAGCCTTGCAGTAATCAACCGCGCTTCTGAAAGATCCCGAATATTGGCATTGAAATGAAAAGTCAACCTTAGTAATATATATTTATTTGCCGGTTTCAGCCTTCTAAGCTTGATCAGACAAATGATACATAGAAAGGCAGGTTCTTTATGAGCAGGATGAAAAGGTTAATGGCTTTGTTTTTTTCTTTCATAATCGTTATATCAGCTGCGACCATTAGTTTCGGAACTCCCCATATCGCAAACGCTGCCTTTACAATTCCTGATGGTTCTACAGTCGGGGGAATTGATGTCGGTGGAATGACTGTTGATGAAGCTAAAGACATTTTATCAGATAAGATCAATGAGTGGAAAAATCAAAGTGATATGACGATTGAATCACCCACGGAAATATTAACCATTCCATCTGAAGATATTCAGTATGACCTGAATCAAACGATGGATCAATTGCTCGAAAAAACAAAAACACCGTGGTATGCCTTCTTTATTAAAAAAAAATCAGTTGATCTGCCGTTGGTTGTAAAAGTGAATATAACGGATGAAGAACTTTCAGAATGGCCGAACCATATTGATAAAGTCAAAACGATAGACAACATTGAAACAACGGCCTCTTATTTAGGAGAACATAACATTCAAGCGGTTTTAACAGAAGCAAACGAACAAAATGATGTAATGGCTGAAGCAAGCTGGAATATTCCGAAAGACTATATCTTTTTAGATGAGTTAGTAGAAGAATTAAATGGAAAAAAGATAACACCTGGAAATTCATTTTCGTTTTTGCAGCAAGTGGCAAATGAGGTGAGTTATTTTAGGGAGGATGATGGAAATTTCATCGTTTCTATGCTGTATTCTTTGCTCCTGCAAACAAATGTAGAGATTATTGAGCGCCATTCGCAGCGAGTAATTCCGGCCTATTCAAAAGCAGGGATTGAAGCAAAAGTCAGTCAAACAGATGATAAAGATTTCGTCGTTTCAAATCCTGGAACTTATATATACACAATTCACGCTGAAAAAAACGGATCAAAATTGAAAATGGCGATCTTGTCCGCACCTCAAAAAACAAAATATCAATACAAAATTGAAAATAAAGAAGAGATTCATTATCGCACCATCTATCGTTATAAAAAGGATTTACAGCCATGCTGCAAGCGCGTTATACAAAACGGTGTAAATGGTCAGCGAGTGGAAGTATACCGAGTGTCAGTAGCCGAAAACGGCGCGGAGCTTTCCCGTGAGTTGATTAGCACTGATTTTTACTTGCCTGTACCTGAAATCATTTTATTAGCATTACCTTCTTCTGAAAATCAAAATAATAATGCGAATAACGAAAATGACCAAACGAATTCGGACGATACAAATACGAATAGTAGCCAAGCGGATCCTAGTAATGCAAATGCTGATCATTCAACAAATACGGACCAAACGAAGCAAAAGGATATAAATACGGACAATGGTACCGACGGAACTGAAAGCATGGGGCAAGACCGTTTTCAAAGCGAAGAGGAATACGAAAAGCAATTAATGGAGGAAAGTGTGGAGGAAGAGCCGGAATATGTGAAATAAAGGCAACGCCGTTAGAGAAAAGAAAATCTGAATGAATATGATAAAGCCAGCATCTTTGGAGGTGAACGGAAATTGTCTAGAAAGCGTTTAGGAGACTTGCTTTTAGAAGCTGGACTCATTACAAATGAACAATTAAACCAAACATTAAAAAATAAGTCACCGGATGAAAAATTAGGGGATGCCCTGCTGAGAGAAGGTTTTATTACCGAGCAGCAGCTGATTGAAGTATTGGAGTTCCAATTAGGAATACCGCATATCAATATTTATCAATATCCAATTGATCAGGATGTTCTTCAATTAATTCCAAAAGAGCTGGCAAAAAGGCATTATGTGATGCCAATCCGAAAAGATAAAAATAAACTTTTTGTTGCAATGGCGGATCCGATGGACTATTTTGCTATAGAAGAATTGAGAATGGCAACAGGATGCCATATTGAACCCGCTATTGCGACAAAAGATGAATTATATCGAACGATCACAAAATATTATGATCTTCAAGAATCGATGGAAGAGATCATGAGTGATCTTTCACCAAAGGATTCAATGGATGAAGCAAAAGTAACGGATGAAGATTCTCCTGTTGTTCGTCTTGTCAACCAAATCATTGCCAACGGTCTTGCCCAGCGTGCCAGTGATATCCACTTTGACCCGCAAGAAACAGACGTAAAGGTCCGCTACCGGGTCGACGGCATTTTACGTTTAGAGCGGTCACTGCCAAAACATATGCAAAATGTCATCATTGCCCGGATTAAAATTATGGCAAACTTAAATATTACAGAAAATAGATTGCCGCAGGACGGCCGAATTAAAACAACGATTAATTTTAAACCGGTGGATATTCGTGTCGCCACGCTGCCGACAATTTTTGGCGAGAAAGTCGTGATGCGGATTCTTGATTTAAGCAATGTATTAAACAGTGTGGAAAAAATCGGTTTTACAGATGAAAATTTGGAAAAATTTATTACTATGCTAAATCAGCCAAATGGAATAATATTAATCACTGGACCTACAGGATCCGGAAAGTCGTCGACATTGTATGCTGCTTTAAATCAGTTAAATTCAGAGGATGTAAATATCATCACGGTTGAAGATCCTGTCGAGTACCAGATCGAAGGAGTCAATCAAATTCAAGTAAATGAAGATATCGGCCTGACATTCGCCAATGGGCTTCGCTCGATTTTGCGCCAGGACCCGGATATTATTATGATCGGCGAAATTCGTGATACAGAAACAGCACAAATTGCCATTCGGGCGTCACTTACAGGTCATTTAGTATTAAGTACCCTACATACGAATAGTGCAGTTGCTGCTTTAACGAGATTAATCGATATGGGTATTGAACCGTATCTCATATCGTCTTCAATCATTGGCATTGTAGCCCAGCGTTTAGTTCGACGAGTGTGCCGGGATTGCCGCGAAATCGTCCGCCCGACTGAAAGAGAAAAAGAAATTTTTGCCAATAGAGGCCTTGAAATCGAGACGGTTGCAAAAGGCAAAGGCTGTCCAAGCTGCAACATGACCGGCTACCGCGGGCGCCTAGCCATTCAAGAGGTATTGCCGATCGATGCGGAGATTCGTGAACTCATCATGAATAATACGTCAACTTCTTATTTGCAAAATTTTGTGCGGGAAAAAGGATTAAAATTTTTAATCGATGACGGTTTGCTGAAAGTAAAAGAGGGATTAACGACAACAGAAGAAATTTTACGCGTCGCTGTCCTCGAGTAGGAGGTGGGCTTCATGTCATACAATATATCAGATTTACTTAAAAAAGCTTTTACGGATCATGCTTCAGACCTCCATTTAATTGTCGACTCTCCTCCGGTTTTTCGCATAAACGGCGAGCTAAAGCCTTACGGAGACCATTCATTGTCTAAAAACGACACGGAAAGAATGGCGAAAGAGCTTATTCCGGAGACGATGTGGGATACGTTCGAGCAGCAGGGCGAGCTTGATTTTAACTATGAATTAGAGGGGATTTCACGGTTTCGATTAAACGCTTTTCGCCAACGCAATCATATAAGTGTCGCGATCCGGGTCATACCGACGAAGATCCCAACGATCGCAGAGCTTAAAATACCTTCCATTGTCGAGAAATTGATGGAAAAGCCCCAAGGGTTAATTCTCGTCACGGGACCAACCGGTTCAGGTAAGTCAACGACATTGGCAGCGATGATCGATTATATTAATCGAAACTATTCCAAACATATTATTACATTAGAAGATCCAATAGAATATATTCATTCCCATAAGCGATCCATTATCAATCAGCGGGAAATTGGTTCAGATACGAAAAGCTTTGCAAACGGACTGCGCGCATCTTTAAGGCAAGACCCGGATATTATTTTAGTGGGGGAAATGCGGGATCTTGAGACGATATCGACAGCTATTACTGCTGCTGAAACAGGCCATTTAGTGCTGGCCACATTGCACACAAGCAGTGCAGCTCAGACGATCGACCGGATCATAGATGTGTTCCCGCCCCATCAGCAAAGGCAAATTCGCCTTCAAGTAGCAAACGTTTTGCAAGGAATCATTTCACAGCGCCTTTTCCCGCTAAAGGACGGATCCGGGCGAACGGTTGCAACGGAGATTTTAATTAATAATCCTTCCATTTCAAACTTGATTCGCAATGAAAAAATTCATCAAATCCACAATGTTTTGCAAACGAATAGAGCTCAAGGAATGCATACATTGGAAATGTCCGTTCAAAGCTTATTAAGCTCAGGAAAAATTTCTTACGAAAGCGCCATGCCATATATCAATAAAGGTGATGAAAATGGCTATCTATAAATATGTCGGTCGTACGAAAACAGGACAGCTAAAGAAAGGTACGATTGATGCACTAAATAAAACAAATGCGATAGCAAAATTAAGAGAACAAGGAATAAGCCCCCGTGAGATCAATGAAGCAAAAGGCTTGATCTATAAGGAAGTATCGATTGGCAGACCTGTGAAAAACCAGCATTTTGTCATTTATTGCCGGCAATTTGCAACACTGATCCGTGCAGGAGTTTCTATTGTAGATTCAACGAATATTTTATCAAAGCAGACGGAAAGCAAAGCATTGGCCAAAGTATTGGCTGAGATTGAAACGGAATTGCGGACAGGAAATGCTTTTTCAGATGCGGTGAGCAAATATCCGAAAATTTTTCCGGCCATTTTTGTCAATATGGTTCGCGCCGGGGAAGCCAGCGGGAGTTTGGACGAAACATTGGACAGGCTGGCGGCTTATTTTGAAAAGCAATACGATTTGAAGAAAAAAATTCAATCAACTCTTGCTTATCCAATCACATTAATCATTATCATCATTGCAGTTGTTGTGTTTCTGATGCTAACGATTGTGCCTAAATTCACCGAAATTTTTGCCCAATTTGATAGCGAACTGCCTGCCATTACGAAATTCGTAGTTGGCGCAAGCCATGTAGTTCAAAACTTTTGGTGGATTGTACTTCTTGTCTTATTAGCAGCGATTCTTGCTTTCAGCTTGTTGATGAAAAGCAATAAAACCTTTTATTACGCTGTCCATGTTATTTTGTTAAAAATGCCTGTTTTCGGCAAATTGCTGCAAAAATCAGCTATTGCAAGAATGACGCGGACATTATCATCCCTTTTTTCTAGTTCAGTGCCGATTTTACAAGCTTTAACTATTGTCGAGCGGGTTGTCAACAATCCAGTCATTGGAAAAGTCGTGTTGGACGCACGTGATAGTTTAGAAAAAGGAGACCGCTTATCCGAACCGTTTAGAAAAAGCTGGGTAATCCCTCCGCTCGTCACCCATATGACGGCGATCGGCGAAGAGACTGGTTCATTAGATTTTATGTTAACCAAAATAGCCGATTTCTATGAAGCGGAAGTTGACCGCAGCGTTGAAATTTTGAAATCGCTGATCGAACCGATTATGATCGTCATTTTAGCCTTAGTCATTGGGACGATTGTTCTTGCTATTATGATGCCTATGTTTAGCATTTATCAGCAAATGTAAATAGATGACGAAGCTTGCAGCATTAAAGCATATCTAAAAGAAACGTATTGTACTAGATTCCAAAAAATCCCTTTAGGAGGTGGTCAAGAAATCGAGTTAATAAAGTTTGGGATAACATGACAAGCGCTTGCCGTTATGCTTTATGAAAGTTAATTTATGAAAACTAAAACAAAGGAGGAACATGAAATGAGAAAACATGTAAAACTTCTCAAAAAAGAAAAAGGGATGACATTAATTGAGCTATTGGCTGTTATTATCATCATTGCAATCATACTAGCTATTGCAATCCCGATTATCACAAATGTCATTGGCGATTCTAGAGACCGTGCTACTGTATCAGAGGCATTAAATATTATTTCAGCTGCCAAGCTAAAATATGCTCAAGTTGGTGATCCAGAAGATGGTGATCAAGAAGATGGTGATCAAGAAGATGGTGATCAAGAAGATGGTACTGAAGCGTCTTATACTGCCGATGAGCTTGCAGGATATATTGATTTTGAAATTGACAATGATGATTTCCGAGTTTCATTTAACGGCACTACTTGGTCAATTTCTGGTCATCCTGCAGTTGGAATAGCTGGTACGAATAATGCTACAAGTGTAACTGAAGGAGAATTACGGAAATACTTAGATAATAACTAAAGAATCTTTTTCGTTGTAAACTTGGAACATGTAAACATAATAATTTGCCTGTTACTTTTTATCAAAAGCTGAAGTATTTCTCTTTTCCAAAATATTTGGTCACAGGAGGGTTCGCCTATGCTCACTTTTCTTTCGGCTAAAAAAACAATCAACTTAGTCATCGATGATTACGCGCTTCGGATGGTGGATCATTCCGGCGGCGATTTATCAAATATTAAACATTTCAAAGAAAAGTCTATACCGAACGGCCTGCTAGAGCATGGGCGAATTCTTGATGAGATGGAGTTTTATCATTTTATGAAGGAGACCGTCAAAGAGTGGGGAATCAAAAGGCGGAATGTCCAGTTTTATGCGCCTGATTCCCTTGTCATTATGAGAAAGGTAAAGTTTCCTGCTCATTTAAAAGATAAAGAAATCAACGGTCACTTTATTATGGAATTAGGACATACACTTTATCTTCCATTTGACAATCCAATCTTCGATGTATCTCCATTGCCTGGAAAGGATGATACACAAGAACGGGAAGGGCTTCTTTTTGCTGTTCCAGAAGATGAAATGAGAAAATATACGGAGATTTTGATTGATGCAGGACTGAAGCCTGTAGTTGCCGATATTCGTTCCATTGGCGTATATCGGTATTTCCAATATACATATATGACAAAAAATACAGATGAAGCATATTTATTTTTGGAGTTGAATTTAAACTCAATTATGATCAGTATTTTTTCTGAGGACCAACCTGAATTTTTAAGATTTCAAGATTTAGATATTCAAATGAAGGATTGGACAAGCTCCCAATACGATGATGATCTGCTCACCTGGACGTATAATGGTGACGAAGCGCAATTTTTAGGTTTAATTGATGATCAAATAATGGAATTGGAGCGGATGATGAATTTTTACCGCTACTCCATTCATAAAGGTCAGAAAGCTGTATCGAAAATTATGCTGTTAGGAGATTTTCCAAACTTAGATTTGATTAGAAAAAAAATAGAAAGTCAATTTCAAATTCCCGTTACGATTTTAGATGCTTACCTTTCTCCTGAAAAAATGGATAAAGTTCCTCGTCATTTTATACCTGCTTTAGGGCTTGCCTTGAAAGGGGGAAGTTAAGTGATCCCTGAAATAAATTTATTGCCGAAATCCGAAAGACAAAGCTCGTCGTTTTTGATTATTTTTATCTCTTTTCTTATTGTTTGGCTAATCTGTTTATCGATCATTGTTTATCAATATATTCATACGAAAAATGAGAAAAAACTGGCCGATACGAGAATCGAAAATTTAAAAATGGATAAGGAAATTTTAGAAACTCAAGTAGAAAATCAAAAAAATGGACAATCAGGCAGCTTAGAAGAAGCGGTCGCTAAAGCAGAGGAATTGACCGCACCTACCTCACATCTCATTGAAGAATTGCTGGAATTGCTGCCAAATCATAGCTATTTAAGCCATTATGAATATGAAAATAAACAATTGTCGATCCAAACCCAATTCGAATCATTGGATGTTGCCGCATCTTATGTTGCAAAGCTCGTCTCTTCCCCTCTTTTTACAAATGTAAGGATCAAAGAAATTAAAACCTTCACATTTGAAGAAGCTTCAGAGGAACAAGCGGATGAAGAAATGTTCAAGGAGATTCCGAGATATGATGTGAATATTATTCTTGAGACTCATTCTTCGGCGTTAGAGGACGAAAACGGGGGTGAAGAAGATGAGTGATTTCCTCCAAGAAAGGAAAATCTTTTTTTATTGTTTAATCGTTTTACTGTTTTTGCTTATTGGCGTTGTGTATATGTATACGGTAAAGCCTTTGAAAGACGATGTTGCGCTTGCACAGTTAGATGCCAATCAGCTTGAAGTGGAAATGAAGCAATTGGAAGCACAATTGAATAAAAGTAAAACGGATAAGGAAGAAAATACTGCTCAATTAGAGAAAAAAATGCCGTTAAGCCGCAATATGGATCAGCTGCTGCTTGATTTACAGGAAGCGGAATACGTCAGCGGCAGCCAAATCCAGAACATTTCCTTTCAGGATGAGCAAACGCTGTCTGAATCGGAATTATTATCGGAAAACAATAAAACAGATACGAACAATACGAACGAAAATAAGGAGCAAAATGAATCAACCGAAATGGAGTCTGCAACTAATCAATCTGAAAATGAAAGTGCAAATGCTCCGTCTAATCAAAGCGAAAACCAATCAGCTTCCAACGAATCGACAAAGGAAGATAAATATAAAAACGTGAAGCTAATAACCTTCAATCTGTCGGTTGTTTCACCAGATTTCAAACATTTTTTACAATTCCTACAAGAAATAGAAAAATTGGAGCGAATCACCCGAGTGGACGTCCTTTCATTCACAAAACCGGGAGAAAAGGAGCTTTTAGAGGACGAAACGAATCAAACCATTACAATGGAAATTCAATTAACTACTTTTTATTTTGATTCAGCAGATAAAAGTCATTCATCAGAAACAAATAAGGAATCGCAAAATGGTAAAAACAGCCCTAAATACTAATGTACGAGGAGTTTGGCAATGGTTTTCGTTTACCTTTTTTTCTTTGTTATCGGAATCATTTTCGGGTCTTTTTTTAATGTTGTCGGTCTTCGCGTCCCGAAAAAACGCTCAA
Organism: Aeribacillus sp. FSL M8-0254; assembly: GCF_038008845.1. NCBI lineage: Bacteria > Bacillati > Bacillota > Bacilli > Caryophanales > Bacillaceae > Aeribacillus > Aeribacillus sp. FSL M8-0254. The sequence goes on along the minus strand of NZ_JBBOZY010000001.1, from coordinate 103,608 downwards.
TCGTTCAGCCGAGGTCGCACTGCCCGCATTGTGGCCATTTCTTATCCTGGTATGAATTAATACCCATCTTTTCATATGTGCTTCAGAAAGGAAAATGCCGCAGCTGCCGTGTACCGATTTCGGCTATTTACCCCGTGATGGAGCTGTTTACAGGTTTACTATTTGTTTTTAGTTTTTATAAAATTGGATTTAGCAAGGAGCTTTTAGTAGCACTACCCTTTGTTTCACTCCTGATCATTATTACGGTGAGTGATTTATCTTACAAATTGATTCCGAATCGAATTTTAATCTTTTTCTTCGTTCTATTTGTTCTCCTGCGGACCTGGATTCCGCTTCATCCTTGGTATGATTCGATAATTGGAATGACTGTCGGTTTTATCCTTCTTTATTTCATTGCCATTGTAAGCAATGGCGGAATGGGAGGCGGAGATATTAAACTATTTGCTGTTTTAGGATATGCTTTAGGTCTTAAAGGAGTTTTATTAGCTTTTTTCCTGTCTACCTTGATTGGTGCATTATTCGGTTTATTTGGCATCATCACGAAACAATTAAGCCGTAAATCGGCGATACCATTCGGACCTTTCATAAGTATTGGAGCCGTGCTTTCATATTTTTATGAAACGGAAATTTTCCATTGGTATATTCAGTTAATCATATAATGGACAAAAGAGAACAGGTCTGACTTTTCTTTTGATATGAAGCCAAAGTATTTTTAACAGCTATCCTAGCGAGCTAAACGGCCTTTTCAAAATCTTTACAATGGTGATAATGCCATCCATAACAACGATAAATGTTAATTAATCGGTTACACGCTCTCTTTTCTTGTTGAATATATAAACACTCAAAGCTTGCAGAAGGAATATATACGCTAAATATATGGCAATGGAAAATACTATGTTATATCCCTTATCAATTCCCGAAGACGGCAAATGAAAATAAGAAGAAATATCTAAATGATTGAATATAACGTAATCAAAAACAGCAAATTTACGCAGAAATGCAAAAACCGCAATTTTTGCAATCTCCACAACAAAAAGTATGGTAAAAATAAACATATACTTTTTGAATAGAACAGCCAAAAACATAGATCATGTTACATAAAAAATTGCGGTATAGGACTTCGCAATAAGTAATAACAATGCATGATAAAAAATATCATGATGAAATCCATAAAGTATGATAACGATTATGCTAGTCGATAATACAATGATTCCGTTGCAAATAAATACGAACAAATAAGAAGCGTATATTTTATGTAAAATCATTTTACGGGTGCTTTTATTTTTTTCAAAAACTCCATCTTTCATGATTGAAGCAGCAGAGCAAAAAATATAATATAGCAAGGCAATTAGGGCAATGATATCGACAGAGAAGCTTTGGAAAATCAATGACTCCGATTCTTCCGATAAAGCATCCTGTACAGACTTCATATTCTCATTGCTAAGTATGAAATATTGCAGTCCGCATCCTATCCTGAAAACAAAATTTGGCAAAAAACAACCCCCACCTAGCCTTTGGAATATAATTTCCAAAGGAAGGTATTAAAGTTTATATATGGTTTAATTCCCTTATGCACCCACTTTTTCTAACTTCACTTCGTACCCTAACCCCTCTAATTTCTTCACCGTTTGACGCACGATCTTTGCTTCCCGTTGACGATCCCAATAGTCTGCCCCTAATTCTTTATACGGTTCCTTCCGAGTTAACAGGTAATAGATGATTTCTAATATCGTTCGTCCAACTGCCATACTCGCTCGATTCGCCCCTCTTCTTGCGGCTATGCGGTGATATTTCGCGGATAAATACGTATCCTTCTTTCTCGCGGCGGCACGGGCACATTCTACTAAACACGCTCTCAGCTTCTTGTTCCCTTTCCTCGTTCGGCTTGATAACCGTTTCCCCGCACTCTCGTAGTTTCCTGGTGCCATGCCTGCCCACGATGCCAGATGGCTCGCTGATGCAAAGCGACTCATATCGGTTCCGATTTCCGCCAAAATTTGTTCCGCACTTTTCCGCCCGACTCCCGGAATCGTATCTAAGAGCTCCAGCGCTTCTTCAAAAGGGCGCGTTCTCTCCTCGATCTCCTGATCTAATCGCGCAATCGCTTCATCTAGGTATTCCACATGCCGCCATTGTTCGGCTAACATCATCCGTTGATGAGGGCCGATTACCCCGTGTAATGCGCGCTGGAGTTCTTCCACTTTTTGTTTCAATTTCCCTTTTGCGAGCTGAGCGATGACCATCGGATCGTTTTTCCCTTCGATCAACGCACGAATCATTTTTCGTGCCGATGCCCCATTGATATCGGAAACAACGGACGACAACTTGATGTTCGCTCCTTCCAATACTTTTTGAATCCGATTCAATTCCCGCGCTCTTTCTTCGATCAAACTGCGACGATATCGAACGAGTTCTCGCAGTTCTCGTTGGGCTCGGTCCGGAATATAACTTCCTTTCAACAATCCATGGCGAAGCAAGTTGGCGATCCACTCGGCATCCTTCATATCCGTCTTCCGTCCAGGAACTGCTTTAATATGCCGGGCATTGACGACAAGCGTTTCGATTTGTTCGAGTTCGAGCAAATTGTACAACGGTTTCCAGTACACGCTTGTCGATTCCATCGCCACGTGCGTCACCCCTTTTTCTTTCAACCAGTTCACAAACTCCAGCAATTCATCGGTCATGGTACCGAATGTTCGTATTTCTTTTCCTTCAGGGGTGATGGTACAAGCGGTAATGGATTTTTTATGCACGTCTACTCCACAACAACGTTCATATAATACCTTCATCGCTTTCCCTCCCTGCTTCATTTCATCTTCAGCTGGTGCAGTAGCCTATGACGAAGCATTCTATCCTGCGTGCTTCCCAACTCGGGAGCGACATTCCGTGGTGCACCAGGCTACTGGGGTCCGTCTATCTTTCGGACTCTTGCGTACCATAGATGCATCGACCTCATGACCCCAGCTGCAAGGAGTTATTTCGACAATATTCGTTTTCATCCTTCCGATGGTGCCGAATTTTTTTCGGCATGGGGGTCTATCATGATTGCAGCAAGTATAACATAAATTGGTTTGTGATGAGAAAAATACATTTTTATTTCATTACCCATTTTCCTATCCTCTCATATATTCAAGAATGAAGAAAATTTTATCCAAGTTCCTCTGAATCGTTTTTTATAGTGAATTGAAATTAATGAATAAAACTAGAGCATTTATTACGATTAAAAACATACACAATAATAGCGCCTTTTTGGAATCGATGATATTTTTTTTAACAATGATGAATATATATATTACGTTTACAATAATCGTTATGAAAATTTTTGCGTATATATTCGTTGAAATATTGTAAACATACTCTTGATGAATAAAGTTTGAGATAATGATCGTAATGGAAAATGGCAAATATCCATTGCCTTTTTCCAAAGGCTTGTCCAATCTTTTTGACTAATATATAACTTGCCTGGTGAAATAACTTTTCTTTACTGGTAATAACACATGAAAATGTGGATGATATGTATGTTCTTCATGATTTTTCGTGATTTCTAAAGCTCGAAAATACCCAAGGACGGCTGCATCAAATCGCTTGTACTTCGTCAAACGATTAAACCCCTTCATCATATCGGAAATCGTTTGGCGAAGCTCTCCTCCCTCGACATTCCGAACTGTCAGTGTGAGAAATAACCAAGCACAATGATATCGCCGATTGGCTTCCTCAACAATCAATTTATTGTGATATGCAATTTTTAACGACCTGCGCCAGGCATGTCCATTTTTCATGGGCAATAAAAAAACCTTAGGAATCTCCCTAAGGTTCAGCGGATTATTGGAATTGGTTGTATGAATAAATATTTGGATGGAGCCTAGCGGGATCGAACCGCTGACCTCCTGCGTGCAAAGCAGGCGCTCTCCCAGCTGAGCTAAGGCCCCTTTAAATTCCTGGTCGGGAAGACAGGATTCGAACCTGCGACCCCATGGTCCCAAACCATGTGCTCTACCAAGCTGAGCTACTTCCCGTATATGGCGCGCCCGAGAGGAGTCGAACCCCTAACCTTTTGATCCGTAGTCAAACGCTCTATCCAATTGAGCTACGGGCGCAAATATGGTGCCGAGGACCGGACTTGAACCGGTACGGTAGTCACCTACCGCAGGATTTTAAGTCCTGTGCGTCTGCCAATTCCGCCACCCCGGCAGAGAAAAGCGGAAGACGGGATTCGAACCCGCGACCCCCACCTTGGCAAGGTGGTGTTCTACCACTGAACTACTTCCGCATATGATGCGGGTGGAGGGACTTGAACCCCCACGCCATAAAGGCGCTAGATCCTGATTCTAGTGCGTCTGCCAATTCCGCCACACCCGCGTCAAAATGGTGAGCCATGGAGGATTCGAACCTCCGACCCTCTGATTAAAAGTCAGATGCTCTACCGACTGAGCTAATGGCTCATAAAAAATTTTTTTCTCCTAATCCATTTTTCATTTGTCAGATGTCCCTTCCTCTGCCAGTCTTTTCGAGGATGTTGGATGCGTCGGGACAACTCGTCGCTTATTCGATGAAGCCTTGCTCGTTGCACTACCGACTGAGCTAATGGCTCATAAAAAATTTTTTTCTTCTAATCCATTTTTCATTTGTCAGATGTCCCTTCCTCTGCCAGTCTTTTCGAGGATGTTGGATGCGTCGGGACAACTCGTCGCTTATTCGATGAAGCCTTGCTCGTTGCTCTACCGACTGAGCTAATGGCTCATAAAAAACTTATTCTTCTAATTCATTTTAAATTTGTCAGATGTCCCTTCCTCTGCCAGTCTTTTCGAGGATGTTGGATGCGTCGGGACAACTCGTCGCTTATTCGATGAAGCCTTGCTCGTTGCACTACCTGCTGAGCAATGGCTCATGATCAAAAATATTTTTTCAGCTGTCTCTTCTGTCTTAACTATTGGGAAAACGATCAATGACATCAGGGCAAAACAACCTGCCACAAATTTGATGAAGCATTGCTTGTCTGACAACTGATTGAAAGACATATTCATAATAAAACAACTAAAATGATGCCGGCGAGAGGAATCGAACCCCCAACCTACTGATTACAAGTCAGTTGCTCTGCCAATTGAGCTACACCGGCATAATAACAACTTCAATACTCAGTTTTTTCCTTTGCTTAAATTGTTATTCCAATGAAAGTAAGCTTGCTTAAGAAGAATCTCAATGTAGTACGCTGAAGTATAATCAAAGAAGACAGAACATGCTCTCCAATTGAGCTGCACGAGCATGCAAGATGGTGGAGGATGACGGGATCGAACCGCCGACCCCTTGCTTGTAAGGCAAGTGCTCTCCCAGCTGAGCTAATCCTCCTAAAAACAATTAAATAAAGGCAGCCTGGCAGCGTCCTACTCTCACAAGGGACAAACCCTCACTACCATCGGCGCTGAAGAGCTTAACTTCCGTGTTCGGGATGGGAACGGGTGTGACCTCTTCGCCATTGCCACCAAGCAGCCTTTTCTGTTTTCCTTCCTGTTGTCAAATGACATCGGAATGTCATTCTTTCAAAACTAGATAACGTTTCTTTCACGAATAGATGCTCTTACTTGGTTAAGTCCTCGATCGATTAGTATCCGTCAGCTCCACGTGTCACCACGCTTCCACCTCGGACCTATCTACCTCGTCATCTTCAAGGGATCTTACTCGCTTTTCGCGATGGGAAATCTCATCTTGAGGGGGGCTTCACGCTTAGATGCTTTCAGCGCTTATCCCTTCCGCACATAGCTACCCAGCGGTGCCCCTGGCGGGACAACTGGTACACCAGCGGTGCGTCCATCCCGGTCCTCTCGTACTAAGGACAGCTCCTCTCAAATTTCCTGCGCCCGCGACGGATAGGGACCGAACTGTCTCACGACGTTCTGAACCCAGCTCGCGTACCGCTTTAATGGGCGAACAGCCCAACCCTTGGGACCGACTACAGCCCCAGGATGCGATGAGCCGACATCGAGGTGCCAAACCTCCCCGTCGATGTGGACTCTTGGGGGAGATCAGCCTGTTATCCCCGGGGTAGCTTTTATCCGTTGAGCGATGGCCCTTCCATGCGGAACCACCGGATCACTAAGCCCGACTTTCGTC
>NZ_JBBOZY010000001.1:37500-92500 GCF_038008845.1 Aeribacillus sp. FSL M8-0254 | reverse complement strand
GCAATCATGTTTTCTGTCAATTCCATAATATCATGGAAATCTGCATACGCCTCGTACAGTTCAAGCATGGTAAACTCGGGATTATGTCTTGTTGAAACGCCTTCGTTGCGGAAAACGCGGCCGATTTCATAAACTTTTTCTAAACCGCCGACAATCAGCCTTTTCAAATGAAGCTCAATCGCAATTCTCATGTACAAAGGCATATCCAAAGCATTATGATGAGTGATAAACGGTCGTGCTGCCGCTCCTCCAGCAATGGAGTGCATCATTGGTGTTTCTACTTCCAAATACCCGTGACTGTCTAAATAACGGCGCATGGATTGGATGATTTTGCTTCTTGTTATAAATGTGTTTTTGCTGTCAGGGTTCATAATAAGATCTAAATAGCGCTGGCGGTAGCGCTGTTCAATATCTTTAAGGCCATGGTATTTATCAGGAAGAGGGCGCAAAGCTTTCGTGAGCAGCACAAATTCCGTTGCTTTTACCGAGAGCTCGCCTACTTTTGTTTTAAAAACCGTTCCCTTCACACCAACAAGATCACCTAAGTCAGCCATGTCAAAAATTTCATACTGATCCTCGCCGACGCTGTCCTTCCGAACATAAATTTGAATTTGACCCGACAAATCTTGGATATGGGCGAAACCTGCTTTCCCTTTTCCGCGTTTTGTCATAATTCTGCCAGCTATAGAAACAAAAATATTTTTTTCCTCAAGTTCTTCCTTTGTAAACTCGCCGTACTGCTCTTTTAGTTCAATCGCCTGATGCGAGCGTTCAAATTTTTTTCCGAAAGGGTCGATTCCTTTATCTTTTAATGCATGAAGCTTTTCCCTGCGAACCTGCAATTGATCATTCAACTCTTCTTGGTTATGCAAACCTTCTTTGCTCATACGTATCCACTCCAATAATCTTAAAATTTAACATAGAAAACTGCCAGATTACTGGCAGCCGTCAAAGTATAAGAGAAAGCAGATTGTCTTTATGCGGATTGACGCTCTTTCTCTTCCACTTCACTTGCAAAACGTTCAAGAAGGGAGACCAGTTCTTCTTTTGTTTCACAGTTATTAATAGCATTTCTCACTTTTGCATTGCCTCGAATACCTTTTAAATACCAAGCGGCATGTTTACGCATCTCTCTAACAGCGATGTGCTCACCTTTTAAATTGATTAAACGTTCTAAATGCAGTTTGCATACATCAATCTTTTCCCGAACTGTCGGCTCATCAATTAATTCTCCTGTTTCTAAATATTTAACAGTGCGGTAAATCATCCATGGGTTGCCTAATGCAGCACGGCCGATCATAACCCCGTCTGCACCCGTCTCGTCCAGCATTCTCTTTGCATCTTGAGGGGTTTTGACATCCCCGTTGCCAATCACCGGAATATTCACAGCCTGCTTAACTTCTCTAATAATGTCCCAGTTGGCTTCTCCCTCATACATTTGAACACGGGTCCGTCCATGCAATGCAACAGCCTTGCCCCCTGCCCGCTCAACGGCTTGGGCATTTTCCACCGCATAAATATGTTCTTCATCCCAACCCATGCGCATTTTGACAGTTACCGGTTTTTTCACTGCATCCACAACAGCGGCAACCATATCATAAATTTTATTGGGATCAAGAAGCCATTTTGCTCCGGCATCACATTTCGTAATTTTCGGTACAGGACAGCCCATGTTAATATCGATAATATCTGCTGTTGTATTGTTATCGACAAATTTTGCCGCTTCCACTAATGTTTCTTTTTCACCGCCAAAAATTTGCAAGCTTAATGGTTTTTCCCGTTCATCAATATAGAGCATGTCCATTGTTTTCGCATTTTTATATAAAATGGCTTTATCGCTGACCATTTCAGCACAAACTAAACCCGCTCCAAATTCTTTGACCGTCAGCCGAAAAGCCGAATTGCATACGCCGGCCATCGGAGCAAGCACAACACGGTTTTTCAATTGAATATCTCCTATTTTAAACAATTTCACCTGCCTCCTTTATTTTTCAGTATCCTCAGGCATCAGCTCGTTCATGCTTACATTCAGCTTAGCAGCAATAATTTCTACTAATTCCTTGCTGGGAAGTCTGTTGCCCCTTTCAACTTCACCAAGAACCGATACAGAAACGCCTAAGTCTTTTGCAAGGCTTTCTTGTGTATAGCCTTTTAGCTTTCTAAAAGCGCGAATCCTTCTTCCCCATTTTTCTGCTTCCATATTCGCACTCCTTTTTTATCTTTTAATTGATCTATTAAAACCAGTAAAGAACGATGCTGATTAGGCCATTGTACATCTCGATCAATTTCAAACAAAGGAATCAATACGAAAGATCGTTCAAACATTCTCGGATGAGGTATGGTAAGCTGTTCTGTTTCAATATTTTCGTTATTATATAATAAAATGTCAAGGTCTATCGTTCTAGGCCCCCATTTAACTTCCCTTGATCTTCCTAAATCATATTCGATTTTTTGCGTAAATGCCAGCAGCTCAAACGGCGTGAAATTCGTCGCGATTTTAATGACCATGTTCAAAAACAACTCTTGGTCAATATAACCAACCGGATCGGTTTCATAAATAGAAGACATCTTGATAACCTCAACATCTGGATGCCTGTTCAATTGATTGATGCTTTCTTCCAAATAATATTCCCGATCGCCGATATTCGACCCTAAAGAAATATATGCATAGTTTTTCATGTTCTTCCCCTTTTGATTTCTACTGCTACAGACTTGTAATGACCCGGGATTGGCGGATCCGGCTTTACCACTTTTACTGTGCAATACAAAACAGTCGAAAACTCTTTTAACAGTTCAGATGCCAAATTTTCTGCAACGGCTTCAATAAGCTTATAGGGCTTACCCTCCACAATTTCCTTGCAAACCGTGTACACTTTCGCATAATTCACTGTATCGTCTAGTTCATCCGTTTTTCCTGCTTGCTTTAGATCCGTCTCTAAAATAACATCAACTCGAAATCGTTGTCCAAGTTTATTCTCTTCAGGATAAACGCCATGATAGCCCCAAAACTCCATTCCCGTTACATAGATCTTATCAATCGTGATCGCGCCCCTTTCCGAGCATCGCATCCATCATTTTCACCATCCGCGCAATCGGTTTAACGTCATGAACCCGAACGAATTGGCAGCCCTTTTGCACTCCTAAGCATACGGTAGCCGCTGTGCCTTCCATACGCTCCTCTACCGGTAGATCGAGAACTCGTCCGATAAATCTTTTTCTCGACGTACCCAGCAAAACAGGGAAACCAAGGTTTGTAAATTCCTCTAGATGACGCATGACGTGGAGATTATCTTCAAAAGTTTTGGCAAAACCGATTCCTGGATCAAGGATGATTTGTTCGTCCCGAACGCCTGCTTTTTTGGCGATCTCGACACTTTCCATTAAATCGGAAATCATGTCTTTAATCAGATCATTATACCCTTCTTTTTCTCGATTGTGCATTAGAATGATTGGTACGTTATATTCTGCTGCCACGCGAGCGATGTCCGGCTCTTTTTTCGCCCCCCAAACATCATTGATGATGGTTGCTCCAGCTTCCACCGCTTTTTTTGCCACATTCGCTTTGTACGTATCAATGGAAATAGGAACATGAATTTCTTTTGATAATTTTTCAATGACTGGAAGGACTCTGGCCAGCTCCTCCTCTTCTGAAACGGGTTCATGGCCCGGACGGGTTGATTCACCCCCGACATCAATGATATCGGCGCCATTTTCCACCATTTCTTTTGCATGCTTTAAAGCTTTCTCGATATCGTTAAATTTTCCGCCGTCCGAAAAAGAATCAGGCGTAACGTTTAATATTCCCATTACTTGGGTTTTATCTTCGTAGTGTAATTGATACGGTCCGCACTGTAATATTTTTTCTTTCTCTATTACCCCCATTGTTCATCACCCACTTCGAATTCAGATCTTGTCAAAATATGCTGCCGCACCTTCTTATAAATGGTAATTAATCGATTGGTCAAAATTCCCTGTTCACCTGCAAATGCAGTCTGACCAATATGTGTAATTGGGACAATCTCCTGCAAGGAATTTGTGATAAAAACTTCTTGTGCAGATAACAGATGATCCAATGGATACAATCCTTCTTCATAAGGAATGCGATGTTTTTCAAGGATGGTTAACACAAACTGTCTAGTAATTCCGTTTAATATTCCTGTGCTGACAGCCGGTGTATAGACGGTGTTGTTTTTTACCCAAAAAATGTTGGAAACAATCCCTTCTGCGACATATCCTGAATGTGTTAAAAATATACCTTCCGTTTTCGGATTATCTCCAATTTCTCTCTTTGCCAGCACATTATTTAAAAAATGGTGCGATTTTATGCGAAATGATCCTTCCGGCGTGTTTCGCCGAACCGAAAGAATGACCCCCTGTTTTGTCAATCTTTCCGGCAAATTTAACTCTTTTATAAAAAAGATTAACACCGGATTTTTATAAGGAGCCGCCGACAACCCCAGCTCCTCTACACCCGCTGAAACATTTATCCGGATATATGCATTATTTAAATGATTTAATTCAAGCAGTCTTCTAATAATTTGTTCTGCTTCCGAGTAAGAAAGAGAAAAATCTATGCCAAGCTCGCGAACCGCTGCATTTAAGCGATCGATATGATCATACAGTAAAAATGGATGACCGTTATAAGTCCTTAATGTTTCAAAAGCGCCGATTCCGTATAAAAATCCATGATCGAACGGAGAAATATGCAGCTCATTCTGCTTTTTATATTCACCATTTACATATAAGTACACTTTTATACACTCTTTTCTTCCGTACGATAATAGGAAAGGAAATGCTTTAACATCAGTTTTCCATGTTCAGTCATAATTGATTCCGGATGAAACTGAACGCCTTCAACCGGCAAAGATTTATGGCGAATTCCCATAATCTCTCCGTCATTCGTCCACGCTGAAATTTCAAAACAATCCGGAAGCGTTTCTTTTTTGACAATTAAAGAGTGATACCTTGTAGCGGTGAACGGGTTGTCTAAGCCGTCGAAAATAGTTTTTCCGTCATGATAAATTTGCGATGTTTTGCCGTGCATTAATTTGTCTGCGCGAACAACATCCCCACCGAACACTTGAGCTATTGATTGATGACCTAAGCATACGCCAAAAATCGGAATTTTCCCTGCGAAATGCTTAATTGCCTCCATGCTGATCCCCGCCTCATTCGGCGTACACGGACCGGGAGAAATCATCAAATAGGCTGGATTGAGCCGTTCAATTTCCTCAATCGTAATTTCATCATTTCGTCTGACAACAAGCTCTTCGCCGAGCTCACCAAGGTATTGGACTAAATTGTACGTAAAAGAATCATAGTTATCAATCATTAAAATCATCTCTTCTCACCTCTAACTAACTTATTCTCATCTTCGCTCAAATCTTTTGCTTTCCATAACGCTTTTGCTTTTTTCAAACACTCTTTATATTCATATTCTGCAACAGAATCAATGACGATTCCAGCACCTGCTTGCACATAACCCCAACCGTTTTTAGCCAGCAGCGTCCGTATTACAATATTAAATTCTAAATCTCCATTAAAGCCGAGCCAGCCGATCGAACCAGTATATAACCCTCTTCTAGTCGGCTCCAGCTCTTCAATTATTTCCATTGTTCGAACCTTCGGCGCTCCCGTGATTGTGCCGCCCGGAAATACAGCACGCATAATGTCGTAAAATCCTTTTCCTTCTTGCAGCTCGCCGCGAACATTTGACACGATATGAATGACATGTGAATATTTCTCAATAGCCATCAGTTCGTTAACTTCAACACTGCCATATTTACATACCCGCCCTAGATCATTTCGTTCTAAATCTACAAGCATGATATGTTCTGCACGTTCTTTTTCATTGGTGATTAATTCCTCAGAAAGCTGGCGGTCTTCTTCATCGCTTCTTCCTCTTGATCTCGTTCCAGCAATCGGACGGGTATTCAGTACATTTCCCCTCTTTTTTATGAGCAGCTCTGGAGATCCACTGGCAATTTGAAACTCAGGAGTATGAATATAGGCCATATATGGGGATGGGTTAATTTTCCGTAATGCTTTATAAATTTCAAACGGATGCGTCGAAAGCGGTTTTGCTTGTCTGACGGATAAGTTGACTTGAAATACATCACCGCTTGCAATATAATCCTTTACTCTTTCAACAGCTTTTTTAAACGGCTGTTCCATAAACATTATCGGCTCATAGCTGAGATCAGCTGAATTCGTATAGCTGAAAATCGTTTCCTCACTTTGCTTACACCATAAAGCTTTCATTTCTTCCAGCCGCTTTTGTGCAGCATCTTTTTCCCCATGTTTATGATACGTTATCAGCCAAAGTGTTTTTTCAGTATGATCAAAAACGGCGATATCTTGAAAAACGATAAAATAAATGTCGGGTACGTGTAAATCGTCCACAGCTATATTGGGTAATTTTTCGAAATAACGAACTGCATCATAGCTAATAAAGCCGATAGCGCCTCCTTGAAAGTCGGGAAGGGAAGGATCGCTTTCACATTTAAACTGTTTCATCCATCCTTCAAAGAGCAAGAGCGGATTTCCTTCTTTTACTTCTTTTTTGTTTTCGCTATAGATCGTAATTGCCCCGTTTTTTCCTTGTATGACGGCAAAAGGGTTTAAACCAGCTATGCTGTAGCGGCCGCCTCTTCCGCTTTCGAGAAGAGCGTAATGTTGTTGTTGTTTTGCCAGCGTTTCAAAGCGATTGAAAAATTGTTCTTTTTCAAAAGGTATTTGGACTGCCAGCAGTTTTCTCACAGATTCCATCGTTCACTCTCCTTCACCCATAAACTTATTTTACAACAAGAAGGAGAGCTTGGCATCAACAGTATTATTTTTCCCCTTCACTAAAAATCCAAAAGGCTGCCGACAAAGTTCGTCGACAGCCTTTAAACTATTATTCATTCTATTATTCTTCGTCAAACTTATATAATGGAGTACTTAAATATCTTTCTCCATTACTTGGGATGACTGCTAGTACCTTTTTGCCTTTTCCTAGCTCTTTCGCCACTTTCAATGCGGAGAAAATGGCAGCACCTGAGGAAATTCCACCTAATACTCCTTCTTCTCTCGCAGCTTTTCTAGCGGCTTCAAAAGCTTGTTCAGTTGTAACAGTGATGACTTCATCATAAATCTCTGTATTTAAAATATCCGGAACAAATCCAGCTCCAATACCTTGAATTTTATGCGGACCCGGTTTTCCGCCCGATAATACAGGTGAATCAGCCGGCTCAACAGCATAAATTTTTATGTTCGGATATTTTTCTCTTAATACTTGACCTGCACCAGTAATCGTACCTCCAGTACCGATTCCGGCGACAAATGCATCCAATTGATCGCCCATTTGCTCAACGATTTCCGGACCAGTTGTTAAACGGTGAATTTCCACATTTGCTTTGTTTTTAAATTGCTGCGGCATGAAATAGCCGTGTTTTTCCGCAAGCTCCTCTGCTTTTTTAATAGCCCCTTTCATGCCTTCTGGACCAGGAGTTAAAACAAGCTCTGCTCCATATGCACGCAATAAATTGCGGCGCTCTAAACTCATTGTTTCTGGCATAACTAAAATAGCATGTAAACCTTTTGCAGCTGCCACCATTGCTAAACCGATCCCTGTGTTTCCGCTTGTCGGTTCGATAATTGTGTCTCCAGGTTTTAGTTTGCCTTCTTTTTCTGCCGCTTCAATCATTGCTAATGCAATACGGTCTTTTACACTTGATCCGGGGTTGAAAAATTCAAGCTTTAAATAAACGTCTGCGCTGTCCTCTTCTACAATTTTTCCTAATTTTACAACGGGGGTCTTTCCAATTAGATCTAATATGGAGTTTGCAACAACTGCCATCTTATACACCTCTATTTCCAAGTAATTATATTGGTTTTATTGAAAATAATATACCAATAAATTTATGAATTGTCAATCTTTTTCTTCATTTTTCATAAAACCATGTTACGCCGATGTCATCCCACAGCTGCTTTGCTGATACATTTCCTTCCATCTGTTCCAAAGCGATTTGCCTGCGAATCTGATCCTTTACTTCGTCAAACTCCAGCTGTTCTCCTTTTATTTTCTCATGCAAAAATATAATCGCATATCCTCTTTCCAGCGGTATTGGGTCCGACCACTCATTGACCTTCATTGTTTTAGCTTGTTCAATATATTCCGGCGGTACATCGCTGGAACTTTCGGAAACATAACCGAGGTCTCCGCCTTCCTTCGCTGTCAACTGATCCTTGGACCGTTCAGCTGCAATCCCTTCAAAGCTTGATCCGCCTTTTAATTCATTTATAATTTGTTGGACTTCTTTTTTTGAATCAACCACGATATGGGAAAGATGATACGTGTCATTCATAATATATTGATGTTTATTTTCTTCATAAAATTTCTTCAATTCATTCTCACTAATGTTGACATCTTTCGTTAAAAGCTCTTCTAATAAAATACTATAGCGAATTTGTTTTCTCAGTTCTTTGTCGTTAAACACGCTATCGCCGTATGATTGAGACGATATTTTATACATTTGTATTTCACGTTCAACTGTTTTTTCATCTACATCAATATGATTCTTTTTTGCAAGCTCGTCCACAACTTGAATATTGATCATTTCCTCAAGTGTTGTTTTCCCAAATCGTTTTTCCAGTTCATTTAACCATTCCTGCCTCGTAATGCGGCTATTGCCGATTTTGGCAACAATTTCATCATTTTTCTCTTTTTGCGCTTCTCTTGTATAAGCACTTACCAAAAAGGCAATCGTCACGCAGTTCGTTAATACAAGACTGAAAATTATGACCAAAAGCGCTTTTTTACTCATTCCTCCAGCTCCCTGCCATAATCTATTTTCTAGATGCCGCTTCTTTTAATTCCTGCAACTCTTCTTTTGAAAACACATACACCTCATTACAGAAATGGCATTGAGCTTCAGCTTTTTCATCCTCATCGATGATTTGTTGAATTTCCTCTTCTCCCAGGCTAATAATGGCATTTGCAAACCTATCTTTAGAACAGCTGCAGTGGAAGCTGACAGGCATTCGATCGATCACTTTCATATTCCCTTCGCCCAGGACACCTTCCAATATTTCCTCAGGAGTCAGCCCTTTTTGAATTTGCTTAGAGATCGGCTCTATTGTTTGTAACCGCGTCTCAATTTCCGTAATGATTGATTCTTCAGTTCCCGGCATGAGCTGAATAATAAATCCGCCAGCAGCCAGAACAGAGTTATCAGGGTTGACTAAAACTCCCACTCCTACTGAAGACGGGACTTGCTCTGACGTCACTAAATAATAGGCAAAATCTTCTCCCAGCTCGCCGGAAATAATAGGGACTTTACCGGAAAAATGCTCCCTTAATCCTAAATCCTTAACAATCGACAATGTACCGTTTTTCCCGACTGCGCGGGCTACATCCAGTTTGCCGTGTTTATTTAATTCAAAATGGGTCTTTGGATTAGATACATAACCTCTCACTTGACCTTTTGAATTACTGTCAATGACAATGGCTCCTATTGGACCTCCGCCTTCTATTTTTATCGTTAGCTTCTCATCACCCTTTAGCATTGAACTCATCATCACGCCGGCTGTCATTGCTCTTCCAAGAGCAGCGGTGGCTGTCGGCCATGTTTGGTGGCGGCGTTGAGCTTCACTCACTGTATCAGTCGTCTTCACTGCATATGCTCGCACTCCTCCGCCATAGGCTAAAGATTTGACTAAATAATCGTTCATTTGTTTCCTACTCCCTTCCGAGATTTCGTTCGTAAATTAACCGCAAGCCTGTTAATGTTAACAATGGATCAACGATTTCGATCATGTCAGACTCATTGGCGATTAGCCCGGCTAGACCGCCTGTAGCAATAACTCTCGGTTCCTTTTTAGCTTGCGCTTTCATCCTTCTGACAATTCCTTCTACTTGACCAACATAGCCGAATAAAATTCCTGATTGCATGGCGGCTACTGTATTTTTCCCAATAATATGGTCAGGTTTGGCGATTTCGATTCTAGGAAGCTTCGCGGCTTTTGAGTATAAAGCTTCGGTGGAAATGTTAATCCCTGGTGCAATGGCACCGCCTTCATATTGTCCTTTTTCATTAATGTAGCAATAAGTTGTTGCTGTACCGAAGTCAACAATAATAAGCGGACAGCCATATAAATGAACACCGGCAACTGCATTGACGATCCTGTCCGCCCCAACTTCACGCGGATTATCATACTTTATATTAAGGCCTGTTTTAATTCCTGGGCCGACAATAAGCGGATCTACATGAAAATATTTCTCGCACATTTTTTCCATGGCATACATAATCGGTGGAACGACAGAAGAAATAATAATTCCCGTTATGTCCGAAAATTTTAATCCTACGTATTCAAACAATGATTTAAACATCATTCCGTATTCATCTTCTGTTTTATGTCGATTGGTTTCAATTCGCCAATTGTAAAGCAATTGTTCTTTTTCGTATACTCCAATCACCGTATTTGTGTTCCCAACATCTAAAGCTAAAATCATGTCCATCACCTTTTCCCTTCGTTCAAACATTCCCTCATCATCATATCACATATTGATCGCAGCAGGCTGTTATGGAGTACGTGAGCAATAGAAAACCGTCAACTTTAAACAGTTGACGGCTTTATTACTTATTCTTCTTTAAGCTCCGGCTTGATAGAGGGAGACTCATCTTTCTTTGTCTGAATATTGACTTTTACAGCTTCATCTTTTTGATTGCTTTCATCTTTTTTCACATTTTCTGAAGCTGCTTTTTGTTCAGACTTATCAGGCAATGAACCGTGTTCCACCAGATGCTTAATTTGTTCTGCATCAAGTGTTTCCACTTCTAATAACGTTTTTGCAATTAGTTCAAGTTTATCGCGATTTTCTGTCAAAATTCGTTTTGCTTTTTCATAACATTCTTTAATGATGCGCTGAATTTCTAAGTCGATTTCATAAGCAATCGCATCACTATAATTTTGCTCACTTTGGATGTCACGCCCTAAAAAGACTTGGCCTTGAGAGTTTCCAAATTGCAATGGACCCAATTTTTCTGACATTCCAAATTCTGTAACCATTCTGCGCGCAATATTCGTCGCACGCTGGAAGTCGTTATGGGCACCGGTGCTAACCTCACCGAATACAATTTCCTCTGCAACCCGACCGCCAAGCAGTCCAGTTATTTTATCAAGGAGCTCAGGTTTTGTCATGAAATAGCGGTCTTCTTTCGGCAGCATGACAGCATATCCTCCAGCTTGACCCCGAGGAACAATCGTTACTTTATGCACCATTTCCGCCTCATCTAAAACGAGACCGATAACGGTATGTCCGCCTTCATGATAGGCAACAATACGGCGCTCCTTTTCCGAAATAACCCTGCTTTTTTTCGCAGGTCCTGCAATTACACGATCGGTTGCCTCGTCTATATCCGCCATATCGATTTTCTTTTTATTTTGGCGAGCAGCAACGAGAGCAGCCTCATTCAATAGGTTTTCCAAGTCAGCTCCAGAAAAGCCCGGCGTTCTCATCGCAATGTTCCGCAAATTCACCGATTCATCCAACGGTTTATTGCGTGCATGCACTTTGAGCACTGCTTCGCGCCCGTTCACATCCGGACGATCAACCGTAATTTGACGGTCAAATCGACCAGGGCGGAGAAGGGCTGGGTCTAAAATATCCGGACGGTTTGTCGCCGCAATAATAATGATTCCTTCGTTGGAACTAAATCCATCCATCTCAACGAGAAGCTGATTTAACGTTTGTTCACGTTCATCGTGACCGCCGCCTAAACCTGCTCCTCTTTGGCGTCCAACAGCATCAATTTCATCAATAAAAATGATACACGGGGCATTTTTCTTAGCCGTTTCAAACAAATCACGAACACGAGAAGCACCTACACCGACAAACATCTCAACAAAATCAGATCCGCTTATGGAGAAAAACGGCACACCTGCTTCTCCAGCCACCGCGCGGGCCAGCAATGTTTTACCAGTTCCCGGAGGGCCTACTAAAAGGACTCCTTTCGGTATGCGCGCTCCAAGTTCAGAAAACTTGCGGGGATCCTTTAAAAATTCAACAACTTCCACTAGTTCAGCCTTTTCCTCATCGGCTCCTGCAACATCTTTAAATTTTACTTTTTTCTTGTCGTCGTTATACAGCTTTGCCTTGCTCTTCCCGAAGTTCATAACTCGGCTTCCGCCGCCTTGAGCCTGATTGAGCACAAAGAAGAACAAAATAAAGATTATAATAAATGGGATGAGGGATGTGAAAAATTGCACCCATCCGTTTGTATCATCTGCTGGGGACCATTTAACTTCCGTTTGATTTTTTGAAGCAGCCGTATTGATGAGGTTTAATGCGTCATCGCCTGATAAATAGGTGATAAAGTATTGATTTTCTTCATATCCCTTCAGCTGTCCTCTGACTTCATATACTCCTCTTACTGGTTTTAACGTTATATTTTCAACATCTCCGTTTTCCAAATTGGAGATGAAGGTACTATATGTCATTTGTTCAGTTTTTTGGTTACCGCCTTGAAAAAAATTCACAACGCCGATAACCACTAAAAAAATCAGCAAATAAAATACGGTGTTTCGGAAAATCCGATTCATTCCTTACCTCCTCCCACAATGAAACAAACTATATTCAATAGTATCATAGAAAATCATCCCAGCACAACTGATACGCTATCTTTTCAACGATCATTATTTATTTTGATAAACTTCAGGCTTTAATATCCCTATAAACGGAAGGTTGCGGTATTTTTCCGCATAGTCCAGACCATAACCGACAACGAACGCATCCGGAACTTCAAAACATACATAATCTGCCTTAATATTTGCCTTTCGTCCGCTCGGTTTGTCCAAAAGGGTTACAATTTTAACAGATGCTGCTTTCCGGTACCGGAAAAGATCGACTAAATAGCTTAATGTCAATCCGCTATCGATTATATCTTCAATGATTAAAAGATCCCGGCCTTCGACGGAAGTGTCTAAATCCTTAATTATTTTCACCTCACCCGATGAAACGGTTTTGTTTCCATAACTGGAAACGTCCATAAAATCAATTTCCAAATATGTATTAATATGCTTTATTAAATCCGCCATAAACGGCATAGCGCCTTTTAAAACCCCGATAGCGAGGGGAAACTTATTTTTATATTCCTCCGTTAATATCGCCCCTAATTCTTTCACTTTTTCTTTGATTTCTTCTTCTGAAATTAAGACTTTTTCAATATCCTCGATCATTTTCTTTCCTCCTGATGAGATCACTGCTCTTTATATTGTAATACAATATAAGATTCATTGGTAATGCTAATTTCCTCTAAATTTGATTTTTTTACAAGCGGAATCCATATGATTTGGCCGTTGCCATTTTCAACGATTGGGAGAAGGTTGCGCTCTTCCCTCGGTATTTTTTTATCAATAAAAATATCTTTTACCTTTTTCGTACCGTTCATGCCTTTAATTGTCATTTTGTCTCCTTTTTTTCTGCTCCGAATAATTAAAGGCGGAACGTACCATTTTTTTGGAAGATAGAAAACGTCATCACCTTTATACGAAGGAATCCCAAAAAAGGTTTCAGTAAAAAATATTTTTCCGTTCGGCAAATGTTTTTTTCCCGGTACCGGTACCGTGTAGCAGAAAGATTCACTATTTGGCGATTGAAACGTAAAGGTGCATTCATCATAAGATTTTATGACTTTGAGCCCCATAGGCAAATGAAGCATCCCCGAAGGGTGCGCTTTCATCAAAAATTCGTTTACATTTTCAATATGAACAGCCGAGAAGGAGCCGCTTTTTATCAGATCATTCAATATTTGATAAACCGCTCTCCTTTTGATCGGATCAGGAAGCTTTTTATATTCTTGTTTATGAATAGTAACGGAAGAATTCGTTTTTCTTATCACTACTTTATTTAATTTTTCCTTCGTTAATTCCTCCAAAAATCGCTCATCATCCAAAAAGACCTCACTGAAATATTGAAAATGTTCATGCAGCCTTTTGTTCTCCTTTTTCAAAAACGGCAAAACATATTTGCGAAACCTGTTCCGTGTATACGTATCTTTTTCATTGCTTGGATCAAATCGGGGCGCCAGCTGAAATTCTTCACAATACTTTAAAATTTCTTCCTTTGTTGCGGCTAAAAAGGGGCGTATGATTCTCCCTCTGCCGAAAGGCCGTATGACAGGAATTCCCGCTAGTCCCTTCCCTATTGTTCCGCGAACAAGATTCATTAAAATCGTTTCAATTTGGTCATCTCCATGATGAGCTAGAGCCAAAGCATCCGCCTGAAGCTGATCCATCAACTCTAAGAAAAATTGGTAGCGGCATTCTCTAGCAGCCTGCTGGGCATTCAACCGGTGTTTCTCAGCATAACGGGCCGCATTGATTTGCTTAGCGTAACAAGGTATGTTTAATTCCCGGCAAAAATTGATGACAAATTCCATCTCTTTTTGTGATTCTATGCCTCGGAACATATGATCAACATGTGCTGCTATAACAGTGATGCCATATTGATCTTTAAATGTATTTAAAAAATGTAGAAGTGCCAGTGAATCCGGGCCGCCGGACACACCTACTATGACCGTACTATTTTTTTGGAGCAATTGATGTTTTTCAATAAACGCACATACATTTTGAATCAAAGACCGTCACATCCAATATTTCTCTAGTTATCTTTATCCTATCATTATTTGCCTGCCTTCTGCAAAGACAAAGCCTTTTGCATTTTACTGTTATTTTCCTAAAAGGGAAGCTGTTCAGATCGGACATTTTTTGAAATAGGCGGGGTACTCGCGGAAGCATGAGAAGGGGGAAAAGCACTGCCGCTTTAAACAAGCAGCAGCCATTTACAGAAGGGTCGCAAAAATATATAAAGAATATAGAAATGCTAGGCAAACCATGATCACCAATGTTTCGATCAGCCCTTTGCTTTTCTTTTTCTTTCTTTTTCGATTGTTAGCTGTTCTTTTCGGTTTAGATTGTGCTTGTACATTTCTCTTTCTTTGCAAATTAGCGTTTGAAACATGATGCAAAAGATCCTGCTTCATTTCCAAAGCGGATGAATAGGAGCCAAATAAAGCTTTCGTCAACACTTGTTTTCTTTCGTTTAAAAAAGGATGGGAGTTAATGATTTGCATCAATTGCTCCTTACTGTTTCCTTTTTTTGAAAAGCGTTTTTGAAAAACAGCATTGATAATAATCATACCGACTGCAAAAAGATCATACTTCGGTTCAGCTTTTCTCGTCCCCAATTCCCAGTATCCCCTGTCAAAAAACTCTGTAAATTCTTTAATGGATCTTCCATTTATCGTTGTGCCACCTACATCAATACAGCGAATTTTGGGAGGAGGTCCTGTAACAATTAGATTGTCAGGCTTTAAATCACCAAAAACCCAGCCTGACTGATGAAGCTCCTCCAAATTGGACAAAAGCTGCAAGATTAGCACGTCAATCCAAATCGCACCATTATTTTTAATAAACTGGATAAAATGTTCACCTTTAACATACTCCATAACATAAAACGGAAGCATCTTTCCGCTAGCTGTGTTAAACCAATCGTCCACATCGATCAAAGAAGGCCCAAGGCACGAACCTTGGACCTTGGCCAGTCTCTTTAACACGTTTACTTCTGAAGTGATTCCCATGCTATTTTCACTTATTTTTAATGCTGCATACCCTTCACTGGATTCAATAAGGTAAACCGATCCTGTTGCTCCGCACCCCAGCATTTTTAATATCCGATACGTGTTTCCATGCCATTTTCCTTTAATAATGGTACCGGGAAGAACTTTACATGCTTTGTTCATCGAGGTATTCATCATCGAGCATTCCCCTCAATGAGCGTTTTTGTTTAAAATGTTGTATAGCTCCTTTTATCGCCGGACCAGTTGGTGTCAATCCTTCTGTCGTTAATTTCGGAAAAATGGTTGATAAAGAATCCAGTTTCGGAGTCCAATCCAATAAAATTTCTGTTTCTGATCTTTTCCCAGGAAATATAAACAGCGAATATTGATTATTGCCTATTCTTGAATTTAGGCTAATGGATAAATCAAAAAGCGCTTCTTTTACCGTTGGAAGCTTTGGCCCCATGCTTGCGCTCGTATCTACGAGAATTAAAATTTCTAAATTGACCGTTTCACCAAGCTCTTCCACAACCTCCATAACTTCACCACGCTGTTCAGGCGGCAGCTCTTCTATAGAAGTTGATTTTCCTAAAATATGCTTTAATTCACGATTGACAACTCCCTGCAATGTTTGTGTCATCGCTTTTCTAGTGACCATCTGTACTGTTTGTGAAAGCTGATGGGCATAAACTACCTGGCTCACTCCTCCCCCTGCCTCAGCAATTCCTTCTATTTCCTGCATTGCATCTTGATCTATCACATTCTCTTCTAAAATCCCAATTACGTTGACAGTAATCCCATGCTCCTTAGCTAAAGCCGCCATAGCAATTGGATCTTCACCATGATTTGAGCATCCGTCAGTTAACAACAAAATTTGTTTTAATGTCCCTTTTCTCATTTTTCCTCCTCCTGGTCAATGATTTATTACCATCCTCACCAGAAGGAAAACGTTTTATACTAAGCATGGCAGAAAATCAGCTTATCTTTTTCGATTTATAAAAATTTGAAACAGGAATCGCCGCCCATTTCGGTGTATTATGATTAATTCGAGCCACCACAACCGTCATATCGTCATCGATTGCCCCCGATCTGGAGCGAATCACCTCCTCCATAATTAAATCGGCTATTTCTTGTGGATCATCTGTCTCTATTTCTTTTATTTTTCTTTTCATCCATAAATCATAATTTTCTACATGCCTTGGTCCCTCAAATATTCCGTCACTCATCATAATTAATAAATCTCCTGCTTTTAGCTGTTCGTCTACAATGTCCACCTCAAATTCATCGATAATGCCAATCGGCAAATTACTAGACTCGATTTTGATAATTTTATTTCCTCGTTTAATAAAACTCGGAGTAGATCCGATTTTCATAAATTTGCAATTGGCGCTTTGTAAATCAATGATAGACAAATCTAATGTTGCATAAATTTCATCTGTCGTTCTCAACGACAATATAGAGTTGATGGTTTTGATAGCAATTTTTTCATCAATGCCTGATTGAAGAATTTTTTCCAACAATTTAATCGTTTCATTGCTTTCAAAATGAGCCCTTTCCCCGTTCCCCATTCCATCGCTAATGGCTATGGCAAATTTTCCGACGCCCAATTCAATCATGGAATGGCTGTCGCCTGAAACAAGACCTCCTCCTTTTGCAGCATGAGCAACACCCGTTTCCACTTTGTATGCTTTTGCAGAACCGAACACAACGTGGCAAAATCCATTTGGATAACCTGCACATTCTTCATTTTTCACGATGATCATTTCGTTTAATATATCGGAAAGCATCGGAGCAATAATTTTTTCACATTCTCCATGGCCGCCGCAATACGGAATGCTCATTTCTATATCGACGTTCCCTTTTTCAAGGCTGTATATATCAATATGGCCAATTTCTAAACCGAAGTTTTGAAGAGCATAGAAAATTTGCTCTTCCTGCAGAAAATGATGTTCCCGTTCCTTTTTCATTTCCCGAGAAAAGTCGGACATTACTTGAGCAACTCCTAGCAGCTGTTCAGCTACCAATCTTCTGCTTTCTTGCACTTGCTTTTTTAATTTCCGATTCGCTTCTAAAAAGTGCATTTCCTGCTCAATCGTCCCGACCACTAGATTAGCTTTCGAACAATGCCTGTGAAGCTTTTTCTGCAATCTGCGATTATTTGCATACGTCTTTTCTTTCGTTTCATTCATCACTTGCTTCATTAATTGATATGTCTGGTCAAAATTGTTGACCCAGCATTTCTCCTTCTTAAAACAAGTTTGGCATGTCTGTCCGGTGATCTTGCTTAAAAATAAATCCGTTTCTCTTTCTATATCCTCTCCATCCTCCGGGTAAAAAGTCGAAAAGCTCTCAGATAATGCCCGAAAAACGTTAGAAAATTGATCAACCCGCCGAGCAGTTATATCACGTATATTTCGAACATACTTCTGCTGCTCCAAAACATGCTCGTTTGTTCCAGGAATATGCTTTGCCAGCTGTTCTGTAAAGCTTTTCGGGGTCAGTAAAAACAGCAAAACCGCGGCGCCCGATTCCCATAAGGTTGTCCAAACATCAGCCGATCCTTCTCCATATAGCGTGATTAAAAGTGAGCCAATGATCAGGCCAACTGACGCTCCTGCTTTTTGTCCTTCCTTTAGCAGACCTCCCAATAAACCTGAAAATGCAAGTAGGCTCATATGATACAAATTGGAGACATTCGCCAGGCTAAGCACCAAACCTGTTACAGCACCAACTGTACATCCGATGCCTGCACCTCCGGTAAAAGCGAGCAATAGGACAATATATCGTGAAAGAACATGTTCCGCCTGTATATTTTGGTAACTGATTCCAACTAAGCCCGTCATGACGGACGCAAGCAAAATCATCAAGCAGATAATCTCTTCGACTCGTAAAGTTTGTTTATATTTCCGCACTGAAAGAAGCGGGATGCTCTGCAAAAAAATCAACGTCAGGATGATCGACAGACCTGCCTCAACCCCTGTCATTAAAAGATCGTACGTGCTGATAAATCCTGCAGTTAACTTTGAATATAAAAGGCGGCTGGCAGCAAGTCCCGAAAAAATCGTAAAAGGCAATATTTTTATTTCATCTGTTTTAATGAAAAAACTAGTCATTTTATGAAGCAAAAGAAATATACATATAGAAGAAAGCACTAACAAACATAATTCCAATGAGATGGTGAATGCCCCTGCAATTAGTGATAGTGCAGCAAGCAATGCCTTGTCCCTTTTTAAAAGCCATACAGCTCCAAAAAAAGGAAGGGCAAACGGAATAATTTCAGATAAAATAAAAGCTCTCCCCAGCAAAAACCCGATCAATACATAAACAAACCCTTTGTGAAACAGAAAAGAATGCAAATGCAGCCCCGCTCTTTTCCAAGATCTCCATAGAAGTGATTGTGTTCTTTCCAATTGGACATTGGCAAAAGGTATCAGAAATCTTCTCTCAACTTTTTCCATTATAGCGACACTCCTCCTACTACCGTAATTGATAGTCATTATACAAGCTTTTCATAAAGGAATTTGTCAAAAGGAGGAAATTGTTCATAAGAATATTTCGACGATTTCTGTTATAGACGACAAATCTTTAAAAGGAACAGAGCAGCCCATTGAGACATTGAGTCGCCGTCATTTCAAAGAGATGATTGTAACAGCGTGTTGGTCCGTTTTAAAAGCAAAAGCCGAAAAACATGAGTCGGAACTTGTTGAAATCGGTGAAAAATTAAATTTATCTATCCTATATAAATACAAAATTTTAAACTTTTCCATAAAAAAAGACTCTTTCTTTTAAAGAAAGAGCCTCTTCTCATGACCCGTACGGGATTCGAACCCGTGTTACCGCCGTGAAAGGGCGGTGTCTTAACCACTTGACCAACGGGCCAATATTCAATTGGTAGCGGCGGAGGGAATCGAACCCCCGACCTCACGGGTATGAACCGTACGCTCTAGCCAGCTGAGCTACGCCGCCAAATCAACTGCATCTTTATGTTCATGTAAAATACGCACATGTTCTATAATACATATGAACATGAGAGCCGTCAACAATAAAATAAAAAAATAATTTTCGGACAATTTAAATACACCACCTGAATCTTCAGGTGGCGGTCTGCGATCATCTATAACATTAACAGCAGCAAGTTACCCTCTTCTTGCTCCTCTCCCTCCTCGTCTTGATTCAGTGTGACGCCGAAGTGAAGCAAGACGGTCCTCGCTCTCTTTTAAAAAGCGGCTCATTTTTTGCTCAAAACTTTCTTTGGAACGATGATCATGTTTTTTTGGACGATCTTTTGCCTTTTTGATGGACAATCCGATTTTTCCGTCTTCTTCTACATTAATAACCTTGACTTCAACCTCATCGCCGACTTTTAAATGATCATGAATGTCTTTCACGTAATTGTCAGCAACTTCACTAATATGAACAAGTCCTGTTGAGCCTCCTGGCAGCTCCACAAATGCTCCAAAATTCGTAATGCCAGTTACTTTACCTTGTAACTTGCTGCCAACTTCAATTGACATAAAAAAAATGCTCCTCCTTAAATCATAAAAAAATTAAAAATAATTTATTTAATTATACAAAAATAAAAAAACGGGGTCAATATTACTGTTCATTCCCCGGAATATTAAAAATGACTTCTCCTTCATCAGATAAAAAATAATCTTTTCTTGCAAGCTTTGTGATATATTCTTCATCCTTCAGCTTGATGATTTCCGCCTTCAAATCTTTTTCCTCTTCTTTTAAATTCTCCAGTTTTGTTTCAAGCTGTTTTTTTTCTTCAAGCTTCTTATTAATAGCAATTGATTGAGAAACGAGCGTTGACGCCATAATCGCAATACAAGTAACAGCCATTATACCAAATGCAGCTAATCGTCGAATTAGCCCTCGTTTTCTTCTTTGTCTCATCTCAGCTTTAACTTCTTGTCCGGGTTCATTTATTTGCTGCAGCATAGCTACATTCAACTCTCGTTTCTCTCTCATTCCTGCAATCCCTCCTAAATTTAACGGAACCAACGATACAGCTTACGTAACATATTCTTTATATTTATGAATATTCCTTCTATGATTTGTTTCGAATGCAGCATCTTTTGCTTTATTGGTTGAGGAGCTTTTCCCCAAAGTATGTTCAATCCCCATAGTAATGGCGCTAATAAAATTTTACATAACTTGAATAAGAGTTGTGAAGACCATTTAATAAACTTCCATAAAAATAGTAAAAGAGACATAGAACATGCTATCGCCATATGAACTATCCATTTAATAGGATTGATAAGAAGCAGCAGAAAGATTTTTACAAAAAATTGGTATATAGAAACAGCGATTTTTATCATAATCCGCAAACAGGTCATGTATCCGTTCCGTAGGAGGCTTTGATAGGCGGCAAAACCGCATAAAAGTGCTAAAAATACATAAAATCTTAATTCCCCTTGATTTACATACAATAGAACATAAAAAGTGAAAAGTCCTTGAACCGCCCAAAATACTAAATCGTTTAAAAAAACAACCCACCTTTTTCGATCCCATCTTTTTAAAAAAAAATTGTAAGTATCAAGTGCGGCGCCTAGAAAACTGCCCATGCCGATCATCGCAATCATGGTGTAAAATTGAGTGGTAAGGGTCATTTAAACAACTTGCTAAAAATGCCTTTAGCCTTCTCCGAGCTGAAATCATCTAAATAAGAAACTTCATAAATTTTTCCTTTTATGGATACGACGCCTTTATCGACATCCAAGTTTTTCATTTGTAAATGTTCTCCCCGAACCGCGAGCGGACCCATTACCGTCTCAAGCAAAAATTCCTCATTATCAAAGCTTTCCACCTGCTTCACGCCAGAAATATCTAACAGCTTCCGGTCCTTCATGACTACATTATGCTCCTGCACGGTTTCTTTATGTGAATGGTTACCGCCATAATACTGGCTCATTATCATCCCCCCGCACTCTAATTAATGGATGCTTCCCTTTACATTTTTATGTAAGATGTGCAGGGTTTAGAACAAGCCTTGTTGTTTCCTTGTACAATACAGGGAGCGATTTATAAATCTGTCCTTTGTTCTTCCTTCAAAATGGTATAAAGATTTT
The DNA here is from genome assembly GCF_038008845.1 of Aeribacillus sp. FSL M8-0254. Classification (NCBI taxonomy): domain Bacteria; kingdom Bacillati; phylum Bacillota; class Bacilli; order Caryophanales; family Bacillaceae; genus Aeribacillus; species Aeribacillus sp. FSL M8-0254. The sequence continues at coordinate 70,824 of NZ_JBBOZY010000001.1, read as the reverse complement.
TTGCCTCTTCCTTCTTTACTGTTTCATTTATAGATTCGATTTTTATTGTCACTACCTTATGTCCAAATTGAATGGACAGTTCGTCGCCAACCTTCACATTGGAGCTCGCTTTTGCTGGATGCCCGTTGATTGTCACTCTTCCTTGATCTGCCACTTCCTTGGCAAGCGTGCGTCTTTTCACCAGCCTCGATACTTTTAAAAATTTATCTAATCTCATGTCCGATCCCCCTCTTTCATTTTAGCCTCTTCCCAATATTGATCCATTTCTGCCAAAGACATACTTTTTAAATTTTTCCCAGCATCACGGGCCTTTTGTTCTATAAACCGAAATCTCCGCGAAAACTTTTCGTTTGTCATGACTAATGCTTCTTCAGGCTCAATTTCGTAAAATCTTCCAACATTAATAAGAGCAAACAGAATATCGCCGAACTCTTCTTTTGCTTTTTCCGTTCCGCCATCTCCATTATCGATTTCCTTTTTAAACTCCTGCAGTTCTTCTGACACCTTCTCCCAAGCTTCCAGTACATCCGGCCAATCGAAACCGATTTTCGCCGCCTTTCTTTGATATTGATAAGCTTTTGACAGAGCTGGGAGCGCCTTTGAAACAGAATCTAAAAGTGATTCGCTCTCATTCCTGTTTTCAGATTTTTTTGCTTCCTCCCAGCTCTTTACAGCTTCTTCTGCATTTTGTGCCTCGACATTGCCAAAAACATGGGGATGGCGGCGGATCATTTTATCTGTTAACATGCGAATCACATCATCAATGGTAAAAAATCCTTCGTCATCTCCAATTTGGGCATGAAGCACCACCTGAAGCAAAACGTCTCCGAGCTCTTCAATCATATGATCAATATCATTTTCATCAATAGCTTCAATCAGCTCGTAGCATTCTTCAATTAAGTACCGCTTTAATGATTGATGGGTTTGCTTTCGATCCCACGGACAGCCGTTTGGCCCGCGAAGTGTTCGAATGACGTTTCGCAACGCTGAAAAGCGATGATACAGCAATTGTTCATCCTTGACCGGCGGGATGTATAACGATGTTAAATTGCTCAGTTCTACACATCTATCCATTTCATATAATCGAACTTTTTTAATGTCCTCGTATTTGCTCCCTGCAGCCGTTACGAGGTAAACTTCATAATCGAACGGCAAGTCTTCCATTAACGTCAATTTCACATCCGATGCAATCATCTTGTCATAAACCTGGCAAATAATCAAATGCTGCCGAAAGGAAAGCTCTTCCCGTTTCATATCCTGCGCATCAATGAATTGCAAGCCTTCGACAGGATCGATGCGCAGAGCTTGAAACATTGCATCCAAAAACGATTGTCCGCCCTGTATCGACACATTTACTTTTCCTTGCTCCATTTCCTTCAGTAAAAGCTGAACGGTTTTTTCTGCAACAAGCGGATGTCCAGGTACCGCATATACGATATGCTGATATTTTTCTGCTTCCTCTAATAGTTTTTTTGCAATTTCCGCATAAACATCTTCAAATTGATCAAACATTTCATAAACGGAATCGAAAGACTGAAACGAGCCAATTTCGTCTTTAATTTCACTTAAAACAGGATGATCCTCTGTTCTTACAAATAGCGGCAGGCTGGAGGTCAAAATTTTAAAAACCCCTAGCGGCAGCTGATCGACATCCCCCGCGCCCAGGCCAACAATCGTAATTTGCTTATCCATTTTCCTTCCTCTCTTTCCATGCACTGATCAAACAAACCAGTTTATTTTTAAAAGGCAAGCTCTCTATTTCCTTCCCTGTAAAAATGGCTGATTGGATGATGAAAAACATATACACAGCCGCTCCGAAAACGACAGCTGTCAATGATTGAATGGAAGCGCTCATACGCGTTTCGTCTGATATAAAAAAATCGAATAGAAAAAAGTAAAGCTTGATCGATAAAAACATGACAGCAGCAGAGCCAATCATTTTCCATACAGCCTTGAAAGAAGTTAACTTATATTTTTTCCGATTTAAAACCGCTAGATTCAACAAGCACACGACCCCATATCCGCAAACAGTCGCCAATGCCGCCCCGTATGTATGGAAAAACGGAATGAAGCATTCATTGAGTAAGATTTTCACGGCTACTCCGGCTAAAACAGATAAAGCCGGCCAGACGGTTTCATTAACTCCTTGCAAAATGCCGGCAGACGTTATCGCAATCGAGCTAAATAAAATCGAAATGCTGAACACCGATAATACGCCCGCCCCTTTTGTATCGGCAAACAGCATGAAATCAACTTGCTCGATAATGGAAATTAAACCTGCCGTAGCCCCGATGGCGACAATCAAACAAATTTTAAAAGATAAGGCGACATGCTGCTGAATATATTGAAATGCTTTATGCCGAAACGATGAAATAAGCGGAACAAGAGACAATGCGAGAGATGTAGCTGCAACCGTGCCTACCTGCAATAGCGGTTGTCCCCGATCATATATGCCTTTTGTTATTTTCGCTGCTTCAGGATCTGCACCGCTGTTGACCATCAGTTTATACAGCTGAAATGAATCTGCCAATTGCATAAAAATCATCAGCATGCTCGTCAAACAAAAGGTCACAGTATAAATCAGCAATTTGGTTAAGATCTTTTTCACAGATACAGCCGATTCTTGCGATGAGCGGGAAAGCAGTAACGGCACTCTTTTTTTCCAATATACAAGCAAAAGCATAAACGCCCCGATATATCCAATGAGGGAGCTAAAAATGGCGCCGGCAACTGTTTCATAAAGATCGAATCCATTATAAACGAAAAAGCAAGTGATCGATAAAAAAGCACCGACCCGTATAGCTTGTTCAACGATTTGCGACAAAGATAGCGGCAGCATTTCATGGCAGCTTTGAAAAACGCCTCTTAGCATTGAAATAAATGGAAAAAACAGAAACGAACATGCAGCCGCTTTTAATAAAAGCGCCAGTTTCGGATCACCCATCCAACGGGCAAGCTTGTCAGCTCCTAAAAACAAGCTCGTGAACGAAAACAGACTGATCAAAGCAAAAAAAGAAAAACAGACGACCAATATTTTCCGGAAATTTTTAAAATTGCTGCCATCGCTATACTCATTCAGCAGCTTTGACAGAATAACCGGAAATCCCGTTGTCGATAAAACCATGACAATTGCTAAAAACGGATATATTTGCTGATAAATATAAAAACCGATATCCCCTACAATATTTTGATAAGGAACTCGGTAGATAGCACTTAATCCTTTCGTAATGATTCCAGCAGCCGTCAATAAAACCGCACCTTGCAAAAATTTGTTCGTTCTTGCTTGAGGCACATTTTGAATCACACGTTTACTCCTTCCAAAATTCATGCTTCATCTTTTTCCAGCATATTATAACATAATCTCGTCCACATTCGGCTGAAAGAGAATCTTTAGAAAAAGAGTGCTCGGCTAAACTTCACGGCTTTTAAGTCCAAATTCCGGCATAAGTTCCGTAAATAAAAAAATCCTAACACATACCCCATTTAACCTTCGTGGTATCGCAATACTAGAGACACCTTACCTGAAAGGTTTATTTTCTGCTCCTTGCCACGCTCAATAAAATTTAACAGCGATGAAATGCCTGCTATCCTGTTGACTATTGTGAAGGGAATTGACTGTCCGCCCTTCGAAGTGATGAGCTTTCTTGGCAAATTCACCGGCAGGATTTTAGAAAAATTCCCCAAAATAAGAAGGTGAATTAGAGGAACAAAAGGTTTTAGTCTGTTCCTAAAGAGGAAAAGCAGAACTTCAACAAACCGTGTCGAAATATCATATAGATGAACTTTGAAAATCATGGAAATAAAACCATCCAACACAATCATGTTTTACGTTGTAGCTTTCCATCCGAAAGATGTTTTAAACAGGTAGCGCCGTCGTTCGTTAAATACGTGAAGAGTGGAAATAATCGAGTAGGAGGGAGCGATTAACTCCCGTCCTCTCACACCACCGTACGTACGGTTCCGTATACGGCGGTTCAATTAAGATAATTGACGCAAGTCTTTATAACTTCCGTGAATAGCTGTTCTCTTTATGCCAGTGGTCACTCCACCCTCCAAGAGATCTCCCACGGGATTCACCGCTTCCTCCCTCAAGTGAGGTACTACGTTTTCTGTGTTCATCATGACTCACTGAATGCCAAGGGCTATTCTCTCTTAATTGTTCGGTCCTTCTTAGTTGTTCTAGACCAACTAATACTATGACCTCTGCTGACTTCTGACTGTTCAGCTATCTATCACTAGATAGGTTACCAAGGTTACTTGGCGTGCCAGCCAGACCTCCCCGGGTAAGAGTGTAATCTTTCCTTCCATCCATCTGCTTCATTTACTCTGTATCACCTTCGGCAGAAAGGGCTTTGTTTTGTCTTGCAAACTCACCCAGTGATACCTAGCCTCATATGAAGTTCGTGTTCCGAGAGACCTTAAAGTTTGCCGCTCGCTTCCTTCAGATTCCGCGTCACCACGGACACCCTTGCGTTAAGCTAACTGCTACTTCTGCCTTCGCAGCTCGGGACTTTCACCCTATAGATTACACCCATGCCGGGCGCACAAGAAGAGACCACAGAAATTGTTGTGAATTCTGTGGTCTCTTTTATTAACATGGTGTTGGAGACAGTCTGCTTGTGGAAGAAGTAAAAAAGTATTATTCCCTTTATTGTTCCATTTGTCTTGCCAAAAAACTAGCGGCTGTCTCAACTGCCTTACTTTCTACTTCTGTTAAAGGCTGCTCATTCGAAAATATGACAACAGCCCCGATAGGATCACCGTTTGCAATGATCGGTCCAATGCAATAAGATTTTACTCGTTCAGTTACACCATCAGCGATTTCAATTTCTTCTTCTTCTGAAATGAAAACCGATTGCCGTTCATCCATCACCCGTTCCAGCAGCTCGCTTATATTTTTATTCAAATACTCTTTTTTCGAAACTCCGGAAACAGCAATAATAGCATCACGATCACATATGAGAACGGGGCTGTTTAAGCTATCGAATAACGCTTCAGCATATTCTTTCGCAAAATCACTCAATTCACTGATTGGGGAGTATTTTTTCAGTATTACTTCACCATCTCGGTCAACGAAAATTTCTAATGGGTCGCCTTCACGGATACGCAATGTTCTTCGAATTTCTTTAGGAATGACTACACGGCCTAAATCATCAATCCGTCGAACGATACCAGTTGCTTTCATCTTATGCTGCCTCACTTTCATCTAAAGATTAGTAAAGTAGCGATTGCCCTTTTTCCATTTTTGGAACAATCACCATCGTTGAAATTAGTATCCTTCACTAACCACGTAATATACATGATGAAAGCGAATTTTTTCCAAACACTGCTTAAAAGCCCATTGCCAGCATTTCCATTTTAACCCTGCTTTCAATATTAGCCGGCAGAAACTTCTTCTTTCTTTGCGTCTTTTAAGCCTGCCAACAGCTTCATTAAAATAGACAGCCATTTTTCAGTTTCTAAATTATGAATTTGCAATGTTAATTTCAGCCTTTTTCCTTCCATGCCAAACCCGACTATGCGACCGAATTCATCCGTTAGCTCGAACAATTTTTGTCCGTCAAAGGAGCTGCTTGCTTCCTCTGAAATAAGAATCGTGATAAGATCTTTCGTTTGTTTAATGGCTTCGACTTTTTCTTGCCGTGCATATAACTTTAGCTTCGCTACTTTAAACAAAAAGTCTACTTCCTTTGGATACTCGCCAAATCTGTCCAATAATTCTTCATGCAGTTCCTGTAAATCATCAAACGTTTCGATGCCTCTAAACCTTTTGTACATGTCAATCTTTTGTTTTCCATCATCAATGTAAGACTGCGGAATGTAGGCATCTAATTCAAGCTCAATTTCAACTTCCCTTTTTGTCTCTTTTGGCTGTTCACCTTTCCGTTGTTCGATCGCTTCCTTCAGCATTTGGGAATATAAATCAAAACCTACCGAATCAATGAAGCCATGCTGTTGAGGACCTAACAAATTACCGGCTCCCCGAATGGCCAAATCACGCATCGCAATTTTAAAACCTGAACCTAATTCAGTAAATTCTTTAATGGCCTGCAATCGTTTTTCAGCAACTTCTGATAAAACTTTGTCCTTCCGGTAAGTAAAATATGCGTAAGCGACACGATTGGAACGACCGACACGCCCGCGCAATTGATAGAGCTGAGAAAGCCCCATTTTATCGGCGTCATAAACAATCAATGTATTTACATTCGGAATGTCCACACCTGTTTCAATAATAGTTGTGCTGACAAGCACGTCATATTGGCCATCCAAAAAGTTTAATATTACCGATTCAAGCTCATTTTCAGACATTTTTCCATGTGCAAAGGTTACTCTTGCATCTGGAACAAGCATAGAGATTTCATTGGCTTTCCGGTCGATATCCTCAACCCGGTTATATAAAACGTATACTTGACCTCCTCGCGCTAATTCACGTTCGATCGCTTCTTTCACAAGCATTGGGTTATATTCCGCTACATATGTTTGAACAGGAAAGCGATTTTCTGGAGGAGTTTCAATAATTGATAGATCACGCACGCCGATCATGGACATGTGGAGTGTTCTTGGAATCGGAGTTGCCGTCAAAGTTAACACATCAATGTTTGCTTTCATTTGTTTTATTTTTTCTTTATGTGTAACTCCAAATCGCTGCTCCTCATCAATAATCAACAAGCCTAAATCTTTAAATTGAACATCTTTGGAAAGCAAACGATGTGTTCCAATGACTAAATCGATCGTTCCATTTTTCAAGCCTTTAATCGTTTCATTCTGCTCTTTTCTCGTCCGGAAGCGGCTTAATACACCAATGTTAATTGGGTAATCTTGAAAACGATCCCTGATCGTTTCGTAATGCTGCTGCGCTAAAATGGTTGTCGGAACAAGAAAGGCAACTTGTTTTTGATCCATAATCGCTTTGAAGGCAGCCCGAATCGCCACCTCGGTTTTCCCATATCCGACATCTCCGCAAAGAAGTCGATCCATCGGCCGCTCCCGTTCCATATCCTTTTTCACCTCTTGAATGGAACGAAGCTGATCTTCTGTTTCTTTATAAGGGAATGTTGCTTCAAACTCCCTTTGCATTTCCGAATCAGGGCTGAACGCATAGCCTTTGCTTGCTTCCCGCTCAGCATACAGTTTAATTAAATCGTCAGCAATATCTTGAACAGACGATTCCACTTTTTTCTTGACTCTTTTCCATTCGTTTCCGCCTAATTTGTAAATTTTCGGCTCTTTTCCTTCTGTGCCCACATATTTTTGAACTTGATCAATTTGTTCAACTGGAACATACAGTTTGTCATTTCCTTGGTAACGAATGTGCAGGTAGTCTTTGTGTATACCGTTAATTTCTAAAGTTTCAATTCCAAGATATTTTCCAATTCCATGATTAACATGTACGACATAATCTCCCACTTCAAGCTCAGAATAGCTTTTAATTCTTTCTGCATTTGAAAGCTTCTGCCTTTGCTGTCTTCGTTTTACCCTCTTTTTGAAAAGTTCTTCTTCCGTTATGACCGCAAGTCGTCCTAAAGGAAGTTCAAAGCCTGTCTGTAAATCTCCTTTTAAAATGTGCAGCCCCTTTGACAGAATGTGGTTTGAATCAGAAATGACCGCTTCAATCTCATAGTCTCCAAGCACCCGTTCAAGTCTTTTGGCCCGTTCATCATTTGCACCGAGAAAAACTACGGTGTAATTTGCCTTGATCCAGCGATCAACTTCTGATTTCAACAAGTGCATTTGTCCATGGAAATTTTGCATCTGCTTGCAAGACACGTTCATTAAATTTTGTGGGTTTGTATAGGGGACGTGCCGCAAAAACAGTGATAAATAAACAATTGGATAAGATGTGTCACGTATAAGCTGGTAGTATTTATGGGACACTTTCGCATCATGGACAATTTTCCCTTGTTCCAGTAAAGAAGTAAACCATTCTCCTTCTTCATTCTCAAGATGATCAACCATTTCATGCACACGGCTTACTTCATCAATGACAATAACCGTATCCGCAGGGAAATAATCTAGCAAACTAGCAGGTTTGTCATAAAAGAATGAAAAATATTTAAAGAACTCCTGATCCTTCTGCCTATTTTGCAATTTTTCCAGATCATAGCGGATATTTTCTATAAATAAATTTTTGTGCTCATCTTTTTTCAATTTCTTTAAGCTGCTTGATAAAGCCGTTTCTAACTGCTTCATTCCTTTTTCATAATGGCTGTCCGTTAAAATGATTTCCTCTGCCGGTCCGATTGTCACTTCTTGAATCATTTCAATCGATCTTTGATCTTCAAGACTGAACGTTCGGATTGAATCTACTTCCGTATCAAATAGTTCGATGCGAATAGGATGTTCCTCCGTTAAAGGATAAATATCAATAATTCCACCGCGCACGCTGAATTCCCCAGGAGCAGACACCATGGAAACACGTTCATATCCCATTGAGTGAAGATGCGGAAGCTTCTCGTTTAATTCAAATGTTCCTCCAACAGAAATAGAAAGCTGATGGCTTTTCCATAACTCTTTCGGTGGGAGCATTCGTCTTAATGCAGCAACGGGGGCTACAACGATGTTTTTTTCACCTTTACATAAACGATTCAACACTTCCATCCTTTGTGCTTTTAGCTCTGGACTTGCGACTGCGATCTCAGATGCGATCAATTCATTTACAGGATACAAATAGACGGAATCGCCTAGTAAATTATTTAAATCTTCATAAATGATCTGAGCTTGATAAAGGTTATGAGTCACAACCAGCATCGGTTGTTTGATATCTTTGTAAAAAGCGGAAATAAATACAGACCTTGCTGAGCCAGAAAGTCCGGCTACCATTTGTTCTTTCAAACCTTCTTTTATACCGTCTACAACTGCTTGAAAGTCGTTTTGCGCATAAAAAAATTGATACAGGCTTTCCAATCTCCAGCCTCCTCTCGACAAATATAAAAATGCTTTGGAAATTTTGAAATCAAGTTTCCAAAGCTTTTACTGTATAAAATTTTCATATTGATGAAAATCGGGATTTCGCTCTAGCGCCTCCTGACAATCTTCACAAATACTTTTGACATGAATATCACCGTTTGGAAGATACTCGATCATTTCTTTCCGCTCTTCATTCGTTAAATGATGAAATCCTAAATCGACGCTAAAAACAGATTTTTCAATGCTACCAATTTTGACGCCGCAATGGCGGCAATAATAATGAAGCGCCATCCTCCAACCTCCTGCACTTGTGGAATGAAAGGTTTTATGATTATTATGAACGGCAGGAGCCATTTTTATACTTTTGTTAATTGTATTCGTTCATGACTTCTAAGAATGGCGTGTGTATCCATTTTTCACATGCACTAGCCGATCGATCAACGGAATGTTGAATATGGTGCATTTCTTCTTCTGTAAATTTTCCTAATACATAGTCGACGATATCCATCGCGTGTTTCGGACGGCCAATCCCAATTCGAATCCGTTTAAAATCTTCCGAACCTAAATGCTGAATGATAGATTTCATTCCGTTGTGACCACCAGCACTCCCTTTCATTCTAAGGCGAATCTTGCCTACAGGCAAATCTAAATCGTCATATATTACAACCAACTGTTCAGTTGGGACATTGTAATAATTCAGTAAAGGACGAATGCATTCACCCGATAAATTCATAAATGTAAGCGGTTTTATCAATAATATCTTTTCATTTGAAAAATGCCCGATACCGTATATCCCGTTAAATTTGCTTTCATTTAAAGATATGTTTAAACGCTTTGATAATTCATCAATTACCATAAACCCAACGTTATGTCTAGTTTGTTCGTATTTTTTTCCAGGATTGCCAAGGCCTGCTATTACTTTCATGAAATGTCCCCCAATTTTTTTATGATAGTGAGATGACAATTAATAGCATAAAAGACGTAACCAAAATAGGTTACGCCTAATTTATTCTTCTACAGCTCCGTCTTCCTTCTCTTCACTTTTTTGCTCATCAGCCGTATCCAATTCTTCATTTTCCGGCGGCAGGATGGTTGCCACAACCGTTTCAGGCTCATCTAAAATTTTAAACTGTCCATCTGTTTGAATATCTTGTACATGGATTGTACCATCTATTTCTAAATTTGTTACATCAACTTCAATCGCCGAAGGAATATGAGCAGGTTTCGCTCTCACTTCCACTTCATGTGTTGTCTGCTGCAGCACACCGCCCTCTCTTACTCCTTTTGCTTCTCCAATTAATACAATTGGTACTTCGATATCTACTTCATCATCCATATCGACAACATAAAAATCCGCATGTATAATCGTGTTTTTCATTGGGTCATGCTGCAGTTCGTACAGGAGGGCCTGATGGTTTTCGCCGTCAAGCTGAATGTTCAACATCGCATTGCGCCCTTGTTCGCGCAAAATTTTTAACAATTCCGATTCGCTCACTAAAATCGCTTTGTTCTCTTGTTTTTTTCCGTAAATTACGGCAGGAATTTGTCCTTGCTTTCTAGCTTTTCTTCTTGACGAATTGGTAAATGATTTTCTTTCTTTTGCATGTATGACTGCTGTCATGGTAATCCCCTTTCTTTCAGACTTTTTTTCTAATAACTCAATTCGAAAAAAGCCTTCTTACTACTATTGGTTTCCCATCATCACAAAGTCTAAACATGCTAATGAAAGAAATAATCAACTCACAACTCGCAAAGAAGATCCCTATAATATTATAATCTGCTAAAATCGTTTAAAAGTCAAAGACAAAATATTAGTCAAAAAGCACGCTGACCGATTGTTTTTCATGAACACGGATGATCGCTTCACTTAGCAATGAAGCGACAGAAAGCTGAATTAGCTTTTCAATTTTTTTCTCTTCCGGCAAAGCGATTGAATTCGTTACGACTAACTCTTTAATCTTCGAGTTTTGAATTCGTTCTATCGCAGGTCCAGACAACACCGGATGTGTACAGCAGGCATAAACTTCCCTTGCCCCATGCTCTACTAGAGCATTTGCCGCAAGCGTAATCGTTCCTGCTGTATCGATGATATCATCAATTAAAATGGCTGTTTTGCCTTCGACATTCCCAACAATGTTCATAACTTCAACCATATTTGGCTTAGGACGGCGCTTATCGATTATGGCAATTGGCGCCTTCAGCCGATCTGCCATTTTTCGTGTTCTCGTCACACCGCCATGATCAGGAGAAACAATGACAATATCATCAAAACGTTTTTCCAAGAAATAATCTGCTAAAATCGGCACTCCCATTAAGTGATCGATAGGAATGTCAAAGAAACCTTGGATTTGCGGCGCATGCAAATCAAGAGTAATCATCCTTGTCGCGCCTGCAGTTTCCAATAAATTTGCAACAAGCTTAGCAGTAATAGGTTCTCTTGCACGTGCTTTCCGATCCTGCCGCGCATAACCATAGTATGGCATAACAATATTAATGGTTTTGGCAGATGCACGTTTAAGCGCATCAATCATAATGAGCAATTCCATTAAATGCTCATTGACTGGATCACTTGTCGATTGGATCACGTATACATCGCAGCCGCGAATGCTTTCTTCAATATTAATTTGAATCTCCCCGTCACTAAATCTCGTAACCGAACTTTTTCCCAAATCGACTCCTACTATATCCGCGATCTCCCTGGCAAGGGCTGCGTTTGAGTTTAAAGAAAAGATTTTTAAATTTTCGTCTTTATAACGATTTTTTGTCATTGTAAAGGGACCCTCCAAATTACGATTTTTTACCATTCATTTTTTCGATGACGTATCTCTCTTTATTCACTTGACGAGCCCTTGCAATCGATAATGCGCTGCCAGGGACGTCATCTGTAATAGTTGATCCGGCTGCTACATATGCTCCTTCGCCAATCGTAACCGGCGCAATAAGGTTTGAATTACATCCAATAAAGGCTCCGTCTTCGATTTTCGTTAAATATTTATTTTTCCCGTCATAGTTAACTGTTATCGAACCGCAGCCAAGATTCACCCCATTCCCAACTTCTGCATCTCCAATATAGCTTAAATGGGATGCTTTCGATTCTTTTCCAATTTTAGATTTTTTGACTTCGACAAAATTCCCAATTTTTACTCCATCGTCAATAACGGAGGCTGGGCGAATGTGTGCGAACGGACCGATGTTAACTTGATTTCCGATCTGACTGTCATGAACAACAGAATGACGGATGTTCGTATTATGGCCAATTTGACAATCTTTAATTTCGGAGTTGGGACCGATTTCACATTCCTCTCCGATGACCGTTTTACCGATAATGACTGTACCCGGATAAATGACAGTATCTTGTCCGATCTCTGCATCTACTGATATATATGTATTATCAGGATCGACAATTGTAACTCCGTTTTTCATATGCTTTTGATTGATTCGCCTTTTCATAATAAGCTCCGCTTGCGAAAGCGCTATGCGGTCGTTTACCCCTAACGTTTCTTCAAAAGAATCTGTTTGAAACGCTGAAATGATTTCACCTTTTTCCTTCAAAATCTCAATTACATCCGGCAAATAATATTCGCCTTGTGCATTGTCATTATTGACATGCTTTAAAGCTTCAAATAAGGAAGCGTTATCAAAGCAATAAGTTCCCGTATTAATTTCTGTCACAAGACGTTCACTTTCTGTAGCATCTTTATGCTCAACTATTTTTTCAACCAGCCCTTCTTCATTGCGGATCACTCGTCCATATCCAGTCGGATCATCCGATTCTGCTGTCAGAATGGTGGCTTTTGCTTTCGTTTCCAGATGATGCTTTAACAATTTTTCAAACGTCTCGCTGGTGATCAGCGGCGTATCGCCACAAACAACAATTGTCGTTCCTTCTTTCCCCTCAAGATATTGAGCCGCCTGCAAAACAGCGTGAGCAGTTCCAAGCTGCTGCTCCTGCAAAACATACAATGTCTGTTCGCCGAGCTCTGATTTTACTTTTTCCGCACCATGACCGACGACGGTAATGATTTCGTCAACTTGAAGCTTGGAAACATTGTCTATTACATGCTGAACCATAGGTTTACCGCAAACAGGATGCAGCACTTTATAGAGCTTTGATTTCATCCTTGTTCCTTGCCCGGCTGCTAAGATGACTGCAAAACATTTCTCCATTTATAGGCCTCCAATACCCTTTTTATCCATAAAAATCTTATCTTAAATAATGTTCTATTTCAAGAAATCTTGTGTGATTCCGTAAATTTCCGTTTCACTCTATTTTTCTCGAAAAAGGTACAGAAATAGGATAGGAATTTTATTAAAAATCTACGAGGAAGCCCTAAATTATATGTTTCTTCCCTCTTTTCTAAAGGCCGGTTTTGATACTTTGACGAAAATAACAAGTAGGAAAAGAACGTTTGATTGGAGGCCTTAACACAAAAAAATTCATTTCAGCAGAACAACATTGCCGAAAGCTTTTTTGATTCATTCGATTGCTTCCTTTCGATGAACCAGATTTTCTGACGGTGGCTGAACGTAGAAGGCTATACTTGGATGCATTGTTGTTCAAAGAAGTTGATTTACGATTTACAGCTCTGCATTTCTTCGTTTTTTCAAATGCCGATGTATGAACATTAATTTTTGAAACAAATACCATTTCCTATACAACCATCAGACTTGATGATCAATAACTGCATAACAATTGAGTATGTAAGAAAAACAAAGGAGGCCATCTATTTTTTTCGCAAACGCTTACTAAATCGTATTACTGAACAGAGACTTAAAAAAGAAAGGGTCTTAAGCTGAATGCTTTAAGCCCCTTCTTTTACATCATATTTTTATGAAGCCCCTGCTTCTTCATATTCAAAATCTTCCGTCTCACCTAAACGGTGATATTCAGCTAGAACAGCGTCTTGAATTTTACCGCGAGTATTTGAATTAATAGGATGTGCAATGTCTCGAAACTCTCCATCCGGTGTACGTTTACTAGGCATTGCTACAAAAAGGCCGTTATTTCCGTCAATTACACGTATATCGTGGACGACAAATTCATTATCCAACGTTATGGACGCAATCGCTCTCATCCGACCTTCTGTATTGACGCGGCGCAATCTTACATCTGTCACTTCCATCCTGTTCACCACCTTTTTCTTCGCAAAAACTTTAGTAACCATAATTCAACAATTCAACGGATTTTTTAATTTTCCTTCTTTTCACACAAAAAATTTTTGGGAAAAATAAAAAAATCGAGTAGGAGGGAGCGATTAACTCCCGTCCTCTCACACCACCGTACGTACGGTTCCGTATACGGCGGTTCAATTAAGATAATTGACGCAAGTCTTTATAACTTCCGTGAATAGCTGTTCTCTTTATGCCAGTGGTCACTCCACCCTCCAAGAGGTCTCCCACGGGATTCACCGCTTCCTCCCTCAAGTGAGGTACTACGTTTCCTGTGTTCATCATGACTCACTGAATGCCAAGGGCTATTCTCTCTTAATTGTTCGGTCCTTCTTAGTTGTTCTAGACCAACTAATACTATGACCTCTGCTGACTTCTGACGGTTCAGCTACTTATCACTAAGTAGGTTATGAAGAGTATTTCACCTATCCGCCAGACCTCCCCGGGTAAGTACATGCACTTTCACACCATCTATCCGCCTCATTTACTCGATATGACCTTCGACAGAAAGAGCTTTGTTTTGTTATGCAAACTCACTCAATCATACCTAGCCTTATATGAGGTTCGTGTTCCTCGGACCGGTGTTTTGCCTCCAGCTTCCTTCAGATTCCGCGTCACCACGGACACCCTTTCGTTGAGCTAACCTCTACTTCTGCCTTCGGGGTTCGGGACTTACACCCTATAGTTCATGTACATGCCGGGCGCACATAAAAAAGGATCCGATTCGCAAAACGGATCCTGAACAATCAACCTTTTATTTAACTAAAGCAATCACTTCAATTTCAACGAGGACATCTTTCGGAAGTCTTGCAACTTCCACACATGACCGAGCAGGCTTATGCGTTTGAAAATATTCCCCATATACTTCATTAAAAGCAGCAAAATCGTTCATATCTTTTAAAAATGCGGTTACTTTGACAACAGTTTCCAACGAAGCTCCTGCTTCTTCCAATACACCCTTTAAATTCGCGAAAACTTGGTGAGTCTGTTCTTTAATATCTCCTTGTACCAAGTTTCCTTCAGGGGTTAAAGGAATTTGTCCAGAGCTATAAAACATGTTATTCACAATAATTCCTTGAGAGTATGGTCCGATTGCAGCCGGAGCCTTTTTTGTTGAAACGACTTTCATTTTGAAACACTCCCTTACGATTCATTATTTTTATGCTAGAGGAAATCGAAATAATTTCCTTTACTAACTTGTATGGATCGTTCCTTTTCATTCATATCGGAAAGTTTTAAAATGGAAATATATTCATTTACAAGCCGTTCATCCACGCTTTCTGATTCCACAAGAACCCCAATTCCTGAAACATTTGCGCCAAATTCAGACAGCATGCTGATCATGCCGTTGATCGTTCCTCCGGCCTTCATAAAGTCGTCAACAATTAACACATTCGATCCTTCTTTTAAGCTCCTCTTTGCAAGCGTCATAGTTTGGATTCTTTTCGAAGAGCCTGAAACATAATTAATGCTTACCATCGGCCCTTCTGTCACTTTATTGTCACGGCGAACGATGACAAAGGGAACATCCAAATAGCTGGCAACTGCATAAGCAATTGGGATCCCTTTCGTAGCTACAGTCATGACGACATCAATTGTACGATTCGCAAAAACCGAAGCAAATAAACGCCCGATTTGATTCATCATTTTTGGATTTCCCAGTAAATCTGTTAAATATAAATAACCTCCAGGTAAAAGCCGGCTGGGGTCTGAGACTTTCTCGCACAGTCTTTGAATAATTCCATTTGCTTCGTCCCTCGTCACCTTCGGAATAAATTTGACACCGCCAGCTGCGCCTGGGGTTGTGATTAAAGTTCCGATCCCTTGTTGCTCAAAGGTTTGCTTTATGATCACTAAATCCTCGCTAATGGAGGATTTAGCTGATTCGTACCGTTCAGAGAAAAAAGTTAATGGGATGAGCGCATGTGGATGATGAAGCAAATAGTGTGTCATATCGACAAGTCTCCCACTGCGTCTAAATTTCATAGACGAACCTCCAAATCCCGAATGTTTTTAAAGTAAATATAACTTAATATTCGCATTTAATCAAGGGCTATCCGATCCCCAAGCATTCTGACTGCATACACTTGATCGCAAAATCCCCTCAAGCCGTTATAAACACGATGAAGCCTCGACTCGTGTTGAACAAGTCCATATACTGTCGGTCCGCTTCCGCTCATTAAAACAGCATCAGCTCCAAAACGTTTCATTTGTTCTTTAATCAAAGCAACTTCCGGATACATCTTCATTGTGACCGACTCAAGGACATTTCCAAGCTTCGCACAGATTTCTTGATAATTTTGATCCTTTATCGCTTTGACCATTCCACTAACATCAGGATGCTCAATGTCATTTATCTTTAAATGTCGGTAAATTTCAGCAGTGGACACACCGATATCAGGCTTCGCCAATACGACCCAGCAATGCGGAGGAGGATCAATCAGCTCAATTTTTTCGCCTCTTCCGGTCGCCACAGCTGTGCCTCCGTAAACACAAAAAGAAACATCTGAACCAATTTCTGCTCCAAGTTTCGCAAGATCATCAAGGGAAAGATCCAAATTCCATAGTTTATTTAATCCCCTTAACGTTGCTGCTGCATCACTGCTCCCTCCTGCAAGGCCCGCAGCAACAGGGATGCACTTTGAAATCGTGATTGCCACACCCTTTTGAATCCCGAAACGGTCCTTTAAAAGCTGTGCCGCTTGGTAAGCTAAATTCCGATCATCATCTGGCACAAATCGATTATGCGATATGATACGTATTTTATTTTCATCAAGAAGCTTCAGCTCGATTCGATCAGCTAGATCTATGGTCGTCATGACCATATTCACTTCATGGTATCCGTCAGATCTTTTATGTAAAACATCTAAAGATAAATTAATTTTTGCCGGAGCTTTTTCCAATACTCGCAAATACATTCACCTACTTTTTCGTTCTGACAAAATGTATTCACATTGTACCATAAATAGGGATATAATAGCATAATTCGACAAAATCCGTCCATTGAAAACACAAAAAAATGCCGGCCCAAACTATGAGCCGGCCACCCGAATGTCTGCTTTTAAAAAGTTTTGCCGTTTTGCTTAGCCAATTGCTCTTCTGCAATCTCGATCGCCCGTTTTACCATGTTTCCGGCATCACGAGCCCGAATGGCTCCCCATCCTTCATTTTTGACCGTTTCATAAAAGCCCAATTCCTTAGCCAATTCATACTTAAAGCTTTCTGACATAATGCCTCGGCGTCTAGCCATTCTTTGACTCCCCCTTAAATAAAAACAGACATTCCCGCGGATTTTATCCGCTTACTGTTAGTTTCAAGCGAAAAGCTTGATTTATGCTTTTTAAAAAATGCCAGAGAAAAAAATAAAAGCAGCAAACAAATTTCGTTTACTGCCCGCGCATTGCAACATTGTTGTTTTCATCTATAAAAGTAATTTGGACTGTTTCCGTTAACACATCTGCATAGCTGTATGAAACGCGTTCAAAAGCATTTTCTTCCTGGTCAAGTTCAATCACAAAAACCGATGGATACGTCTCGGCTAAAACGCCTGAACGTTCAATTGTTTTTCTACGTCCGCCATTCGCTTTTAATGTTAATCGACGGCCTAGATTAGAATCGAGAGCTTGTTTAATATCGGATAACGTTTTTGCCATTGGAACCACCTCACAAAGTTCATTATACACAAAATCGACTAATAAGTCAAATAAATTTTTTATTATAACAGCCTTTAAACATCTGTGTCAACGTTTTCTTTTCAACAAATTTCTCTAATACTTGTCATAGTTTTCCCGTTTTTGCAAAAATTATATGGATTTATCCAAAAAAAAAGCAGTCCAAACGTTTATTCGTTTTGACCTGCTTCCTCAATATATCGGTTAAATGGTAAACCTGACCGCATGACGCCCTTTGTTTCAATGCCTCCTAATCCTTTTTCCCGCGACAAGGTGTTTCGAAGTACATCCCAAACATTAATTCGTTCAACAAAAGGAGTAAAGCTGATTTTAGAAACAATATACACAGGATCTAAAGCATGAATGTTCACTCTTGACGGTGAACTTGCAAAATTGGCCCCAGCTCTTATTAATGACTCAAAATGAGATTGGCATGCACCGGCAAAAATAATCAGCTGATCAAGCCCGGGAATTTTTTTCCGCGCCTTCCTGACCGTTTTAATAAAATCCTTCGAGTGTCGGTAAGCATTCAAATCCAATATTGTCCCTTTATGCTTCGAATAAGAATCATGTCCAGTAATGACAAGTATATCCGGCCGATATTTTTCTAAAAGCTCATCAATATGATCAGCCATTTCGTTTTCTTTTAAATGTATGCCGTGAACAGGAACACCAATTTTTTCGTATAAATTTAAGCATTTTTCCAAATAATTGGGGTCGCCATCTACATGTAATACTCTGCCTGGAATATGAAAACATTCATTTTGATATTCAAATTCGGACGAAGCGTAAAATTCTTGTTTTTCACGAGATAGATCATAATCTTGATTCAGGAGATAAAGCGTATTTTCTATTTTTTCCCTTTCTTGTTTTTCACGTATTTTTTGTTCTTCTTTATTCATGATGACTAAGTCGTCATACGGGGCATCAGCAATTAAACGGACGTCCTGTCCTGAAATAAGGGCAATCAGACGGCCAGTATGATCCTTTTTTATTTCTAAAATCCGAAAAAGCAAATCGCACTGATAAGACTTTCTGGCCACTATCATCCCCGGCTTTATTAGCATAATGTTCACTCCGAACGGGAATAGTTTTCTTTTCTTCTTTAACGTATGTCTTGCTTTTCAAAATGGTGATTTACCCTATTTAAATATTTCGTAAAGTCTGTCGCTCAATAAAGCAAATTCTTCAATGGTCAATGATTCCCCCCTGCGCTTTCCATCGATTCCTGCTGATGTCAAACATTCTTCAATTATGTTTTTATTCGCCTTCCCATTGGGTAAGTTGTTGAGTAAATTGTTCAATAACGTTTTTCTTCTTTGAGCAAAACTTGCTTTTACTACTTGAAAGAAAAATGCTTCATTTTTGACATGAATAAGCGGTTCTGGACGCAAATCGAGGCGAATGACAGACGAATCCACGTTTGGCTGCGGAATGAATACTGTCTTCGGCACCGACATAACCGTTTTCGCTTCAGTGTAATATTGGACGGCAATGGATAATGAGCCGTAATCTTTTGTTGACGGTTTGGCTGTCATTCGTTCTGCCACCTCTTTTTGAAGCATGACGACGATCGATTTTAGTGGCAAACGGTTTTCCAAAAGCTTCATAATGATCGGCGTGGTGATATAGTATGGCAAATTGGCGACTACCATGACTTCACGGCAATTGTTCAATTTTTTTTCAATGATTTCGTGGAGATTTGTCTTTAATACATCTTGATAAATGATTTCGATATTTGAATATGGAGCTAAATTTTCTTCAAGAATCGGAAGCAGTCTGCCATCGACTTCAAAGGCAACAACTTTCTTAGCATTTTTTGCTAATTGTTCTGTTAATGCGCCGATCCCTGGACCTATTTCGATGACTCCTGTTTCTTCTGTTACACCTGCACGCTCAATCATTCGATGCAATATGTTCGGTTCCACAATAAAGTTTTGCCCTAGGCTTTTTTTAAAAGAAAAGCTGTATTTTTCAAGAATTTGTTTCGTTCGGCTTAACGTTGCTATTTCTTTTTCCATCTGCCTCTTCCTCCTTTAAGATCGCCTCAATTGCCTCCAAAAACGCTTCTTTCGTAATATGAAACATTGCCAAGCGTTTCATTAGCTGTTTTCCGTTAGCATAGCCGATTTTTAGCCGCTCTCCAAGCTTTTCCCTCCGCTTTTTTGCCGTTGGACCGCCAATTAAACCATAAAAAATCAAATCTAACATGGAAATGCTGCTTTTCCATTCGTTCATTTCCTCTCTCACCGAACGCAGCGCTTTCCGAATAGATTCTGCGCTGGCATGTTCAACGCCAATTCCTCTCCCGTTTTTTGCTCTGGCTTCATTGCGTGGCAAAAAGGCATGTTTGCATCCAGGAACATGTTCAGCTATTGTTTTGCGAATTTTTTCTCCCGGAGCGTCAGGATCCGTAAAAATAATAACTCCCCGCGTGTTTTGGGCAAGGCGTATTTGTTCAATAATCGATTGATTAATGGCAGAGCCGTTCGTTTCAATCGTATCGGCGTCCACTGCTCTTTTTATTGCCAGCGTATCATCTTTACCTTCAACGATAATAATTTCTTTTATTTTTTTTTTCATTTTTTCCTCCAAAACTTGAAACCTTTTTGTAATATTTGTCGTCAAATTGTATAAAAGGCTACTGATTTTCAATTATAACGTAAAAAAACAGAGGGTCGAAACCCTCTGTCAAAACAGCACTCGATAAAGTTAACGTAAAACCCTTATTTTGACCTTTTTTCGACCCCATTGATATGCTTGAGACTTATTTGGGAAAAATACGTCAATTTTATTCCCGGAAATTGCTGAACCAGTATCGGCGGCAACTGCATATCCGTATCCTTCAACATACACCTTTGATCCGAGCGGAATGACAGACGGATCAACTGCGATTACCTTTGCATTTGGATTTGAGCGCAAATTGTACCCCGTTGCTGTTGTGCCTGAACAGCCATTGCAGGATGCTGTATATGCAGTAGCCGTCACATAAAATTCTTTAGACTTGCTGCCAGTTCCTCTTGAAGCTAGTGCAGGCTGCGAAGAAGCTTTTGTCCCGACAACAACAATTTTATCTTTGCTTTCCTTCGTTGTTACAGTTTTTATAAGCTTACGGGAAATTTCTTTTCCATTTTCCAAAATGACTTCAAACTGTTTTTGGCGTGTTCCTTTTTCGCCTTCTTGAATCACTTTTTTCGTTCCTTCAGCTAAATTTTTATCTGTACGTTGAACGATTTTAAATACAATTGGTTCTTCCACTACATCGGTGACTTTTTCTACTCTGGTAATTTCTACATTTGTGTTTTTATTTAACACTGTTGTTAGCCCAGGCTTTACTTTATCCATTGGATTCAATTTTACGTTATGTTCCTTTAAAAAGTCAGCGACAGTAGTCGAAGTAGACCAAATCTGTTGGTTTTTCCCACCAATATTTAAAGTGATAAGATGCGCTTTATTCACCTTTAGTTCCATGTTTTTTTCAATTTTTGCATCTAATGCTGGTAGAACTTCATCTTTTTCGGTAATAGAAATTTTTTGCTGCCTTAAAACATCTTCTACCGTATCAGCAGTTGTGAAAATCTTCCTTCGCTCATTGTCTACAATCAGTTGGACAGGTTTGGCATATTTTATCACTATATTCATGTTGTCTTGAATGTCCTGATGTTTCGCATGAGAAATATAATCATTAGCTTGTAATTTTATATCTAATTCTTTCAAAAGATCACTGACTTGGTCTGCATGGGTCCTTACTTCCTCTGTTTTCCCATCAATAGTGACTCTAACAGTATCTTTTGTTCCTTCATATCCCCCATACGTTGCTCCTGTGCCAATTAAACATACACCGACTGCAGAAAGGACATACTTTTTTCTCTTGGAAAGGTTGGATACCATATTTTTCATGTTTCCAATCACGAAAACGCCTCCTTCTCCTCCGTGAGATTATATAGAGTATTTTTAAACCTGTCAACCCTCCTGCACTTTTCTCGTTTTTTGTAACTATTATCTTGAAGTTTGAACAAAAAGTGAAGAAAGACTTCTCGACACGTTTATCCTATGAGGAAAAGAAGACGTGTAGAACTTTTTTGAATCATTCTTTTTTCAGACAAGCTTGTACAAGCTTCGACAGAAATCTTTATCATGAAATGCCGAATAATTTTTTTCCATTTCTGGTTGTAATTTTTGCTATTTCTTCAAAGGTGAGTCCTTTCAGCTCTGCAATTTTTTCTGCGATATATTTGACATAGCTTGGTTCATTCCGTTTGCCACGGAATGGATGAGGGGTTAAATAAGGACAATCGGTTTCAATTAATAATCGGTCCAATGGAATTTCCGCAGCTACTTCTTTTGGTTTTTTTGCATTTTTAAATGTAACAGGACCGCCGAACGAAATATAGAAATTCATGTCCATACATTGCTTGGCAACCTCTAAGCTTCCGGAAAAGCAATGCATGACTCCGCCTACTTCCTTCGCATTTTCCTCTTTTAATATTTGAACAATGTCTGCAGTTGCTTCTCTGTTATGAATAATGATCGGCAGCTGTACTTCCTTTGCTAATGCAATTTGCTTGCGAAACACTTCTTTTTGCACATCCTTAGGTGATTTATCCCAATGATAATCCAGGCCCATTTCACCTAGTGCGACAACTTTCGGATGGCTGGAAAGCTCTCTTAACCAATCTAAATCGTGATCCGTCATATCAATGGCATCAACCGGATGCCAGCCGACAGCTGCATATATAAAGTCATACCTTTCAGAAAGCTCTATAGCCTTTGGAATTGTTTCGCGGTCAAAGCCGACAACAACGATAGTTTCCACTTTTTCTTGAAGTGCCCGGTCAATTACTTCGTTTAAATCCTCCTCAAATTGCACCGCATTTAAATGTGCATGAGTATCAAACAGCATATTTTGACATCCTTTCCAATCATTTTTTCCCTTTTTCGATAAAAGGGAAAGAGGTGTTCCACGTGAAACACCCCAAAAAAACATTCTTCGACAAATTTATTTGATTTTCGTTCCATTCGGTAAATCTGAATCGACGGTAGCAAGCGACAAGGTTCCGTTTTCTTCCCCTGCCAAAATCATTCCTTGCGACAATTCTCCACGCAATTTTACCGGTTTTAAATTTATTGCACAAATAACTTTTTTGCCGATTAATTGTTCAGGCTGATAATATTTAGCAATTCCAGAAACAACTTGGCGTTTTTCAGATCCTAAATCCAACTGAAGTTTTAACAGCTTGTCTGCTTTTTCTACTCTCTCCGCTTGAATAACC
Organism: Aeribacillus sp. FSL M8-0254; assembly: GCF_038008845.1. Lineage (NCBI taxonomy): Bacteria > Bacillati > Bacillota > Bacilli > Caryophanales > Bacillaceae > Aeribacillus > Aeribacillus sp. FSL M8-0254. The sequence goes on along the minus strand of NZ_JBBOZY010000001.1, from coordinate 47,804 downwards.
TCCGCCACGCGTAAATCCACTTTCATAAAATCATCAATTGTAATTTCATTCTCATCATCTGCTGTTTCTTTTTTAGCCTCAGGTGCCGATCCTTTCATCTGCTCTTTTATATAGTTCACTTCCTGTTCAATATCTAAACGCGGAAACAGCGGCTCTCCTTTTTGCACCCGAACCTCTTCCAGCTGCCCAAACTTATGAATGGATTCCCAATTTTTCAAATGATCGTCCTCTACACCTATTTGCGCAAAAATTTTATCCGGTGTTTTTGTTAAAAATGGTTTTAATAAAACGGCTATATGTCGAAGCGACTCAGCCAAATGATACATGACGGATGCAAGCTGATTTCTTTTTGACTCGTCTTTTGCCAGTACCCAAGGCTCCGTCTCATCAATGTATTTATTTGTCCGGCCAATAAATTGCCATAGGGCTGTCAGCGCAACGGAAAACTCCATTTTATCCATGGCTTCTTCGTACTTTTTAACTGTTTCGGTTCTGAATGTGCGAAGAGCCTCATCGTAAGGCGTTTCATCTGCTTGTTCTTTTTTTACAATGCCGTCAAAATATTTATCGATCATGGCCACCGTTCGGTTTAGTAAGTTTCCTAAGTCATTAGCTAAATCATAGTTAATGCGCTCCACAAAGCCTTCAGGAGTAAATACTCCGTCCGCTCCAAACGGAACTTCACGCAGCAAATAATAGCGCAAAGCATCAAGCCCATAACGGTCAATCAATGTAACTGGATCCACAACATTTCCTTTTGATTTAGACATTTTTCCGTCCTTCATTAACAGCCATCCATGTCCAAACACTTTTTTAGGAAGAGGCAGATCAAGCGCCATGAGCATAATCGGCCAGTATATCGTGTGAAAGCGGACAATCTCTTTCCCTACTAAATGAACATCTGCAGGCCAATATTTTTTAAATTTTTCTTCATTCTCGGTTCCGTAGCCGAGCGCCGTAATATAGTTTGTCAATGCGTCAATCCAAACATAAATAACATGTTTTGGATTACCAGGAACTTTAATGCCCCAGTCAAAAGTCGTCCGGGATACCGCCAAATCTTCCAGCCCAGGCTTTATAAAGTTATTGATCATTTCGTTTTTTCTTGATTCCGGCTGAATAAACTCTGGATTTTCTTCATAAAATTGCAGAAGCCTGTCGACATATTTGCTCATTTTAAAGAAATAAGACTCTTCTTTTACCTTCTCAACAGGGCGGCCGCAATCAGGGCAATTTCCGTCCACTAGCTGTCTTTCTGTAAAAAACGATTCACAAGGCGTACAGTACCATCCTTCATACTCATCTAAATAAATATCTCCCTGCTTTACTAGACGGTCGAAAATTTTTTCTACTACCTTCTTATGTCGCTCTTCAGTCGTTCTTATAAAATCATCATAGGAAATATCTAATTTTTTCCATAATTCTTTAATCCCTGAAACAATATCATCAACATACTTTTTAGGAGATACTCCTTTTTCCTCCGCTTTTCGCTGGATTTTTTGCCCATGCTCGTCAGTTCCCGTTAAATACATGACATCATAACCGCGAAGGCGTTTATATCTCGACATGGCATCGCCGGCTACCGTTGTATACGCATGACCGATATGTAATTTATCGCTCGGATAGTAAATGGGCGTCGTTAAATAAAATGTTTTTTTTCTGTTTTCCACAATATTAATCCTCCTTTGCCACTACATTACAGAAAAGCTCTCGTCAGTTGGACGAGAGCGACAAAACCAAGCATTGATTACATATTCTATGATACCATCATAGCCTGTTTTATCAAGAAAATATACATAATCTTTCATCATCTTATAAGATTTACACAGTTATTTAAATTGAACAGTATTTCGAATCAAAAGGATTGACGTTTATTGGAAAAACTGTTATTCTATTAATTGACAATCGCAAATGTCGAATAATGGCGAAAAAGGGAGTATATAGGCGATAAATCTTTATTTTACAAATGGGAGGAGACAAATTTTATGAAATCTACTGGAATTGTTCGTAAAGTTGATGAGTTGGGACGCGTAGTTATTCCGATTGAATTGCGCAGAACATTAGGAATTGCTGAAAAAGATGCTTTAGAAATTTATGTGGATGACGACCGCATCATTTTGAAAAAATATAAACCTAGCATGACTTGTCAAGTAACTGGAGAAGTTTCTGATAATAACTTCCAGCTTGCAGGCGGAAAAATTGTTCTTAGCCGCGAAGGTGCAGAGCAAATTTTAAAAGAAATCCAAACCATTTTGGAATCTTCTAAATAAAAAGTTAAAAGTCCCTACTATTCAGGGACTTTTATTTCAAATGATACTCCTGATACACTTCCCGTTTTGGCAAATTTCGATCCAATGCGGCCAATTTTATCGCTTCTTTTGATGGATAGCCTTTTTCTATATAATGTTCAACATGTTCTTTAATCGTCCATTTACTCCACCATGTTTCTTTGTTATCATCGGGAGTATTTTCTTGACTGCCTTCAATGATTAAACAAAACTCCCCTTTGATTTCATGATTTTCCGCCCAATCTAATAGTTCATCAACTGTCCCCCTCACAAACTCCTCATACATTTTTGTTAACTCTCGAGCAACAGCTATTTTCCTATTGCCAAAAAATTCATGAATATCCTTTAACGTTTCAACGAGTCGATGAGGAGATTCATAAAGGATAATGGTTTCTTTCTTATTTTTTAATTGCTCCAATTGTTTTTTCTTTTCTTTTTTCTTGTGATGTAAAAATCCAAAAAAATAAAAAGGCTGAGGCGCAATTCCTGAAGCGATCAATGCCGTTAATGCAGCATTAGCCCCCGGAAGCGGTATAACCGGATAACGATGGTCTAAAACTAGCTGAACAAGCTCACTTCCTGGATCAGAAATGGTTGGCATGCCGGCATCGCTGACAAGTGCAACTTTTTTCCCTTCTTCAATCATTTTCATGATCTGTCTTCCACTCGAATTTTTATTATGTTCATGATAGCTGATGATGTTTGTATCAATATGATAATAATGACATAATTTTTTCGTTTGTCTCGTGTCCTCCGCTGCAATAACGTCACACTCTTTTAACACACGGATTGAACGGAACGTCATATCTTCTAAATTTCCGATCGGCGTCGGCACTAAATATAGTGCGCCCTTCTCTACATCTTCCGCATAGCTTTTTTGCTGCCACATCCCTATTCACCACCATAATTTATACATTCCGCTTTAGTCACATTTTATTTACCCGTACAATATTTTTTGAACTTCATCCGTATAATTGTTTTGATCATCGTAAACGATCAATGGGGGTAGAATTTTTAAATCAGGATTCCCATCTTTTATTCCTTCTACTAATAAAGTATTTGCTTCCTTTCCAAGCTTTGGATATACAAAGCGAATTCTTTTCGGTTCCACTCGGTATTTTTTCATGAGTTCGATCATTTCTAAAAATCGTCCTGGACGATGGACAAAGGCAACTTTTCCCCCCGGCCTTACCAATTGGCTGCTTACACGTATAGCATCTTCAAGAGTGCATAATATTTCATGCCTTGCAATCGCAAAATATTCGTTTTTATTTAACTCTTCTTGTCCCGGCGTTTTGAAATAAGGGGGATTGCATGTTACAACATCGAACTTCCCATACCCAAGCTGTTTCGGCATGTCCAAAATGTCGCCGTGAATGATCTTTATTTGATGTTCAAGGTGATTATATTGGACAGATCTGACAGCCATATCAAACAGCCGCTTTTGTATTTCCACTCCTGTGATCGTTCCTTTTGTTCTTGTGCTTAATAAAAGTGGAATCACCCCGTTTCCTGTACAAAGGTCAATCAAATTCCCTTTTTGGATCGGGACATACACAAATTTTGCGAGAAGAACTGCATCGAGAGAAAATGCAAAAACTGAAGGACTTTGAATGATGCGCAAATCTTCCGCTAACAAATAATCCAGCCTTTCATCATCGTGCAAATATACCATGTAAATTTCCCTTTCTTGAGATTACTTACTCGTCCTAGTCATAAGAAAAGCCTCCTGAAAAGGAAGCTGCACTTACTTTTTATTTAAAAATGAGAGGCAGAACAGGCAATCTCCATCTTTCCTTACACTGCCATAATGCAGATTACAAATATGAAATCCTTCCTGATAAAGTCTTGCCAGGTTATCATACCCTTCGCCAATATCTATATGTCCAAGCTTTTTTTCCTTCTTCTTAGCGCTTTTCACTTCTTCTTGTTTCAAATTCATTTGATCAAAAGAAGACATTCGTTTGCGCAAGTGGTCGTTTTCCAATTTTAAATGTTGGTTTTCTTCAATTAATTCTCCTATATGCTGCTTTAATTCTCCTAATTGGCGGTACAAATAACCAATTTGTTCCTCCAGCAATGTCACAGCATCAAAAATTTCTTTTTTGTTCACTGGTTTTCCACCTCTAATCTGTGAACTCCATAGAAACAGCATCGTCTTGTATTAATTCTTCCCATGTGTATTCAACGACACGATCGCGATTGATCAGTTCGACTTGCAGCACACGTTCTAAAATATTTAGTCCGACAACCTTTCCTGTTCCATTCGGAGTTTCTATAGTATCTCCAATATCCGGAAGTTGCTCTTTTGCTGTTTCATATTCATCATTCTCATATTTTAAGCAGCACATTAATCTTCCGCATAACCCCGAAATCTTTGTAGGATTCAAAGACAAATTTTGATCTTTCGCCATCTTAATCGAAACAGGCTCAAAATCCCCTAAAAATGTGGAGCAGCATAGCATTCTTCCACAGGGGCCGATTCCGCCAAGCATTTTCGCTTCGTCTCGCACCCCGATTTGTCGAAGTTCAATTCTCGTTTTAAAAATAGAGGCCAAATCTTTTACAAGCTCGCGAAAATCAATACGCCCGTCAGCAGTAAAGTAAAAAATGACTTTGTTGCGGTCAAATGTATACTCTACATCGACAAGCTTCATCTCTAAACCGTGTTCTTCTACTTTTTTTAAACAAATATCCATCGCTTCTTTTGCTGCCCTGTTGTTTTCTTGGACAATCATCCGATCCTTTTCATCAGCTTTCCGAATGATTTTCTTTAATGGAAGCACAATATCATGCTCTTCCACTTGTTTTTTGCTGACTACTACTTTTCCATATTCAATCCCTCTGATTGTTTCAACAATGACATAATCATCAAGCTGTATATCAAAACCATTTGGATCAAAATAATAAATTTTTCCCGCCTTTTTAAAGCGAACTCCTACAACATCATACAAGCTTATCCCTCCTGCAATGTTAAAACCAAATCTTCCATAAGAAGCTGCGGATTAACATTGAAATTTAACCGTTTTTTTGCATTCAAAATGGAGACGATTTGGTGTAAAACAGTTCGTTGGCCAAGCTTTAGCCCTTGCTGTTTTAACATTGGCAATATATCTAAATAAACAACGTCATCTTCATTTCCGATTTGAATTGATAATAAATCTTTATATAAAAATAGGAGAAAATCCAGTCCCATTTCCATTTGCTCTTTATCTGCAAAAAAAGGCACCCAATGATTATGAATAAAAAGCAATGCATGGTCGGGACGGGAGTCCAATACTTCATATAATTTTATCACTTTGGTTCTTGCTTCCGCAAACCAATCGTCACGGCTAAGTGAAAATGCTTCTTCAATATTATTGGTAACTTGACTGACGAGGGCAGCTATATGACTTGGAGTTCCTTTTTTCTCAAGTTCCTGCTGAATCATTTTTGGGGGAATGGGTTGGAAGGTTAATATTTGGCATCTAGAAAGAATTGTCGGCAACACTCGATGAACTTGATTTGTTATTAATATTGCCATTGTTCCTTCCGTCGGTTCCTCCAAAAATTTCAATAAACTGTTGGCCGCATTGACAGTCATCTGGTCGCATCCAGATATGATATAAAGCTTCCGGTTCGATTCAACGCCCGTTTTTGCAAATTCCTTCTGCAATGCTTCTATTTGTTCTTTTTTGATTGATAAGCCATCAGGCTCTATAAAGTGAAGATCAGGATGATTTCCGCTCTCAACTCTCTTGCAGTTTGAACATTGTCCGCACGGTTTATAATTTTTCTCCAAATGCTCGCAAAAATAACTTTTTGCAGTTAAAAAAGCAGCATCCTTTTTTCCTGTGCCCTTTTTCCCTTGAAATAAATAGGCGTGGGCCAATCTATTTTTCTTAAAAGAATTTTGTATTATTTTCAATACTTTTGGCTGAAGTTTTTCGAGTTCTTCCCATGTTTTCATTTATTGTACCACTCACTTACGTATATAAATTCACGATCAGCCCTTTTATTTCCCCTATTTTCCCTAAAATGTTTACGGCATCTTTTTCTTTATTTAAAATTTCTTCGGTCAATTCCACCAGCTTTTGGTCAATTTGGGAAACGATTTTTAAATTCCGTCTGTTTCCATAAAAATCCCAGCTCTTTGATTCTTTGACACCCATTCCGAATTCAATCGTTTCACGAATAAGCCGCTTTACTAATCTTTTAAACTTAGACAAATCATGCATATTTCTCGATTTACTTAGACGTTCTCCGGCTTCCTCCAGTTCATTTAAAAGCTGTTTCCATTGTTCTTCATGGAGCTTGGATTCATGCTTTTCAACCATTTGAGAAAATATTTTAGATCTGTTTTGTGTTCCGTTCTGTTCAATTGTTTGTTTAGGCAGTATTGTTCTTAAATCTTCATTTACTTTCATTTGCTCTCACCTTTAAAATTGATGAAATTGTTCAACTGGAAGGACAAAAACAGTTGCACCGCCAACCTCAATTTCAAGCGGATAGGGAACGTAAGAGTCGGTATTCCCGCCTATCGGTGAAACTGGAGCAACAAGCTGTTGGCGAGATTGGCAGTTCGTTTTAATGATATCGAGCGCTTTTTGCACACGAATGTCTTCTGTTCCAATAATAAAAGTAGTGTTGCCGGACTTTAAAAATCCCCCGGTGCTTGCAAGCTTTGTCACACGAAAGTTATGTTCCGTCAGGGCTTTTAATAAGCGGTTGCTATCTTGATCCTGGACAACAGCCATAATCAATTTCATACGGAAAAGCCTCCTTATTAATAAAAACGGAAAAGCAGGACATCTTGCCAGGACATTTTGCAGCGAATATCAATTTTTCTTCATTATATCAAGCTTGAGAACGATATGACTACAATGTTTCCTTCCAAAATAAGTCCAATGCACTCTCCGCTTCAAAAAAAACTTTTTCTAAAGGCTGATCTGCATTGATCACTTTTATTCTATTCGGAAACATTTCAATGATTTTCTTGTATCCTTCATAAACCTTTTGATGGAAATCCAATTTTTCCAAGTCAAGTCGATTGATTTCTCGATTTTGATTGCTAGTTATTCTTGCTAATCCTTTTTCCGGCAAAATATCAAAAAACAGCGTAAGATTGGGCATCATGCCGGTTATTGCAAATTGATTTATTTCAAGCACCTCTTGAATCCCGAGACCTCTTGCATACCCTTGATAGGCTAAAGAACTGTCAACGAATCGATCGCAAAGTACAATTTTTCCTTTATGAAGAGCGGGAATTACTTTTTCGACTAAATGCTGTCTTCTCGCGGCAGCATAAAGAAGTGCCTCGGTCCTTGCGTCCATCTCTGTATGTTCTTTATGAAGAATGATTTCCCGAATTTTCTCGCTGATGACAATACCGCCTGGCTCGCGCGTCACGACAACGTCTTTTCCTTCTTTTTCTAACTTTTTTTCAAGCTTTTTAATAATTGTCGTTTTCCCCGCTCCTTCAGGTCCTTCAAACGTAATAAAAATTCCTTTCATTAAGATCACCTTTTCCTGAAAATAGAAATAAGGCCTTCTGCTAATTTCTTTCCTCCTTGAAAATTAGCACGCAGCTTCATTAACCTTTTCAACGCTTCAATTTGATTTTTTGTAATTTTTTCTCCCCTCATCAAAAGCGGTATTCCCGGCGGATAAGGAATAATCATTTCAGCAGAGATCTCTCCTATCGCTTCTTCTAATGATACAAATGTTTTTGTACAGTTTTCCATTGCCTCGTAAGAAATAGATAGCTTGCTGATTTCGTCTATTTGTACTTCCTTCTGAAGACCCCATTCCATCTTGCTTGTTTGGCTACTTTTTAATATGTCATTGACTTTCGAAAAGTGTCCAGTATCTTGAAACTCTTTAGCAAACGGAAGCACAAACAAAACATTTAGAGGATCGGCAAGCTCAGGATAAATACGTGCTTTTTCAAAAAGCTCCATTAAATCATAACCTGACATGGCATTTTGTGAACGAATTGTCAGCTTTAAAGGATCAACAGCCACAAAAGGATCCTTCGAAGACACTATATCGATATAGTCAAGCTGTTGAAAGATCTCCACATATTTATGCAAAGTTTGATTCAATTCCTCTTCCTTCGTTAACATATCCTCGACATACGCTCTTGCTAAATCAAGTGAGGCCATAATCAAATAAGACGGACTGCTTGTTTGCAGCATATGTATATAATGGCTAATTTTTTCCTCATTCACCAATTTGCTGTTTACATGCAAAAATGCTCCCATTGTCATAGCAGGCAATGTTTTATGGGCAGATTGTACGACAACATCTGCACCAACCGAAACAGCTGATTTCGGAAACGAAGAACTTGCGATCAAATGAGCCCCATGAGCTTCATCGACTAATACCGGAACACGGCGGGAATGAGCAAATTGAATAAGTTCATTTAATTTTGTATATGTTAAACCGTAATAGGTAGGGCTTGTCAAAATGATCGCTTTTACTTGAGGATATTTTTGAAAAGCTTTCTTTACCGTTTCAACTGGTACATAAGAAGGCACTTGAAAACCTTCATCGAACTTGGGAGATAAAAAAACAGGCTTTGCACCGGCCAGCTCTAATCCATGCATCACTGATTTATGACTATTTCGTTGAACGAATACGACATCCCCCTTTTGGCAATTAGCAAGAATCATTGCCAAGTTTCCGACCGTTGAACCATTCACTAAAAAATATGTTGACGATACTCCATATAATTCTGCTGCAAGCTGCTGCGCCTCTTTAATGATCCCTTCTGGCGCATATAAATCATCTAAATTAGCAATCTCAGTCAAATCCAGCTGAAGCGTTTGCCGAAAATGCGGAAACTGATTTGGATCATAAAGAATCCCGTTTTTATGACCAGGTACATGAAACGAAAGAGGATTTAACTGACAATGTTGAATTAAAGCATTATACAACGGAGTACGAATTTTTCCCATCTGCTTTCATCGCCCTTTTCTATTTGCTGCATAATTCATTATAACAAAAAGAAAAACTTGACCATCTGTTTATAGCCAAGTTAAGAATAAATTTTGGAAGCTGCCGCTTTTTTTAATTGTTCAACAAAATATTGATATTTCCAGTCACTCGTATCAGTCTGCACCATGTCCTTTTCACAATCCGTGCAAATAAAACTTGAATATAAATGAATGCCCTTCTCTTTTTGCTTATCACAGATCACACACGTTTCCCCAATTATTTCACTCTGTTGACTGTAAGTCATTCCTTCTCCACCTCCACCTTCATTATGTCCAAAATAAATATAATCTATGCAATTTTTGGAATTTTTTATTTATTTTTATATAAAAAAAGAGCAGCATCGATCGCCGCTCTTTTTCTTTTTGCCTGGCAGCGTCCTACTCTCACAAGGGACAAACCCTCACTACCATCGGCGCTGAAGAGCTTAACTTCCGTGTTCGGGATGGGAACGGGTGTGACCTCTTCGCCATTGCCACCAAGCAATTTTTTTCTATTCATTGTTCCATTCAGTTCGATGGACAACTAATATTATAACTTTTTGATCGCAGTTGTCAACACTTTTTTGAATATCATTCTTTCAAAACTAGATAACGGTTCCTTCACGAATAGATGCTCTTTCTTGGTTAAGTCCTCGATCGATTAGTATCCGTCAGCTCCACGTGTCACCACGCTTCCACCTCGGACCTATCTACCTCGTCATCTTCAAGGGATCTTACTCGCTTTTCGCGATGGGAAATCTCATCTTGAGGGGGGCTTCACGCTTAGATGCTTTCAGCGCTTATCCCTTCCGCACATAGCTACCCAGCGGTGCCCCTGGCGGGACAACTGGTACACCAGCGGTGCGTCCATCCCGGTCCTCTCGTACTAAGGACAGCTCCTCTCAAATTTCCTGCGCCCGCGACGGATAGGGACCGAACTGTCTCACGACGTTCTGAACCCAGCTCGCGTACCGCTTTAATGGGCGAACAGCCCAACCCTTGGGACCGACTACAGCCCCAGGATGCGATGAGCCGACATCGAGGTGCCAAACCTCCCCGT
>NZ_JBBOZY010000001.1:0-32500 GCF_038008845.1 Aeribacillus sp. FSL M8-0254 | reverse complement strand
TTGAAGAAGCAGCTGATCGAATTCTCTTCTCAACCATTGCTTTCGCCGAATAAACATGTCTGGCAAACTCCTTTTCTCTTCAAATCTCTCGTCTTCCCTCCAGCGCTTTTGAAAGTGTGACTTCGTCCGCGTATTCTAAATCACCACCAACAGGCAGCCCATGAGCAATTCTTGTGATTTTTATGCCTGTAGGCTTTAAAAGGCGAGAGATATACATTGCTGTCGCTTCTCCCTCAATGTTCGGATTTGTTGCTAAAATTACTTCTTGAATTTCATCATTTTGCAGACGTTTTAGCAAATCAGGGATATTAATATCTTCAGGACCAATCCCGTCCATTGGCGAAATGGCGCCATGCAGAACATGATATAGACCGTTATATTCTTTCATTTTTTCCATTGCAATGACGTCTTTCGGGTCTTGAACCACACATATTATGCTTCTGTCACGGCGCTCATCTTTGCAAAGATAACATGGATCTTCATCTGTAATATGACCGCAAATCGAGCAATATGATAAATTTCGTTTTGCATTGACAAGCGCTTTCGCGAAATCCAATACTGTTTCTTCCTTCATATTTAAAACAAAAAAGGCCAGACGAACGGCCGTTTTCGGACCGATTCCTGGCAGCTTCATAAAGCTATCAATAAGTTTTGATATCGGTTCTGGATATTGCATCGAATAGATCCTCCTAGAACAACCCAGGCAAATTCATACCTTTAGTAAATCTTCCCATCGTTTCGCTTGTTAACTCATCCACTTTGCGAAGAGCATCGTTTGTTGCTGCCAATACCAAATCTTGAAGCATTTCAATATCTTCAGGATCTACAACATCTTCATTGATTTTCACTTCTAAAATTTCCTTATGTCCGTTTGCAACAACCGTGACCATACCGCCGCCAGCAGTTCCCTCCACTTTTTTTTCAGCAAGCTCCTCCTGAGCCTTTTGCATCTCCTTTTGCATTTTTTGCATTTGCTTCATCATTTTTTGCATGTTTCCCATACCGCCACGCATCATCATATTATCTCCTCCATAAGCATTTATTTACTCTTTTATTTCAATCAGATCCGTGCCAACTAATTTTTTTGCTTCGGCAATAAGCGGATCTTCGTCTTCATGCTCCTGTTGATGTGCATCGTCTGATCGTTGATTGCGCAAATAATCCTCCCTTATTTTACCCCATTCTTTCTCCGGAACGCCAATCATCTCCATTTGACGTCCAATGAGTCCTTGTAAAATCGTTTGGAGGTTTGTTAATACATGATTTTGATTTTCCGCCACCATTTTACAATGGATTTCATATTTAAATTTTAGCACAAAAGCATATTCGCAAGCAGCAACTGGTTCACTTTCATTTAAAAGGGCTGCATGCGACACTTTATTTTGCTGCTTTAGCGTTGTTAACAGATCTCCCCATCGACTTTTCACTAAATCCAAATCTTTTCGAGTAGCATTTCTCAAAATATCATAAATGCGGTCAACAGGCGTTTTATAACCGCTTTGAATTGTTTTTTGTACTTTTGCTTCTTGTTTAACAGGCGACTGTTCTTGAACTCCATGCTGAACTAATGAAGATATTGTGCGTTCAAGTTCCTGTATTCGATTAAGAAGTTCTTCATAATGAACTGAAGGCGGCTGCACACGCTCAGTTTGACATAATTTAACAATCGCTACTTCTACAAAAATACGGGGATGATTCGTCCATTTCATCTCCTGCTGGCTTTGATTCAAAACTTCAATCGTCTCATAAATTTGCTCAATAGGAATTTGTTCGCACAATGAAACGAACGCATCGTCTATTGCGACTCGTTCCATTACTTCCTCTAAGTTTGGAGCCGATTTATATAATAACATGTCGCGATAGTAATAAATGAGATCTTCAATTAATTTTAAAGGATCTTTCCCTTGATCCAACCATTCGTGGATAGTTTTTAAAGCTTCCGTAACATTGTTCTCAAAAATAAATCGGACCAAATTTGCGAGCATCTTATGAGAAACCGATCCAGTTATAAATAATACATCCTCCAATGTGACTTTATCATCGCTAAAAGAGATGGCTTGGTCCAACAGACTCAGTGCATCTCGCATCCCACCATCAGCCGAGCTCGCAATAACCTTTAACGCTTCCTCTTCAACCTTGATCGATTGATTTTCCACAATTTCCTTCATGCGACGTACGATGGATTGAACAGAAATACGCCGGAAATCAAAGCGTTGACATCTCGAAATAATGGTAAGCGGAATTTTATGAGGTTCAGTTGTAGCCAAAATAAAAATCACATGTTTTGGAGGTTCTTCAAGCGTTTTTAATAAAGCATTAAATGCTCCGATTGAAAGCATATGAACTTCATCAATAATATATACTTTATATTTGACCGCCGCAGGTGCAAATTTGACTTTATCGCGAATATCGCGAATTTCATCTACTCCATTATTAGAAGCTGCATCAATTTCAATAACGTCCGAAATCGATCCTTCCGTGATTCCTTTACATGCAGGACACTCATTACAAGGCTCTGCAATTGGTGCTTGTTGGCAGTTGACAGCTTTCGCAAATATTTTTGCAGCGCTTGTTTTACCTGTTCCTCTAGGACCTGTGAAAAGATAAGCATGCGAAAATTTATTTTGTAAAAGGGCATTTTGCAATGTTTTCGTGACGTGTTCTTGTCCCACGACATCACGAAACTGCTGTGGCCTCCATGCTCGGTATAAAGCCTGATAACTCAAGTAACGCCCTCCCCTTTATACAGTAATCTTTCATTTATTATACCTGATTGTTTAAACGAATGTAAGTTTTCCATAAGAAGGATAAAAAACTTATGAAAAAAAAAATAAAACCGATCTCTGTAAAAGCGTCTCCAGTTAAATAGACAGCACATGTAACCAGCCTGAGACCGATATTCATTAGGACTTTAAGCTGTTTCTCTTTTGAAGCCGTTGATAGTTATTATGCATAATGCATCCTTCATCTTTTCGGACGTGCGGAAAAAGTATGGATGGGACTTGAAATGGGACGGCGTATTCTGTATGGTTTTAGCCGCTAAGGACACTTTTGTTTCAAGATCTTCTTGGGGAGTTTTAAAGTCTTCCTAATATTTTCTTCATTTCTTTCTGCTCAAAGTGTTTTCCCCATCATGCATCAATCCATATTTTAAAGTTACATTTTTTAGGCTTTACATCATACGCTGTTCATATTTCTCTCATCGAAAAAATCCCCTTATAGTTGACAGACTTTTCTTTTTCTGCCTACTATAAGGGGATCTTATTGTTTGATATGATAACTGCCGTGCACCTTCTGTCGATTAGCAACCCTAGGCGTTACTCAAGCAGTTAGCTCAGTCCAGGCAACCCTGCGGCACATGAGAGCTTCCACTTAATGCTGCTTCCTTCCGGACCTGACATGGTTCATGGATTCTCATTGCACAGGACCCAAACGTCAACACCACTTACTTGAGGCAGACCCTAAAATATACTAACCTCGAGAAGGAATTCGGCCTCGCTAGAGCGGATTGCGAGTACAGGGCACCGCTACCTCCCCGCTTAGCACGGCAAAGTTTAAACCGATTTTCACTTTGCGCCGTTTAAGGACGCAAATTTAGTATATATGTTTTTTCGAGAAAATGCAACGCTTCCCAATATGTTAAAAAATTCAATTGTTTTTATTTTTCATTTTCAACCGTTTTTTCTCTTCCCGCAACTTTTGAAAAAAACAGGTTAACATTTCACTGCATTGCTCCTGCTTCACGCCTGAAATTACTTCTGTTTGATGATTGAAACGAGGTTCATTTAATAAATTCATTAACGTTCCTGCACAACCAGCCTTCGGATCGAAAGCGCCGAAAACTACACGTTCAATTCTTGACATTACAATCGCTCCTGCACACATTGGACATGGCTCAAGCGTCACATATAGCGTCGAGTTCTCGAGTCTCCACGTTCGAAGCTTCCTGCACGCCTCATCAATTGCCAATATTTCCGCATGAGCGATTGACCTCTGCTCGGTTTCCCTCAAATTATGAGCTTTTGCAACCACTACATCATCTACAACAAGCACAGCACCAATCGGAACCTCGCCAATCTTTTCCGCCTTCTTCGCCTCTTCAATTGCTAAAGTCATATAATATTCGTCTTTAGTCATTTTTTGCTCCTCATCCTATCGATATAATTTCATCTTAAAAAAAGTGCGGGTTCCTTTCAACCTTTTCCAAAAGCATGTTTTCTGCGATGAAAACATAAAATTTACAAACAGTTTTTACAGGAGGTCATGATTTTGCTAATTCATGTTGTTCAATCTGGGCAAACGCTTTATTCCATTGCACAAACATATGGAACATCTATAACAGCCATCGTTGAAGCAAATGAAATTCCTAATCCTGATCAGCTTGTTGTAGGTCAAGCAATTGTTATTCCAATCATCGGACAATTTTACACCGTTCAACGGGGAGACAGCCTTTGGAGCATTTCAAGAAAATTTGGTACGTCTGTATTTGAGCTTGCAGCAGTAAATGGACTGAATATAAATCAATTATTGCCTATTGGCCTGCGATTATATATCCCAGAACGGCCTAAACGGCAAGCAGAATTTAATGTATATTTAGAACCGCTTGGTGCTCAAGTCAGCCAAAGTCTCGAAGACAGCGCAAGAGAGACTGCCCCTTATTTAACCTACCTTACCCATTTTAGCTTTCAAGCACAACGTGACGGTTCTTTAAAAGAGCCGCCGATTGGGAACTTGCAAACTATTGCTAATGAACAAAATTTAGTGTTTTCAATGGCTGTCACAAATTTGGAGAACAATCAATTTAGTGCAGAGTTAGGGCATATATTGCTGACAGACGATGATGTACAAACTAAATTTTTAAATAATATTATTGCCACAGCAAAAAAATATCAGTTTCGAGATATTCACTTTGATTTTGAATATTTGTTTCCTGCCGACCGAGAAGCCTATAATCAATTTTTGCGAAGGGCGAGAGACAGGATGCACAGTGAAGGGTGGTTCATTTCCTCTGCATTAGCCCCTAAAACAAGCGCAGAGCAAAAAGGACAATGGTACGAGGCCCACGACTATAAAGCACATGGAGAAATTGTGGATTGGGTCGTCATTATGACATATGAATGGGGGTACAGCGGCGGACCGCCAATGGCTGTTTCTCCTATCGGCCCAGTCCGTGATGTACTCGAATATGCCGTTACGGAGATTCCTCCACAGAAAATTATGATGGGACAAAATTTATACGGTTATGACTGGACTCTTCCCTTTGTACAAGGCGGGCCTTACGCAAAAGCGATAAGTCCGCAGCAGGCGATTCAGCTTGCATCAAAATACAATGCAGAAATCAAATTTGATGAAGAAGCCCAAGCCCCTACTTTTCGATATACGGATGAAAACCAAAAGGTTCATGAAGTTTGGTTTGAAGATGCCCGTTCCATACAAGCCAAATTCGATCTTGTAAAAGAGCTGCATTTGCGAGGTGTCAGCTATTGGAAACTAGGAATTTCGTTTCCGCAAAATTGGCTGTTGATTATTGATAATTTTCAAGTCGTAAAAAAATAAATACTTCTTTATAAACAACTATTGATCAAATGATCTTAAATATGAGGAATTTCTGTTTTGTTTTTCAAAAAAATAAAAGAGGTGCCTAATAAGTTGTTTTTCAGCTTATAGACGCCCCTTTAACGTTTATATCGATGATTTTTGTTTTCCATGAGGATTAGCCATTTTGTTTTAAAAAATAAAAAATTCGTTACAGCCCGTAACGAATTTAGCCAATCTCCAATTTATGCGCACTCGGTAAATAATGGCGGAGGAGGAGGGATTCGAACCCCCGCGCGGTTTGACCCGCCTCTCGGTTTTCAAGACCGACCCCTTCAGCCAGACTTGGGTACTCCTCCGTATGACATGGACTAATATAGCACAGTATAAAATGTATGTCAATAAACTCATAAAAGTTATCAAATAATTTTTTTCCTTAAACGGGGCTGTCCAAAAAGTCAGGGTAACTGACTTTTTGGAGCCCCTCATTTTTTCACTTTTTTTAAAAAAAATGCACAAAAAAATCGTCCTTTCTAGTAAAATGAAGTTACCACACAACATTACAGAAAGGACGATTTTTTATGAGCAATCAAATGATTACTCGTGAAAATTATAACACACAAATGACACTTCCTCTAGATGGAAAAGAAGAAAAAACTCCTGCCAAAAGAAATTTAGCCCCTACTTTCAAACCATATGACAACCGTCAAGTTCAAATGATTTATGATATTGAATCTCTTATACCCGAACATCACGTGGCACGTGTTGTGGACGAAATGGTGGAAGCGATACCAGATGAACAATTGTTTTCTCATTATAAAGGCGGCGGCACCTGATTTTTATAAGTTTTACCTGTACATTCCAAAAATACACGTAGCCGAAATCTTTCAAGGTTTCTGAAGCCAAAAGCACGTCTTTTGATGTTCTTACTCTTATGATTTGTCCCTTCAATCCGGCCATTCGTAAAGGGGTAAGAAAATATTGTAAAATTTGTGCCTTCCAATTTTCTATCGTCTTGGCAACTTGATGAAATGAAGGAAATGGGCTGCTCCATGCGAGTTGAATCCATTCTTCTAAGAGTGAATCAGCTGTATCATAGTCATTCACTTGGTATATTTCTCTAAAGAGTTCTTTTAGAAAATAGGCATATGACAATTCTGAATGCTCTTTGAGCATCTCGTCTAATTGTTGTTTTTCATTAGCCGTTAACTTTTCAGAACCTTTCAAGAGTTTAAACCGTCCCTTTTTTAGTCCAGGAGTTTTCTTTCTAACTTGGTCAAGTGCATGTGTCACCTTTTGCACCACATGATATTTATCAATGACGATACAGGCCTCTGGGAATATAGATTTAACAGCTTTATGGAAGGGATCCCACATATCCATAACAACGGTATGAACACATTTATTAGACAGAATCTTCTTGGCAAGTAAGATCTGAGTTGAATGATAACTCCGTTGATGTTCCATACCAAGCACACTCCCGGATTGGGTATCCATAAGAACTGTTTCATATCGGTGACCCTTTCGGACAGCGATCTCATCAAGGCTAAGGATTAATTCATGGTTTTCTAAAACACTTTCAAGAGTTTCTAAATGCTCCTTCTCTTTTTCTTTAGCAGCGGAATAAAATATTCTTTCAACAGTTGTATAAGGTATTTTTTCCTTTCGACTCACTTCTTGGATAGTAGAGCCAATGCACATTTCGTACAGATATTCTCTGTACCGATTGGTCTGATGCTTATTAGGACGGATAGATTCAAATGTTTGTGAAAATACCTCATTACAGTTGTGACAACGGTATCTATACACTCTGACAAATAAGAAAAGGGGCTTGCCTAATACGGACAAGTCACGAACCTTTCTTGTCCGCCAGTCATGGACATGACTAGAAAAAAAACCGCAGTAAGAACAGCGTTCTTCTGTAGTATTTTTCTCAACATGTAACAAATTGCAATCTTCAAGAAACACTTGTTTAACAACTTCAAATTCTGGCAAATCTAGTGATACGGAAAACACTTTAGAACCTCCTGTTATGTTAAGTCACGCTAACATTATTGCCAGGAATTCGTGAGTGTTTTCCTTATTTTTTGGGTTAAATCACAAAATGTGGTGATGAATCAAAATTCGAAAAAAATCGATTGTATTTCATTCATCATGTTATAAACTTGAATTGCAAGTTAATTTAAAGCGCTCACAAATGGACACTATTCTTTTCGGGACATGAACAAAGGCATCTTTTCCCCGCAATCGGCTGCTATCTTTGCATTGATTTGCCGCGCTTTTAAAACAGCATGTATAAAAACAACTGAAGCCTAGTGCAAAACGTAAATCCCTTAAAAAATGAGAGTGAGAAGCTTGCGGATGACTAGAGGAGGACGGAGAAAAATATGTATGATTATGTAATTGTCGGTGGAGGAATAGTCGGCTTATCCACTGCATTGGCAATATATGAACAACACCCAAACGCAAAAGTGGCAATAATCGAAAAAGAAAATAAAGTTGCCTCCCATCAAACGGGTCATAACAGCGGGGTGATCCATTCCGGTATATATTACAAGCCCGGGAGCTATAAGGCGCAGCTTGCGAAAAAAGGTAATCAGGCAATGATCATGTTTTGCCAAAAATACGATATCCCTTATGAAGTCTGCGGCAAAGTAATCGTTGCTAGCGATGAACATGAGCGGGAGGAGCTTGAGAAGCTGTTCCAACGCGGATTAAAAAACGGCCTCAATATCCGGAAAATTTCAAAGGAGGAGCTTCATGAATTTGAACCTTATGTGAATGGAATAGAAGCCATTCATGTTCCATCAACAGGTATTGTAAATTTCCGTCTTGTTAGTGAACGGATGGCAGATTTAATCCTCGAAAAGGGCGGGGAGATCTTTTTAAACGAAAAAGTAGAAGTGATTCATGAAAAAAAACAAGAAGTTATCGTTGAAACAGCAAACAAAACCTTTCAAAGCCGATTTTTTATAAATTGTGCAGGACTTAACAGCGATCGTATTGCTAAAATAGCAAATCTGTATACGGATGTGAAAATTGTTCCATTCCGTGGAGAATATTATATGTTAAATCCGCAAAAATCATATTTAGTTAAAAACTTAATCTATCCTGTACCAAATCCTAATTTTCCATTTTTAGGCGTTCACTTTACTAGAATGATTGACGGATCTATAGATATAGGTCCAAATGCTGTTTTAAGCTTGAAAAGAGAAGGGTATAAAAAAAGCGACGCAAATATGAAAGATTTGTTTGAAGTATTAACGTTCCCCGGTTTTTGGAAATTAGCAGGTCAATATATGAAAGAAGGACTCGAAGAAATGATTCGATCGATGTCAAAGAAAAAGTTTGTCGAAAATGTTCAAAAACTCATGCCCGATATTACAGAAGAAGATTTGCTGCCTGGACCATCTGGTGTCCGAGCTCAAGCTTTAAGTAAAGACGGAGCTTTAATCGATGATTTTTATATTGTACCAACGAAACGGTCCATTCATGTGCTGAACGCTCCATCTCCAGCAGCGACAGCATCCATTGAAATAGGAAGAACAATTGCCAAACAAATGATACAACGGCAGCCTATATAAAATACATTTGTACATAAAAGGGGGATATGGAGGAACCCCTCCTACCCCCCTTTCATTTTTTCTATTCAGTAAGAATTACTTTTTACTAATTACTGTTTTATTTCCCATATATGGACGCAGAACTTCAGGAATGACGACAGATCCGTCTTCTTGCTGGTAATTTTCCAAAATGGCTGCTACTGTACGACCTATTGCAAGCCCAGAACCATTTAACGTATGCACATGCTCAGGCTTTGCTTTCGGATCCCGTCGGAACCGTATATTCGCCCGGCGAGCCTGAAACGCTTCAAAGTTGCTGCAAGAAGAAATTTCACGATATGTTTGATAGCTTGGAAGCCATACTTCAAGATCATATTTTTTTGCTGCCGTAAAGCCTAAATCAGCTGTACACATGCTCATAACTCGATATGGAAGTCCTAACAGCTTCAATACGTTTTCAGCATGACTTGTTAATTTTTCTAATTCCTCATAAGAATCTTCAGGCTTTACAATTTTCACAAGCTCCACTTTGTTAAATTGATGCTGGCGAATAAGGCCGCGCGTATCTCTTCCGGCCGCCCCTGCCTCAGAACGGAAGCAAGCGCTGTACGCTACATAATTGATTGGAAGCTGCTTCTCCTGTAAAATTTCATCACGGTGCAAATTTGTGACAGGAACTTCCGCTGTTGGTATTAAGAAATAATCCTCACCTTGAATTTTAAAAGCGTCTTCCTCAAACTTCGGAAGTTGTCCTGTTCCGATCATGCTTGTACGGTTCACTATATACGGAGGCAAAACTTCCTCATAGCCATGTTCTTCAACGTGCAAATCTATCATAAAACTGATAAGCGCCCTTTCTAATCTTGCGCCCAAACCTTTATAAAATACAAAGCGGCTGCCGGTCACCTTGCCGGCTCTTTCAAAATCGAGAATTCCTAATTGGTCGGCAATTTCCCAATGAGGTTTTGGTTCAAAACGAAAGGTCGGGATTTCTCCCCATTTGCGGACTTCTACATTATCTTCCTCTGAATCGCCGACTGGAACGCTCTCATGCGGAATGTTTGGAATCGACAAAATCAAGGTTTCTAACTTTTCTTCAATCTCTTTTAATTCCTCATCAAGTGTTTTGATGCGTTCTCCTACTTGACGCATTTCTTGAATTAAATGATCTGTGTCTTTCTTTTCTCTTTTCAATTCGGCGATTTTAGAAGATACTTCATTTCTTTTGCTTTTTAATTCTTCCGTCGTAACAATTAGTTCACGACGCTTTTTATCCAAGTCAACAAATTGATCAAAATCAGTTAAATCCTCTCCACGGTGTTCAAGCTTCTTTTTTATTTCTTCAAAATTTGACCGTAAAAATTTCATATCAAGCATCATGGACACTCCTTCGCTTTTATATTCAAAATAAAAACTCCCGTCCAAAAAGGGACGAGAGTATACCCGCGTTGCCACCCTGCTTGAAGGCATCAGCCTTCCACTTACAAAGGTAACGGTTTTTTCCGTAAATGCTTACTAACAAAAACTTGCATTCAGCATTTCACTCAAGGACGGATTCACAAGCGTTTTTCACTGGTTTCCACCAACCACCAGCTCTCTTAAGAAAAACAACTTGCTACTAGTTCCTCTCATTGCTTTAGATCTATTTATATTCATAAATTTACTATAAGTTTAGGGTTTGTTCAACTTTTTTATGCATGAACTTTCTCGTTTGATTCCTTCACCATATTTAAAAAATATTGCACAAATCGATGATCATCCGTCAATTCCGGATGGAATGAACATCCAAGTATGTGGCCTTGTCGAACAGCAACAATTCGATCCTCATGTTTTGCTAAAATTTCAACATTTTCTCCTGTTTCTACAATATGCGGAGCGCGAATAAACACCCCTATAAAATCGTCCCCAACTCCTGCAATGGTTAATTCCGCTTCAAAACTTTCACGCTGGCGGCCGAAAGAATTCCGTTCAACGACCACATCCAATACACCAAGGTGCGGCTCATCTTGTCCAACAATTTGCTTCGCCAGCAAAATAAGACCAGCACATGTACCGAAAACAGGTTTTCCTCCCTTTATAAATTCTTTCAAAGGGTCCATCAACCCATACTTTTCAATCAATCTTCTCATTGTCGTGCTTTCGCCGCCTGGTAAAATAAGTCCATCGATATTTTGCAATTGTTCGGATTTTTTAATTTTTACGCCTTCTGCACCACAAGCTTCGATTGACTGAATATGCTCCCTCACAGCACCTTGGAGTGCCAAAACTCCTACTTTCATTTTGTATTCTCCTTTACCAACCACGTTCTTGCATACGATGTTCCGGAAGCAATGAAGAAATATCGATCCCTTTCATCGCAGTTCCAAGATCTTTCGATAAATGAGCGATTAATTCATAATCCTCATAGTGTGTGGTCGCTTCCACAATTGCCCGGGCATACTTTCCTGGATTTTCAGATTTAAAAATACCTGAGCCGACAAACACACCATCTGCACCAAGCTGCATCATCAACGCTGCGTCAGCAGGTGTTGCAACGCCGCCAGCAGCAAAATTCACGACAGGGAGTCGTCCTTCCTTTTTAATTTGTAGCAGCACTTCATACGGGGCTCCTAAATTTTTTGCTTCCGTCATTAGCTCATCTTCGCTCATGCCGACAATTTTCCGAACCTGTGCATTCACTTTCCGCATGTGACGAACTGCTTCTACAATGTTGCCAGTTCCCGGTTCGCCCTTCGTTCTGAGCATGGAAGCACCTTCTCCAATCCGGCGAGCTGCTTCTCCTAAATCACGGCAGCCACAAACAAATGGAACCGTAAATTCCCGCTTATTTATATGAAACTCTTCATCAGCCGGTGTCAACACTTCACTTTCATCAATATAATCAACACCGAGCGCTTCTAATACTCGAGCTTCTACAATATGTCCAATACGGCATTTTGCCATTACTGGAATCGTAACCGCGTTCATGACCTCTTCAATAATCGTCGGATCAGCCATGCGGGCAACCCCGCCTGCCGCACGAATGTCAGCAGGAACTCTTTCCAGCGCCATGACGGCAACCGCACCTGCTTCTTCAGCAATTTTGGCCTGTTCTGCATTGACCACATCCATGATGACGCCGCCTTTTTGCATTTCGGCCATTCCCCTTTTTACTCGATCAGTACCTGTAATTGCCATTTCTATAGTTCCTCCTTAATGATACATTCAAATGCATACGTCTATTTTATCCTAATTTTTATAAAATTCCTATCAAATTTCAAGGATTTCTTTTATTTTAAATATAGTAAAAACCCCCAACAAAATGTTAGGAGTTATGCATTAAAACCAGCTTTTTACCATGTTTGCTGCTCCGTTCCATACATCACCAAAAAAACTACCAATGCCTCTCATTGATAATACAAACCAGTTAGCTTTTTCGACTTTTGTTTTTGTCACTACATCAACTTTCGCTTCGGATTCACCTGTTACAAATCCGTAATCCTGGCTGTTCCCTTTATATTCTACGGACATATACCCGACCTTGGCGCCCTTTTTAATTGGTGCAGTCAGCTCTCCGTTCGCAGTTAAAAGCTTTTTATCTAAAACATATTTCGGCTCATACTGGTCTTTTTCCCCACGTTTAATAGGGAGCTTTAAAGAATCTTTTGTTTCTATTTCTACTTTTTTCTCTTTTCCTTTTACAACAGATACAGTTGATTTATTTTTTATTTGATATTGCGCAGGAAATAATTCCTCAATGGAAAAATTGCTGAAAACATAGTCCATTAGTTTTCTAGTTTCACTAAAACGATGTACGTAATTGTTGCTCCCTTTACCTTTCGCATTCATAACAACTGTGATGATTCGCATTCCGTTCCGTTCGGCTGTTCCCGTAAAGCTGGAGCCCGCAAAATCGGTATATCCTGTTTTTAACCCGTCTACACCTTCTGTACCATAAACTAATCCAGGCAGCATCCAGTTCCAGTTTTCCATTTTAATCTCATCATCCGTACCTTCTCGAAAAGCTTTTCTCGTAATTTTGGCCGTTTCTAAAATCTCAGGATACTCCTTTAAAAGATGGTACGCAAGGCTGGCAACGTCTCTCGCAGACATTACATTTTCTTCTTCCTCACCTGTTCCTTCCGGATGCATCCCCATTAAGTCTCTATTGTTTAAACCTGTCGCATTTACAAACTTCGTATGCTTCAAGCCTAGTTCTTTCGCTTTTTCATTCATCATTTTCACAAAATTTGTTTCCGATCCACCGATCACTTCTGCCACTGCAATCGCCGCACCATTTGCAGAATAAATGGCCATTGCTTCATATAACTCTTTTATTGTATAACTTCCATCTTTTCTTAAAGGGACATTGGATAAACTGCGATTTTGGGAAATTTTGTAAACATAATCACTTGGACGATATGTTTGATCCCAAGAAACTTTCTTTTCATGGATCGCTTCCAGCAGCAAGTATTCAGTCATCATTTTTGTCATACTTGCAACTCCAAGAGTTTTATCAATATTTTTTCCGTACACAATTTTCCCTGTAGAGGCTTCAACGGCAATGGCTGCAGAGGCATTGATGCCCAATGGGTCATTTTCTTCAGCATTTATTTTGGGAGACAAAGGGGAAAATGCCGTCATCAATAAAAACGTGATGACGAGAGCCGAGATGAATTTTTTCGTGAAGTGCACCATGATTACCTCCATTTATTTGAAAATATCTATTTTAAAAAATAATTAATAGTTAACACAACAAAATTGATTTTAACATACATCTTATAAAAAAAATAGACAGAGTCTCTACTCTGTCTAAAAGTTGTAACTTTTTAAATAAGACTATTGAACTGTCAGTTGTTAAGAAATGGAATAATTAGGAGCCTCTTTTGTAATTTGAACATCATGCGGATGGCTTTCTCTTAATCCTGCACCAGTCATCCGGATAAATTGTGAATGCTCACGGAGCTCATATAAATTTTTTGCTCCGCAATATCCCATACCTGATCTCACACCGCCGACAAGTTGGTAAATTGTCTCTGCCAACGGTCCTTTATATGGGATGCGGCCTTCAATTCCTTCTGGAACAAATTTTTTGTTGTCTTCTTGGAAATAACGGTCTTTGCTACCTTTTTCCATCGCTGCAACTGAACCCATGCCGCGATATACTTTAAATCGACGCCCTTGGTAAATTTCTGTTTCTCCCGGGCTTTCAGATGTACCTGCAAGCAAACTTCCTAACATGACGGCATGTCCACCTGCAGCCAATGCTTTTACAATATCTCCTGAATATTTTATTCCGCCATCAGCAATGATAGCTACTCCGTGCTTTCTTGCTTCTGTCGCACAATCATATATGGCTGTAATTTGCGGCACCCCAACACCTGCTACCACACGAGTAGTACAAATGGAACCAGGGCCAATTCCAACCTTCACAATGTCTGCTCCAGCTTCTATGAGAGCTCTCGTTCCTTCAGCTGTTGCAACATTTCCTGCAATAATATTTAAATCTGGATAAGCATCACGAATTTTCCTTACTGTTTCTAAAACTCCTTTTGAATGTCCATGCGCCGTATCCACGACAATAACATCCACATTTGCTTCCACTAGTTTTTTAACGCGCAGCATCGTATCAGATGTTACACCTACTGCAGCGCCGACGATCAATCTTCCATGGGCATCTTTAGCTGAATTTGGAAACTCAATTACTTTTTCAATATCTTTAATCGTAATAAGGCCTTTTAATATGCCTTTATCATCTACAATCGGGAGCTTTTCAATTTTATATTTTTGCAAAACTTTTTCAGCTTCTTCCAATGTTGTGCCTACAGGAGCTGTAACTAGATTTTCTTTCGTCATCACTTCAGAAATTTTTGTAGAATAATCTTGTATAAAACGTAAATCTCTGTTTGTAATAATACCTACAAGCTTTTGTTCCTCTGCATTGTTCACAATCGGAACACCAGAAATCCGATATTTGCTCATTAAATGTTCCGCATCATATACTTGATGGTCCGGAGTAAGGAAAAACGGATCTGTAATAACACCGCGCTCAGAACGTTTTACTTTATCTACTTGCTCAGCTTGCTGTTCAATCGACATATTTTTATGGATAATGCCCAATCCTCCTTGGCGCGCCATAGCAATCGCCATTTCTGATTCGGTAACAGTATCCATTCCTGCGCTGATAATTGGAATATTCAATTTTAACGTCTTCGTGAGCTCAACACTTAAGTCCACATCACGCGGCAAAACCTCTGACTTAGCAGGAATTAACAAAACATCATCGAACGTTAAGCCTTCCTTTAAAAATTTTGATTCCCACATTATTAAAACCCCCTAATCACGGCAAAATATTATATGTAGATTAACAATTGCTAAAGATGCTGTCAAGAAATCCACAAAGAATTTAAATTTTTAGAATAGTTGTTATGGAGGGGTCTCATGTCGATTTGGAATTTTTATTCATCATTTCACTCTGCTCAAACAGTCCAACGGCTGCTTACCAAACATTATCAAAAACTTAACGTGAATGAGCCTGAACAAACATCTTATCAAAACTGCTATACATTTATTTATTTTTTAAAACATGGAGAAAATTATTACAAAATGGCTGATACAGCCCCGATCATGATCAAACCGGTTTTAGCTTTTTACGGCATCAGCCAGCTGATAAAGGCACTGCTTCTGACAGTCGATGCTCATTATCCTTCCTCTTCAGCTGTTTTATCCCATGGGGTATCAACAAGGAAACGAAAAAAACATAATTATAACTTTTTAAAAGATGAAGTTAAGGTGCAAAAAAATGGTTTATATCGCCATGCTGCCCTCAATCTTTTTCAATTAAATCACACGCCTGGAGAAAAATTTTCCATGGATTCCCTTTTGAAAAGAATCCCCGAATTAAGCGATCTATATCAGTTTCATTTACAAATCCCAACGACCATCCCAATTGAGACAAATGACACATTCATCATTGTACATAAAGAAATAGCAAATCGTTACTGTATTACCTCTAAGCGTCTTGCTGAGATTTTACAAAGCCAGCTTCATTGGATGCTTTCAAACGAAGATGTAGATTCACTTTATTTTTCCCATTCAGCCGAATTTCACTATTTATGGAAATCCTCCTATTTATTCAACTTTTATAACAAACAATATTATCTGCCGGCTGCGAAAGAAGATATAAAATTAATGCCAGAAGTATTAATCCACTACCTTGTGCTTTATAACTTAAGCATGATTTCCCGATATGAAACCGAATGGCTGTATGATCTTATGTATAACCATCATAGTGATGATTACGTTTTTATTCATCAATTTATGGAAATCACATTAAAAAAAATTCCTTGGTTAACCTTAATGTATTTAAACCATATTTTCAATCGAGTAGGAGGGGGTGACTAACCCCCGACCTCTCACACCACCGTACGTACCGTTCGGTATACGGCGGTTCAATTAAGATAATTGACGCAAGTCTTTATAACTTCCGTGAATAGCTGTTCTCTTTATGCCAGTGGTCACTCCACCCTCCAAGAGGTCTCCCACGGGATTCACCGCTTCCTTCCTCAAGTGAGGTACTACGTTTTCTGTGTTCATCATGACTCACTGAATGCCAAGGGCTATTCTCTCTTAATTGTTCGGTCCTTCTTAGTTGTTCTAGACCAACTAATACTATGACCTCTGCTGACTTCTGACTGTTCAGCTATCTATCACTAGATAGGTTACCAAGGTTACTTGGCGTGCCAGCCAGACCTCCCCGGGTAAGAGTGTAATCTTTCCTTCCATCCATCTGCTTCATTTACTCTGTATCACCTTCGGCAGAAAGGGCTTTGTTTTGTCTTGCAAACTCACCCAGTGATACCTAGCCTCATATGAAGTTCGTGTTCCGAGAGACCTTAAAGTTTGCCGCTCGCTTCCTTCAGATTCCGCGTCACCACGGACACCCTTGCGTTAAGCTAACTGCTACTTCTGCCTTCGCAGCTCGGGACTTTCACCCTATAGATTACACCCATGCCGGGCGCACATGGATAAAAGCAGCCAACGGTAGTTGTGCTGCTTCTTTAACAAAAATATGATTATATACAAAAAAAAAGCAGCTGTTTTGCTACTTTTTGTTTTTGCCTGGCAGCGTCCTACTCTCACAAGGGATAGACCCTCACTACCATCGGCGCTGAAGAGCTTAACTTCCGTGTTCGGGATGGGAACGGGTGTGACCTCTTCGCCATTGCCACCAAGCAAATTATTGTATTCATTGTTCCATTCAGTTCGATGGACAACTATTATTATAACTTTTTGATCACAGTTGTCAACACTTTTTTGAATATCATTCTTTCAAAACTAGATAACGGTTCCTTCACGAATAGATGCTCTTTCTTGGTTAAGTCCTCGATCGATTAGTATCCGTCAGCTCCACGTGTCACCACGCTTCCACCTCGGACCTATCTACCTCGTCATCTTCAAGGGATCTTACTCGCTTTTCGCGATGGGAAATCTCATCTTGAGGGGGGCTTCACGCTTAGATGCTTTCAGCGCTTATCCCTTCCGCACATAGCTACCCAGCGGTGCCCCTGGCGGGACAACTGGTACACCAGCGGTGCGTCCATCCCGGTCCTCTCGTACTAAGGACAGCTCCTCTCAAATTTCCTGCGCCCGCGACGGATAGGGACCGAACTGTCTCACGACGTTCTGAACCCAGCTCGCGTACCGCTTTAATGGGCGAACAGCCCAACCCTTGGGACCGACTACAGCCCCAGGATGCGATGAGCCGACATCGAGGTGCCAAACCTCCCCGTCGATGTGGACTCTTGGGGGAGATCAGCCTGTTATCCCCGGGGTAGCTTTTATCCGTTGAGCGATGGCCCTTCCATGCGGAACCACCGGATCACTAAGCCCGACTTTCGTCCCTGCTCGACTTGTAGGTCTCGCAGTCAAGCTCCCTTCTGCCTTTGCACTCTCCGAATGATTTCCAACCATTCTGAGGGAACCTTTGGGCGCCTCCGTTACCTTTTAGGAGGCGACCGCCCCAGTCAAACTGCCCACCTGACACTGTCTCCCGCCCCGATCAGGGGCGCGGGTTAGAATGTCAGTACAGCCAGGGTAGTATCCCACCGTCGCCTCAGCGCAAGCTGGCGCTCACGCGTCTCTGGCTCCTACCTATCCTGTACAAGCTGTACCCACATTCAATATCAGGCTGCAGTAAAGCTCCACGGGGTCTTTCCGTCCTGTCGCGGGTAACCTGCATCTTCACAGGTACTATAATTTCACCGAGTCTCTCGTTGAGACAGTGCCCAGATCGTTACGCCTTTCGTGCGGGTCGGAACTTACCCGACAAGGAATTTCGCTACCTTAGGACCGTTATAGTTACGGCCGCCGTTTACTGGGGCTTCGGTTCGCACCTTCAGCTACAGCTTAAGCGCTCCCCTTAACCTTCCAGCACCGGGCAGGCGTCAGCCCCTATACTTCACCTTACGGTTTCGCAGAGACCTGTGTTTTTGCTAAACAGTCGCCTGGGCCTTTTCACTGCGGCTCATCATGGCTTATCACCTTGATGAGCACCCCTTCTCCCGAAGTTACGGGGTCATTTTGCCGAGTTCCTTAACGAGAGTTCTCTCGCTCACCTTAGGATTCTCTCCTCGCCTACCTGTGTCGGTTTGCGGTACGGGCACCTCTCACCTCGCTAGAGGCTTTTCTTGGCAGTGTGGAATCGGGAACTTCGGTACTTCCTTTCCCTCGCCATCACAGTTCAGCCTTCCGGCAAGCGGATTTGCCTGCTTGCCAGCCTAACTGCTTGGACGCGCACATCCAGCCGCGCGCTTGCCCTATCCTCCTGCGTCCCCCCATTGCTCAAACGGTGAGGAGGTGGTACAGGAATATCAACCTGTTGTCCATCACCTACGCCTTTCGGCCTCGGCTTAGGTCCCGACTAACCCTGAGCGGACGAGCCTTCCTCAGGAAACCTTAGGCTTTCGGCGGAGGGGATTCTCACCCCTCTTTCGCTACTCATACCGGCATTCTCACTTCTAAGCGCTCCACCGGTCCTTCCGGTCCGGCTTCGATGCCCTTAGAACGCTCTCCTACCGCTGACACCAACGGTGTCAACCCGCAGCTTCGGTGATACGTTTAGCCCCGGTACATTTTCGGCGCAGAGCCACTCGACCAGTGAGCTATTACGCACTCTTTAAATGGTGGCTGCTTCTAAGCCAACATCCTGGTTGTCTAAGCAGCTCCACATCCTTTTCCACTTAACGTATACTTTGGGACCTTAGCTGGCGGTCTGGGCTGTTTCCCTTTTGACCACGGATCTTATCACTCGCAGTCTGACTCCCAAGGATAAGTCATTGGCATTCGGAGTTTGACTGAATTCGGTAACCCGATGGGGGCCCCTCGTCCAATCAGTGCTCTACCTCCAAGACTCTTCCCTTGAGGCTAGCCCTAAAGCTATTTCGGAGAGAACCAGCTATCTCCAAGTTCGATTGGCATTTCACCCCTACCCACACCTCATCCCCGCACTTTTCAACGTGCGTGGGTTCGGGCCTCCAGCAAGTGTTACCTTGCCTTCACCCTGGACATGGGTAGATCACCTGGTTTCGGGTCTGCGACCTCGTACTATTTCGCCCTCTTCAGACTCGCTTTCGCTGCGGCTCCGCCTTTCGGCTTAACCTTGCACGAAATCGCAACTCGCCGGTTCATTCTACAAAAGGCACGCCATCACCCGTTAATGGGCTCTGACTACTTGTAGGCACACGGTTTCAGGTTCTCTTTCACTCCCCTCCCGGGGTGCTTTTCACCTTTCCCTCACGGTACTGGTTCACTATCGGTCACTAGGGAGTATTTAGCCTTGGGAGATGGTCCTCCCTGCTTCCGACGGGATTTCACGTGTCCCGCCGTACTCAGGATCCACTCGGGAGGGAACGGAGTTTCGACTACAGGGTTGTTACCTTCTCTGACGGGCCTTTCCAGACCTCTTCGTCTACCCCGTTCCTTTGTCACTCCTTAATCGAGTGTCCTACAACCCCAAGAGGCACGCCTCTTGGTTTGGGCTGTTCCCGTTTCGCTCGCCGCTACTCAGGGAATCGCTGTTGCTTTCTCTTCCTCCGGGTACTTAGATGTTTCAGTTCCCCGGGTTGCCCTCCATACCCTATGGATTCAGGTATGGATACTGCCCCATTACGGACAGTGGGTTCCCCCATTCGGACATCTCCGGATCGACGCTTACTTACAGCTCCCCGAAGCATTTCGGTGTTTGTCCCGTCCTTCATCGGCTCCTAGTGCCAAGGCATCCACCGTGCGCCCTTTCTAACTTAACCGTTTCTTCCTAACATGAGCGATCTATTCGTGAATGTCTTTCCGTTATCCAGTTTTCAAAGAACAATGCTTTTTCTTTCAATGAGCTCCCTTGCTGCTTGAGTTGCTTTTAGCCGAACATCCGATCCTTCGAATGGGCTCTCGCATAGGAGCAATGCTTCCAATATTCATCAAACTTATGGTGGAGCCTAGCGGGATCGAACCGCTGACCTCCTGCGTGCAAAGCAGGCGCTCTCCCAGCTGAGCTAAGGCCCCAGGATGGTCTTATTTATGGTGGGCCTGAGTGGACTTGAACCACCGACCTCACGCTTATCAGGCGTGCGCTCTAACCGGCTGAGCTACAGGCCCATCCTGTATTTTTTATTCAGCTTCTATTCGCTGGGAAATCGACTTTGCGAATTCACCAGCAAACGGGGAAGGATGTGATCCTTCAAAACTAAACAAAACGGAAAAGCGCACCCTATTTCAATGTATATATCCTTAGAAAGGAGGTGATCCAGCCGCACCTTCCGATACGGCTACCTTGTTACGACTTCACCCCAATCATTTGTCCCACCTTCGGCGGCTGGCTCCCGTAAGGGTTACCCCACCGACTTCGGGTGTTACAAACTCTCGTGGTGTGACGGGCGGTGTGTACAAGACCCGGGAACGTATTCACCGCGGCATGCTGATCCGCGATTACTAGCGATTCCGGCTTCATGCAGGCGAGTTGCAGCCTGCAATCCGAACTGAGAGTGGTTTTTTGGGATTCGCTCCACCTCGCGGTTTCGCTGCCCTTTGTACCACCCATTGTAGCACGTGTGTAGCCCAGGTCATAAGGGGCATGATGATTTGACGTCATCCCCACCTTCCTCCGACTTTTAGCCGGCAGTCACCTTAGAGTGCCCAACTGAATGCTGGCAACTAAGGTCAAGGGTTGCGCTCGTTGCGGGACTTAACCCAACATCTCACGACACGAGCTGACGACAACCATGCACCACCTGTCACCCTGTCCCCGAAAGGGGAACGCCCTATCTCTAGGGTTGTCAGGGGATGTCAAGACCTGGTAAGGTTCTTCGCGTTGCTTCGAATTAAACCACATGCTCCACCGCTTGTGCGGGTCCCCGTCAATTCCTTTGAGTTTCAGCCTTGCGGCCGTACTCCCCAGGCGGAGTGCTTAATGCGTTTGCTGCAGCACTAAAGGGTGGATACCCTCTAACACTTAGCACTCATCGTTTACGGCGTGGACTACCAGGGTATCTAATCCTGTTCGCTCCCCACGCTTTCGCGCCTCAGCGTCAGTTACAGGCCAGAGAGCCGCCTTCGCCACTGGTGTTCCTCCACATCTCTACGCATTTCACCGCTACACGTGGAATTCCGCTCCCCTCTCCTGCACTCAAGTTCCCCAGTTTCCAATGGCCGCTCGCGGTTGAGCCGCGAGATTTCACATCAGACTTAAGGAACCGCCTGCGCGCGCTTTACGCCCAATAATTCCGGACAACGCTTGCCACCTACGTATTACCGCGGCTGCTGGCACGTAGTTAGCCGTGGCTTCCTCGTCAGGTACCGTCAAGGTACCGCCCTGTTCGAACGGCACTTGTTCTTCCCTGACAACAGAGCTTTACGATCCGAAGACCTTCTTCGCTCACGCGGCGTTGCTCCGTCAGACTTTCGTCCATTGCGGAAGATTCCCTACTGCTGCCTCCCGTAGGAGTCTGGGCCGTGTCTCAGTCCCAGTGTGGCCGGTCACCCTCTCAGGTCGGCTACGCA
Organism: Aeribacillus sp. FSL M8-0254; assembly: GCF_038008845.1. Taxonomy (NCBI): domain Bacteria; kingdom Bacillati; phylum Bacillota; class Bacilli; order Caryophanales; family Bacillaceae; genus Aeribacillus; species Aeribacillus sp. FSL M8-0254. Next base: position 10,370 of record NZ_JBBOZY010000001.1, on the reverse strand, counting down.
TCGTCGCCTTGGTGAGCCGTTACCTCACCAACTAGCTAATGCGCCGCGGGCCCATCCTGCAGTGACAGCTAAAAGCCGCCTTTCAACCGAAAACCATGCGGTTTTCGGTGTTATCCGGTATTAGCTCCGGTTTCCCGAAGTTATCCCAGTCTGCAGGGCAGGTTGCCCACGTGTTACTCACCCGTCCGCCGCTAACCTAAAGGAGCAAGCTCCCTTCGGTCCGCTCGACTTGCATGTATTAGGCACGCCGCCAGCGTTCGTCCTGAGCCAGGATCAAACTCTCCAAAAAAAGTTTGTCACCAAATGCTCTTGTCAGAATCAACAGGCACGCTTTTCGTTTTGTTCAGTTTTCAAAGATCATATATCAAAAACAGCGACTTTTACATTATAAAATCATACTTTATGGTTGTCAACACTTTTTTTATTTTAATTGCTGACTTCAGTGATTATAGCAGTTTCAATCGTTTTTGACAAGCATTATTTTATATTTTCGAAAAAACTAAAAAACCTTTATAATCGACAAATCCTTGCTCTTTTCCAAAGATATAATTTGATCGGAATTCTCTGCTTGTACCATCGGCTTTGTAACCAATTTTTCATTTATAAAAACGATTTTCCCATAAGCTCCATTAGAAAGCTTTACTGTTCGTCCTACCATATCTTTTATAAATATTTTTTTGAAAGCTTGAACAACCGATAAATCAAATTTTCCAAATTGGTCTTTTTCTATTTGATCCAATACGTGAAAAGGCGATTGTCCATTGCGATATGGACGAGGAGAAATCATTGCTTGATATGCGTCTGCAAACGAAATGATTTTGGCAAAAGGATGAATTTGAACGCCTTTAATTCCTAAAGGATAACCTGATCCATCAAATCGTTCATGATGCTGCAAGACTGCAACTTTCGCACCTTCTGTTAAAGCTGGTAAATCTTTTAATAATTTATAGCTGTGAATAGGATGTTCTCTAACCTCGAGGAACTCTTTTTCTGTCAGCGCTTCTTTTTTTGTTAAAATTGCCGACGTAATTTTTGCCATCCCACAATCACTTAACAGACCTGCAAGAGCAATTTGATTTACTTCACCAGTTAAAAATCCCATTTTTTTTGCAATTAAAGCGCTTAATAAAGAGACAGAAACAGAATGATGGCAAATATAATTTTTTGCATCACATGTTGTATAAGTCTCCATTATTTTGCTTGGTTGATCAAACCCAGCTTTTAATACTGGGAGGAGTAATGTTCTAATTTTATAAATATCTACTGAAGCACCCGACTGCCAAAATAAAAAATACTTTTGGAGCTGTTCTACTGAATGTACAAAAATTTCTTCAAAAGCAGTTTTTGATGAACTTTCCGTTTTTTGAACGTCAGCCTCATTTTTTTGAGGTTGATCAGTGGAAATATCCTCTTTCGCTTCTTTTACTCCTGTAGTAGTAGAAGTCCGGACTTGAACTTCTTTAATTAAAAATGCACGAAAAAATTCAATATGTTCCTCATTAATAACAGTGCCTTTTTTCGCAATTGGTTTTGGTGACAAAGAATAAACATCTTCTGCTAAGACAAATCCCGGCTTCAATTTTTTGACATGAATCCGCAAATGAACCCCCTCCTTTAAATAAAAATCAATTGGCACCCACTCATTTAGGAACGTAAACAAACCTCAAAACGAAAAATACCTTTTTCTCACAGGATAAAGATTAGGAAATATTCGTTTGATCTCCATAAATTAACAATACCACAGCTTTGAAAGCTGTGGTAGACCTAAAATTAGTACTTTTTCCTTCCGCTGGCAGAATATGTTTCAACAGATATCACCCTTCAAAAAAGAGCACTTTTTATTCTTCTTCCTGCTGTTCCTCTTGCTCTTCTTTTTCAACGAGCGCAACCGTTGAAACATGTTCATTTTCATCAAGTTTAATAAGCTTTACACCGACTGTATTACGTCCCATTGAAGAAATATCATTGACATCCATGCGAATCAGAACGCCGTTCCCAGTAATGATCATTAAATCTTCGTCACCGCGAACAGCTTTTACAGAAACTACCGACCCATTTTTAGGGGTAATGTTGCATGTTTTTAAACCTTTGCCGCCCCGGGTTTGGATTCGGTACTCGCTTTCGTGCGTACGTTTTCCGTACCCATTTTCAGTTACGACTAATACATCGACACCTGGGTCCAGCACTTCCATGCCGACAACTTCATCATTTTTTTCCAACGTAATTCCCTTTACGCCCGTAGCTGTGCGGCCCATTGACCGGACATCTTGTTCATGAAAACGAATTAACATTCCATTTTTTGTTCCAATTACAATATCTTTTGTACCATCTGTCAAATGTACGGAGATAAGCTCGTCCCCTTCGCGTAAGTGCAGCGCAATTAAACCGCTGTTACGTATATTGGAAAATTGAGAAAGCGGTGATCGTTTACATATTCCTTCTTTTGTCGCAAAAAATAAAAACCAATCATCAACAAATCCTGGAACAGGGATGATGGCATTGATCCATTCATCTTGGTCTATTTCCAATAAATTAATGATCGGAAGCCCTTTAGCTGTTCGTCCATATTCGGGGATTTCATATCCTTTTGCTCGGTAAACTTTTCCTTTATTTGTAAAAAATAAAATAGTATCGTGTGTACTGGTTGTTAAAAGATGCTCAACAAAGTCGTCAGCATTAGTTCCCATTCCTTGAATGCCTCTTCCGCCACGCTTTTGACTGCGGTAAGTAGAAACAGGGAGGCGCTTAATATAGCCTTTATGGGTAAGCGTAATGACAATATTCTCTTTTGGAATCAAATCTTCGTCTTCAAAAGCTTCTAAACCAGTTGCAATTATTTCTGTACGGCGCTCATCATTAAAACGCTCTTTTATTTCTTCTAATTCCTCACGAATAATGTCTAAAACCTTTTCTTCGCTGGCTAATATACCTTTTAACTCTTCAATTAGCTTTACCAGCTCATTATATTCCTCTTCTATTTTTTCTCGTTCAAGGCCTGTCAGACGCTGCAGCCGCATATCCAAGATGGCCTGTGCTTGCTTTTCCGTTAAGCTGAATTTTTCCATTAATCCTTCGCGGGCAATATCTGTTGTTTTGGAGCTTCGAATCAGGTTAATCACTTCATCGATATGATCTAATGCAATTCTTAACCCTTCCAAAATATGCGCTCGCGCTTCAGCCTTTCTTAATTCAAAAGCAGTACGTCTTCTAATAACGACTTTTTGATGATCTAAATAATGCTCTAAAATTTGTTTTAAATTTAATACTTTCGGTTCTCCGTCTACTAAAGCAAGCATATTAATTCCAAAGCTTGTTTGTAATGCCGTCTGTTTATATAAATTATTCAAAAGCACGTTGACATTTGCATCTCTCCGAACTTCGATGACAATGCGCATACCTTTTCTATCAGATTCATCTCTTAAATCGGAGATACCGTCAATTTTTTTCTCACGGACAAGCTCTGCAATCTTTTCAATAAGTTTTGCTTTATTTACTTGGTACGGAATCTCAGTCACTATAATTGCCTGTTTCCCGTTTTCTCTTTCTTCAATTTCAACCTTTGCCCGGAGCGTGATCGATCCTCGTCCGGTCTCATAAGCTTTTCGAATGCCGCTTTTCCCCATTATTTGTCCTGCCGTCGGAAAGTCCGGTCCAGGAATGATTTCCATTAGCTCTCCAATGGTGATGTCTGGATTTTTACTTAATGCCAGAACACCGTCGATTACTTCGCCGATTTGATGTGGAGGAATGTTGGTCGCCATTCCTACTGCAATTCCGGATGCGCCATTTACGAGCAAGTGCGGGAAACGGGAAGGAAGAACGACAGGCTCCTTTTCCGATCCGTCATAATTATCTTGATAATCAATGGTGTCTTTATTAATGTCACGCAAAAGTTCCATTGAAATTTTTGACATTCTCGCCTCTGTATAACGCATCGCAGCTGCGGCGTCTCCATCAACGGATCCAAAGTTTCCGTGACCATCCACCAGCATATAGCGATAGTTAAAATCTTGGGCCATTCTCACCATCGTCTCGTAAACAGCTGAATCTCCGTGTGGATGGTACTTACCGATCACATCTCCTACAATCCTTGCAGATTTTTTATGCGGTTTATCCGGAGTCATGCCAAGGTCATGCATGGCATAAAGAATTCTCCGGTGAACAGGCTTAAGTCCGTCACGGACGTCAGGCAAGGCGCGCGACACGATGACGCTCATCGCATAATCAAGGAAGGATGAACGCATTTCTTGGCTTATATTGACTTCCTGTATTTGCGATTCTTTGTTTTCAGCCATTTTTTATTACCTCCGTAAAAAGCAATTCCCAAACCTCACTTTATGGAGAAAAACAAAATGAGAATGGGGTGAACAAATCGATTAAATATCCAAATTTTTTACATAACGGGCGTTTTCTTCAATAAACTGGCGGCGAGGCTCCACTTTGTCTCCCATTAAAATTTCAAACGTTTCATCCGCATCAATCGCATCCTGCAACGTTACTTGCAGCAGCGTTCTAGTTGATGGATTCATTGTTGTTTCCCAAAGCTGCTCAGCATTCATTTCTCCAAGTCCTTTGTAGCGTTGAATGCTTGGCTTCGGTTGGCTTGGAAGATTGGACAAAATTTTATCGAGCTGCCGATCATTGTACGCATATTCAACCCTTTTCCCTTGTTGAATTCTATATAAAGGAGGCTGCGCAATATAAACATATCCTTTTTCAATAATTCCTCTCATGTACCGATAGAAAAAGGTAAGCAGCAGTGTACGAATATGCGCTCCGTCCACATCGGCATCCGTCATAATCACAACTTTATGGTATCTCGCTTTCGAAACATCGAAATCTTCGCCAATCCCTGTTCCAATGGCTGTGATTATGGCACGCACTTCATTGTTGGATAATATTTTGTCAAGACGTGCTTTCTCAACATTTAAAATTTTTCCTCTCAACGGCAAAATAGCTTGGAAATGTCTGTCCCGGCCCTGCTTAGCAGAACCACCGGCAGAATCACCCTCAACAACAAACAATTCTGAGATGGATGGATCTTTTGACGAACAATCTGCTAATTTTCCAGGCAAATTCGAAACATCTAATGCGCTTTTTCTTCTCGTTAATTCCCTTGCTTTTTTGGCAGCTAAACGGGCTCTTGCCGCCATCAAACCTTTTTCCACAATTTTTTTAGCTGTTTGCGGATGTTCGAAAAGAAACGTTTCAAACATTTCCGAGAAAATGGAATCCGTAATTGTTCTTACTTCGGAATTTCCAAGCTTTGTTTTCGTTTGTCCCTCAAATTGGGGATTAGGATGTTTGACAGAAATGATCGCGGTTAACCCCTCACGAACATCTTCTCCTGATAAATTTTGATCGTTTTCTTTAATAGATCCAGTTTTTCTAGCGTAATCATTAATGACGCGAGTTAAGGCAGTTTTAAAGCCGGATTCGTGAGTACCGCCCTCATAAGTGTGAATATTATTAGCAAAAGAGTAAATATTACTTGTATATCCATCATTGTATTGAAGAGCGATTTCTATTTTTATTCCATCTTTATCTCCTTCAATATAAATCGGTTCTTCATGAAGAACCTCTTTTGTACGGTTGAGATGCTTTACATAGGAGATGATACCGCCCTCATAGTAATATGAATTTTGCCGTCCTTTTTCGTCCCGCTTATCTTCTAATGTAATCTTGATTCCACGGTTTAAAAAAGCAAGTTCTCGCAACCGCGACGCCAACGTATCATAATCATATTCGGTTGTTTCTTTAAAAATTTCAGGATCAGGCTTGAAATGCACAATGGTTCCCGTCGTTTCAGTTTTTCCAACAATTTTCAAATCTTCACAAGGCACACCTCGGCGATATTTCTGGTAGTAAATATTTCCATCGCGATGAACAAAAACCTCCAGTTCAGTTGACAGTGCATTCACAACTGAAGCTCCTACACCGTGGAGTCCACCGGAAACTTTATAGCCTCCGCCTCCGAATTTTCCTCCTGCATGAAGGACAGTCATGATGACTTCAACGGCTGGTCTTCCCATTTTCTCATGTATTCCGACGGGTATTCCTCGCCCGTTATCTTTTACTGTTATACTATTGTCTTGTTCGATCGTCACATTTATTTCTGTACAAAAACCCGCTAAAGCCTCATCTATACTATTATCGACAATTTCCCAAACGAGATGATGAAGACCTTTGGAACTGGTAGATCCAATATACATTCCAGGTCTTTTTCGAACAGCTTCCAACCCTTCCAGTACTTGAATCTGGTTTTCATCATATGTTGTTTGTTCCTCATGATTTTGTTCCATCGCCACAATGATCACCTACACTTTTATAAACATAAAATCGATTGAATAGATAAAAAAATCTTTTATCGACAAAAAATCTAAATGGATTGATTCGCTTTTTTCAAAGTAAGACATGATCTATGCATGAGTAAAAAAACAAGCTGCAAATGTTAAAATCCTTAATAGCATCATGATCTGTTTCAAAAAAAAAATAATTTATATTAATTGTCCGGAAGATACACGATAGATAGCCGCTTCCTTCAAGGTTTTGTGATCAATTCCATCTACGCTTGTTGTTGTCACAAAGGTTTGCACTTTCCCTTGAATGGCATTTAATAAATGAGATTGCCTAAAATCATCTAATTCTGATAAAACATCGTCCAACAATAATACAGGATAATCGCCAATCTCTTCATGGATCAAATCTATTTCGGCCAATTTCAGCGAAAGAGCTGTCGTGCGCTGCTGGCCTTGCGATCCGAATGTTTGAACATCCCGGCCGTTCACATAAAAAATAAGGTCATCTCTGTGGGGACCGGCTAACGTCGTTCCACGTTCTATTTCCTTTTCTCTTATTTTAGCAAACCTGTCATAGTATACTTCTACTATTTTCGACAAGTCTGCTTCTTCTGATACATCAACAGAAGGCTTATACTGAATTCTTAATTCCTCCATTCCCCTTGAAATGATGGAATGAATCGGTTGTGCCCATTTTTCAAGCTGTTTAACAAACAAATATCTTTTTTTAATGATATTGCTCGCTGTCTCACACAGCTGAAGTGTAAGCACATCCAACATTTTTTCATCCGTCTGCTTTCTCGTTTGGAGAAGCTTTAAATAATGATTTCTCTGCTGAATGATTTTTTGATATTTGTTCAGTTGGTGCAAATAAACAGGAGAAACTTGTCCAATTTCCATATTGATAAAACGCCTGCGAATTTGCGGACTTCCTTTAACTAAATTCAAATCTTCCGGAGCAAACATAATCACATTGACGTGACCGACATATTCACTTAATTTTTTTTGTTCTAAATGATTTAATTTAGCTTTTTTCCCTTTGTTGGAAATAATTAATTCAACCGTAGAAAAACGATTTTGTTTTTCTATTCTCCCTTCTATTTTAGCATATTCCTTCTCCCATTGAATGAGCTCTTTATCATTGCTGGTTCGATGGGATTTCGCCATCGCCAAAACATAGATGCCCTCCATCATATTTGTTTTCCCTTGGGCATTTTCTCCAATTATCACATTGACTTTGTTTTCAAACTGTACATGAAGGGACTCATAATTACGGTAGTTCTTTAAACTGAATTCTTTTAAATACAATGAAGGTCACCAACTTCAGTTTTTTACAATAAAGGTTCCAATCTCTTTTACTTCTACGATGTCTCCGTCTCTTAATTTTCTTCCCCGGCGCTGTTCCCTCTCAGAATTTACGAGCACTTCATGCTCTTGCAGAAACCATTTTGCCATTCCGCCAGTTTGGATGACATCCGCTAATTTTAAAAATTGTCCGAGTGTAATATATTCACCTTTAATTTGAATCATACGCTTCATCTGAATTTCATCCGCTTTCTCAAAATAGTCTCTAACTTTTTATTTTACTAAATATTTCCCAATTCGAAAAGAAAGCTACTAGCTTTTTTGATTACTAGTAGCTTTCATTTTTATTTCCAGTACTTCAAAATAGAGGAATTTATCATAAAGAATCGGTGACAGCTGTTTAATATGTTCGGACAGGAAGAATCAGCTGCAAAACTGTTTCATCTTCGGGAACACGAATTAAAAACGGCCTCATCGCCCCTGTAAAGCTGATGCGAATTTCTGATCCTTCCACAGCTTTTAATGCATCTATCATATATTTTGCACTAAAGGAGACTTTTAAATCTTCTCCCTGAACATCTTTGGCATGAATTTCTTCGACAACCTTCCCAATTTCCGGTGAATTTGACAAGATTTCAACCTTCCCGTTAGGAAATGTTGTCAACTTGACGACGTTATTGCGTCCTTCTCTTGCAAGAAGAGATGCGCGGTCTATAGCTTGTAAAAAATCTTTTGCGTCAAGAACAATATCCGTTTTACTTTCCATTGGAATAAGTCTGCTCGTATCAGGGTAATTTCCGTCTAAGAGGCGTGAAAAGAATAATATGTTTTTCGTCTTAAACAAAACTTGATTTTCTGTAATGACAATCTCGACAAGATCATCGTTTTCATCAAGAATTTTATTCAGCTCATTTAAGCTTTTTCCCGGAATAACGACATTATGCGCTTCAGAAATATTGGTTTCCACTTTTGCTTTCCGTAAAGCTAATCGATGGCTGTCCGTTGCAATACATGTTAATTCGCCATTTTCTAAACGCCAGTTTACACCGGTTAAAATTGGTCTTGTTTCTGAAACCGAAACAGCAAAAACTGTTTGTCGAATTAAGGTTTTTAATAGATCTGATGGAATTTTAAAAACGTTTTGCTCCTTAATTTCCGGCAATCTTGGATATTCTTCTGCATCCAAACCATGCAGATTAAATTCCGCACTTCCTGATCGAATAATAGTTAGAAAGTGGTTTTCCACTTTCATTTCCACTTTATCCTGCGGAAGCTTCCTCACAATATCACTAAAAAAACGAGCTTGCAAAACAATGCTTCCGGGCTCGATGATTTCCGCATGAATCGTTCCATTTTCTTCTGCAGGTATAAAGGACTCAATCGAAATGTCTGAATCACTGCCTGTTAATGAAATGCCCTCTTCTGTTGCGACAATTTTTATTCCGGTCAATATAGGAATGGTTGTTCTAGAGGAGACGGCCTTCATGACATCTTGGACGCTTTCAACAAGCTTATTTTTTGGGACGATAACTTGCATGTAAATCCTCCTTCTAAGGCTGCACTGCCATCTATCAAATACATTTTATATTATTATTTTTTAATTAAAAAATATAGTATAAGTAGTAATAGGGCTTGTGGATATGTTGATAACAATGTTAATGAAAGGAAGCACAGTTTATCCACATGTGGATAAACTGTGCATGCCAATGTCAAAGTTATTCACAATGTCCTCAACTAATGATAATGAATGGAATGCTTTAACTGTTCTTTTATTTCATTTATTTGATTTTGCAGCTGTGGGTCTTCTTCTAATAGCTTTGAAATTTTTTCATGAGCATGAATGACTGTTGTATGGTCTCTTCCTCCAAATTCTTCTCCAATTTTCGGCAAAGAAGAGTCGGTTAATTCTCTTGATAAGTACATGGCAATCTGTCTTGGAAATGCAACAGACTTTGTTCTCTTTTTTGCTTTAAAATCTTCCAATTTAACATTAAAATGCTGTCCAACTACACGTTGAATTTCTTGAATGGTAATAATTTTAGGCTTGGAGCTCGGTATAATGTCTTTTAATGCTTCTGCCGCGAGATCCGCGTTAATATCTTTATTAATGAGAGAAGAATAAGCTACTACGCGTATAAGGGCACCTTCTAGCTCACGAATATTTGTATCAATTTGGTTGGCAATATAAAGCATGACTTCATTTGGAATATCCAATCCATCAGCTTTCGCTTTTTTTCTTAAAATGGCAATTCTTGTTTCGAGGTCAGGAGGAGTAATATCTGTTATGAGCCCCCATTCAAAACGTGATCTCAGCCGGTCTTCAAGAGTAGGAATTTCCTTTGGCGGCCTGTCGCTTGAAATGACTATTTGCTTGCTTTCCTCGTGAAGTGTGTTGAACGTATGGAAAAATTCCTCTTGTGTTTGTTCTTTTCCAGCAAGAAATTGAATATCATCTATCAATAGAACATCAACATTCCGGTATTTATTGCGAAATTCATCGGCTTTATTGTCACGAATTGAGTTAATAAATTCATTCGTAAATTTTTCTGATGACAAATAGACGACTCTCGCGGAAGGATTATGTTCTAATACATAATGGCCGATTGCATGCATTAAATGAGTTTTTCCGAGACCGACGCCACCATAAATAAACAGCGGGTTGTATGCTTTTGCCGGCGCTTCCGCAACAGCCAGGGATGCAGCATGGGCAAATCGATTTCCTGAGCCGATAACAAACGTATCAAAAGTATATTTTGGATTCAGCAA